>QFQD01000101.1 GCA_003241485.1 Ancylobacter novellus
TTCCGCAGCCTTGATGAACCATTCAAGTTCCTTCAGCTGCTCCTCCTTCGACAGCGTCGACGGCTGAAACTCGCCGCTGTCCAACCACTTCTTCGCCGCGGCTTCATCCGCGCGCACCGGTGAGGCGAAGGCAAACAGAACCGCGGCGCTCGCGGCGAGCAAGTAACGTGTTTGGCGTCGTGACGGCATCATCGGTCATTCCTCCGGTTTCTTCCCAACAGCCGCGGCCTGTCGCCGCGTGCGAATTCACACGAGGCGGAACACCGCCAGTGCGTAGACAAGGCAGAGCGCGAGAGCCCAGCCCAGTTCAGGTCCCACGAGGCCAAGCCAGGCGAGATTGATGAAGGCGCTGCCCAACAGGGTGATGAAGAAGCGGTCGCCGCGCGTCGTGGGAATACCGAGCACGCCGACACGGGCACGCTCCGGCTTCCACAGCGCCAGCACGGTAAAGACCAGCAGCAGGCTGGCGATGACGACAAAGAACACGGCCGTCTGCCAGGTCCAGGCCATCCAGGCGGTGTTTTCGGCAAGGCGGGCGGTGAAGTCCTCCATCATGGCCTCCTCACACCCGCCCCAGGGCGAAGCCCTTGGCGATGTAGTTGCGCACGAACCAGATGACCAAGGCGCCGGGGATGATGGTGAGCACGCCCGCCGCGGCGAGCAGGCCCCAGTCCATGCCGGCGGCCGAAACCGTGCGGGTCATCGTCACCGCGATGGGCTTGGCGTTGGTGGCGGTCAGCGTGCGCGCCAGCAACAGCTCGACCCAGGAGAACATGAAGCAGAAGAAGGCGGCCACGCCGATGCCGCTCGCGATGAGCGGCATGAAAATCCGCACGAAGAAGCGCGGGAAGGAATAGCCGTCGATCGCCGCCGTCTCGTCGATCTCGCGCGGCACGCCGGACATGAAGCCTTCCAGGATCCACACCGCGAGCGGCACGTTGAACAGGCAATGTGCCAGCGCGACCGCCCAGGGCGTGTCGAACAGGCCGATGGCCGAATAGAGATTGAAGAAGGGCAGGGCGAACACCGCCGGCGGCGCCATGCGGTTGGACAGCAGCCAGAAGAACAGGTGCTTGTCGCCCACGAAGGTGTAGCGGGAGAAGGCGTAGGCGGCCGGTAGCGCGAGGCTGATCGAGATGATGGTGTTGAGCACCACATAGGTCAGCGAGTTGATGTAGCCGGTGTACCAGCTCGCATCGGTGAAGATCTTGATATAATGCTCGAACGTGATCTCGCGCGGCCAGAGCGAGACCGTGGTGTTGATCTCGAAATTGGTCTTCAGGCTCATATTGACGAGCCAGTAGATCGGCAGCAGCAGGAAGATCAGGTACAGCACCATGATGAAGGCGCCGGTGCGCGAGGACTGGTTCATGCCGGCTCTCCCCGGTCCGCGCGCTCGCTACCGGCATGGGTCATCACGGTGTAGAACACCCAGCACACGGCGAGCACGATGAGGTTGTAGACCAGCGACATCGCCGCAGCCTTGCCGAGGTCGAACTGGCCCAGCGCGAGCTTCACGAGGTCGATGGAGAGGAAGGTGGTGGCGTTGCCGGGCCCGCCGCCGGTCAGCACGAAGGGCTCGGTATAGATCATGAAGCTGTCCATGAAGCGCAGCAGCACCGCGATCAGCAGCACGCGCTTCATCTTCGGCAGCTGGATGGTGGTGAAGATCGCCCAGCGCGAGGCGCCGTCGATCCGTGCCGCCTGGTAATAGGCATCCGGGATCGACTTCAGGCCGGCATAGCACAGCAGCGCGACGAGGCTGGTCCAGTGCCAGACATCCATCACCACGATGGTGATCCACGCCGACACCGTGTCGCCGGTGTAGTTGTAGTCGATGCCGAGCCAGTTCAGCCCAAAGCCGAGCAGGCCGATATCGGCGCGGGCGAAGACCTGCCAGATGGTGCCCACCACATTCCATGGGATCAGCAGCGGCAGCGCCATCAGCACCAGCGTCGCGGCGACCTTCCAGCCCTCGCGCGGCATGCACAGCGCGACGAGGATGCCGAGCGGCACCTCAATGGCGAGGATCACGGCGGAGAAGACCAGGTTACGCCACAGCGCGTCGAAGAAACGGCCGCCCAGCTCGGTGGAGGGGTCGAGCAGTTCCTGGAACCAGCCCAGGCCGTTCCAGAAGAACTGGTTGTTGCCGAAGGTGTCCTGAACCGAATAATTCACCACCGTCATGATCGGCACGATGGCCGAGAAAGCGACGATGGCGAAGACCGGGGCGACCAACCACCAGGCGCGGTTGTTGACGGGCTTTTCCATCACACGCCTCCCTCGCGCCGTGCGGGTTCACCGGGCACCAGCACCCCGCCGGCATAGATGTGGATCTGCCTCGGATCGAGCTTGAGGCCCGCCTCGTCGCCATTGAGGGCGAGACCCTCCGGGATCATTGCCGCCGCCGGCTGTCCGGCGATCTCGATGCGGGCGATGCGGGCGCGGCCAATGTCGTCGATCCGCTTCACCTTCACCGGGAGTCCCGTGCCGGCCGGGGCGAGCGTGGCAAATTCCGGCCGCACGCCGAGTTCGATCCGCTCCGAGGCGGGCAGGCCGGGATAGGCGCGGTCCAGCGCGATGGCGACAGTGCCGACATGGGCGGTGCGTCCCTCGACACGGGCCGGCAGCACGTTCATGCCCGGCGAGCCGATGAAATGGCCGACGAAAGTGTGCGCCGGGCGCTCGAACAGCTCTTCCGGCGTGCCGGTCTGCACCACGGCGCCGTCATGCATCACCACCACCGTGTCGGCGAAGGTCAACGCCTCGGTCTGGTCGTGCGTCACATAGATCATGGTGAGATCGAGCGAGCGGTGCAGTTCCTTCAGCGTCGAGCGCAGCTGCCATTTGAGATGTGGGTCGATGACGGTGAGCGGCTCGTCGAACAGGATGGCGGCGACGTCGGAGCGCACCAAGCCCCGCCCGAGGGAGATCTTCTGCTTCGCATCGGCCGTGAGGTTCGAGGCCTTGCGGTCGAGCACCGAGCTCATGTTGAGCCGGCTGGCGATCTCCTCGACGCGGCGGGTGATCTCGTCGCGCGGCACATGCCGGTTCTTCAGCGGGAAGGCGAGGTTCTCGCGCACCGTCATGGTGTCGTAGACCACGGGGAACTGGAACACCTGCGCGATGTTGCGGTCCTCGGTCGGCAGGTTGGTCACGTCGCGCCCGTCAAACAGCACGCGGCCATGCGAGGGCGTCACCAGCCCGGAAATGATGTTGAGCAGGGTGGTCTTGCCGCAGCCCGACGGCCCCAGCAGCGCATAGGCTCCGCCCTGCCGCCAGACATGGTTGATTTCCTTCAGCGCATAGTCCTGCGGCCCCTTCGGGTCGGGGCGGTAGGCGTGAGCAAGACCGTCTAGCGTGATACTGGCCATCTCGCCCTCCTCAACCGGCCGCTGCGAGGGACGCGCCGGCGTCTTCGCCGAGGCTGCGCCCATTGGCGTCGAACAGCAGGATGTGGCGCGGATCGATCAGCACCTCGACCGGCTCTTCCGGCTCGAGGCGGTGCACGCCCGGCACCAGCGCGGTCAGCCGCTCCGCGCCCATGTCCATGTGCAGGAAGCTCTCCGAACCCGTGACTTCGGTGACGGCGACCACCGCGCCGAGCCGGATCAGCCCCGCCTCATGCACGCTCTTCTCGGCATGAGCGACCGTCTCGACCTGCAGATGGTGCGCCCGCACGCCGATCGTGTAGACGCCGTCCGGCACACCCGCCAGCATGCCCGTCGCCGGCACGACGGCGCCGCTTTCCAGCAGTGCCACGCCGTTCGACTTGGTCACGCGCATCGTGTTGAGCGGCGGATCGGAGAACACACGCGCGGTGGCAAGGTCCGCCGGGTGCCGGTACACGCTCGCGGTGGGGCCGAACTGGGTGACGGCACCCTGCATCAGCGTCGCGGTATTGCCGCCGAGCAGCAGTGCTTCGGTCGGTTCGGTCGTCGCATAGACGAACACGGCGCCGGTCGAGGCGAAGATGCGCGGCAGCTCCTCGCGCAGTTCCTCGCGCAGCTTGTAGTCGAGATTGGCCAGCGGCTCGTCGAGCAGCACGAGGCTGGCGCGCTTTACCAGAGCGCGGGCGATGGCGGTGCGCTGCTGCTGGCCGCCGGAAAGCGCCAGCGGCTGGCGCTCCAGGTAAGGCTCCAGCTTCATGAGCCGCGCCGCCTCGGTGACGCGCGCTTCGATCTCCGCGCTCGGCAGCCGCTGGATCCGCAGCGGCGAGGCGATGTTCTCGTACACGCTCAGTGAGGGGTAGTTGATGAACTGCTGGTAGACCATGGCGACGCTGCGCTTCTTCACCGGCACGCCGGTGACATCCTGCCCGTCGACCAGCACCTGGCCGGAAGTCGGCGCGTCGAGACCCGCCATCAGCCGCATCAGGCTGGTCTTGCCCGCGAGCGTGGCACCGAGCAGCACGTTGAGGCTGCCATTCTCCAGCCGCAGCGACACGTCGCGTATGTGCGGGACGCCGTTGACGCTCCGACTGAGATTGCGCAGTTCCAGCGTCATCGCGCGGCTCCGCTTCTGTCGGCGGCGGAAGTGAGGCGATAGGGTGCGTGGTGCGTCAGCATGAAGGCGTCCAGAGCGTCGATTTCCTCGCGTGTGAAACGCAGACCAAGCTTCGAGCGGCGCCAGAGCACGTCCTCGGCCGTGCGGGCCCATTCCTCGCGCATGAGATAGCGAACCTCGGCCTCCGTCAGGTCGGCGCCGAAGACGCGGCCGAGATCGGCGGCGCTGCGCGCGCCGTCGAGCAGGCGCAGGGCGCGTGTGCCGTAGGCGATGACCAGCCGATGGGCCAGCGCCTCGCTCAGCCACGGGTGAGCGCGCTTCAACTGGGCAAGGATGCGGGGCTGGTCGTGCACGGCGAAATCGCCGCCGGGCAGCGGCTCCTTTCCGGTCCAGGAAGCCTTGGACGCGCCCGGCAGGAACGGCGCGAGCTTCGAGAGCGCATGCTCGGCGAGGCGGCGATAGGTGGTGATCTTGCCGCCGAACACCGAGAGCATGGGCGGCTGGCCTTCGGCCTCCTCCATCTCCAGCACATAGTCGCGGGTGGCTTCCTGGGCCTTGGAGGCGCCATCGTCATAGAGCGGGCGTACGCCGGAATAGGTCCACACCACCTGGTCCGGGCTTACCGGAGCCTTGAAATATTCGCTCGCTGCCGCGCAGAGATAGGCGATCTCCTCCGCGCTCGCCTTCACCTCGTGCGGTGCGCCCTTGTAGTCGCGGTCGGTCGTGCCGATCAGGGTGAAGTCGCGCTCATAGGGGATGGCGAAGATGATCCGCCCGTCCGCGTTCTGGAAGATATAGGCGCGGTCGTGCTCGTAGAGCTTGCGCACCACGATGTGGCTACCCTGCACGAGACGGACATTAGCCGGCGAATTGATGCGGACGACGCGTGCCAGAACCTCATGCACCCACGGGCCGGCCGCATTGACCAGCACCTTCGCCCGGACGGTGCTGCGTTCCCCGTCCTGTTCGATCTCCACCTGCCAGTGATCGGCCGCGCGTGTCGCCCCGATGACCCGGGTGCGCGGGCGGATGTCGGCGCCGCGCTCGGCCGCGTCGAGCGCGTTCAGCACGACGAGGCGGCTGTCCTCGACCCAACAGTCGGAATATTCGAACGCCCGATGATAGCCCTCGCGCAACGGCGCGCCGGCGGGATCGCGGGAAAGATCCAACGTGCGGGTGGCGGGGAGCAATTTGCGCCCGCCGAGGTGGTCGTAGAGGAACAGGCCGAGCCGGAGCAGCCAGGCGGGGCGCAGGCCCTTGTGATGGGGCAGCACGAAGCGCAGCGGGCGGATGATGTGCGGGGCGATGGCCCACAGCACCTCGCGCTCCATCAGCGCCTCGCGCACCAGCCGGAACTCGTAATGTTCGAGATAGCGCAGGCCGCCATGGATCAGCTTGGTGGAAGCCGAGGAGGTGGCGCCGGCGAAGTCGCCCTGCTCGCACAGCACGACTGAAAGGCCACGCCCGGCGGCGTCGCGGGCGATGCCACAGCCATTTACGCCGCCACCGATGATGGCGAGGTCATAAGTCTCGTCCAGTGCGCGATCTGCCACCTGACGTCTCTCCCGGAATGCGCATCTCGTTACGTTGGGTGCGCTTTCGTTTTTATCTTCATATTGACGCTATATGAAACTTCGTTGGTCGGCAACGGTCATAAAACGAAAGAGTTGAACCTTCGTTTGCGTGCAATGCAGCAAGGGCGCCGTGCCATAGCGCACGCCGAAACCGTGGGCCGATACTGCTGGGGAGGCCGTTGCAGGCCGTGCTCTGCCGGCCGAGATCGCCAATCGGGCAGTTGCGGGAGCCAGATGACAGTTGAGGGACACGGCGCGGCGCGCGGCGGCGGCCGGAACCGGTCCCGGTCGGCCGCCGCTCGTCAGGTTTCCCGCCGGCTTCGGCGGAAGGAAGGCGCCGCCGCGGCTCTAGAGGCCGAGGCGCTTCGCGTGCCAGGCGATATGATCGGCCATGAAGGTGGAGATGAAATAGTAGGAGTGGTCGTATCCCTCGCGCAGATTGAGCGCGAGCGGGATGCCGGCCGCCCGGCAGGCGTCGGCCAGCAGCTGCGGGCGCAGGCCGGTTTCCAGGAACGGGTCCGCCAAACCCTGGTCGACGAGAAATTCCGGAAAGCGCTTGCCATCCTCGATCAGCGCGACCGCGTCATAGGCACGCCAGCTCGATGGGTCGGCGCCGAGATATTTCTCCAGCGCCGGCCGCGACCAGTCCGCCGTCGAGGGCTGCGCGATCGGCGCGAAGGCCGAGCAGCTGGCAAAACGGTCCGGGTGCTTCAGCGCGATGGTCAGCGCCCCGTGCCCGCCCATGGAATGGCCGAAGATGCCCTGCCGGCTCATATCGGCGGGGAACTCGGCGGCGATGAGCGCGGTCAGTTCCTCGACGATGTAGGAATACATCCGGTAGTGACGGGCATAGGGCGCCTGCGTCGCGTCGAGATAGAAGCCGGCGCCGGAGCCGAACTGCCAGTTGTCCGGCTCGTCCGGTACCTCCGCGCCGCGCGGGCTGGTGTCGGGCGCGACGATGATGACGCCGTGCCGGGCGGCGGCGGCGCGGTACTCACCCTTCTCCATGACATTGGCATGGGAGCAGGTGAGGCCGGACAGATACCACAGCACCGGCACCGGCCCGTTTGCGGCCTGCGGCGGAACGAACACCGCGAAGGTCATCGGCGTGCCGGTTGTGGTGGATTCGTGCCGGTACACGCCCTGCACGCCACCATGCGACTTCGCCTTGGAGACGGTCTCCATCGCCCCGCTCATCAGTAGATCACCACGGAGCGGATGGACTTGCCTTCGTGCATCAGGTCGAAGGCGGTGTTGATCTCGTCCAGCGGCATGGTGTGGGTAATGAGGTCGTCGATGTTGATCTTGCCCTCCATGTACCAGTCGACGATCTTCGGCACGTCGGTGCGCCCGCGCGCGCCGCCGAAGGCAGAGCCGCGCCAGTTGCGCCCCGTCACCAGCTGGAACGGCCGGGTGGAGATTTCCGCCCCCGCAGGCGCGACGCCGATGACGATGGAGGTGCCCCAGCCGCGATGGCACGCTTCCAGCGCCTGGCGCATGACGTTGACATTGCCGGTGCAGTCGAAGGTGAAGTCGGCACCGCCATCGGTGAGGTCCTGAATGGCCTGGACCACCTTGTCATTGCCGACCTCGAGCGGGTTGATGAAGTCGGTCATGCCGAACTTCTTCGCCATCTCGACCTTGGCCGGGTTGATGTCGACGCCGATGATCTTGTCGGCGCCGACCATGCGTGCGCCCTGGATCACGTTGAGCCCGATGCCGCCGAGGCCGAACACCACGACATTGGCGCCCGGCCACACCTTGCCGGTGTAGACCACCGCGCCGATGCCGGTGGTGACGCCGCAGCCGATGTAGCAGATCTTGTCGAAGGGGGCGTCCTCGCGCACCTTCGCCAGCGCGATTTCCGGCAGCACGGTGAAGTTCGAGAAGGTCGAGCAGCCCATATAGTGGAAGATCTCGCCGCTTTGGCCGCCGACCCGCTCGCAGGAGAAGCGCGTGGTGCGGTCCGGCATCAGGCCCTGGCCTTGTGTGGCGCGGATCGAGGTGCACAGGTTGGAGCGCTGCGACAGGCAGGTTTTGCACTGCCGGCATTCCGGCGTGTAGAGCGGAATGACATGGTCGCCGACCTTCAAGGAGGTGACGCCCGCGCCGACCTCGCGCACGATGCCCGCGCCCTCATGGCCGAGGATGGCGGGGAACTTGCCCTCCGAATCCAGCCCGTCCAGCGTATAGGCGTCGGTGTGGCACACGCCCGTCGCCATGATCTCGACCAGCACCTCGCCGGGCTTGGGTCCGCCGATCTCGATGGTCTCGATGGTCAGGGGCTTCTTGGCTTCCCAGGCAACGGCGGCGCGTGACTTCATGAGGCGGGCTCTCTTTCGGGTGGTGATGAGGACGTGTCGGCAGGTGACGTAGACATATTTGATGTCGATGTCCGCTTCCATCCCGAGGCTGTGTGAAAACCCCTGATTATGCTAAGTTTAGGCACTGCTTCGGAGGTGCCAGATGGGACGTTTTGTCGAGGCTGCCGACCGTCATCAGGC
>QFQD01000030.1 GCA_003241485.1 Ancylobacter novellus
CTCCACCCCGCGCGAGGAGGGGGCGGAGATGTTCGTCGGGCGGGACGCCGTCAGCGGCACCATCGGCGGCGGCCATCTCGAATATATGGCCATCGACCGTGCCCGGCAGATGCTGGCGCGCGGCGAGACCACCGCCAGCCTGGATATTCCGCTCGGCCCGGAGATCGGCCAGTGCTGTGGCGGGCGGGTGGAACTCGGCTTCGACCGTTCGCCGCCGTCCCCACCCGCACCCGGCCGGCCGGTGCTGATTTTTGGCGCCGGCCATGTCGGCCGCGCGCTGGCGGTGGCGCTGTCGCCGCTGCCCTTGTCGCCGCGCCTCATCGATACGCGGGCGGACGAACTGGCGCTCGCGGAAATCCGCGCCGCGCCTGCCGGGGCCGCCTATGTCATCCTCACACATGACCACGCGCTGGATTTCATGCTGGCGGTCGAGGTTCTGAGGCGTGGCGATGCCGGTTATGCCGGCATGATCGGCAGCCGCTCCAAGCGGGCGACGTTTCTCAACCATGCCGCCCGCGAGGGTGTGGACGCGCAGGCGCTGGTGTGCCCGATCGCGACGTCGTTCCCGCGCGACAAGCGGCCGGAGGTGATCGCCGCCTTCGCCGCGGCGGAAATCCTCTCTTGCCTGCTGGCGCCGTCTTGCGCTCCCGTCGAGATGCCCACCCCCGCTCCTTCCGTCCTCCTTGTCGATTGAGATCCGAGACACGATGACCAGGTCCCTGCTGCGCGGCCGCGTTCTCACCTTCCACGCCGACCCCGCCGAGAGCGACGACAATCATCGCTACATCGAGGATGGCGCGATCCTCATCGATGCGGGCGTGATCCGCGCCGTCGGCACCTATGCCGAGCTGCGCGCTCAGGCGCTCGCCGAGGGCGTGCCCGAGCTCGACCATCGGCCCAATCTCATCCTGCCCGGCTTCATCGACCCGCATATTCACTTCCCGCAGGTGCAGGTGATCGCTAGCTGGGGCGCGCAGCTGCTGGACTGGCTGAGCCGCTACACCTTCCCCGAAGAGAGCCGCTACAGCGATGTCGACCATGCCGCGCGGATGGCTGGCGCCTTTCTCGACCAGCTCGTCGCGCATGGCACCACCACCGCCTGCGCCTTCGCCTCGGCGCATGCGGCCAGCGCGGAAGCGCTGTTTTCCGCCGCCGCCACGCGCGACATGGCGCTGATCGCCGGCAAGGTGATGATGGACCGCAATGCCCCCGAGGGCGCGCGCGACACCGCGCAGTCCGGCTATGACGAGAGCAAGGCGCTGATCGCGCGCTGGCACGGCAAGGGGCGGCTGCGCTACGCCATCACCCCGCGCTTCGCCATCACCTCGAGCCCCGAGCAGCTGGCGCTGGCAGGGGCGCTGGCGGGCGAGCACCCGGACCTGCATATCCAGACCCATCTGAGCGAGAACCTCGCCGAGATCGCCTATACGCGCGAGCTCTATCCGCAGGCACGCGACTATCTCGATGTCTATGAGAGCGTCGGCCTGCTGGGGCCCCGCACGCTGATGGGGCACTGCCTGCATCTGGAGCCGCGCGAGATTGCCCGCATGGCGGAGACCGGCACGCGCGCCATCTTCTGCCCGACCTCCAATCTCTTCCTCGGCTCCGGCCTGTTCGATGCCGCCGGGCTGCGCGCGGCCGGCGTGGTGTGCGGCGTGGCGACCGATGTCGGCGGCGGCACCTCCTATTCGCTGCTGCAGACGCTGAACGAGGGCTACAAGGTGCTGCAGCTGCGCGGGCAGAACATGCACCCTCTGGCCGCCTTCCACTGGGCGACGCGCGGCAATGCGCTCGCGCTCGGCCTCGGGGACCGGATCGGCAGCATCGCGCCGGGGCACGATGCCGATCTCGTGGTGCTCGATGCCCGCGCCACGCCGGCGATGCGGCTGCGCGCCGAGCGTGTCGGCACGCTGGCGGAGGAGCTGTTCCTGCTGCAGATCCTCGGCGACGACCGCGCGGTGGCGGAGACCTATATTGCCGGCCGGCCGATGAAGCGGGCCATCGCCGGCTGAGAACATCCCGGCCGGGGAAGCAGGGCCGCCAACCCGCGAGGGAAGGCGGCCCTTTCCTTTCGGGGAGGGGGCGTCAGGCCAGCAGGTCGGTGAGGCGCAGAAGCGCGATGCGGTCGATCTCGGCCAGCGCGGTCGCCTCTTCCTGCGCCGGCGAATTGTCCAGCCGACGCTCGAAGGCGGCGAGGATGTCGGCCTTGCTCTTGCCCTTCACCGCCATGATGAAGGGGAAGCCGAACCGCGCGCGATAGGCCTCGTTCAGCGCGGTGAAGCGGGCGAGCTCGTCGGGCGACAGCCGGTCCAGCCCGGCGCCGGCCTGTTCGCCGGTCGATTCGGCGGTCAGCTGCTTCGCCAGCGCCAGCCTTCCCGCGAGATCGGGATGGGCGAGGATCAGCGCGCGCTTCTGCGCGGGCGTGCCACGCGCGGCCGCTGCCGCCATCATCGCGGCAAGACCCTCGGCCGTGTCGGCGGCCGGCGACAGCCCGGCGTCGTACGCCTGTTCGGCAATCCACGGCGAATGCTCATAGATGCCGCCGAAGCGCTCGACGAAAAGGGCGCGGGTCAGCCGGCTCGGCTGCCAGCCGCCGGCCGGCGGGTGATGGCGGATCCAGTGGCGGGCGATGTCGAGCCGTGTCGCCAGCCACACGTGGTCGTGGCCCTGCACATAGTCGAGGAAGCGCGCCAGCGCCGCCGCGCGGCCGGGCCGCCCGACCAGCCGGCAATGCAGGCCGACCGACAGCATCTTCGGCGCGTCGCCGCCCTCGGCATAGAGCAGGTCGAAACTGTCCTTGAGATAGGCGAAGAACTGGTCGCCGGAATTGAAGCCCTGCAGCGTGGCAAAGCGCATGTCGTTGGCGTCGAGCGTGTAGGGCACGACGAGCTGGGGACCGCGCGGACCTTCCAGCCAATAGGGCAGTTCGTCGGCATAGGAATCGGCGAGATAGAGGAAGCCGCCTTCCTCCATGCCGAGGCGCAGCGTGTTGACCGAGGTGCGGCCCTGATAGAGCCCGAGCGGGCGCGCGCCGGTGACTTCAGTGTGCAGGCGCACCGCCTCCGCGATGTCGGCGGCTTCGGCGTCGGCGGGAAACGAGCGGTAGTCGATCCATTTCAGCCCGTGGCTGGCGATCTCCCAGCCGGCCTCGTTCATCGCCGCGACCGCCTCGCGGTTGCGCATCATCGCCGTGGCGACGCCATAGACGGTGACGGGGATGGCGCGCTGCGTGAACAGGCGGTGCAGCCGCCAGAAGCCGGCGCGCGAGCCGAACTCATAGATCGACTCCATGTTCATGTGCCGCTCGCCCGGCCAGGGCTGGGCGCCGACGATTTCCGACAGGAAAGCTTCCGACGCGGCATCCCCGTGCAGGATGTTGTTCTCGCCGCCTTCCTCGTAATTGATGACGAACTGAACGGCGACCCGCGCGCCGCCCGGCCAGTCGGCGAAAGGCGGCGTGCGGCCATAGCCGACCATGTCGCGGGGGTAGTCGGAGGTCGTCATCGGCTCAGCTCCCGCGATAGGTCGAATAGCTCCAGGGCGTCACCACGAGCGGAACGTGGTAATGCCCCGCCCCCGCCGCGACGGCGAAGCGGACCGGCACGATGTCGAGGAAGGGCGAGGCGTCCGCCCCGCCGCCGGCGCGGAAATAAGCGCCGATATGGAACAGCAGCTGGTAGGTGCCCGGTGTCAGCGCGTCTCCCTCCAGCAGCGGCCGGTCGCAGCGCCCGTCCTGATTGGTGTGGACCTCGGCGAGGGTCTCGAAGCCGGCGCCGATCGCGCGCTGCAGCTCGATGCGCACGCCCCGCGCGGGCGTGCCGCGCGTCGTGTCCAGCACATGTGTCGTCAGTCGTCCCATGCGGCGCCTCCTGCCTGTCGTTCCCGGCTGGCAGAATAGCCTTCCCGCGCGCCGGCACTTTCAATCAATCGGGGAAGGTCTTTCGAGCGTCAAACGCGGCACGGCCCCGCCTGCCGGCCGGCCGCCGCGATTTTTCCCGATCGGTTGAAAGTCCTCTGCGCTTTCGGATGCTACCGCAAGGCCGCGCTTGCGCTATTCCTAACCGGTCTGCCGCGGAGGAGTGTCGCATGGAAAGCGTCGTCGTCGAATGGGTGTCCCTCGTCACGCGATGGACCCACATCACCGCCGGCATCGCGTGGATCGGCTCGTCCTTCTATTTCATGCATCTCGACGCGGCGCTGCGCGCCATTCCGGAGATTCCGGCCGGCAAGGGCGGGGAAGCCTGGGAGGTGCATGGCGGCGGCTTCTACCAGGTGCGCAAATATCTCGTCGCGCCCGAGCGCCTGCCCGATCATCTGATCTGGCACAAATGGCAGGCCTACAGCACCTGGCTGAGCGGCATCTTCCTTTTGGGCTGGATCTATTATCTCGGCGCCGAGCTCTATCTCATCGACCCTTCCGTGCGCGTGCTGACGCCGCTGACCGCGGCCGGGATCGGCCTCGGCTCGCTGCTGGTCGGCTGGCTGGTCTATGACGGGCTGGTACGCTCCCCGCTGGCGAAGCACGAGATGGCGCTGGCCGCCGTCGGCTTCGTGTTCATCGTGTTCATGGCGTGGTTCTACCAGCACATGTTCTCCGGGCGCGGCGCGCTGATCCATACCGGCGCGCTGATCGGCACGATGATGGTGGGCAACGTGTTCCTCAACATCATGCCGAACCAGCGCAAGGTGATCGCCGATCTGGTTGCCGGGCGCTCGCCGAACCCGGCCTATGGCAAGCAGGCCAAGACGCGCTCGACCCACAACAACTACCTGACGCTGCCGGTGCTGTTCCTGATGCTGTCCAGCCATTTCGCGCTGGTGTTCACCTCGCCCTATGCCTTCGTCATCGTCGGGCTGGTGCTGGTGGCGGGCGCGCTGGTGCGGGTGTTCTACAACATACGCCACGCCGGCAAGGGCGATCCGTGGTGGACCTGGGGCGTCGCGGCGCTGTGCATCATTGCCGCCATGGCCATCTCCGCCCTCTCGGCTCCTGCGGCGCGCGAGGCGCTGGGGCTCGCGGCGCTGCCCGATCGCGCGGAGGTGGCGGGGCTGCCGGCCGCGCCGGAGGAGATCGTCGGCATCGTGCAGGGGCGCTGCGCCATGTGCCACGCCGCGACGCCGGCCTGGCCGGGTCTCACCGTTGCGCCGAAGGATGTGCGCTTCGACACGGCCGAGGAGGTGGAGCGATGGAAGCCGGTGATCGGCCTCTATGCCGGGCGCACCAACGCCATGCCGCCCAACAACGTCTCCGAGATCACCCCGGAGGAGCGCCACGCGCTCGCCCAGTGGGCGTCGCTGCCATGAGCGAGGGTATGGGAACACTGATCGCCGGGCGCCTCGACGCGCTCGCCGCGCTGACCGACGAGCCGCACCGCCTCACCCGCCTCTATCTCTCCCCCGCCCATCGCCGCGCCGCCGATCTCGTCGCCGCGTGGATGGAAGAAGCCGGCATGGCCGTGCGGATCGACGCCACCGGCAATGTGGTCGGCCGCTATGAGGGAGCCGACCCGGCAGCGCGGACACTGCTCATCGGCTCGCATATCGACACGGTGCGCCATGCCGGGCGCTTTGACGGCATGCTCGGCGTGGTCACCGGCATAGAAGTGGTGCGCCGGCTCTCGCAGGCGGGACGGCGGCGGCCCTTCGCCATCGAGGTGGTGGCGTTCGGCGACGAGGAGGGCGTGCGCTTTGCCAGCACGCTCGGCGGTTCGCGGGCGCTGGCGGGACGGTTCGACCCGGCGATGCTGGACGAGCGCGACGCGGACGGCGTCTCGCGCCGGGAGGCGCTTCTCGCCTTTGGCTGCGATCCCGCGCGCATAGCCGCGGAGGCGCGCGATCCCCGCGCCATGCTCGGTTATGTCGAACTGCATATCGAGCAGGGGCCGGTGCTCCAGCAGGAAGGCCTCGCGGTCGCTGTGGTCACGGCGATCAACGGCGCCAGCCGGGGCCGCGTGCGCGTCACGGGCGAGAGCGGCCATGCCGGCACCGTGCCGATGGCGCTGCGCCGCGATGCGCTGGCCGCCAGCGCCGAGATGGTGCTGGAAGTCGAAGGCCTCGGCCTTACCACTCCGGACATGGTCGCCACCGTCGGGCGGCTGGAGGTGGAGAACGCGGCGACCAACACGGTGCCGGGCGCGGTCGCCTTCACGCTGGATCTGCGCAGCCCCGACAACGGCACGCGCCATGCGACGCTCGCGCGGCTGCGCGCGGCCATCGCCGACATCGCCGCACGCCGGGGCGTAGCCGCTGAGGTCGAGATCGGCTACGAGGAAACGGCGGCGCCCTGCGACGGCCGGCTTCAGGCCGCGCTGGCCGAGGCGATGGCCCGGCAGGGCCTGCCGCCGCGCCTTATGCCGAGCGGGGCAGGCCACGACGCCATGGCCTTCTCGGGCCGCCTTCCCTTCGCGATGCTGTTCGTGCGCTGCCGCGACGGCATCAGCCACAATCCCGCGGAATATGCCGCGCCGGAGGACATCGAGGCCGGCGCGCGCGTGCTCGCCGACTTCATCGACCATCTCGACCCTGAGCGTATCGGAGAGACCCAATGACCCGCGTGAAAGTGACGGCCGGCCCCTACACCTTCTTCGGCCATCTTGAAGAGAAGGCGGCCCCGAAGACGGTCGCCGCCTTCAAGGCGCGCATGCCGTTCGTCAGCAAGATCATCCATGTGCGCTGGAGCGGGGAGGGCGTGTGGGTGCCGCTGGGCGATCTCGATTTCGGCGTCAGCTTCGAGAACAACACCTGCTATCCCTCGCCGGGGCAGGTGGTGCTCTATCCCGGCGGCGTGTCGGAGACCGAGCTGCTGCTCGCCTATGGCAATGTCGCCTTCGCCTCCAAGGCGGGCCCGCTGTCCGGCAACCACTTCCTCACCCTCACCGAAGGGCTGGAGAACCTCTACACGCTCGGCCGCAAGACGCTGCTGGAAGGCCAGCAGGACATCCGCTTCGAGCTGGTCTGAGGGTGCGCGCGGCAGGGCGTGCCCTGCCGCTTCCCTGCCCTCCCGCGCCGGCCTGGTGACTGCAGTCCTCATTGCCGGCGCATTCGCGCGCGCCTAGTCGTAAGGGCGCATAGCGGGAGCGCGCGACATGGCCGAACCTTCACCCTTCCTGTCGGTCCGCGCACTGGCGGAAGGGTATCGCACCGGCCGCTTCACGCCGGTCGACGTCTGCCGCCGCGCCATGGAGCGGCTGCACGACTGGGAACCCCGGCTCAACGCCTTCATCGACCCGATGACCGAGGCGGTGCTGGCACAGGCGGAGCAGGCCACCGGCGAACTCGCCCGCGGCGAGGGCAGGGGCCCGCTGCACGGCATCCCGGTCGCCATCAAGGACATCATCGACGTCGCCGGGGTAGCTACCAGCTACGCCACCAAGGCACTGCCCCCGCGTGTCGCGACGCAGGACGCGGACTGCGTGCGGCGCCTGCGGCAGGCCGGCGCGATCGTGTTCGGCAAGACCAACCTGCTGGAATTCGCCTATGGCATCGCCCACCCCGCCTTCGGACAGACCAACAATCCGTTCGATCCTTCCCGCACCGCGGGGGGATCGAGCGGGGGATCGGCGGCGGCGGTGGCGGCAGGCATCGTGCCGCTGGCGCTGGGCACCGACACGGGTGGCTCGGTGCGCGCGCCGGCGGCCTATTGCGGCATTGTCGGGCTGAAGCCGAGCTTCGGCCTGCTGGCGCTGGAAGGCGTCTACCCGCTGTCGGCCAGCCTCGATCATCTCGGCCTGCTGGGCCGGAGCGCCGATGACGTGGCGCTGGCGCTGGATGCGCTGGCACCGGCACCGGCCGATGGCATGGCGCACACCGGCACTATCCGTCTCGGCGTCGCGCGCCGCCAGTGGGACCATCCGGCGGTGCGGCCGGAGGTGCGCATCTCCACCGAGGCGGCGCTGCGGCGTCTGCACGAGGTGGGGATCGAGATCGTCGACATCGATCTTGCCGCGCCCGAGGCGATGGCGGCGGCGCTGCTCGACATATTGCTGCCGGAGGCGGCGCTGGTGCATGCGCCGCTCTTCCAGCAGGGGGAAGCCGGCTACGCACCGGGCACGGCGGCGCAGATCCGCGCCGGCATGGACCTGCCCGCGCTGCGCTATCTCGCGGCAAGGCAGCAGCAGGAGCGCTGGACGGCGGAACTGGACGGCGTTTTCGCGCGGGTCGATGCCCTGCTTGCCCCGACCGTGCCGTTCACGGCACCCGACAGCGACCCGGCGCTGAGCGCGGAGGGGGACGACGAAATCCTGACCCTCACCCACGCCAATCTCACCGGCGCGCCGAGCGTCTCGGTGCCGTGCCGCCGTGAGGGCGGGCTTCCCGTCGGGCTGCAGTTCACGGGACCGCGCGGCGCCGATGCGGCGCTGCTCGCGCTGGTGCACCGGCTGGAGCCCTTGCTCTAGCGGCTAGGCCGCGTGCAGGCGCGCAGCCTCGCTTATGTCGGTGGCGAGCTGCTCCACGCGCTGGGGATCGGCATCCCAGGCGAACATGAAGCGGGCGCCGCCGCCGATGAAGGTGTAGAAGCGCCAGCCGCGCGCGCGCAGTTCCGCCAGCACCGGCTCCGGGGCCTTGACGAAGACCGAGTTCGCCTCGACCGGGAACAGCAGTTCGACACCCTTGATCGTGCCGACCGCTTCGGCCAGCCGTGCCGCGCAGGCATTGCCGTGCTCGGCATTGCGCAGCCAGGCACCGGTCTGCAAAAGGCCGATCCATGGCGCGGAGAGGAAGCGCATCTTGGAGGCGAGCTGCCCGGCCTGCTTGCAGCGATAGTCGAAATCCGCCGCCAGCGTGCGGTCGAAGAAGATGACCGCCTCGCCGACCGCCATGCCGTTCTTGGTGCCGCCGAAGCACAGCACATCCACCCCCGCCTGCCAGGTCATCTCGGCCGGTGAACAGCCAAGGCTCGCGCAGGCATGGGCGAAGCGCGCCCCGTCCATGTGCAGCTTCAGCCCCAGCTCGCGGCACAGCGCGGCGATCGCGCGGATCTCGCCGAGGCTGTAGACCAGCCCGGTTTCCGTCGGCTGGGTGATGGTCACCACGCGCGCCTTGGGGAAGTGGATGTCCGAGCGGCTGGTGGCCAGCGCGCGGATCATCTCCGGCGTCAGCTTGGAGGTGCCGGGCGGGGCGACCAGCAGCTTGGAGCCGTTGGAGAAGAACTCCGGCGCGCCGCACTCATCCGTCTCGACATGGGCCGACGCTGCGCAGATGACGCTGTGGAAGGACTGGCAGAGCGAGGCCAGCGCCAGCGAGTTCGCCGCCGTGCCGTTGAAGACGAAGAACACGTCGCAATCGGTGGCGAAGAGGTCGCGGAAGGCGTCCGCCGCCTCGCTGGTCCATTCGTCGTCGCCATAGGCGACGCAGGAGCCGTCATTGGCGCGCGCCATGGCCGCCCAGGCTTCCGGACAGATGCCGGCGTAATTGTCGCTGGCGAATTGCTGCGGTGACGGCGCCATGTCCTGTCCCTTCCCTTGTTGTTGCTGCGTCCCGCGCGCGGCGGTCAGCCCGCGAGGTCGCCGACGACACGGACCCGCACGCGCAGCGGATCGCCGGGAATGTAGGACATCGGCGTGTCCTCGATGTCCAGCACGGCGAGCGTTTCCTGCGCCGCGCCGGCGGCGACGGCCTGCGCGCGGGCGGCCGCCAGCGTCTCGCCGATCGCCTGCTCGCGCGGCACGCCGTAGAAGATGCGCTCGCTCTCGCCGCTGACCTGCGACATCGCCGCGCCCACCGCATTGGCGACGCCGGCATGCTCCACCTTGATGACGGTGGAAACGCCGGGGAGGCTGTCCGGCACCAGGAAGGCGCCCCCGCCCACGGCGATGACCGGCAGGTCGCCGCCGCTGGTCTTCATCCGGTCGACGAGATCGGCGAGCCGGCCGGCGATCCAGTCCTGCGCGGCATTGGTGAGCGCGAGCGGCACGTCCGCCAGCCGCGCGGCATCGCCGAGGTCGAGCCGGCCGAGACGGACGCCGACATCGGTGAGCGTCAGCGTGTCGCCGCCGGCCACGCGCGCCTTCTCCAGCAGGCGGAAGCCGACGCTGTCGGGGCCGATGGCGAAGGGGTCGTCGCGCACGATGGTGCCGCCCCCCAGCGCCACCGCCACCACGTCCGGCATGCGGAAGAAGGTGCGCACGCCGCCAATGTCGACCTGCGTGTTGGCCTGGCGGGGAAAGCCGGCGCGCAGCATGCCCGCATCGGTGGTGGTGCCGCCCACATCGAGGACGACCGCGTCGGCGAGGCCGGAGAGCAGATGCGCGCCGCGCATGCTGTTAGTCGGCCCGGAGGCGAAGCACAGCACCGGGAAGCGCTCGGCCTCCTCCGCGCGCATCACCGTGCCGTCATTCTGCGTGAGGTAGAGCGGGCCTTCGAGCCCGGATTCGGCGATGGCCTGCCGGAAGGCGGCGACGGTCCGCCGCGCCAGCCCGTGCAGGGCGCTGTTGAGGATGGTGGCGTTCTCGCGCTCGATGAGGCCGATGCGGCCGAGATCGCTGGAGAGCGTCACCGTCACCTCCGGCGCGACCTCGGCGAGAATGGCGGCCGCCTCGGTTTCGCAATCGGCGATGAGCGGGGAGAACACGGCGGTGATCGCCGCGGCGGTGATGCCGCTGTCGCGGATCGCCTCGGCCGCCCGGCGCATGCCGGCCCGGTCGAAGGCGACGATGGGCCGGCCGTCGAATTCGTGGCCGCCTTCCAGCAGGAAGAGCGGCCCGGCCACCGCGGCGCGCAGATCCTCCGGCCAGTCGGCCAGCGGAAGGATGGAGGAGGCGGCCGGCAGGCCGATGCGGATGACGGCGACGCGCGAGAGGCCGCGCCGCTCGATCACCGCATTGGTGAAATGGGTGGTACCGACCATGACGGCGCGCACATCCGGCAGCGCACCTTCCGCCCCGCCGAGCACATGCGCCAGCGCCGCCTTCACGCCCGAGGTCACGTCCGCCGTGGTCGGGGTCTTGATGGACCGCAGGATGGTGCTGCCGTCGAGCAGCACGGCGTCCGTATTGGTGCCGCCCACATCAATGCCGATGCGCTTCATGGGGCCAGCTCCTCGAACGGGCGGTAATCGAAATCATAGCCGAAGGCGCGCGGACCCACGACCGCCAGCCCTTCCGGGCTGCGCATGATCGGGTCGGCGGCGAGCACGATCACCGCGACGCGCTGGCCGTAGCGGATCACTTCCGCGCCGATGGCCTCGGCATTCTCCTCATCGAGCACGGTGATGAGATCGGGCACCGAGGCCACCAGCGCACCGTCGCGCCGGGCGACGGAGAACTCGTTCTGGAAATCGATGAGCAGCTCCTGCCCGTGATGCGCGCCGCTGCCCGCGAGGCGCACCGTGCCGCGCACGAAGCCGCCTTCGGTGCGGCGCGAGACGTCCTCGACCTTGCCGGTAAAGGCGAGCCGGGCATGCGCCCCGCCCGCCACCGCCGCGACCGGATCGGCGCCGGCGGCCTTGGCGGCCTGGATGGTGCGGCCGATGGCGATGGCGCGCGAGACCGAGCGCAATATGGCGTGCGCCTTCACCTCGGCGCCGGAACGCGGCGCGGTGCAGGTGCCGGCGATGGAGCCGAGCTCGACCACGATGCGCCGGCCGATCCGCTCCACCCGCGTGGCGCTTTCCGCGCGCGGGATAAGGATTTCATTGTCGCGTATGTCGGCAATGGCGAAGGGCGCCACCTTCAGCCCGCGAATGGCGAAGCTCGCCATCTGCGCCTCGGGGAAGGCGCGGCCCATCGTGTCCGCGTCCACCACGGGCAGGCCGAGTTCCATGCCCACCAGCATGGCGAAGAAGGCGTTCTCGCCGCCGATCTCGATCGACATGATGGCGTCGAAGGGCGCGCCGGTGTGCGCCTCCATGAGCCGCACGGCGCGGCAGATGGACTGCGGCTCCGGCAGGCGCTCCTTGGTCACCAGCGGCGCGCCCATGATGCACACCACCGCCACGCGAGCGTCGTCGGCGAGGTCGTCCGGGTCGATCAGGCGGATGCGCCGGCCGCGCCGGTAATCCTCCTGCGCGCACATGAGTTCGAGATGGGGATGGTTGCCCCCGCCCGTGCCGAGCACGCCCGCGCCGATGGCGAGCGCCTCCAGTTCGTCATAGTCGAGTACACGCATGGAAAGGGTGCCCTTGAAGGGGGATCAGGCGTCGACCAGCCACACGGACTGGCTCGGCCAGGAGAAGACGGCGTCGGCGCCGCGCTCGGGCGCGGGCAGCGCGGCGCTCTGGTGTGCGGTGATGCGCTGCCCGTTCGGCAGGCGGCCGACGATCTGCTGCACCGCGCCGGAGAACATGATCTCCTCGACATGCGCGGTGAGGCGCCCGTCATGGCTTTCCGGCGCGGTGGCGCCGACGGCGATGGTTTCCGGGCGCACCACCAGCGCCACGGCGGCACCGGCGGCCCGGCCGCCGCGCTGCGCCGGATTGAGGAAGAGGGCGAGCGGCAGGCCCTGCGCCTCGATCCGGCCATCCGTGCCCAGCCGCGCCTCGAACAGATTGGCATTGCCGACGAAATCCGCGACGAAACGCGTGGCCGGGCGGCGGTAGAGGTTCTCCGGCGTGTCGAACTGCTCCAGCGCGCCGCCATTCATCACCGCGATGCGGTCGGAGAGGGTGAGCGCCTCTTCCTGGTCGTGGGTGACGGCGACGAAGGTGAGGCCGAGGTCGCGGTGGATGGTCTTCAGCTCCGCCTGCATCTGCTTGCGCAGCTTGAGGTCCAGCGCGCCGAGCGGTTCGTCGAGCAGCAGCACCGCCGGGCGCACGATGAGCGCGCGCCCCAGCGCCACGCGCTGGGCCTGCCCGCCGGAAATCTGGCTGACGCGGCGCGCGCCGAAGCCCTTCAGATTGACCAGGCGGGAACAGCGCGTAATCCTGGAACACCATCGCGGTGTCGCGCTCATAGGGCGCGGCGCTGGCCACCGAGACGCCGTCGATCAGCACGTCGCCCGAAGTGGGCGTCACGAAGCCGGAGATCATGCGCAGCAGCGTGGACTTGCCGCAGCCGGAGGGTCCGAGAATGGTGACGAAGGCGCCGCGCGGTATCTCCATAGAGACCTCGCGCACGGCGGTGGAGGCGCCATAGACCTTGCTGACGGCCCGCAGTTCCACGCACTCATCGGTCACGGCTCGCTTTCGCGCCGGCTCTGGCCGAGGATCCATATCTGCGCGGCGACGCTGACAGCGAGCGTCACCAGGATCACCACGGCGGAGAGCGCGTAGATCTTGGGGGAGATGACCTGCCGTAGCGAGGTCCAGATGGCGATGGGCAGGGTTTCGGTGAAGCCGGCCATGAACCAGGCCACGACGAACTCGCCGAAGGCATCGGTGAAGGCCAGCAGCAGCACCGCGACGAGCGCCGGGGCGATCAGCGGCAGCACCACCTCGCGGAAGGTGACGAACTCGTTCGCGCCGAGATTCATCGCCGCCTCGATATAGCTGCGCCGGAAGCCGAGAAAGCGCGAATAGAGCATCAAGGTCGCGTAGCTCGACGTCATCGTCGTGTGCGCCAGCACGATGGCCGGCGGGCCGACGAGATCGGGCGCGGCGCGGAACAGCACGACGAGGCCGAGACCGAGCACCAGCTGCGGCAGCACCACCGGCCCGAGCACGAGGCAGAGCACCAGCGATTTCATCCGCACCGGCCGCCAGGCCAGCACCATGGCGGCGGGCATGGCGAGCGCGGTGGAGAGCACCGCCGCCAGCAGCGCGAGCCGGATGCTGGTGAGCAGCGAGCTGACGAGCCGGGTATCCCCGAGGCTTGCCGCGAACCAGCCCGTGGTGAAGCCGTCCAGCGGCAGGCCGGGGATTGCCTTCGCGTCGAAGGCGAACAGCACGATCACCACGATCGGCAGATAGAGGAAGGCGTAGAGCAGCACCGAATAGGCCGGCAGCGCCCAGCCGAAAGAGAGGCGGTTCACGAGCCGGCCTCCCCGCTGGCGCGCCGGATCCATTTCATCGACAGCGCCAGCGCGGCGAAGACGAGGACGAGAAGCACCACGGCCATGGCCGCGCCGCTCGGCCAGTCCAGCCGGCGCTGGAACTCGTCCTGGATCACCTGCGAGAACATCAGCTGCTTGCCGCCGCCGAGCAGCGCGGGAGTGACGAATTCGCCGAGCCCGAAGACGAAGCAGAACACCGCGCCGACCACCAGCCCCGGCGCCGACAGGGGCAGGATCACCTCGAAGAAGGTGCGGGTGGGGCTGGCATTGAGGTCCATCGCCGCGTCGATCCAGCTGTCATGGATGTTGCTGATGGCGGCGTAGAGCGGCAGCACATAGAGCGGGAGATAGGCGTAGATCAGCCCGATCGCCGTCGAGACCGGCGAATAGAGCAGGAAGCTCAGCGGCTCGTGGGTGAGGCCGAGCGCCATCACCGCCTGGTTGATGACGCCGCGTTCGCCCAGCAGCAGCCGCCAGGCCGCCACGCGCATGACGATGCTGACCCAGAACGGCGCGATCACCGCCACCAGCAGCAGCCCCCGCCAGCGTCCCGCCTTCTTGGCGATGAAATAGGCGACGGGATAAGCGAGAATTGCGCAGGCGACGGTGACGAAGGCCGCCGTCTCCAGCGAGAGCAGCAGCGCCCGCCAGATCGCCGGCCGGGCGAAGATCGCGGCGTAATTGTCGAAGGTGAAGTCGGGGATCAGCCTGTAGTTCTTGCTGCGCCAGAAGCTGAGCCCGACGATCAGCGCGACGGGCACGACGAAGAACACGATCTGCCACAGCACCAGCGGCAGCAGCCCGGCGGTCGGCAGCAGCGCCGTGAGGGAGATGCGCCGCCGCGCGGGTCCGGGCATCGCCATCACGCGAAGGCGTATTCGTCGCGGGCGAAGGCCGGCGTGGGATAAGCGAGCTTGGACGGCTTCAGGCCGGTCGCCACCATGGCGCGGGCGAAATGCAGCGCCACCTTGCCGGGGTCGATCACCGGGATCGCCGCGCCGAAATGGCGGTGCAGCGCTTCTTCCACCGCCTGCGCCATGTCGAAGCCGGTGCCGGTGCAGCCCATGACGAACGCCTCCGCCCCATCGCGCTCCACCGCGTCGATGCTCTCCGCGATGATATGGGCGAGGCAGCCCTCGTCCAGCGCCAGCACGCTGGCCCCGGCCGCCCGCACCGAAGCGAGGTTGCGCTCCAGCCCGTAGCGGGCCACGACGCGGCGGATCAGCGGGAACAGTGGCTTCTCGGTGATGAACACGGTGAAGCGGTTGGACAGCATCGCCGCCATGTGCAGTGCGGCTTCGCCCTCGCCGACGATGGGGATGGATACCAGTTCGCGCGCGCCCGCCAGGCCGGGATCGGTGAAGCAGGCGATGGTGCAGGCATCCACCCCGTCCGCCTCGGCCTCGCGGGCGAGCCGCATCACTTCCGGCGCGGCCAGCGCGGAATCGAACTCCGCCTCGATCGAGTTGGTGCCGCGTCCCAGCGGCACCGCGGAAATCTCGACACCCTCGCCGGCGAAGGAGCGGTACTCGGCTTCCGCCTTGCCCACCAGCTCCTTGGAATCCAGCACCGGCACGATCACGCGAATATGCATCGGACGGCGCCTCAGCCCATCTTGAAGGTTTGCCAGGCGTCCGCCCAGGCGTTCTCGTCGACCGGCGCCAGGCTCATCTGGCAGTTGGCGACCCATTCCTCCATCTTGTCGAGGCCGAGCGCCTTCACCTGCTCGGGGGTCAGCAGGTCCTTCACCTTGGAATTGGTGACGGCGAACTTGTCGGCGCCCCAGGCCAGCTGCTTCATCGCCTTGGCGCTGGTCATGTAGTCGAGATAGGCCATGGCCGAGGCGAGATGCTCGGTGCCGCGCACGATCTGCAGCGTCTCCATCCACATGGCGCCGCCCTGCTTGGGGATGGACAGTTCGACATTGGCGCCGGCAAGGCGGGCGGTGGTGCGGACATTGTCGCTGGAGGAGCCCCACACCATCCACGCCTCGCGGTTGGTGAGGTCGGACTTCACCGTGCCCATGTCGGCCTGCAGCGCGCGCATGTTCGGGCGGAAGGCGATCATCTTGTCGAGGATCTTCTGCAGCGCCTCGCCGGTGGCTTCCTCGGGCTTTTCCTGGCCGAGCCACTTGCCGGTCATCCAGAGATAAAGCTCGGGCCAGTCGATGATCTCGACGCGGTTCTTGAGCGCGGGATCCCACGCCAGCTCGGCATTGGACGCCGCCTCGGCGGAGATCTTGTCCGGCCAGTAGACGAAGCCGTTCACGCCGAAGCGGGTCGGGATCGAATAGACCTTGCCGTCATAGATGGTCTCGGGACGGTTGCGGAAGGCGGGCAGCGTCTCCTCGAGCGAGGGGAGCTTGGCGGTGTCGATCGGCAGAGTGAGGCCGGCGGCGGCGAATTTCGAGGTCCACACCGCATCGGGATTGATCACGTCGAACTTGGTGGTGCCGGCCTGCACGAGGCTCAGCTGCGCGCCATTGCTCTCGGCTTCCTTGATGTTCAGCTCGACGCCGGTCAGCTCGGTGAAGCCGCGCATCAGCTCCGGGTCGTTATAGCCGGCCCAGGCGAGCACGTTCAGCGGGCCGGTGAGCTTCTTGTCGCCGGCATAGGCGGGGCGGGTGAAATCCACCTGGCTCGCAATGGTCGCGAACATCGCCGCCTGCGCGCCGAAGCGCAGCACGTCGCGGCGGGTGGGCGAAAGGTGAGTGAGCAGGCGAGACCCGGACATGCGACCATTCCCTCTTGGAGCGGCGTATGACTACCATCGCAGCTCATGGCCGATGTATAAGGCGCGGTGTGGCGGCTCTTCCATAGTGACCGCAGTCACCGCCTGCCGCCGTCGCACCCGCCCGTGGCACGGTTTCTGCCTCTGGAGAGGGCCGCAACAACAGGGAGCCGGCCTTTATGGGACGCCACGGACGCGCCTACGATCTGCCGGCCGGATTCGGCCGGGACCTGGCGCGCGTGTTCTCCCTCGTTGGCCGCGACGACTTCTATGAAAGCGTGATCGACGCCGTCGCGCCGCTGATTGCGTGCGATTTCTGGATCATGGCGCGCTACGAGACGGCGGCGCAACCCCGCATCCTCTCCGAATCCGGCATGGCGCCGCGTGCCAAGTCGGCCTATGCCGACAAGCTCTGGCGGCTCGACCCGCTGGCGCGCGCCCCCTTCGCCGGGGAGGGCCACCGCGCCATCAGCCTGCGCACCCTGTGTGCGGACGGCCCGCTCGACCGCACCTATGCGCGCTATCTCGACGTCGATCTCGGCATTGTCGACGAGCTCGCTCTGCTGCTGCCGCTGAACGAGCACAGCTTTCTGGCTTTGTGCCTCGACCGGCACCGGGAGGCCTTTGACGAGGGCGAGCTGCGCCTTGCCTCCGAAATGCTCGACATCCTGCTGGAAATGCACCGCCAGCATGTGACGCGCACGGTGGAGCGGCAGGTGGCGCGCAGCGCCGTGCTCTCCGGCGGGGCGCCGGCGGAAATCCTCATCCTCACCGCCAATGGCGCCCGGCTGTTCCAGTCCGAGGGCTGGGCGGAGGCGGCGCGGCAGGCCTTCGACCGCGCGGTGATGCCGGCACATCTGGCTTCCACCGATCGGCATGTCATCCCCGCCAATGGCGGCTGGTGCCTGTTCCGGCCGGACTGCGAAGGCGCGGATGCGGTGCTGCACGACGCGCGCATCTTCATCCTGCGCAAGGAGGCGCAGGATTTTCGCAGCCGCCTCGACCGGCTGGCGCGCCTTTACGGACTGACCGAGCGGCAGAAGCAGATCGTGCAGCTCTCCTTCGAGGGCCACCACAACGCGTCCATCGCCGGGCTGCTCAACATTTCCGTCGGCGGCGTGAAGAACCACAAGCTGCGGATCTACGACAAGCTCGACATCACCAGCGAACGCGAATTGCTGCCGGCGTTCCTGATGAGCCTGTGACGGCGCTGCCCGCCCTCCGTCAGGGGACGTGAGCGGCGGCGGGCTTGCCGCGCAGCCGTTCCAGCACGGTGAAGAAGGCGGGGACGAACAGCACGGCGAGCCCCGTGGAGGCCAGCATGCCGCTCACCACGGCGATGCCGAGCGACATGCGGGCGCCCGCGCCGGCCCCGGAGGCGAAGACCAGCGGCAGCATGCCGAAGATGAAGGCGAAGGACGTCATCAGGATGGGGCGGAACCGCAGGCGCGACGCCTCGATGGCGGCTTCGGCGATGTCCATGCCCTCCATGCGCTTCTCGCGGGCATATTCCACGATCAGGATGGCATTCTTCGCCGCCAGCGCGATGAGCAGCACGATGCCGATCTGCGTGTAGAGGTCGTTCGGCAGGCCGGTGATCTCCAGCGCCGCCACGGTCCCCAGCAAGGTGAGCGGCACGGCGAGAATGACCGCCAGCGGCTGCAGCCAGCTCTCATACTGGCCGGACAACACGAAATAGACCAGCACCAGCGCGATGGCGAAGACATAGTAGATCTGGTTGCCGACCAGCTTCTCCTGATACGACATGCCGGTCCACGCCGTGCCCATGGATGAGGGCAGGGAATAGGCGGCGACCTGGCTCATCAGCGTCATCGCCTGGCCGGAACTGAAGCCCGTGGCCGGGCTGCCGGTGATCTGCGCTGCCGGGTAAAGATTATACAGGGTAATCAGCGGTGGACCGACCTCGTCGACGAAATGCGCGACCTGGCCGAGCGCGACCATCTCGCCATTGGCGCCCTTCACCTTGAGATTGAGGATGTCGGCCGGCTGCAGGCGGAACGGCGCATCCGCCTGCACATAGACTTGAAAGACATAGTTGAACCGGGTGAACTGGTTGACATAGGACGAGCCGACATAGGCCTCCAGCGCCGAAAACACCTGGCCGACCGTCAGCCCATAGGTCTCCGCCTTCACCCGGTCGACGTCCAGCCGCAGCTGCTTGACCTTGCCGCGGAAATTGGTCCCGACATGGGAAAGACCGGTCTGGGTGGCGGCGGCCTCGACGACGTCGCCGGCGGCGTTCTGCAGGGCGGCGAAGTCGGAGCTTCCGTCCTTCATCTCCACCATCATGGTGAAGCCGGAGGAGTTGCCGATGCCCTGTATCGGCGGCGGCATCATCACCATCGCCTCGGCGGTGCCGAGGTCGTCCAGCGCCGCGCGCGCCTTGCCGCCGATGCTGGCGGCGCTGAGCGCGGCGCTCTTGCGCTCGCTCCAGTCCTTCAGCACCACGTACAGCATGCCGGTGCTGTACAGCGTGGCGTTGTTGTCGAGCGGCGAAATGCCGGAGACGCCGATCACGCTGTCTATGCCGTCGAGCGGGCGGATCTTCTCGACCGCGGCGGCCACCACCGCTTCCGTGCGCTGGGCGGAGGCGGAATCCGGCAGGTTCAGGCTAACGATGAAATAGCCCTGGTCCTCGCTCGGCAGGAAGGCGGTCGGCACCTGTGACAGGCCGTAGAAGGCCAGCCCGATGAGGCCGAGCCCGACAAGGCTGGTCAGTCCGGCGACGCGCACCAGACGGCGTACCAGCGCGACATAGAGCGCCTCCGCGCAGCCATAGGCGGCGTTGAAGGCGCGGTAGAGGAGGTTGCGCTGTTCGGGCGGCGTGGAGGGCCGCAGCCACAGCGCGCACTGGGTCGGCTTCAGCGTCATCGCGTTGATCGCCGAGATGATCGCCGTGGCCGCGATGACGAGGGCGAACTGCTGGTACATCTTGCCGGTGAGGCCGGACATCATCGCCGCCGGCAGGAACACAGCCATCAGCACCAGCGTGATGCCGATGATCGGGCCGGTGAGTTCCGACATCGCCTTGATGGCGGCCTCGCGGCTCGACATGCCGGCGTCCATGTGGCGCGCCACGCCCTCGACGATGACGATGGCGTCGTCGACCACGATGCCGATCGCCAGCACCAGGGCGAACAGGCTGGTGGTGTTGATGGTGTAGCCGAGCAGGGCCATGGCGGCGAAGGCGCCGATGATGGTGACGGGCACGGTGGTCGCGGGCACCAGCATGGCCCGCCAGTCCTGCAGGAAGATGAGGATGACCGCGAGCACCAGCACCGCCGCGATGACCAGCGTCTCATAGACCTCGTCAACCGAGGCGCTGACGAATTTGGTGCTGTCGAACGAGACCTTGTAGTCGAGCCCCGCCGGGAAGGATGCGGCGAGCTCCTTCATCTTGGCGTCCACCTCTTCGGCGACGGTGAGCGCATTGGCGCCCGTCAGCTGGGAGATGGCGATGGCGGCGGAGGGCTTGCCGTTCAGCGTTGCGGTGTGGCCGTAGCTGGCGGCGCCAAGCTCGACGCGGCCGATATCGCCCACGCGCACGATGCGGCCGCCGCCCTCGTCGATCACCTTGACGACGATGTTCTCGAAGTCCTTCGCCTCGCTGAACCGCCCGGTGACGTTGATGACATACTGGAAATTCACCGAGGCCGGCGTCGGCGGTGCGCCGACAAGACCCGCCGTCACCTGCGTGCTCTGCTGCTGGATGGCGGTTGTGACGTCAGCCGGCGTCAGGCCATAGGTCTGCAGCCGCTCCGGGTCGAGCCAGATCCGCATGGCGTAGCTGCCCGAGCCCAGCACGGCGACGGAGCCCACGCCCGGAAGCCGCGCCAGTTCGTTCTCCAGGCTGATGGTCGCGTAGTTGGCGAGGAACAGATTGTCGTAGCGCCCATCCTGCGAGGTGAGGTTCACGAATTGCAGGATCGAGGTCGACTTCTTCTGGACGTTCAGCCCCTGTGTCGAGACGGCGCTGGGCAGCTGCGCGGTGGCGAGCGAGACGCGGTTCTGCACCAGCACCTGCGCCATGTCGGGGTCGGTGCCGATGTCGAAGGTGATTACCAGCGAATAGCTGCCATCATTGCCGCTGGTCGACTGCATGTAGATCATGCCCTCGACGCCGTTGACCTGCTGCTCGATCGGCAGCGCCACCGTGTCCATCACCGTGCGCGCGCTGGCGCCGGGATAGGTCGCGGTCACCGAGACGGTGGGCGGCACCACATCGGGATATTGCGACACGGGCAGGCTGGTGAGCGCGAGGGCGCCCAGCAGCACGATCAGCAGGGCCAGGGTGTTGGAAAGCACCGGCCGTTCGATGAAGAAGCGCGAAAGCATGGGTCGCCTCGGAACTGCCGGCTGTCAGGGGGTCTTGGCGTCGCTCGCGGGCGTCGAGGCGGGAGACGGCTGCGCCAGCGCCGCCATGGTGCCGGCGACGGGCGTCACGCTCTTGCCGGCAACCGCGCGCTGGAGCGCGCCGATGACCACCTTGTCGCCGGCGCTCAGGCCCTTGGTGATGACGCGCAGCTGCCCCTCGACCGGGCCGGTCGTGACGGCGCGCTGCTCCACCACATTGTCCGCGCCGACCACCATCACATAGCTGCCGGTCTGGTTGGCCTGCACGGCGGTGTCGTCCACCAGCAGCGCGTTCTCGATCTTGCCGATCGGCAGGCGCACCCGCACGAACTGGCCGGGGACCAGCTCGACGTCCTTGTTCGGCAGGGAGGCGCGCATCTGCAGCGTGCCGGTCGCGCCATCGAGCTGCGGAGCGATATAGTCGATCTTGCCGGCATATTTGTAGGCGACCTCGCCGGGAAGACCGATCTCGACCGGCGGCTCGACCCGGCTCTCGCGGACATCGCGCAGCGTCTTGCCCTGCGCGGCCAGCGCATCGCGCATGGCGATCTGCTGCTGCTCGCTCATGTTGAAATAGACATGGAGCGGATCGACCTGAAGGATGGTGGCGAGCTTGGTCGGGCCGGAGGAGCCGACCAGCGATCCCGTGTCGACGAGATGGCGTGTCACCACCCCGTCGAAGGGCGCGCGGAGGGTGGTGTAGCCCAGGGAGAGATTGGCCAGACTGAGGCTGGCCTCGTCGGCCGCGACCTGCCCCTTGGCGGCATCGAGCGCGGCGCGGGCATCGTCGACGCTGCGCTGGCTCGACACCTGTTTCTGGCCGAGGTCGGCCTGCCGGTCGAACTCGGTCTGCGCATTGGCCGCCTTGGCCTGGGCGATGGCCAGCTGCGCCTGCTGCAGCGCGACCTGGTCGCGGTACTGGTTCTTTTCGATCTCGAACAGCACCCGGTCCTTGCGCACCGCCTCGCCGTCGCGATAGCCGATGAGGGTGAGATAGCCCTGCACCCGCGCCTCGAGATTCACTTCCTGCGAGGGGGCGGTCTTGCCGGTGAACTCGGCATAGAGTGTCACCGGGGACTGGAGCGGCGTGGCGACCGTGACCTTGGCCGGCGGGGGGGCGGCGAAGCTGTTCGGCTCGTTGCAGCCTGCCAGCGCCAGGGCGATGACGGCGGCGCCGCCAAGCCGGCGGGCGCATGCACCCTGCCGGTGCGACGGATCACATCCCTGTGTCATCCAAGTCCGATCCTTCCCCCAGCACGGCCGACGGCGAAGGGCCGCCAGGCCCTGACCGACAACCAAGCATCCACTGTGCGGTACTATAATGACATTTTGAATGTCCAGCGCAGAAACCGCACAGTGCGGGGTGACATCGTCGCCCGCGACGTGCCGTGTCATACGACTTCGCGGACGCCCGGCGCGGTGATGAAGCCGTCGAGCTTGTGGATGCGGCGGGCCCAGATCAGCAGGCGGGGAAACTCCTCCATGCCGAGGCCGAAATCGGCGGAAAGCGCCACCGCCGGGAAGACGGCGATGTCGGCGATCGTCGGTGTCGCGCCGGCGAGGAACGCCTCCCCGTCGAGATGGCGCCGCACGAGGTGATCTTCCAGCAGCCGAAATGCCTGCCGGGCGGCCTGGAAGGCATGGTTGAGGCTTGTGAGCAATGGCGGGATTTGGCGATAAACGACAAGGGCCGGATCTTTTCAAAGATCGATGCTGACAAAAGAAGGAAACACATGGCTGTTCCATCCTCCAAGGCGGATTTGCTGGCGGCCATGACGACGACGTTCGGAAAGCTGATGGTGGATTTGGCGAAGGTTCAGCCAAACCGCGCACGTGAGGCCACGATGAACGGCCATGCCGACGGAACCGCCATGAGCCCGGCGGATCTGGTGGCCTATCTGATCGGATGGAACGAGCTGGTTCTGAAATGGCTGGATCGCGACGACCGGGGTGAACCGGTTGATTTTCCCGAGGCCGGCTTCAAATGGAATCAGCTCGGCCTGCTCGCTCAGAAATTCTACGCCGATTACAGCACACTCGACTGGCAAGAACTGCTCGCCCGTCTCAAGGACGCGAAGGCAGGACTGATCGCGACGATCACGACCCGATCGGATCAGGAACTCTATGGCATCGCCTGGAACGGGAAATGGACCAAGGGTCGCATGATCCAGTTCAATACCTCCTCCGCTTACGCCAATGCTCGGGCCCGGATTCGAGCGTGGCAGAAGGCGCAAGGCTGAAACTACGACGGCGTTCCAGCGCGGGGTCGCCGAGGCGGCGCTGGCGGATGTCGTCGGTCGTTGGCGGGCGACGGTGACACACCCGAAAGCTGCCACTCGTCCCATCGATCCCTTTCGCAGCATCGCAAGGCTGTTCAGGGCTCCGTCGGTCGAGGACCAATGCCTGGCCTTCTAAACGGTCGGTACTGTGCCCCCGTCGATCACGTGCTCAGTGCCGGTGATGGACGATGCTCGGTCGGAGGCCAGGAACGCGATGAGGTCGGCAACCTCTCCGGGACCCGCGGGTCGTCCGAGCGGGATGCCGCCAAGTGTGTCCATGATCGACTGCACCGCTTCCTCGTAACCAATGCCGGCATGTTCGGCGATGCGAAGCGCCAGACCGTTTTTGCCGGGATCCGCGATCCAGCCGGGAGATACCCGCACGACGCGGACGCCTTTCGGCGAGACCTCCTTGGAAAGGCTCTTGCTGTAGGTGTTGAGCGCGGCCTTGGCAGAGGCATAGGCGGTCGTCGCCTGGGGCAGCGGCATGCGACCCTGGATTGACGTCACATGAATGACGACGCCTTTTCCCTGCGCCAGCATGCCGGGGATAAGAGCCCGGTCCAGCCTGACCGCCGGAAAGAAGTTCAAGTTGAACTCCTTATCCCATTCGGCATCATCCAGTGCTGCGAAGCCGCCGGAGGGCGCGGAGGAGCCGCCCAGGACATTGACGAGAATATCGAGCCCGCCCAGTTCCCGCTGGACTGCATCCACGACCGCTTCAACACCATCCCTGGTGGTCAGATCCGCCTCGATGAATGCAGCGCCAGTGAAGTCTGCCGGCCGCGTCCGCGCGGTGGTGAGTATGTGCGCACCTAGCTCCTTGAAGAGCGCCACAGTCGCAGCGCCGGCTCCCATCGTGCCGCCCGTGATCAGAGCACGGCGCCCCTCAAGCGTCAGGAAGGGGCTCATACCGTGATCTCCAGATCGGCGATCTTGTCGCCCTTGAGGACGAAGAAATACCGCAGGTCGACCGGGCTACCGGGGAAGTCGCCGGACACGTGCCCCGTCACCTGCGTCTTTCCGTTCTCGGTGGTGATGAAGAAGGGCTCGGTCAGGGTGGACGCGTACTTCTGGTCGGTCTCGACCTTCCAACGCCGGATCGCTTCTCGGCCAAGCCGCGTTTCACCTGCGTCCCGGACGACAGCATCGTCGGTGAAGGCGGCGGCGACAGCGTCGGGGCTACGGGCGTTATCGGCGTCGAAGTATGCCTGAATGCTCGGTGGCAATTTGATCGTCATCGAAATTCTCCCGTTTTCCAAGGACTTCTCGCTTGGTCCCAGCCCTTCTGCAGCTGGCAGGAATAATCTATGGCTCGACGAGTGATCCGATAACTGGGATAGATAGGGATCAGGAATTGCGAAAATCGGGACAATGACGCGAGAAGTTCTGTCGGATATCGAGGCCGTGATCAGCATCGCTCGGCAAGGCTCGTTCCGCGCAGCCGCGCTCGATCTCGACATGTCGACGACGGCCCTGAGCAACGCCATCGCGAAGTTAGAGCAGCGTCTGGGTATCCGGCTGTTCAATCGCACGACACGGAGCGTATCCCTCACCGACGCGGGCCGGATATTCGTCGAACAGGTCAGCCCAGCGATGAAGGATATCCGCGATGCCATGTTGGCCGCGCAGTCGCTTCAGCAAACACCATCCGGCACGCTCCGGATCAACGCGTTCGCAGCGGCGGCCCGCGAAGTCCTGGCGCCGCTGATACTTCCGTTCCTGCGGCGTTACCCGTTAGTCCATATCGATCTGGTCACTGAGGGAAAGCTCGTCGACATCGTCGCCGCCGGCTTCGACATAGGTTTGAGGCCGGCCGATCTGGTGCCCGTCGACATGATCGCCGTGCCCCTCGGCCTCCATCGTCAGCACGCCGTCGTGGCATCACCGGAGTTTATAGCCAAACACGGCAAACCCAACGTGCCGACCGACCTCTATCGCTTCCGCTGCCTTCGCGGACGCCTTCCAAACAATGCCTTGTTTCGCTGGCGCTTCGAGAAAGACGGTGACGCCGTCCAGATAGATGTCCAGGGCTCGCTCACCCTGGATGAGCCGAGCCTCGTTCGGATTGCCGCACAGAATGGCATGGGGCTCGGTTATCTCATGGAAGCCGAGGTCCGAGAGGACATCGCCGCCGGCAGGCTGGTACAGGTTTTGGAGGATTGGACACCTGGCCTGCCGCCGCTGGCCCTGTACTACCCTGGACGAAAGAACCCACCCGCTGCCTTCACAGCGTTTATCCAGGCCGCTCGTGAGTTTGCGTCATCCGCGAACTAGGCCCAGCCCACAGTCCCCGCTCTCCATCAAGCCCTCGCGAATGGACGGACGGGTAAGGGGGCGTGGGTCATCTTCCGCTTGTCTACACCGCGTGTGCCGGTTCAGTTTCTGCTGCCGGTCCCTCGCTCGCGTGCCTGCAACGTCTGGCGCAATTGGCGATCCATCGCCCGCAGACGGACCTCATCGGAAGCGAGCGCGGCAAGCGCCTCGATCGCGTGCGCCTCTCGTTCGCTCAAGTCTCTCGGCTTCCTGTCGATCACGCACAGGGAGCCGACGACGAAGCCGGCGCCGTCCAGTATCGGCGCCCCCGCATAGAACCGGAAGCCGGGCTCGCCCGTCACGGCGGGGTTGTCCGCGAAACGCGGATCGATGGCGAGATCGGAGACCGAGAACACGTGCTTCTGCAGGATGGTATGGTTGCAGAAGGCCCAGCTCCGCGGCGTCTCCGGCAGTTCGAGCCCGATCCGCGACTTGAACCATTGCCGGGTCTGCGTCAGCAGCGTCATCAGCGCGATCGGTGCGTCGAGGCTTTGGGCGGCGAGCCAGGTAAGCCGATCGAACGCCTCTTCGGGCGGCGTATCGAGGAGGCCCGTCCGCTCAAGGGCGACCAGCCGCTGCCGCTCGTTCAGCGCGATCGGAAATGCCAGACTTCCCTCGGCCATGGCAGCGACCTTGTCGTCCGACAGCCATCCGCGCAGGGTCGCCACCGCTTCGGCCGGCTCGCGCAGGAGGATGACACGCGAGGGGAGCCGCAGCCCCGGTCGGTCGCCGACCGCCACGATGCGGGTGTGAACGAGTTGCGCGTTACCCGCGAGACTCGTCAGAAGCGGCAAATGGTGATCGTCGGCGCCGCCCAGATCAATGAGCACCGTATGCGGCTTCAACGCACCGATCGCGACCATCCCAGCCATGACGTCGTCGAACAGCTCAGCCGTGCATTCCGGCACATTATCCAGAAGCTTGCGATAGGTCGCGAGGCGATCGGCCGAGGCGATCGCGACAACGGCGGCGGACAGGCCGAGCGGTTCTGAGGCAGCGCCCTTGTTGTCGATCAAGGCCATGACATCGGCGCGGTAAACCCGGCGGTGCCCGCCAGGTGTTTTCCATGACGATATCGTGCCGCCTTCGATGAGCAACTGCGCCGTGCGCACCGACACGCCGAGCAAACGGGCTGTGTCGGCCGTCGTGAGGATGTCCTTCTCTGCGTCGGTCATCGCGGTTCCGTAAGCCAATAGCGCAGGTTCATATCGCAGGAGCGGCAACTTAGCACAAAGTTATATTTGATAGAATTGATAAAATTGATATTAGGCGTCATCCGAAATTGGAGACAGATCGTGATGACGTTCCAGAAGGCCGAGGCCGCCGACTTCGCCGCACGCGCCGCTGACAACCAACAGCGCCTGCGATCGAGCCTCCGGCGGCGCTATGATTTCATCGTCTGCGGCGCCGGTTCCTCCGGCTCGGTGGTCGCGCGGCGCCTGGCGGAAAACCCGGCGGTGCAGGTTCTCCTCGTCGAGGCGGGCGGCGACGATGATGCCGAGAGTGTCCGAAACCCGTCCATGTGGCCGCTCAATCTCGGCAGCGAGCGAGACTGGGGCTTTCAGGCGACGCCGAACCCGCACCTCGACGGCCGGGCGCTGTCCATGTCGATGGGCAAGGGCCTCGGCGGCGGCTCCAGCATCAATGTCATGGTCTGGGCGCGTGGCCACCGCAGCGATTGGGACTTCTTCGCACAGGAAAGCGGCGACGATTCCTGGGGCTATGATGCTGTGCTCGACACCTATCGCCAGATCGAAAACTGGCAGGGCACTCCCGATCCGCATTATCGTGGAACCTCGGGCCCGGTCTGGGTGCAGCCTGCCGAGGACCCCAGCCCCATCGCGCTCGCCATGCTCGATGCCGCGACCGAGATCGGCATCCCCCGTTACGACCATCCCAATGGCGCGATGATGGAGGGCGCCGGCGGCGCCGCGATTACCGACATGCTGGTCAAGGACGGCCGGCGCAATTCGCTCTTCCGCGCCTACGCCCACCCGTTCCTGGACCGGCCCAACCTTACGGTGCTGACGGGAACGATGGTCCGCCGGGTACTGTTCTTGGGCCGGCGCGCCGTCGGGATCGAGGTGCTGCGCAATGGCGAAATCTCCACCATTGGCGCCACCTCCGAGGTCATCCTTTCACTTGGCGCGATGCACACACCGAAGGTGCTGATGTATTCGGGCCTTGGCGATCGCGCCGAGCTTGAGCGGTTCGGCATCCCTGTCGTGGAGCATCTGCACGGGGTCGGCGGCAATCTCCAGGACCACGTCGCGTTCTGCTGCATCTGGGGCACGCGCGAGCCGATCGCGCCACGCAACACCGGCAACGAGGCCAAGCTGTACTGGAAGACGAGGCCGGAGCTTGAATCGCCGGACCTGCTGTTCTGCCAGGTGGAATTTCCGGTGCCGAGCGAGCGTACCGCTCAGCGCAGCGTTCCCGATCATGGCTGGACCATGTTCGCCGGACTTGCACGCCCCGCGAGCCGCGGACGGCTGCGCCTGACCGGATCCGATCCCTCGGCGGGCATCGAGATCGACGCCAACATGATGTCGGCGCCGGAGGACATGGAGGCAGCCATCGCCTGCGTTGAGCTCTGCCGCGAGCTTGGGAACGCACGGGCCTTTGGGCCTCTCGTGAGCGGTGAGGCCCTTCCGGGGCCGTTGAAGGGCGAAGCCATGAAGCGGTTCATTCGCGAGTCCGCGGTCACCTATTGGCACCAGAGCTGCACCGCCAAGATGGGGCGCGATGCCATGTCGGTCGTGGACGGCACATTGAGGGTTTATGGCGTCGAAGGCCTGCGCGTGGCCGACGCCTCCATCATGCCACGCGTTACCACCGGCAACACGATGGCACCCTGCGCCATCATCGGCGAGCGCGCTGCACAGGCGATCCGTCAGACCCACCGGATGTGAGTTGTCCCGCCGGGGCGCCAGTTCGTGGCGCCTCGGCGATGCTGTGAGATCAATGCCATGATGTATGACCCCGCTTCGCGTGAAAAGCTCGCCCATTCCGAGCCGTCCGGTGCTCTCGCAAGCCCGCTGCACGAACTAGACGTCGCGCAGCCGGAGCTTTTTCAAAGCGGCATGGCGTTCCGCTGCTTTGAACGGCTGCGGCGAGAGGCGCCGGTTCATTACTGCGCCGACGGTTTGTTCGGCTCCTACTGGTCGATCACCAAACATAGCGACATCGAGGCGATCGAGCTCGATCCGCAGACCTTCTCGTCAGAGCACGGCAATGGCGGCATAACGATCACCTCGCGTCCTGACGATCCGCAGTTCCTTCCGTCCTTCATCGCCATGGACCCGCCCCGGCACGCGGCGCAGCGCAAGGTGGTCGCGCCGGCATTTTCCCCTGAGCGCCTGCAGCGCCTCGCGCAGCAGCTTCGCAACTGGTCAGCCGAGATTCTCAGCGAACTGCCCGTCGGCGAGCCGTTCGACTGGGTGGACAAGGTTTCCATCGAAATGACGGCGCGCACGCTGGCATCGCTGCTCGGCTTCCCTCACGAGCGTTCGCGCGACTTGATCCGCTGGTCGAACGCGATGGTTTCGCTTCCCGGCAGCGCGGCTTTCCCCACGCTCGCCGACAAGCTCAAGGTGATGCAGGAGTGCTTCTCGGCTTTCGACGCGATCTGGGAGGATCGGCTGAAGGATCCGCAGGGGGACGACCTTCTCTCCATGCTGGCCTCGGTTCCTGAAACACGCACCATGTCGCGCACCGAACTTCACGGAAACCTCGTGCTTCTGATCGTCGGCGGTAACGACACCAGCCGGAACGCGATCAGCGGCAGCGTCGTCGCGTTTGATCGCTTTCCGGAAGAACTTGATAAGCTGAAAGCCCGTCCCAGCCTGCTGACGGCCCTTACGCCCGAAGTCCTGCGCTGGCAGACCCCCGTCGCGCATATGCGCCGCACGGCCATGCGCGACGTGGTCTTCCGCGGCCAGCAAATCCGCAAGGGCGACAAGGTCATCCTTTGGTACATCTCGGCCAACCGGGACGAGGACGTATTCGAGCGCGGTGACGATTTCAGGCTCGAGCGACCCAATGCACGGCGTCATCTTTCCTTCGGCGCGGGAATTCACCGGTGCATCGGCGCGCGCGTGGCCGATCTGCAGATGAAGATCCTCTGGGAGGAGATTTTGAAGCGTGTCCCGCGCATCGACGTCGTCCGCCAGCCGGTCAGGACCGCGTCGACCTTCGTGCATGGCTTCACGGAACTGATGGTGATCTTCCCCGAGCGCCTTGCAGGCTGATCCTCGCGTCGGTCGAGATGCCGTGCACGTGGAAGGGGTAGACGAGCGCGGAAATTGCGCAGCGTTTTCAGGTCGCTAGGGAATTTATGGCGGAGAGGGTGGGATTCGAACCCACGGTACGCTTGCACGCACAACGGTTTTCGAGACCGTCCCGATCGACCACTCCGGCACCTCTCCGCGCGCGAGGCGCAAATGGGCTGCGCCTTGGAGTGGGGCGCTCAATAGCCGAGGCTGCGCGCATGCGCAAGGGAGGAGGAGGCGCGCTTGCACGCTTCCTCCCCAACATGCCCGCTCCGGCGCGGATAGCCCCTATCCGCGCCGCGCTGTCAGCGGCGGTTGCGGCTGCCGCTGAGGAACCACGCCACCGCCGCCCCGGCGAGGCCGGCGGCCAAGACCACCGCGAGCGGGTGCGCCGTGGTCTGGCGCGAGAGCGCGCGCACGCCGCGCTCATAAAGCTCGTGGCCGGTCTCATAGGCATCGTCGGCGAGATGCACGGCGCGGCCGCGCGCCTGGCCGAGCGCCCGCGAACCGAGCGTGAGCGCCTCATCATACGCGCCTTCGGCACGCAGCGCCGCCTCGTGGCCGGCGCCGTCCGCGACCTTGCGCAGCTTGCCGCCGAAATGGCGCGCCGCGCCTGTGATGCGTTCCGTGTCCATGATGTACCCTCTCACGCTGTCTGCCGCCCGGATGGCGGCGCCTTCACGCCATCAACGCGGTGGCGCGCTTAAGGTTCACTGCCGGCGAGGCGCGCGAAATCCGGGCGCTTTCCTTGACAGGCGGGGTCCCGGCGGCTAAGAGCGCCGCATGCGCGTGGTGGGTCAATGTATCCTCACGCATCCCGCAACCGACCGGAAGAAGCCGACCCCATGCCGAAAGGCGCGGAGGCCGGGCTCGAACGAAAGGACATAACATGTTCGCGGTCATCAAGACGGGTGGCAAGCAGTACCGCGTTGCCCCCGACCAGCTCGTCACCGTCGGCAAGATCGACGCCGAGGCCGGGTCGTCCGTGACCCTGCCGGTGCTCATGCTCGGCGGCGACAGCCCGAAGGTTGGCGCTCCCCTCGTGGACGGCGCTTCCGTCACCATCGAGGTGGTCAAGCACACCCGCGGCGCCAAGATCATTGCGTTCAAGAAGCGTCGTCGTCAGAATTCCCGCCGCAAGATCGGTCATCGCCAGGACTTCACCGTCGTGCGCGTCACCTCGATCGCCGGCTGAGACCGCCAGTAGAGAAGAAGGAGAGCAACAATGGCTCATAAAAAGGCAGGCGGTTCCTCCCGCAACGGTCGCGATTCGGCTGGTCGTCGTCTCGGCGTGAAGAAGTTCGGCAGCGAAGCCGTCATCGCCGGCAACATCATTGTGCGTCAGCGCGGTACGACCTGGCATCCCGGCACCAATGTCGGCATGGGCAAGGACCATACCCTGTTTGCGCTTATTGATGGACGTGTCGAATTCCGCGCTAAAGCCAATTCGCGAACCTACGTAAGCGTCATTCCGGCCGCCGAGGCCGCCGAATAATACCGGTGAGATTTCCAGAAATCCCACCGGTCTCGCCCGACCGGTAGGATTTCCAGGAACGTCCTTCGAGGACATCCCGGGTACCCGACAGGGGAGGCGAGGAGACCGCCTCCCCTTCGTCGTTCAGGCCCCCAGGAGACCTCGTCATGACACTCGCCGAAGCCGCTGACGGCTCCCCCCTCGTCGAGAGCAGTACCCCCGTCCTCGAAACCGGCCGCCTGCTGCTGCGCGGTCCGCGGATCGAGGACATGGCGTGGATCGCCGAACTCGCCGACAACCGCAAGGTTGCGGAGATGACGGCGAACATTCCCCATCCCTATGGCATGGCGGACGCCGCCGCTTTCGTCGCCAACTTGCCCGGTGGCCGCGAGGCCGCCACCTACGCGATCTTCCTCAAGAACGAGGCGGCGCTGCGGGGCGAGGAGGCGTCGACGTTCGGCCCGCCGATCCCGGTTGGCATGTGCGGGTTCAACCGCCGCGACGACGACGTGCCGGAGATCGGCTACTGGCTTGGCGAACCCTATTGGGATCGCGGCATCGCCACCGAAGCGGTGCGGGCGCTGATCGACCACGCCTTTGGCGACCGCGGGCTGACGGCGCTCAACGCCTCGGCGCGGGTGGTCAATCCGGATTCGCGGCGCGTGCTGGAGAAGTGCGGCTTCCAGTGGACCGGCGTCGGCCTGACGCGGGTGCGCGCGCTCGGCGCTTCGGTGCCGGTCGACCGCTTCCGGCTGGAGCGCCGGCTGTGGAGTTCGCTGCGGGCCTGGGGCGCCTCGGCGCATCCCACCCGGCACGACATCGACACGCGGCATTGAGCGCGTGATTTTGCTATGCTGACCGGGCTCCCGCAGGGGTGGGGGCCCGCCTGTGCCGATCCTGTCCGTTCCGTACCCGTTTGAGCATTCACCGATGAAATTCCTCGACCAGGCCAAGATCTATGTCCGTTCCGGCGATGGCGGGGCGGGCTGTCTCTCGTTCCGGCGCGAGAAATTCATCGAGTTCGGCGGGCCCGATGGCGGCGACGGCGGACGCGGCGGCGATGTGTGGATCGAGTGCGTCGACGGGCTCAACACGCTGATCGACTACCGCTACCAGCAGCACTTCAAGGCCAAGAAGGGCGGCTATGGCATGGGCGCCAACCGCACCGGCGCCAAGGGCGACGATGTGGTGCTCAAGGTCCCCGCCGGCACCGAGGTGCTGGACGAGGACGGCGAGACGGTGCTGCTCGACGTCACCGAAGTCGGCCAGCGCGTGCGCCTGCTCAAGGGCGGCAATGGCGGCTTCGGCAACGCCCAGTTCAAGACCTCGACCAACCAGGCCCCGCGCCGGGCCAATCCGGGGCTGGAGGGCGAGGAGCGCTGGATCTGGCTGCGGCTGAAGCTCATCGCCGATGCCGGTCTCGTCGGCCTGCCCAATGCCGGCAAGTCGACCTTCCTCGCGGCCACCACGGCGGCGAAGCCGAAAGTCGCGGACTATCCCTTCACCACGCTGCATCCTGGGCTCGGCGTGGTGAAGGTGGATGGCCGCGAATTCGTGCTCGCCGACATTCCCGGCCTGATCGAGGGCGCGCATGAGGGCGTGGGGCTGGGCGACCGCTTCCTCGCCCATATCGAGCGCTGCCAGGTGCTGCTGCATCTGGTCGACGCCACCAGCGAGCATGCCGGCAAGACCTACAAGACCGTGCGCGCCGAGCTGGAAGCCTATGGCAACGGGCTTGAGGACAAGCCGGAGATCGTCGCGCTGTCCAAGGTCGATTCGCTCGATCCGGAGACGCTGAAGACCCAGCTCGCCCGCCTCCAGCGCGCGGCGAAGAAGAAGCCGCTGGCGCTCTCCGCCCAGTCGGGCCAGGGCGTGCGCGAGGCGCTGCGCGCGCTGGCCTATGTCATCGACGAGGGCCGCGCCGAGGCGCAGGCCGCCGAGGTGCAGGAGTCGTGGCGCCCGTAAGCGCCTCGCTGCGCGGGACCCCTCCGCGCCTTGAAAAACCCCGCGCCCGCCGGCGCAAATCGGCGTATGACGCGGTGACCCCTCACCAGCCGTGAAGCGCCGCCGATGAACCGCCCCGCCTCGCCCGTTTCCACCGCCGCCCCTGCGAACGGCGCCGGCCTGCCGCAGCTCGCCGCCTTCCGCCGCATCGTGGTGAAGGTCGGCTCGGCGCTTCTGGTCGATTCCGCGCGCGGGGCGCTGCGTCATGCCTGGCTCGCCGCGCTGGCGGAGGACGTGGCCCACCTGCACCGCGAGGGCAAGGAGGTGCTGGTGGTCTCCTCCGGCGCCATCGCGCTCGGGCGCAACGTGCTCAAACTTCCCCGCCGGCCGCTGAAGCTGGAAGAGAGCCAGGCTGCCGCCGCCGTCGGGCAGATCGCGCTGGCGCGGGCCTGGTCGGAGGCCCTCGCCCATGAGGGCGTCACCGCCGGGCAGATCCTCATTACGCTCGGCGACACCGAGGAGCGCCGCCGCTACCTCAATGCGCGCTCGACGCTGGCCAAGCTGCTCGACCTCAAGGTCGTTCCCGTCATCAACGAGAACGACACCGTTGCCACGTCCGAAATCCGCTATGGCGACAATGACCGCCTTGCCGCCCGCGTCGCCGGCATGGCGAGCGCGGACCTTCTCGTGCTGCTTTCCGACATTGACGGGCTCTACACCGCCCCGCCCAATGACGATCCCAACGCCGCCTTCATCCCGCTGGTGCCGCGCATTTCGGCGGAGATCGAGGCGATGGCCGGCGGGGCGGGCACCGAATTGTCGCGCGGCGGCATGAAGACCAAGATCGAGGCCGGCAAGATCGCCACCACGGCGGGCGCGCACATGGTGATCGCCTCCGGCAAGGTGAAGAACCCGCTGCGCGCCATTCAGGACGGCGCGCGCTGCACCTGGTTCCTGGCGCCGGCCAACCCCGTCGCCTCGCGCAAGCGCTGGATCGCCGGCTCGCTGGAGCCGCGCGGCGTGCTGCATCTGGATGCGGGCGCGGTGGCGGCGCTGCGCCGCGGCTCCTCGCTGCTGCCGGCGGGGGTGAAGCGGGTGGAGGGCGAGTTCCAGCGTGGCGACGCCGTGCTGCTGCGCGGCCCGGACGGCGCCGAGATCGGCCGCGGCCTCGTGGCCTATGACCACGATTATGCCGAGCGCATCAAGGGCAGGTCGTCCGACGAGATCGCCGAGATCATCGGCTTCGAGGGCCGCGCCGCCATGGTGCACCGGGATGATCTGGTGCTCGGCGGCGCCTGAGGGCGCGAGCCAGCCCATCTGCCGCCGTCACTCGCGGCTCGTTCATCGCCGCCATCCGCCCCATCGTGACGCGCCAGGGGCGCCCAGGGCCGATTCACATCGCTTGCGCATGCGCCCCAAACGAAAGCCGCGCGCTTTCGGGCCGGCGCCCATGCGCGCGCGATGTGCTTGCTGCATTGCGGGGCAGGGTGATGAAAACCGCGCCATAAATGGTAGGGAAGGCAACACCAGTGCGCCGGATTGAACTGCCGTCGCAGGGTGTTGGGCGTTTCGTGTCGCCTTTGTGCAAACTGTCCGTCGCTTATGTGCAGCGCACCCGCCGCTGGCACGCTTCGTGCTGAACATCTCCCGGTCCGGTCGCCCGTAGTTCGAACCGCCGGGGCGGCCATGTCGAGGGAAATGTGACGTGACGAAGAAGCCCGACGCTCCCAACTCGTCCATCGAAACGCTGCTCGCCGCGCGCAGCTTCACGCGCCGCGTGCTGTTCAAAGGCGCGCTCGCCGCGGGCACCATGGCCGCGGCCGGCCCCTATCTCGTGCGCGATGCCTTCTCCTCTTCCGGCGAACTCAGCCTGTTGAACTGGGACGACGAACTGCCGGCCCCGGTCATCCCGAATTTCGAGAAGAAGACCGGCATCAAGGTGAAGACCACCCCGTTCTCGCAGAACGAGGAGCAGATCAACAAGCTGCAGGCGACGGATGGCGAGGGCTTCGACCTGTGCGCCCCCACGCGCGACCGCGCGCCGCAGTTCAAGGAACTGGGCGTGCTGGCGCCCTACGACACCTCCAAGCTGAAGCTCGACAATCTGCTGCCCTCCATGCTGGAAGCCTCCACCAGCGTGTGGACCTGGGACGGCAAGCTCTACCATGTGCCCCATTGCTGGGGCTCGGAAGCCATCTCCTGGCGCACCGACCTCGCCCCCGGCCTGACCTATGACAAGCTGAGCTACGGCACGCTCTGGGCGCCCGAGTTCAAGGGCAAGATGCAGGGCCGTCCGCACTCGCTGCTGCTCGGCATCGGCCTGTGGTGGGACAAGACCGGCAAGCTCCCGTCCAACCGCATGCTCGATGCGTTCAAGGACGAGGAGACGATGAAGAAGATCTACGATCAGATTCTCGCCTTCGCCATCGAGAACAAGGCGCAGGTCAAGCAGTTCTGGGATTCGGCCGACAACACCAAGTCCGGCTTCATGGAAAATGGCTGCGTCATCGGCCAGACCTGGGACGGCCCGCCGCTCTCGCTGAAGAAGCAGGGCAAGCCCGTCACCTATATGGCGCCGCAGGAAGGCGCGATCTCCTGGCTCGACGGCTGGGCGCTGACCAAGGGCGCCAAGAACATCCCGCAGGCCTACGAGTTCCTCAACTACATCCACACCCCGGAAGCCTCCGCGCTGGTGGCCGACGGTTCGGGCTACAATCCGGTGGTGAAGGGCGCGGATGCCTTCCTGTCCGAGGTCGCCAAGAAGAACTTCGCCGAGGCCTATCCCGGCAATGCGCTCGACAATCTGTGGCCCCGCCCGCCGGAGCCGTCGTGGTACGCCGAGCTGCGCACCCAGTACGCCGAGAAGTTCAAGGCGGCGTGAGAAGAAGAGGTGGCGCCCGCGCCATCTCCACCTCCCGTCATCCCGGACGCGCCCTAGGCGCGATCCGGGATCGCCATCGCAATGGAGTGCGATCCCGGTGCGCCGCCGCGCGGCGTCCGGGATGACGATAAGCGAAGGCCGGCCGTTCCCTTAGCCGGCTTCTGTTCAGTTGGAGTATTCATGGCCGCTGCTGTCGAGCTTGAGGGCGTCAACGTCACCTTCGGGGATTTCGTCGCCGTGAAGGAGGCGAACCTCACCATCGAGCCGGGCGAGTTCTTCTCCTTCCTCGGCCCGTCCGGCTGCGGCAAGACCACGCTGCTGCGCACCATCTCCGGCTTCATCGAGCCGACGCGCGGCAGTGTGCGCATCGGCGGGCAGGACATGAAGGGCATCGGCCCCAACAAGCGCCCGACCGCGCTGATCTTCCAGAACCTCGCGCTGTTCCCGATGATGACCGTGGCCGAGAATATCGGCTATGGCCTTCGGGTGCGCGGCGTGCCGCGCCATGAGCGCGACGAGAAGGTGAAGAACCTCTTGATCCAGGTCGCGCTCACCGAGCATGGCCACAAGCGCGTCTCCGAGCTTTCCGGCGGCCAGAAGCAGCGTGTCGCCATCGCCCGCGCGCTGGCGGTCGAGCCCTCCGTGCTGCTGCTGGACGAGCCGCTCTCGGCGCTCGATCTCAAGCTGCGCCAGCACATGCGTACCGAGCTGCGCGCCATCCAGAAGAAAGTCGGCATCACCTTCATCTACATCACCCATGACCAGGGCGAAGCGCTGACCATGTCGGACCGCATCGCCGTGATGAATGCCGGCGTCATCGAGCAGGTCGGCGACGGCAGGGCCGTCTATGCCGAGCCGCGCACGCCCTTCGTCGCGTCCTTCGTCGGCGAGAACAACCAGATCCGCGGGCGCATCAGCGCGGTGGAGGGCGGCATCGCCACGCTGGAGACGCCGCTCGGCACGCTGAAGGGGCGCAATCCCGTCGGCCTTTCCGCCGGGGAGGAGGCGCTGCTTTTCGTCCGTCCCGAAGCGCTGCGGCTGCGGGCCAATGGCGCGACCTTCGGTTTCGAGGCCGAGACGCTGGATGTGGCCTATGAGGGCAGCGTCACCCATGTGACGCTGCGGGTGAAGACCGGGCAGAAGGTCACCGCCACGGTCAGCGGCGCCGCGGGCGTGCCGCTGCCGGCGTCGGGGGAAAATCTGCGCCTCGGCTTCCTCGCCGAGGACGGCCTGCTGCTCAAGCGACCGGTGAGCGCATGACCGGCGCCGGCGGCCTCACCCTCGTCTTCGGGCTTCCGCTCGCGGTCACGCTCATCTTCTTCGCGCTTGCCGCTCACGAGCGCCGCACCGGCCTGCAGAGCGGGCCCGGCTTCTTCCAGCGCAACGGCCTCGCCGTCGGGCTCTATCTCGTGGTCGCGGTGGGGTTCTGGGCGTTCTTCATCATCGTGCTGCCGCAGCTTGCCATGGTGGACATGTCGTTCCGCCCGAAGCTGCCGCCGGCGCAGATGGGCGGGCCGAAGGATCTCTACACGCTTGAGAACTACCGTTACTTCCTGTTCGGCTCGACCACCTCGACGGCGAGCTGGAACTGGCTGCACATCAAGGCCTTCCTGCTGACCATCGGCGCCAGCGTGGCGATCACGCTGATGAACTTCGTCATCTGCTACCCCCTGGCGTTCCACATGGCGCAGTCGGCCTCGATGGCGCGGCTGCGGGTGCTGCTGCTGCTGCTCATCATCCCCTATTGGGTCAACGAGATCCTGCGCGCCTTCGCCTTCCGCGTGCTGCTGTCCTCGGGCGGCGTCATCAACCAGCTGCTGATGGGATTGGGCGTCACCTCGGAGCCGGTGGATTTCCTCGGCGCCGATGTCGGCCTCTATATGGGGCTGAGCTACGCCTATCTCCTGATGATGATCTTCCCGCTCTACAACGCCATTGAGAGCCTCGACAAGAATCAGGTCGAGGCGGCGCGGGACCTTGGCGCACCGTGGTGGCACATCCACGCCTTCATCGTCATGCCGCACGCCAAGCCGGGCATCGCCTCGGGCTGCACGCTGGTGTTCATGCTGACGGCCGGTGCGCTCGCCGCGCCGCTGGTGCTGGGCGGGCCGCGCACGCTGTGGTTCACGCCCATCGTCTATGACCGCTTCTACCAGGCCTTCAACTGGCCGCAGGGCGCGGCCTATGCCTTCATCCTGCTGATGACCTGCATCGTCTTCGTGCTGGTGGTGCTCAAGGCGTTCAAGCTCAGCCTCGGGGAGATCACGCGATGACCGTGGGGCCGTTCCAGCGCGTGATGTTCGCGGTCTATATCGCGATCTTCTTCGTCTATCTGCTCGGGCCGCTGGCGGTGATGGGCGTCACCGCGTTCAACACGCCGCAATACCCGCAGGTCTGGCCCCTGGAGGGCTTCACCCTCGACTGGTTCAACCTGCTCTTTGCCGACCAGGACATGATGTATGGCCTGCAGATGAGCATCTGGATCGGCCTGCTGGTGGTGGCGATCTCGGTGCCGATCGGCCTTGCCGGCGCGATCGTGATGACGCAGATCCAGCCGCGCCTGCGCTCGACCTATTACCTCATCGTCGTCTCGCCGGTGCTCACGCCGGGCATCATCATCGGCATTTCGACGGTGGTGTTCTGGCGCCAGTTCACCGGGCAGACCGGCACGCGCTTCCTCTATGACGGCGTCATCCTCACCGTTCTGGGGCAGGCGAGCTTCATCTCGGCCTATTGCATGCTGATTATCCTCGCGCGGCTGCAGCGCTTCGACCGGGCGCAGGAGGAGGCGGCGCTCGACCTTGGCGCCACCTATCCGCAGGTGTTCTTCCACATCCTGCTGCCCTTCCTGAAGCCGGCGCTGTTCTCCGCCGCGGTGCTGGCGTTCCTCTCCTCCTTCGAGAACTACAACACCACCACCTTCTCCATCCTCTCCGACAAGACGCTGACGACGGTGCTGGCCGGCCGGGTGCGGCAGGGCTCGACGCCGACCATCTCGGCGTTGGCGGTCATCATCGTCGCCGCCACGGTGCTCGGCGCCATCGCCTATGAGCTGTGGAAGCGGCGCAGCGATGCCGCCGCAGCCCTGCGCCAGCGCGCCGCGCAGGCCGCGGAGGAAGAGGAGCTTTCGGGCAGCCCGTCGCCCGCCGCGGCCTGACGCGCGGGCGACTTGATCGGTAAAAAGCGAAAGGCCGCGTCACCTCCCGGTGGCGCGGCCTTCTGCCTTGTCTCTCGGCCGGATCAGCGCGGCGCGGTCGCGGCACCCACCACGGCGCCGGTCGCGGCACCCACACCCGCGCCAATCGCCGCGCCCGTGCCGCCGCCGGCGATGCCGCCAATGATCGCACCGGCGCCGCCACCGATCAGGGCGCCCGTGCCGGCGCGCTTTTCAGTGGTGGTGCAGCCGGCAACCGCCAGCGCGAGGACGGAAAAGGCGGCGATCTTGACGGCAATAGACTTAGACATAGTCACGCTCCCCTTCATCATGGCCGGGAACCCCTCCCGGCTATGGAACCCGTAAACCCTTCAACTGGACGCGCCGGCCGGCGCTGGCGGATCGCGCACCACGGCGACATAAAGCGCCGGCAGGAAGATCAGCGTCAGCACGGTGGCAACCAGCAGGCCACCCATGATGGCAAAGGCCATCGGGCCCCAGAACACGGTCGGCGCGATCGGGATCATGCCGAGCACGGTGGAGACCGCGGTCAGCATGATCGGCCGGAAGCGCGCCGCGCTCGCCTCGATCACCGCCTCGCGCACCTTCTTGCCCTCGGCCCGTTCGGCCTCGATCTGGCCGATCAGGATCACCGCGTTCTTGATGATCATGCCGATGAGCGCGAGGATGCCGAGAATGGCGACGAAGCCCAGCGGCCGGTTGAACAGCAGCAGCGCCAGCACCACGCCGATGAGCCCGAGCGGGGCGACGCTGACCACCATCGCGACCAGCGTGAAGCGCCGGAGCTGGAACATCAGCACGGTCAACATGATAAGCAGCATGACCGGCACCACCGCGATCACCGAGGCGAGCGACTTGGCGCTCTCTTCCACCGTGCCGCCGGTCTCGATGCGGTAGCCGGCGGGCAGCGTCTTGGCCAGCGCGTCGACCTTGGGCTGCAGCACGCTCACCACCTCGTCGGGCAGCACGCCCTCGGCCACGTCCGCCTGCACGGTCAGGCTCGGCACGCGGTCGCGGCGCCACACCAGCGGGTAGGTCTGCTCATAGTCGAAGGTGGCGAACTGCGAGAGCGGCACGGTGCGTCCGCCGGCAATCGGCACCTGCACGGTGCGCAGCGTCTCCAGCGACACGCGCTGCTCGTCGGTGGCGCGCAGCACCACATCGACGAGATAGATGTCGTCGCGCACCTGCGTCACCGGCGCGCCGGAGATCATGGTGTTGAGCACCTGCCCGATGGCCTCGGTGCTCAGCCCCAGCCGGCGGGCCTCGTCCTGGTTCACGCGGATGCGGATTTCGCGCGCCGGCTCGATCCAGTCGTAATTGACCAGCCGGGCGTCGGGCTCGGAGGCCATGACGTCGGCGAGCTTGAAGGCGATGTCGCGCACCTGCCCGAGGTCCGGGCCGATTACCCGGTACTGGATCGGCCAGCCGACCGGGGGCCCCAGCTCCAGCGGGTAGACGCGGCCGATGACGCCGGGAAAGTCCTCGGCGAGGCGCTTTTCCAGCCGGTCCTGCAGGCGCTCGCGCGAGGCGACGTCCTTCGCCACCACCACGGCCTGGGCAAAGAAGTCGTTGGGCAGCTGCGCGTTCAGCGGCAGGTAGAAGCGGATCGCGCCCTCGCCGACATAGGTGCTCCAGCGCTCGACATCGGGGTCGCCCTTCAGCGCCGCGTCGAAGCGCTTCACCGCGTCCTCGGTGGCGTAGATCGAGGCGTTCTGCGGCAGGCTGATGTCCACCAGCAGTTCCGGCCGGTCGGAGGAGGGGAAGAACTGCGAGGGGATCAGCGGCATAAGCAGCAGCGCCACCACGAAGATGGCGAGCGTGGCGGGAAGGGTGATCCAGCGCGCGGTGATCGCCGCCGAGAGGAAGCCGCGATAGGCGCTCATGATCCGGCCGGGCGCCTTCACGGCGCCGGGCGCGGGCGGCTTCAGGATGGCAAGGCCCATCAGCGGCGCGAACAGCACCGCCACCACCCAGGACACCAGCAGCGCGATGCTGACGACGGCGAACAGCGAGAAGGTGTATTCGCCCGCCGAACTCGCGGCGAAGCCCACCGGCACGAAGCCGGCAATGGTGACCAGCGTGCCCGCCAGCATGGCGAAGGCATAGGCCTTGAAGGCGAAGACCGCCGCCACTTCCTTTGGCTCGCCCAGCGCCAGCCGGTTGATGGTGGCGTCGGTCGTGGTCATGGCGTCGTCGACCATCAGCGCCAGCGCGATGATCAGCGCGCCGAGCGAGATGCGCTGCATGTCGATGCCGGCGAGCTGCATGATGGCGAACACCGCCGCCAGCGTGAGCGGGATCGACAGCGCCACGATGAGGCCGGCCCGCACGCCGAGCGCGAGGAAGCTCACCACCAGGATGATGGCGATGGCCTGCCAGAGCGATTCCATGAATTCGGCGATGGCGCTCTTCACCGTCACCGCCTGGTCGGCCACCAGCCGCGCCTCGATGCCGATCGGCAGCTCGGCGGTGATCGCCTTCATCGCCCGGTCGATATTGGCGCCCAGCGCCAGTATGTCGCCGCCGTCCTTCATCGCGATGGCAAGGCCGATGGCCGGCTCGCCATTCACCCGGAACATGGGCTGGGGCGGATCGACGAAGCCGCGCCGCACGGTGGCGATGTCGGACAGGCGCAGCATGCGCCCGTTCACCGCGAAATTGATGTTGGCGATGTCCTGCTCGGAGCCGAAGGCGCCGGACACCTGCAGGGCGAGCTTCTCGTCGCCGGTCTGGATGGTGCCGGAGGGCTGCACCACGTTCTGGCTGCGCAGCGCGTTCACCAGCATGGAACGGTCGATGCCGAGCGCGGCGAGCTGCTGCACGGAGAACTCGACGAAGATGCGCTCGTCCTGCGCGCCCAGGATCTGGATCTGCGAGACGTCGGGCACCTGCAGCAGCTTCGAGCGGGCCGCCTCGACATAGTCGCGCAGTTCGCGATGGCTGAAGCCGTCGGCGGTGAAGCCGTAGATCAGGCCGAACGTGTCGCCGAACTCGTCGTTGAAGCCCGGCCCGATGACGCCGGCCGGCAGGGTGCGGCGCATGTCGGCCACGCGCTTGCGCACCTGGTACCACACCTCCGGCACCTCGGCCGCGGTGGTGGAGCCCTGCAGGTTGACGAAGATGGTGGTGACGCCGGGGCGGGTGTAGCTGCGCAGGAAATCGAGATGCGGGGTTTCCTGAAGCGTGCGCTCCAGCCGCTCCGTCACCTGCTGCAGCGTGTCCTCCATGCTCGCGCCGGGCCAGGCGGCCTGCACGACCATGGTCTTGATGATGAAGGAGGGATCCTCGCTGCGCCCGAGGCGGACATAGGACAGCAGCCCCGCCGCCACCACGATGAGCATGAAGTAGATGACGAGCGAGCGCTGGCGGATGGCCCAGGCGGAAAGATTGAAGCCCATCACGACCCCGACCCGAGCAGGCGCACCGTCTGGCCCGGATGCAGCGCCTGCACCCCGGCCGTCACCACGATGTCGCCGACGCCGAGGCCCGAGGACACCGCCACCGTCGCCGGGTTGAAGCGCGCCACCTCGATATTGCGCAGCGCCACGGTCAGCGTCGCCGGATCGACCACCCACACCGCCGGCTTGCTGTTGAAGGCGGTCAGCGCCGAGGCCGGAATCTCGATGCCGGCCGCGCTGTCGAGCTGCACGCGGCCCGTCACCGCCGAGCCCAGCCGCATCGCGGCGGGCGGGTTCTCCAAGCCGACGCGGACGCGGAAGGTGCGCGTCACCGGATCGGCCTGCGGCGCCACCTCGCGCACCCGGCCGAGCGCCGTGACCGAGGGATCGTCGACGAGGGAAATGTCGATCACCGGGTTGGCGGGCGCGGAGCGCAGCAGCGGCGCCGGCACGTCGAACACCGCGTCGCGGCCGCCCTGGCGGGCGAGCTGCACGATCATGCGGCCGGCCTGCACCACCTCGCCCGGCTCGGCGCCGCGCGCGGTCACCACGCCGGCAGCGTCGGCCGTCAGTTCGGTGTAGCTGACATTGTCCTCGGCGATCTTCAGCTGCGCCTGGGCATCGTCCACCGCGGACTGCGCCGAGCGCAGGCCCTGCTGCGCGTCGTCATAGAGCGCGCGGGTGGTGAAGCCGTTGCCCAGCAGGCGTTCCTGCCGCTCATAATGGTTCTGCGCCTGCACGAGGCGGCCTTCCGCCGCCGCCAGCGCGGCCTGCGCCGAGCGCAGCGTGTTCAGTGCGTTCTGCGGGTCGAGGCGGGCGATGACCTGCCCGGCCTTCACCGCATCGCCGACATTGACCAGCCGCTCGGTCATCCGGCCGCCGACGCGGAAGGCGAGCGAGACCTCGTCCTCGGCCTGAATGTCGCCGGTCAGCGTCACCACCTGCCCGGACTGGCCGGCCTCCACGGTCACCGCCCGCACCGGGCGGATGGGGGCCGGCTCGTCGGCATCGTCATCGCCGGAGCAGCCCGCCGTCATCAGCGCGGCACCGAGCGCGAAGGCCAGCCCCGCCATGCGAACCGCCAATGTGCGGGAGGAGGGGCGGGAAGCCGTCTGTGTCATGCCTGGGTGCCGGATCATGTCTCGTGTCGTCATGGGAGGGGACGGATCACCGGGGCACGGCAATGGCGAACAGACCGCGCGGTGCCGGCTCCGACGACGTCAGCGAATTCCAACGCCTGGACGAGGTGCATCCCCGGCCTCCGTAAACCTCAACATAACACCACTATATAGCGCCGTATCAACGCCGCCATCCGGCTAAGATCTCACTTCCATGCATGGCGTGTCGGAGCGGCGGTGCACGGGCACGCGCCGCATCAATAATGCAGGGCGTCCGCGGGAGTGCGGGCGCCCTGCTTCATCTGGATGGTCATGACGGGCGCGGCCGTGGCGTGTCAGCCGCCCGCCAGCTTGTCCTGCGTCCGCAGATCGAAGTCGCTGGCGTCATGGCGCTCGCGCAGCTGCTCGGAGGGCTCGCCCGACAGCCGGTTGACCATGCGCCCGCGCCGCACCGCCGGCCGCTCCAGCAGCTTGTCGGCCCAGCGCTGGACATGGGTGTAGTCCTGCACCGAAAGGAACTCCGCCGCGCCATACTGCAGGCCTTTCGCCAGCCCGCCATACCAGGGGAAGATGGCGATGTCGGCGATGGAATAGTCGGGGCCGGCGACATAGGCGCTCTCGGCGAGGCGGCGGTCCAGCACGTCCAGCTGGCGCTTCACCTCCATGGCGAAGCGGTCGATGGCGTACTCGATCTTGGTCGGGGCATAGGCATAGAAATGGCCGAAGCCACCGCCGAGATAGGGCGCCGAGCCCATCTGCCAGAACAGCCAGGACAGCGTCTCGGCGCGTGCGGCCGGCGCGGTCGGCAGGAAGGCGCCGAATTTTTCCGCGAGATAGAGCAGGATGGCGCCGGATTCGAACACGCGGATCGGCGTCTGGCCGGAACGGTCGAGCAGCGCGGGGATCTTGGAATTCGGATTCACCGCGACGAAGCCCGAGCCGAACTGGTCTCCTTCGCTGATGTTGATGAGCCAGGCATCATATTCGGCACCGGCATGGCCGAGCGCGAGCAGCTCCTCCAGCAGGATCGACACCTTCTGCCCGTTCGGCGTCCCCAGCGAATAGAGCTGCAGCGGGTGCGTGCCGACCGGCAGCTCCTTCTCATGGGTCGGGCCGGCGATCGGGCGGTTGATGTTGGCGAACCGGCCGCCGCTTGCCTTGTTCCAGGTCCAGACCTTCGGGGGGACGTAGTCGGGCGTGACGGTCATGCGTGAGCTCCGGGCATGGAATAGGGGCGGGATGAAAGCGTCCGCGCGCGAGCGGGCGTTGCATCGCTGGTCCCTTCACATATTCCGGTACGGCGATGGTGCAACCAGCGACCGGGCGAAAAGCGGCCGCCGGCGGCACAGGCGCGGTTTCGCGTTGCCGATCATCCTCACCGGAGGGGCAGGGCAGACCAAGGGATGAACGGCTAGCGCGAACGTCGCGCGCGCCTGAACGAGGAGGCAATGGGTGGGAGCGCCGCCCGCCGGTAGGCTTTTTCCATCAGCCGGGCGCTGTGCGCGCCCACGGGACAGATGGAGAAACACCATGAACGCCAAGGCCCTCATCCTCGTCGCCGTCTCCGGCCTCATCGCCTTCAGCGTGGTTTCCGCGAACGCGGCCCAGCGCATGGCCGCGCCGCAGGCCGGCACGTTCTTCCCGCAGGGCGACGCACGGGGGGCTCTCCCGACGCCGGCGCGCCGACGTCACGGCAGAATTGCGGCCTTAGGTAGCAAACGCACCAAGCCATCAGCGTATCTATGCAAGGCCGCGCCTTATGCTACCATCATCGCGCGGGATTGCTGGAATGGTAGACAGGGCTGCTTGCCAGAGCACTTTCATATGAAAGTGTTCTACAAGCAGCTGTAGGGCGACCTACGTGCGAGTTCGATTCTCGTATCCCGCACCAGATCTTAAAAAGAAACCCAGCTCGAAGCCGGGTTTCTTGTCCGCCTACGAAAGTGGTTCGCCCCGCTGGCTCTCTCGTTTCGCTTTGCGTAGAAAAATCTCCAGATAATCGCCAAGCTCTTGGTAGCCGCTCTCCGAAAGTCCGGCGGGGAACAGCAGGGTAACGTCCCCTTCTGAGAGGGGAAACACAGCCTTACGCATGCCTTGCGGTGGCGCGACCTCGGGCACCGTCCCGCCCTGCCGGATTGGGGCGCTATCGGTTGGTGCAGATTGGTTCATGTCCTGCGGCTCCTGCTCGATTGGCGGAGAAGGATACGCCGCGGCAGACTCGTCAACAAGCCGCATCGTACTGAGATAGGCTTCCGCGGCTTTCCCCGCCGCGTCGGAGGTGAAGTGGTTCTTCACCAACCAATAGCGGAGGTTGCTTTCGCTAGGCAGGTTATGAGGAAAGTCTGCCCGAATGTCCTGAAACAGCGAGGGCTTCAAAGCACACCTCGCGAGAGCTTGCGCGCGCTCGGGTGAACCCTCGGGTGCCATCAGGGCATGCACAGCGTCATCGCTAACACGAAGTTCGTCGCCTGAACCATCGATAAGCCCATATGCCCTAATCGCGCCGATCTTCCCTAGAGCGCGACCGTTAAGGCTCGTATAGCCCATGTGCCGCGCAAGCACCTCGCGCGACATCTTATTGCGATGCTCTGCCTTCAGGACCGGGCGAATGGCCTCTATAGCGTCCGCCAAATTCAATGACGGGTAGTTCGGACTGCGCACCTTCGCCATCACACGGCTCCTGCCCATCTTGCCTTGGGCAGTATGCTCACGTCTCTGCGGATAAATCAACGGATAAAAATGATCCGCTAACTCCAAAATCTTGCGATTGGTCGAGATGTGTGGTTACCTAATGGCGACTCAGGAGGTGGTCATGAGGACAACAGTCGAGAGCCCCGGCGTTCTGCTGACCGGCGTGCGGGGCGAGGACAAAAAGGAAAGGGCCGCTTCCAGCCCCCGATAAGGATAGGAAAGCGACCCTTTAATCAGCAGCCTTTTCGGCGAGCTAGGGGACGGTTAGGCCGGTGCCAGGGAAGGAATTGGAGCCTCTCCCCCTGGGGTTCGACTCCCCCCGTCTCCATCCCGCCTATATAGCGCGGATCGCGGGTTTTTGCAAGGATTCCCAATGCTTAGCAAAACCCGTGGTCCGCGAGTCATTTAGTCGAGCCGAAGGTCTATCGGCCCGCCGGGCGGGTCGCGAGGATTTTTCATGACCAGCCAGAAGCAGCTGCGGCTCGGGGCCTTCATGCGGCCGGTGAGCCTTCACACCGGTGCGTGGCGCTATCCCGGCGCGTGGCCGGACGCCAATTTCAATCTCGGCCATCTCGTGCAGATGGCGCAGCGGCTGGAGGCGGCGAAATTCGACGCGTTCGCTGAACATGCCGGTCGAGGCGCTGAAGCGCAGCCACACCGTGACCTCGTTCGAGCCGTTCACCCTGCTCTCGGCGCTCGCCATGGCGACCTCGCGCATCGGCCTGGTGGCGACCGCCTCCACCACTTTCGAGGAGCCCTATCACGTCGCCCGCCGCTTCGCCTCGCTCGACCATATCAGCGCCGGGCGCGCGGCGTGGAACATCGTCACCACCGCCAATCCCGACGCCGCGCTCAATTTCGGCCTCGACGACCATATGGAGCATGACGAGCGCTATGTGCGCGCCCGCGAGTTCTACGATGTCGTCACCGGCCTGTGGGACAGTTTCGCCGACGATGCCTTCATCCGCGATGTCGCCGCGGGGCTGTATTTCGATCCCGCGCGCCTGCATGTGCTCGATCACAAGGGGACCTATTTCTCCGTGCGCGGCCCGCTCAACATCGCCCGGCCGGTGCAGGGCTGGCCGGTGATCGTGCAGGCGGGCGCCTCCGAAGCGGGCAAGCAGCTCGCCGCCGAGACCGCCGATGCGGTGTTCACCGTCGCGCCGAACCTCGCCGCGGGCCGTGCCTTCTACGCCGATGTGAAGGGCCGGCTCGACAAGCTCGGCCGGCCGCGCGACCATCTGAAGATCCTGCCCGGCGCCTTCATCGTGGTCGGCGACACGGTGGAGGAGGCGCGCGCCAAGCGGGCGGCCCTGGACGGGCTGGTGCACTACGCCAGCGCCATCGCCTCGCTTTCCATCGCGCTCGGCCATGATGCCTCGCGCTTCGACCCCGACGGGCCGCTGCCCGACATTCCCGAAAGCAATGCCAGCCAGTCCGCGCGCGAGCGGGTGGTGGGTCTTGCCCGGCGCGAGAACCTGACCGTGCGCCAGCTGGCGCTGCGGCTGGGCGGCTATTCCGGCCTCGCCTTTGTCGGCACGCCCGCCAGCATCGCCGACCAGATGGAGGAGTGGCTGTTCACCGAAGGGGCGGACGGCTTCAACGTGATGTTCCCCTATCTGCCCGCCGGTCTCGACGACGTGGTCGACAAGGTGGTGCCGGAGCTGCAGCGGCGCGGCCTGTTCCGGCGGGAATATGAGGGCACGACGCTGCGCAAGCATCTGGGCCTGCCGCGCCCGGAGAACCGCTTCTTCCCCGCCGCCGGCCCGGCGACGGCGGGCTAGAGAGGCGGGTTTGCCGGCGGCCGCGCCCGCACGGCGCCGGGAGGGTGGCCGGTCACGCGCTTGAAGGCGCGTGCGAAGGCGGCCTGCGAGCCATAGCCCAGACGGTGCGCGGCCTCGTCGATGGTCAGCCGCTCCCGCCCGATCCACTGCGCGGCGAGCCGCATGCGCAGCTCGGTGAGGTAGCGCAGCGGCGTTATGCCGGTGATCGCGAGGAAGCGCTCGGCGAAGACCGAGCGCGAGGCGCCCATTTCGGCGGCCAGTTCGGCCACGCTCCAGTCGCGGCCGGGATCGCGGTGCACCGCGGCGATCACGCGCGCGAGCCGGGGGTCGCGCAGCGCCGCCACCCACCCCGAGGAATCGCCACAGCCGCATTCCACCCAGGCCCGCACGATGAAGGCGGACACCACATCCGCCAGCCGGGCGAGGATGCCGGCAAAGCCCGCGCGGTCGCCGCGCGTCTCGCGCTCCATAGCCTCCAGCATCGGCAGGATTTCCGGGTAGCGCGCCAGCAGCGTGCCGACGAACATCTGCTCCGGCATCAGCGCCACCAGCGGGCTCATGCCGCCGAGGTCGAATTCCAGGCAGCCGCTGAAGATGAGCACGCGGGTGGAGGCGCATTCGTCCACCGCGCAGGCGGTGATGGCGCTGACGCTGGCGCAGAGCGGCTGCGCCTCGAAGGACCGCACGTCCCGGCACGGCAGATCGGGCGCCGAGATCAGGTCGTGCAGCCCGCCGCGCGGCAGCAGCACCGCGTCGCCCGTCGCCATCGCATGTACGCTGCCATCGGGCCGGCGCAGGAACACCGGCCCTCGGGCGACGAAATGAAACTGGGCACGCCCTTCCTCGGTGCCGAAGCGCAGGCCGAAGGGCGGCGACACCTCGATGCGGCGATAGTCGATGCCGACCAGCCGCATGCCCATGAGCAGATCGCTCACCACATCGGCGGAGGCGTGATCCGGCGGGTCGCCCCTGCCATTTCCGGACTTATGATCAATCATACCGGTGTTGGTGACATATATCGTCCGGCGAATCCAGCCTAGTACTTGCTGCAACGCAACAGCTTTGCTGGAAGAGGATGACCCATGAGCGATACCTTGCCATGGCAGGAAGACGTGCCGGCCGTCGGCGCCCGGCTCGATGACACCCCGCCCCCCGACACCGCGCCTCTCGCCTCCGCGCCGTCGGCGCCGGCCTGGGCGGCGGTGGGGGCGATGACGCTGGGCGTATTCGGGCTGGTGACGGCGGAGTTTCTGCCCGCCAGCCTGCTCACGCCGATGGCTGCCGATCTCGGCATTTCCGAAGGCACGGCCGGTCAGGCGGTGACGGCCACCGCGACCGTCGCGCTGGTCGCCAGCCTGCTGGTTTCCGCCGTCACGCGGCGCATCGACCGTCGGCTGGTGCTGCTTGCCTTCACCACGCTGCTGGTGATGTCCAATCTCATCGTCGCCTTCGCGCCCGACTTCTTCTCGCTGCTGCTCGGCCGGGTGCTGCTCGGCGCGGCGCTGGGCGGCTTCTGGGCGATGTCGGCGGCGCTGGCCATGCGCCTCGTGCCGGCCTCGCTGGTGCCGCGGGCGCTGTCGATCATCTTTTCCGGCGTCTCGGCGGCCACCATCTTCGCCGCGCCGGTGGGCAGCTTTCTCGGCGATCTCATCGGCTGGCGCGCGGTCTTCCTCATCGCCGCCGTGCTTGCGGGGCTGACGCTGCTCATCCAGATCGTGACGCTGCCGAGCATGGCACCCACCGGCACCGCGCGTCTGCGCACGCTGTTCGACGTGCTGCGCCGACCCGGCGTCGGCATCGGCATGTTCGCCGCCCTGCTGGTCTTCACCGGGCATTTCGCGGTCTTCACCTATATCCGCCCCTTCCTGGAGACGGTGACGGGCGTCGGAATTCACGCCGTGGCGGGCATATTGCTGGGCTTCGGGCTGGCGAATTTCGTCGGCACGCTGGCCTCCGGCCCGCTGCTGCAGCGCAGCCTCGGCACCTCGCTGCTGGCCGCGCCGGTGCTCATGTGCGCGCTCGGCGCGGGTCTCGTCTCGCTGGACAGCACGCCGCTGGCGGACACGCTGATGGTGGCGGCATGGGGCTTTGCGTTCGGCATCGTGCCGGTGGCGTGGTCCACCTGGCTCACCCGCGCCGTGCCCGATCAGGCGGAGAGCGCCGGCGGCCTGCTGGTCGCCGCCGTGCAGTTCGCCATCTCGCTCGGCGCGGCCGGCGGCGGGGCGATCTTCGATCTGCGCGGCGCCACCGGCGTGTTCGGCGCGGCGAGCCTGGTGCTGCTGGTCGCCGCCTTTGCGGTGGTTGCCGGGGTGCGCCCGCGCCTGCGCCATCTCGCCTGAGCGAGGACGAGGGGGCGTCCGCTGCGGGCGCCCCTCGATCGCCGGTTCAGGGGCGGGCGGCCGTGGCGGCCCGCCTTGCGGCGCGCGGACGTCGGGCGACGCGGCTGTTGATGAATTTGAGCGCGGCGCCGGTGATGACAAGCGTCGCCACCATCAGCCCCGCCATCGCGATCAGCCAGCCTTCGCCGCTGTCGGCCCCGGCCAGCGCCGCGCCTTCCGCCGCGAGCCAGCCCGGCGCCAGCATCACGGGCGCCCACACCATCGCCGACGAGACATTGGCGAACTGGAAGCGGCGCTGGTCCATGCGCATCATGCCGGCGACCAGCGGGATGGTGCAACGCACCGGCCCGAGAAAACGGCCGAAGAAGACGGAGGCGAAGCCGAAGCGGCGGAAGAACAGCCGCGCCTGCGCCACCTGCGCGCGGTAGCGCTGCAGCGGCCGGCGATGCACGATGCGCGGACCGACCCAGCGGCCGAGCCAGTAGGAGACGATGTCGCCGGCCACCGCGCCGACAATCGCTCCCGCAACCACCGGGACCGGCTGGACGATGCCGGAGCCGATGAGCCCGCCAATGGCCAGCATGAGCGCGGTGGCGGGAATGACGAGGCCGAGCAGGACGAGCGACTCGCCGAAAGCGATGAGGCCGACGATGAAGGGCACGAGATATTGATGGCTCCGCATGAGCTCGGCCAGATCGGCGGCAATCGTCTCCATAAGTCCCCGCTGCTGCGACGGCGCAGCGGCCGCAAACGGATGCGATCACCTCACGCGCGTCGACGCCTGTTCGTTGCCTGACGTTCGACGCGCATCATGGCGGGGATGATGGCAATCCAAAGGCCGCATATGCCGTAAGGGAAGGATGGCCGGCTGCGCGGGTTCCCGGCGGTGGCGCGCCTATTCGGCCATGATCTGCGGCACGCCGCAATTGGGCGGCTGGCAGTCCGGCAGCTTGATCCTCGCCGCGGCGCCCTGGGGCGGCGGGCCGGGAAGCGGCACCAGCTCACCGGTCATCGGCGCGGGCTGGTCGGGGCCGAGGTTCAGCGTTTCCGGCGGGTTCAGCGAGGCGGGCGGCGGCGTGTAGGTGGCGCCGGGCTGGACATTGGTATCCTGCGCGAAAGCCGGCGTCACCACCAGGGAAGGCCGGTGAAAAAGACCTGCGCGCGATCGCGCGGGGTATCCGGTGGCCTCCCGGAAGGAACTACAGCAATTTTGCAATCTCAATCGCTTAGGTGATTTTGGGAAAGACGTTTCTGGCACCGCATTTCAAGGGTTTGCAGGTGGCCTCTTTCCCACTCCTAAGGTTCTTCTCGCCGGTAAATGAGGCCGATCGATATATCCGCGCAGCACCACAGACTGCTCTCTTGGCTATCGGCGAAAGGGAACGGCCCGTGGGGCGCCTTCTCGCCGCAGACGCGGCAGCGCATCCTTAGCCGAATGTCGTGGATGGTCTCGCCGGGGCGGGCGAACAGGGCAATCGCCGCCGCCCGCTCATAGACCGCGCGATGACCGCAGGCGCACTGAAATCCGACAAGTCTGCTCACTTCGTTCATTGGAACATAGTGGGAACAGGCGGCGGCATCTGTCAAAGATCAGTGCGCAAGCGAAACGAACCGCGCGGTCGACCACAGACGAGAAAAAGCCCCGCCCTCCCTGGGGAGAGCGGGGCTTTTCGACGAATCGTCAGACCCCGAAAAGGGTGCTCTGTCTGGCCGGCATTGCCGCCGTCCGGGCATCGAGGATGAGCAATTCCGCTGCCTCGGTGCTGGCCTTTTGGGCGATCGAGTATTTCAGCTTGAGCGGCATCATGTGGAAGCCGGAGAAGATGCGGCGAATCTCCGGCACATCATTGATTGAAACGATGAACCGCCCCTGTAGCTGGCCGAGCAGCTCGGCCAGCCGCTCGAAGTCTCGCCGCTCAAACACTCCGCTGCCGTAGTCCGCCTCGCCCCCGTAATAGGGGGGATCGAGGTAAAACAGCGAAGCCGGGCGGTCATACCTCTCGATCACGTCGGCATAGGGCAGATTCTCGATCACCACGCCGGCGAGGCGCGCCGACAAGGCCCGAAGCAAGGGGGTCAGGCGCACATGGTCGATGCTGCCCGGCTCGCTCGCCGACACGCCAAAACTTCGCCCAGCCACCTTTCCACCGAACGCGGCGCGCTGCAGATAGAGAAAGCGAACGGCGCGCTCTATGTCAGTGAGTTCGGACGGCTCCGTACGGCGAAACCGCTCGAAGACGCTGCGAGAGGTGATGTGAAACCGAAAGGCGTCTTCAAGGGCATCGCAATGCCGCTGGGCAATCCTGAATAGGTTCACGACATCGCCAGAGATGTCGTTCATCACCTCGACAGGAGGGACAGCCTCCCGCCGCAGAAAAATGCCGCCCATGCCGATGAAGGGTTCGATGTAGCTCCGATGAGGAACCTCCGCGATTTTTTGCGTGATGAGAGGTGCGAGCCGTAGCTTTCCGCCGATGTAAGCCGCGATCGGCCGCGTGGGTTTCACGCGCCGAAGGGTGGTCGTCTCCATGATTTGGTAATCCGCGATGCGGCAGGATCCACCCGCGCGCCGGCTGCGCTCGGCGGGTTGCCTTATCGCTCAGCGCCCCGATGCCCCGCCGATTTCCCGGCGGGGCCAAGTCAGCGTGAGGCCTGGTTCGCCTCCCAATCCGCCGCGATGATCTCGGCGGCGAGCCGCACCAAGTCCTCGCGCGAGCCCGACACGCAGTTTCCGCCCCGGCTGATGATCAGCAGGCCGGTCGGTCGGTGCAGCGTCGCACGGGTGTCCGGATCGAGGGTCGGCAGGCGGACGATGTCGGCCTGCCGAGCACCAGGTGCGTCACCGCCCGTCATTTGGCGGGCGGCCAGAAGCCGGGCGGCGGGCCGTCGCGCCACAGCTTGACCCAGCGTATCGTCGCCTCGCACAGCGACATGCCGGTGAGGCCGAGCGCGAAACCCACCATCCCCTCCAGCGAGGCGACGGAGATGTCGGGCGACGCCACCCAGCGCGCGGCGATATGCGCGCCCAGCGGCGTGCAGTAGCCCGCCACGGCGGTGCCGACGATGGCGGTGCCGATATGCCGGGTGAGCGAGCCCCCGGGCTTGGTGAGTGATCGCGCCAGCCCGCCAATGCCGCCGGCGATGAGGTGCGCGAGCTTGAGGCCGAGCAGCGCCGGCTCGGGCGGGATATCAGCCATTCCCCGCGACTCACGCCTTGGCCGCGCGGGAAGCCCGCCAGCGCGCGTAGCGGGTGGTGGCGATGCGCCACGCCGGCGGCGCGATGGTGAGCAGCGCGCCCGCGATCAGCTCGACATCCGACGCCGTCGCATAGCCATTCTTTGCCACCCAAAGGCCGGCCCAGGAGATGGCATACCGCAGCAGCTGCGGCCACAGCGGCTCCATCGCCTGCGGCGCTGGCATAGCCGCGCGAATGGCCTCGGCGACAGCGGGCGCGTCCGCGGGCCGCAGCGCCACATCGGGCCGCCGCGCCACGCTGTCGGTTACCCGCTCGACGACGCGGCCGAGGTCGACCTTGCCACTGGGAGCGCCGCCGAGCGCGCCCGAGAGAGCGCCCGTGATGGCGCCAATGATGTTGATGGGCAGCATGCAAACCTCCTAGGAGCGGGTGAAGATCGAACGGAGCCAGCGCAAGAACGAAAAAGCCGCCTCAGAGGGCGGCTCGGTGGGCGCGGGATTGGACGAGGCGGGACTTGGCGGCGGGGCGCTGCTGCCGGTCCAACCCGCAGCGACGAGGGCCGCGACGAAGGCTCGGTGGGCACTCGCCACCTTGGCGTCTGTGCCATCGACACCGTTGATGATGCGGCGCGGGTTGCTCTTGGCCGGGGCATCGAGGGCGGCCGGGAAGCTGTAATCGGCCAGCTTCCGGCCGGTGAAAAGGCCCTCTGCCATGCCGACGACTGCGATGTCGGCGCCGATCTTCGGATCCAGCGCGAGCGACGGGTTCACCGTCAGCGGCACGCCGAGGCGTTTCTCGAACTTGAGGTAGTTGTCACGGTGCGTGATCTGCACCGGGCCGCGCCCGAACCAGCCATCGCGCCAATAGGGCGTCTTCACCCAGGGCAGCTGACCATTCCTGAAGGCCGCGTCCAGCCGCGCGATCACCGTCGCATCGGACGGGTTCTTGTCCTTGTGCGAGGCGTACACCGTTTCCTTGATGCCGAGCATGTGGCCGCCGGTCTCGTGATGGACCTCGGCGAGGGTGTTGGCGAGGTGATGCGGCTCGGCGAGTCCATAGCGATCCGCCGCATCGAGGATGGCGTTCACGCCCTCGACCTGTTGTTGAGACAGCGCGCCGCCGAATGGGCGCGCCCGCACGCGGTCGAAGAAGACCGAGCGATCCATAGTATTCTCCAGATTGTCAGGGGATGGAGGGCGGCGATGACGCCAGATCAGGCGTGGTGGTTGGGCTTCGGCGGCGTGTTTTTGGTCGTCGCCGCCGGCGTCGCGTGGCTCAAATGGCGTCTATGGTCCATTCAGCGGGGAGATCGGGAATGAGCGCGGCGCGCTCCGCCTCGCTCAAGAGCCCGTCATAGTCCTCTTGCGAGATGCCGAGCCCGGCCCCCTCGGGCGTCTCGGGGATGACCAGCGCCGTACGCCCGTCGCTCGGGTGGTGAAGGCTTGACCACAGCGCAACGGTGACGGCGCCGGTGTCGGGCTCATCGTCCGGCCGCAGCGGCGCATAGGCATTGCGGGAGCGGGTGCGCGCGGCGGTGCGGGTCGGGAAAATCAGATAGCTCATGGGATGACGATCCCCCGAGGAGCGCCAATCGCGCGCTGGATATTGATGATGTCCGCCGTGGCCAGCGCGCCGCCCATGATGATGAGTTCGGGCATATATCCGTTGAGCACGCGCGCCGGGATCAGCGGATTGTAGCCCTGGTGGATCAGCGACGTGAGCGCGTCCGTCCCTGCGTTGAGCGCGCCGCTCGCCACGCCATTGACCACGGCGCGCGACGCCGCGCCGTTGAAGACGAAACCGAACAGCTGCGGAGTGCCGACCGTGAAACCGGCTGGAATGACCTGTGCACCCGCCTGCACGCGCACCTGCGAGCCGGGCGCGTAGATGTAGCTCGACCCGGTCCCGTCGCGCCCGAGCAGGGTATGCTCGCTGGAGGGCGCCGCGCCCGCGGCCATCCACGTCATGATGACCGTGAATGGCTGCGCCATCGCCAGCCCGGAGGCGGCATAACCCATGCCGCTCGCCAGCCCGTAGCGGTCGGCCGGCAGGCCGCCGAGCAGATCCAGCACCCCACCAGAGGCGATACGCGGCTGCGCCGCGGCGGTCGACTGCGTGGAGTGCCGGCCGAACGGGCTCTGATCATAGATCGTCACGCCCCATGCGCTCGTGCCCGCAATCTTGCTGTCGAGGTCCGCGCGGTCGATCCGGTTACCTGCCCAGCCGATGTCGTGCATCACGCCGCTCGCCAGACGGATGCGCTTGCAAGGGCCGTCATTGGCCGAGCGTAGCTTGATCGCGTCGCTGCGCGCGAGGCGCACATCGGAATAGCCGTCGAGCGGTGCACGGCGCGAATTGCGCAGCGCACCGAGGGCCACACCCGCCATCATCGTCATGTCAGCACGCCCTCGATCAGCCACACGCCGGCGCTGTCGACGGAAAGGGTGACGGTCGTCCACTGGCCGGAGATGCCGGCCGTCACCGCGCTGTCCGGCTTGATCGCGGAGCCGACCTCCGCCATCCAGGTGACAGGTCCGGCGGTCCTACGGAGTGGCACCCACCAGCCCGGCACGGCCGCGATGGCGGCCGGCAGGGTCAGGACACACCCGGCCGCATTGGTAAACCGCAGCACACGCCCGATATCGTCGAGCAGCAGCGTGTAGGTCGCCGCCGCGATCGTCTTGGGGGCCGCGACGATCTTGTTGTAATAGGCCTCGACCGCGGCCTTATCGGTGCCAACCGCAGCCCGGTCCTGCCCTGTCGCGACGCGGTCCTCTCCGGTAGCCACCCGGTCCTGCGCGGTCATCTCCGCCGCACCGACCGCCGTTCCCGCCGCGCCGGTCGCGATTCCGGCAGCGGTGCCGGCCGCCGCCGCGCTGGCCGCCGCTGCCGCCCGATCCGCCGCCGCACCGGTGCCATTGAGCAGCACCTCCCAATCGGCGCCCACGCCGGGCTCATCATCCGTCTCCACCAGCGTGAGCCAGGTCGAGCCGTTGTGCGAGGTGGAGGATTTCGCGGGATAGGTGCCGGGCGCCCATGGGCCGCGATGCACCCATGGCGGCGGGCCTTGCAGCACCGGGCCGAGCACCACCAGCTGCGTCGCACCCTTGTACTTGCCGGCGCCAAGCACCTCGATCGTGCAGCTGCCGATTTTCTCCCGCCGCCCCTCAATGTGCCGGAACACGTCGCCTGCGGTGTTCTGGCCGAGCGGCAGGCTCTCGATCATCTCCGGCGAGGGGTAGAAGCGCAGCAGGTTGCTGCCGACGAGGTCGAGGCCATCCTCGGTCGAGAGGAAGAATGTCACCGGCGCCGCGCCGATCGGCTGGCCGGCGATCTCCAGATCGATAACCGAGCCGTCAAACACGGCGCCCGGGATCTCCAGCACCACTTCGGGCGCGATCTCGCCGCGATAGAGCGTCACAACCGACATAACCACTCCTGCAAATGAAAAAGCCGCCCGGAGGCGGCTGCGAAGCGCGATGGTGAGGGCGGCTTATTCCGGCCACGCGAAGGGACAGGCGAGGTCGATCTCGGCGAGGAAGGCCTCGACACCCGGCGCCTCTCGGGTGCCGGCCAGCACCGCCGCCATCTCGGCAAGCGCGTAGCTCCACACCGCATCGCGCCAGTCGCGCAGCAACAGCGCTTCGGCCGCCCAGGCGGGCACGGTGGAGGTCACATAGCTCACCGCAGAGGCCAGGCTGTCATAGCCGCGCTCACGCGCCTTCGCGTCGAGCATGGCCTGTATTTCGAGGCGCATCTGTTCTTCCAGCGGCAGCGCTGGCGCACCAGCCGGGGCATCGACGGGCACCACCTTGGTCGGCGGCGCCGCGCCGAAAGCCTGATAGTGGCGCGGATATCCCTTCCGCCCGACGCGGTCGATGTCGATCACGGTCTCTGTCGCGCTCATTCGGGCTTCTCCTGTTCGCAGATGAACTTGCCGTCGCTGTCGGTGTTGGGGTCGTCTCCGGAGCGCACATAGGCGTCATTGCGCCGGGCCGTCACTTCCCAGGCGACGAGATCGGTGCAGGCATCATCCTCGCAGATGATCTCGAACACCCCGCCTGTGATTGCGCCGGGCCGCAGGCGGGCAAAGCCCTCCTGATTTTGCAGCCCCGCCAGCCAGGCATCGGCATTGAGCGCGGCGAAGGTGCCGGCGCTCATACCCGCCACGGTGTCGATATCCACGGTCGCCCGGCCATCCACCAGTCGCACGAGGCCGCGATAGCGGTTCTGGTATTCCGGGGCTTCCACGAAGCCGTGCGCCAGATCCTTATTGTACGGGTCGAGCGGATGGTCGATCAGGAAGGTGCCGGAGGCCTTGGACAGCGAGCCGGAGATAGCGGTGTTGCCGCCGCTGTCCATGACAAGAGAACCAACCTGAGCTCCATTGACCGAGAGGATGGCGGCCCGGATGGCAACACCGATCTGGTTCTGGCAGTAGAACTGGGCGAACTGGCTTCCTACACCCGAGGTGTCAGACCTGAAGACACCACCCGAGATGGTGCCGCTCACCGGAGCGGTGTTATTCCCGATGAACGCCCCCTGCGTTACGAAGTTGCCCGTCATCGCGTTGTCGCCCGCGCGATTGACCGGCGTGTAGCCCAGGGCCGCCTGCGCGCCGAGTGCAGTGCGGGCCGCGGCGGCGTCTGCCGCGGTGCGGATACCCGCCATAAAGGTCGAGAAGCCCATCGCCGCCAGCAAGGCCGCGGCGTCCGCCACTCCCCGCAGGCCCCGCATGAAGGTGGAAAAGCCGAGGCCGGTAAGGGCCGCCACCGCATCCGCAGATCCCCGAATGCCCGCCATGAAGGACGAGAAGCCGAGAGTGGTCAGTGCGGCCGGGGCATCCGCCGCCGGCATGAGCGTCTGGAAATAGGCGCTGGCGATCGCGCTTTTGATCTGCACCGCCGACACCGCCCCCGTCTGCCCCACAACCGAGGCCACGCCGTTGGTCGGCAACCAAGCCGCGCCGTCGAAGGCGTAGAGCGCATTGGCACCAGCACTATAGGCATGCCACCCGCCCTCGGGCACGGCGAACAGCCAGGCCGTGCCACCCCACACCGCCACATTGTTCGCGCGACCCGCCCATGCGCCCGTTGGCGCGGTGCCGACCACATAGCTGTCACTCTCGGCCGGCGCGCCGGGCGGTGCGTTCGTGCCGAGGCTCACCACCTGATAGTACGGCACATTCGCCGTGAGCAGCCGCAGCTGCGCAACCAGTTCGCGTACCTGCGTCGCCATATAGGCGCTCTCGTAACGCAGGGGCGAATCGTAGCGCACGAGATAGTCCGCCGCCGCTTTGGCGCCACCTGGCCAGGGCGAGATGACGAGATGGCTATCGTCCGTCACCTCCAGCACGCTCACCCGGACACCCTCGCACTCAAAGGTATCGAGCGGCACCAGCACCTCAGTCCATAATGTGCCGACACCAGTCACGACGGTGCCGTTCGCCGCCACGCTGATGGTGCCGGCGTTGTACATGCGATCGGGCATGGGAACCTCAGAAGTCCGAAATGTTCATGGTAGAGACGTAGCCAAAATAAGAGGCTGGAAAGGCCGCGTTGCGATACCAGCGGTATCGCGTTCGGTCATAGATCGAGCCATAGAAGAACGGGCCGTAGTATGGGCCGTTAACACTTGGATTGCTGTCGGCAATGTCTTGCATCATCACCTGACCCATGCCGCACCACCACCCGCTATAATCGAGATTGTCACTCACGATCATGAAGGCGAACGGCGGCCCGGCACCTAATGGCGCTGGCGTGGGCAGATCGTAGAAGTTGCTCGCCGCAGCGGTCGCGATGGTCCCGAAGCCGGAAAACCGGGGCGTCAGGCGGTCGGAACGGTAGAGGAAGTCATTCGGCCCGGCCGATCCATAGGTGACGTTGTGCTTGGTGACCGCGAGCTTATCGTTCTTTGCCCACCACACCCGGTCGAGACCGGAAATGGTGTCGACGCCAAACTGATAGGTCGGGTCGCTGCCCACCACGGCGAATTTGATACCCGAGCCGCCGCCGGCCGAGCTGGTGAGCAGCAGCTGCGACGGTGAGAGCCAGAAAATGCTGCACTGATGGCGCGGCTCGCCGCCCAACCCGACATCGACCGCGAAGGCCATCACGGGCGGATAATGCGGGTAGGAACCGCGAAGGTTGACGATGGCCGCCGTTCGCACCGGCGCGATGCCGGCGAGGGGAAACGGGTCGCCGCTCGCCAGATCATTCGGCGCGAGAGCGCCCCCACCGGAATAAATGGACGGATAGGCTATGCCTGTCTCCGCCACCTGAAAATGGTTGCGGCGGCTGGTCATCACCATGTCGTCGAGGCTGCATGTCTCCGCGTCGAAGCCGAGGCGCGAGATGTAAATCCCCGGCCCATAAAGCGGGTGCTTACCCAGCACGATGCTGTTGCCGCCAGGTGCCTCCGCCGCCGTCGGATTGGTGCCGAAGACGAAATAGACATAGTCGACATCGTTGCGCGCCGGCGAGAACAGTATTTCGTCATTGCGCAGGTTCACCGCGCACACGCCATAGCCACGCGCATAGGTCTTGGTTTCGCCGGGCCCGGAGAGCGACGTTCCCGCCGCAACGAAATTCAGCGTGCCGCCGCCATTGCGCATCCATGCGAGCGTCGGCCGGAACGGACCATTGGCCCCGGCGAAGGGCAGTACTTTGACTTGCCGGGCGCCGTTTCGCGCGCCCGGCACTCCCACGGTGCCATAGGTGATGGCGCGCCCGCCCAGCGACCCGCCATAGGAAATCCCGTTATGGATGACCTTCAGGGTGTTCGGCCAGGTGCTGTCATAGGTCAGCACCCGCTCATCGAGGGCCGGATTCTCGGGATCATATCCGGCAAGACAGGTGCGCAGGCGCACCCCGCCGCCCATGCGGACAAAGCCAGTATTGTCCGCCATGTCAGCTCCGCACGACCTGGTAGCCGGCGTCGAGATTGATGACGAACTTGTTGTCGGCCGATCTCAGGATGCCCGCGATGATAGTCCCGAGGTTCGCCGAGATCGCCTGCAGGGTGGAGACGTTCAGCAGCAGCGCCGTGATCGACCCGTTGGCGATCAGGTTCATGTTGATGCTCACCACCCCGGTGGTGGTGTTGACGATGAACATCGGGTTGAAGACGCCGGACTCCATCAATCCGATGGAGAACCGGCTGGCATCCATCTGGATTTCGGAGACGGCCTCGCCGCCGATCAGGCGCGCCAGCACGCGCATGGCGGCGCGGGCCGTGCCGACGCCGTCACTCACCTCCGCTTCGAGGTACCAGGCCGAGAGAGCGCCAGACGGCACCGCGCCGGCCACGAACCGGACCTTGAGGCTGGCCTCGACATTGCCGATCGCCGCTTCAAGTTCGGTGATCGCTTCCGCCACCGCCGAACCCGGCCCAACGGCGGCGGTGATGCGATCGGTCACGCTGGCATCGAGCGCGCCGACCGAGGCCTCTACGGTGAGGATGGCCTGCGCGAGAGCCGATTCCGGCCCGGTCGCGACTTCCAGCTTTTCCAGCACCCGAGCCGTGGACTGGCCGACCGTCGAGGTCAGATCGCGCAGCAGCACCTGGCGGTCGGTGTAGCTCTGCGCATCGACTTCGGCGAGCAGGCGGTTGATGTCCTCAATCGCCTTGGCGGTGACGCGCTGAACGTCCTTCACCTCGCGCAGCACATAGTCGCGCACGCCGGCCTCGAACATCTCCTTGGTGACGGTGATGTTGTCGGCGCCCCGCACCGGGGCGGCGATGACGGTGCGTGCCCATCCGCCCGGCCGGCCCTGCAGATTGATGCCGGCCACCTCGAACCAGGCGGCCGCGGCCTCTACTACGGCGGTGAGATAAGGCGCGCGCACCTCGCCGAGCGGGGTGTAGCTGGCGCCCTCGTCATAGGAGATCCGCGTCATGTAGGACGCCGCGCCGGCGGCCGGAAACCAGCTCGCGTCGAGCGTCGGCGGGTGCTCGCTGGGGCGGATACGCGCCACCAGCCCGCCGATGACCGGCAGGCGCGGCGTGGTCTGCCACGAATTGGTCGGCAGCGGCGGCGGGGCGGTCAGGTCCTCGTCATGTACGCGGGGATCATCGAGCAGCATCTCCAGCGCCACTTGGTCGCCGCTTGGCGCGCCAGAAGTGACCAGACAGCGCCTTTGCCATGTGGTGCCCAGGCCGACAGCTGCGCTCGCGCCTTCGCCGCCATCGGCGCGCGCAAGCGCCGCATTGAGCGGGCCTTGCGTGGCCTCGACCGCGGCGAGGTCGGGCGCGTCGAGCAGCGCTATATGGTCGGCCGCGCCCCGGGCGCATTTGATCGGGCCGAAGCTGCCGCCGGTGCGGGTGCGCACTCTGACGTAGTGCTGGCCGGTGCCCCAGGTCACCGGGTCGGACAGGATCAGGCCATTGCCCTCGCGGCGCGCCACCTCGGCGGAGGCGCCCCAATTGTCCGGCATGTCGGACTGCACGGCGATGGACGAGCCGACCGAGAGCAGCCGTCCGTCATGTTCGGTCGAGAGCAGCACGCGGCGGCGGCGGTAGAGGTAGCAGCGCCAGAGGAAATCCGCCTCCAGCTGGGCATGGGCGCGGCGGGTGATGCCGGGCAGCTGCTTGCGCAGCGGACGGCTGGGGCTGGTACCGCGCGGCGAGATGATCTCGGCCGGCTTCCACGTCGTCTCGTCGACATATTCCAGCACCAGCCCGTCATAGGCGGTCGAGGGCAGGAGGTCGTACTTGAGCGAGAAACTGTCGCGGACGATCTCGCGATCGGTGAGCAGCATCGAGGGAATGCTCGCCCACTGCTCGCGAACCAGCGACAGCGTGTCGCCCAGCCAGCGGGTCTTTGCCCGCGCTGTGGCAAGGATCTGGTCGAGTTGGTCGAGGCAAAGCTCGCCCGAGGTAAAGGTGAAATCGAAGGTCTCGTCGCGCGCCTCATTGCTGGCGGCGAGATCGACAAAGGCTTGCAGATCGACCTTGGACAGTGCCCGGGCGCCGCCATAGACCGCATTAGTGGCGAGATCGAGCGCCGCCCATGCCGGCCGGCGGGTCGGCTGATCGACCCATCCCGTGCCGTTCCACACAGGGAGGATTCGGGTGTCGATAAAGTTGATGTCGCGCGCCGCGTCGCCGGACAGCTGGTCCGTCGCCTTCAGCCGCAGCGCGGTGACAGAGACATTCGCGAAGCTGGCCGGCGCGTCGATGAAGGCGCGCAGCCCCGCCCACATCACCTTGTCGCCGGCCTTGCCATTGGTGGTCGGCGGCAGCAGCCGGCGCACCCGCACCTCATAGCGGCCGGGCGAAACATCGGCGCGGATCGACAGGCGCACCGGCGTGCGGGTGCAGCGTGTCCAGCCGAGCGAAGGAATGCCGACCCAGCCGCCCGCCGGGGCGCCGGCGGCGTCAACCGCGCGATACTGCGCCTCCAGCACCACGCTGTGCGGGCGCATGTCGCCCTGGCTGTCGATGCTGTAAAGCCCCTCCGGCAGCACGAAGTCGATGGCGAGCGTCTTCGCCAGCGTGCCGGCGGCATTGGCCACAAAACCGCCGGCGAAGGTGGTCGACAGCTCCTGTCCCGAGACTTCGGAGGATGTTTCCACCCGCGTCGGGAACAGCGTCACCGGCTCGCCCGGCTCGCGGAACTGCAACTCCACCCCGGAAAAGGCCGGGTTTACGCCGGTCACGCGATCCCACAGCACCGTGTCGGCGACGAGGATCTGATCGCGGCGGTAGCGGCCGACGCCGTTGACGAACAAGAGATGCAGATATTGCTGGTCGCCGTCGAACTCGGCCCATGGCCGCGTCGCATAATCCGGCGCCTTGATGATGCGGCCATAGCTGCACGGAATGGTCTGCAGCAGGCGCGCCGTGTTGCCGGTCGAGCCGAAGGCATAGACCGGATCGGGGTCCGCGCTCTGGCCACCCGGCTTGGTCGCCGTCAGCACGCCGATGGCGGCAGCGCCGGCGACGGCCACGCCGGTCGCTATGGCCGATGATGCGAAACCCGTCGTGCCAAAGCCCAGCGCTGCTGCAGCCGCCGACCCGATTCCCGGCGCCAGCGCGGCGATGGCGATCATGCCGACAAGGCCGATCAGGCTTCGCGTCGAGGTCGACCCGCCGCGCGGGCGGGAAACGAACACCACGGTGTCGCGCTTGCGGATGCGTCGGGTCCAGTCGGCGCGCAGCACCGGCTCATTGTTGACGAGGCAGATCGTCGGCACGTCATTGAGCCGCCAGCCGGCACGCTTCAGAAAGCCGTTGATGCTCTCGCGCGGGCGCGGCGCCAGGCACGCAAGCTCCCGGCCCGGCAGCAGCACATGCCGCACCGGCTCAATTGCCAAAGATGTCATGTCGGGTCAGTCCGTCACGGGCTCGTAGAAGCGGATACGGCCCCAGCCGCCGGCGCGCAGCGTGGCGATGTCCTGCGCCACGATGCCGAAATCCTGATCGCAATGGATCACCAGGCGCTCGGCCGCGAGCCACACGCCGATATGGGCGGCGCGGTCCACCCGGGCGAGCGCGACAAGGGCGCCGTCGCCGGCCGTCACCAGCCCGACGAGAGGCGCGACCACCTCGGCCCAATTGGCGTGCTCGGGATGGCGTTCGATGGTGTCGATCATCCAGCGCCAGCTCGGATCGGGCGGCACGTCGACATGCGGCAGCTGCCGGCCAAACAAGGTCGCCTGCACCAGCGCCGCGACATGCCAGCATGAGCGGTCATGCGCCCAGGGCTGGCCAATGAGGGCGGAGAGGAACGCGGCGCGCTTGTCATTCATCGGAGGAGGTTTCCGCTTGCTCGACGATCTCCACGCCCGGCGTCATCACCAGTTCGCCGTCACGCAGCACCGCCCAATACTGGCGCAGCGCCACGCTCTCGCATTCGGCTCGGCTGTCGTATTGGCGCACCACGTCGCCGTTCACGATGATCTGCCACATGGCGACTTACCCCTGCAGGCCCGGAAAGGCGGAAAGCGAATAGATGAGGCTCGGCACCTTGCGGTCGCCGAAATCGGCGATAGTGGCGGTGCCCTCGACGGTCGAGCCGCTGGTGGTGATGTCGGTAAGCACAAGCTCCACCGGGCCATAGATCGGCAGGGCGAGATCATCCGAACGATAGCGGCGGATCAGCACCTTCAGGTCGGCCCTGTATTCCGTCGCCCGGTCGAGGTGCGGCAGCAGATCCTTGGTGACGTTGTCTATCCGCAGGCGGGCGGTCGGCATCTTCCCCTCGGCGTATTCGGGGTCATCGCACTGGATCGCGGTCGGCTGGAATTCGACCATGGCGCCGGGATTGTAGACGGCGCCTAGCTCGATCCCCAGCACGCGGGGCATCACGTCAATCACCAGCCGGATCGGGATCGGGTTGTTCGCGCCGTCGACCAGCCCCGGATGCTGCAGCTCGATCGTCTCAATCACCTGATAGGCGGCGGGGCAGGAGGCTTCCGCTTCGGCCCAGGCGGCATTGATGGTTGCCATGGTCAGCCGCCCGCCGGGGCCGGTGTGACCAAGTCTACCGGCGCGCACCACGGCCCGCCGACATAGCGCGCCCGCACCAGATGCCGCCCGTCATCAAGCGCGGGTATCTCCACCGACCAAGCGCCCGAGGTCGCTACCGCGCTGCGCGACACCCCGCCAATATCCAGCTGCACCGTCGCGCCAACGGTCCCGGTGCCGGCGATCGAAGGATCGACCGCCGTAATGCTGGGGAGTGCCGGCGTCATCTCCGGCGGGAAGACGAGCAGGGTGGCGGAAACCTCGACTTTCAGCCCGCGCTGATTGGCACGATAGGAAAGGCCACCTCCTCCGCCGCGCAACTGCACCAGGCGGATCTGGTAAGAGGCCCCCAGCCAGACCGGCATCCAGAATCGCGCCGTGCCACGCACGAGCATGTCTGACACAAAGGCCTCGAACGCCTCGAACTGTGCAGGCGTCAACCGGCACGCCCAGGTCAGCGTTTTGAGCCTGTCCCCCTGCCGGAAGCGCAGCCGCACATTGCCGCCGGCCATCTGCGTTTCTGCTGGCTCGCGAAACGGCACAAGCGACCAAGCCCCCGCCAGCGTTTCGAAGGGCAGGGTTATGGGATAGTCGGCGAAGTTCATCGTTACTGGCCCTTGCCGGCGCGCAGGCCGTACCGATTCTGGATCGCCGTGCCGACAACGCCGCGATTGGCGATGTCCTTCGCAATCTCACCCTTCACAACGCGCAGGATCAGGTCGATGTCCAACTGCCCATCGGGGCGCTGCGTCACCGGCCCCTGCTCGACGGCAACACCGGCCTCATTGACGATGTTGAGGTTGACCGTCGGCGCGGTGGAAGGTCGGCTCATTCCAGCGCCGAGTGCCCTCATCTGCTGGCGGGTAAATACGCCCTCATCGTCTTTGATGATGGCCGCGCGCTCGCCCGCCAGCAGGCCCAACGGGTCGCGGCCAGTGTGGTAGCGCGGCGCGTTTTCGAACAGCGCCGGGTCAACCGTGCGGCGGAACGAGGCCTCGCCCTCACCGATACCGCCGGCGTGGTGCGCTGCCACACTGACACCCGACGGTGCACCGAATAGGCTGCCGATGAGCCCCCCGAGCAGATCGGAGCTGCCGGACAGCAGCGGCGCCATGGCCTGCCGTAACGCCAGCCGGGCGAAGTCGGCAAGGATGCTGTCGACGAGGCTAGAAAAATCCGCCTTGCCGGTGGTGACGAACGACACGAAGGCATCCTCGGCCCCGCCCAGCGCATCGGTGATGATATCTTCCGTCGCCGACGCCATGTCCTGCGCGGTTTCGATATAGTCGAGGATGGCCCGCTTATAGCCGGATGCGGCATCAGTTGCGTCGTCGAGCGCTACCCGCTTTGCGGCAGCCATGGTGTCGGCGGCTTGTGCAAGGGCGCGCTGATAGGTTTCCTGCGTGATCAGGCCCTTCGAGGCAAGTTCGTTAAGGCGATCCAATGTGACGCCATATGCTTCGGCGGACGTGCGGGTCTCGTCGTAGAGCCGCGCCGCCTCGCGCTCCAGCGCGTTCTGCTGGCGGCGGGCATCGTTCAGCGCCTCGCGTGAGGCCTTTTCGCTGGCACGCTGCCGCTGGTCTGCATCATAGGCGCGCCCAGCCGCCGCCGCTGCTTCGTTGCGCCGCGCCTCGTCGGTACTCTTGAGTCGCGAAAGCGCCTCATCGATATAGCGCTGGCGAGGGTCGGAAGCCGTATCCGCGCGCCGATCGAGCCCGGCAATGAGCCGCTGATCAGCGTCCCACTCCTTCATGGCCGCCGAGAACAGCTTCACCTGCTCGGTCGAGAGCGCGAACTGATCGCCTACGCGCTCGGCCGCCGCTCCGGCTAGGCCGAAATCCGCGCCGGACTTGGCCGCCGCCGCAGCGGCATCGTAGATGGCAACGCCAAACTCACGCACCGCCGGGTCGCTTGCCTCATTGCTCAGTCGGGCGACTTCCGAACGGAACGCGGCGATATCCGGCGTTCCATCCTTTGCGCTTTGGGCAAGTTGGGAAAAAGCGCCGGAATACGTCGCGAACAGAGGGTTAGCGGCAATATCGCCCGCAGAACCGATCGAGACGGATTTGTCACGCAGATCCGAGATCAGGGCGGCGATATCGGCAAGGTATGCCTTCTGGCGGCTCCGCTCATTCTCGTTCGCTTCGAGAATATCCATTTCCCGTTGAGCAGCGTCGGCCGCATCGTTGCGGCCCTTTTCGAGGTCGCCATAACGAGCCGTAATCCGGCGGACGATCTCGTCATGGCGCTCAAGCGCTTCTGACGCGTCGTCGGTTTCACCGACGATGGCATCGAACGCGAAAGATGCCCCATAACCCAGCGCGACGATGCCGGCGAGTATCGCCGTGGTCGGCGTCACCAGCGACAGCAACGCGGAGCCGACGCCCATAACGGCGCCCTTCACTCCACGATCACCCAGCACGGCTGCGATCTGCGGCCCCTGCTGGATCATCGCCGTAGCGAAGGACTGGCCGGAGAGCACCTGCACGCCGAGGTCGGTCAGTTGCGCGGTGAGGTTCGTTACCTCGTGTGTGCGCAGTTGGTTCACGGCGGCAGCCGCCTGCCGCGACTTGCCTTCGAGCGCGCCAAGGGCAGCGGCGCCGGCATCGCCGACGCCCTGCAACTCGGCCTTCACCTTCCCGCCGTCGATCACCTGTAGGCGAATGCCGACATTACGATCAGCCATCGGTGTCGCCCTTCATGTTGTCTCGGATCGCGGCAAGTGCGGCCCGCTCGGCAGCGGGGAAGAAATAGGCGCAGGCTTCAGCCGGGCAGCCGCGTGCGGCGGCCAGATGCTCGATCGCCAGATAGTCGAAGGCGAAAGGACCGCCCATGCCGAGCCGCATCTGCCAGGAGCCGTCGCGCAGCGCGCTCCAGAACAGCACGCCTTGGACTGTCAGTGGGGCTTCGGCGCGGTAGACGCAGCTGTCGCATCGGTCGTCGCAGGCGGCACAGTAGTCGCCGCCGCCGCCGAAGTGCCATTCGGCGAGGGCGCGGATGCGTTTTTTTCCTGCACCGCCAGCAGGGCTGGGATGACGTATTTAGCCTCGAAGGCGCGGCCATGGGGCGAGGTCGACAGCAGCGCATCAGTGCCTTCCGGCCACGGCGCATCATCAGCCCGCCCCTCAACCTCGACACCCTCCCAACCGATGATCGCGCCGCGACCAAACGCCTTGATGAGGGCCAGCGAGCGCACGGCGCGGTCTTCGCTGCCGAGGTCCGCGCGCATCTGAGGCGGAATGTCAAGCGCGCGAAGCTCTACTTCCGTGCCGAAGGGGAGAACCTCGACACGGACGCCCGGCCCCAGGTCGAGCCAGTAGACGGCTCTCTCAAAGGTGAGTTTCTGCATGGTGCCCTCAGTAGGATGCGACATTGTTGACGAGGGCGGCGGTGAGCATCTTGGTGCCGGCCCCCGCCCGAGACGCTTGAATGGCGAAGGTGGCCTGCACGCCGTTCGGCCCGCTGATCTCGCGCTTGGGGCGCGGCAGGAAGACGCTCGGCAGGGTGAAAGTGAGCTTGGAACTGGCGCCGATCTCGAAGCCGAAGGCGATTTCCGAGGCCGTTCCGGCGACGGCGAGATTGAACAGGTCGAGCGAGTCGAACCGGGCGACGATGCTGCCGGTGAACGACGCCTTGCCCGGGTCGACGCCGCCGATCAGCCCATCGGCGCGGATGACTTCCACCTGCTCGAGATTGTTCGAATAGGTGAAGTCGGCGGAGACGACGTTGCCGAGCGGAGTGCCGTCGCGCTTGATCGAGCCTTGGAACTGGTTGAAGCGCGTCACCGCCGCTTCGGTGGGCGTGCCTGCTCCGGTCGTGCCCGCCACAACCTCGTTCTGCCCGATGAGGCCAACCGTGGCCTGCACCAGCCCGGAACGCTGCATGCGGATATTGAGCGTGTTCGCCATCACGCCCTTGTTCATGGCGTAGGACGGCACCTCGGGGTTGCCGATCTCTATGGCGGCGCTCGGCAGCGCCTGCAGGTTCGATCCGAAGGTGTGGGTATAGGTACCGCTGGCATTCACACTGGTGGGCGCGCCGAGCAGCAGCTTCAGCCAGTTGCCGAAATTGAGCAAATCGACCGGCACTACCACGTCGCCATTGACGTTGATGACATCACGCGAGGGCGCGCTCGGGTCGCGCCCCGTCCCGATGATGTCGTCGGCGATCAGCCCCTGTTCCGCCGAGAGCGTGGCGGAGATGAAGGGCAACTTTTTGTAGCCACTCGCCGGCGAGGTGCCATAGGTAGCCTCGAAGGCAAGCGCCATGCTGGCGTTAATGCCCATTGCGCGTCCCATGGGGCGCTCCTCCAAGTCTGGAATGTCAGGGGGAAGCCGCTCAGCCGAGCGGCGACGGGGTCGAATAGATCAGCAGCACTGACACGAGCGCGTTGCGCAGCCCGCCGCCGGCACTGGAGAACAGCGCGTCGACCTGCGGGCCGCCTGGCGAGCAATACTCGGCGGCACCGCCTAGCGTGGGCGAAGCCTCGATAACTTCGCCGATCTGCATGAGGAGCGAGTCCAGCAGCGCGCTGCGGGCCTCCGCCGTCTTTCCATCGGCATAAACCTCGATCGAGGCCCGATGCTCGAAGCTGTAGAGCGGCGGAGAAAAGCAAACCTCGGGCTCGCCCGCCTCCCCATCGCGAAGGATCACCAGGCCGCCGATGCCTACGGCTTCAGGCACTTCGCTGTTGCGCTTCACGTCTGCCCCGGTCAAGCCACCGCGTAGCGCGGCGTGCAGGGCGGCGAGGGCCGTTTCGCGAACGCTCATCACTTGGTCTCCGGCCAGCTGCGCACGATCAGATCCGGCAACCGGCCAATCCACCGGGAAGCGGCCCCGTCGACGTCGAACCGCTTGCCGAGATTGACTTGCGGCACAAGGATGAAGATCACCGTGGTGGTGGCGCCCTTGCGGAGCTTGCCGGGCCGTTCCGTCTTCAGCGCTCTCATCTTGACGGCAACGCCGCCACCATTCAGGCGGACATTGTCAGCGACGAGCAGCGAGGGGCGCCCCCGCCGGTAGACAAAACGCAGGCGGATTCCCGTACGCCGTTCCCACCCGCCCGGCGTCAGACGTTCCTTGCCGCGACGCTCATTGATGGCCGGCGCCACGCGGCTGACGCCGTGTCGGCCGGCGGCAGCTGTGGGGATGGCGAGGAAGAAGCCGTTGGGCGAGCGGATGGGCACGCCGCGGTTGAAAGCATCGGCGATGTCCGGCGCGTTCGAGTAGACGAAGCCGGCGGCGCGAAGCGAAGTCACTCCCGCCCGGCCGGGATATTTGTCGCCACGCCATGTGTTGGCGAGCTTCTGGCCTAGCCCTGCGCCCACGACCTGCTGCCGCAGATCACCTTTCAGCCCATCAGTCGCGGCACCGATCCCGCTGGTGACCGCACGGGCCGCGTCGGCGGTTTCGGCTACCATGATCTGCCGCAGATCGCCTTGGATCGTGATGCCGAGCGGGATCATTCGCCCACCTCTCGGCAACCGCAGATCCAGAGTGTCCGGTCATCGCTGCGCGCCGGGGCGCCATCGATCAGGTAAACCTGTTCCCGGCCGGTGGTGGGGTCGGGCCGCGCTGACTGGTCGTTGTTTATCAGCGTGAAAGTGTCGCCGGCACGGGCACGCGGGCACTCGTTACAGCGGACCTCGACAATTGTCGTAGGCCGCCGCAGCCGCGTGTCCTCGTACCCGTCCAGCATCATGTCGGGACGACGCAGCACGATGCGAACGGGCACGCCAACCCCGCATCCTTGCTCTCGATACTCGGCAATATCCCCGAGACGAGCGAAGATGCGGTCGTTGGCGCGCTCGAACGAAGACGGCATCAGGCCGACGCCGCGCTGGCGACGCCGTTCAACCGCACGATCCCCGTCGCACTCGGGTTCGCAGCGATAGCCGTGGCCGCGCCGATCAACAGATTGCCGGTTGCGACCGTGGTGCAGCGCTTGTTGGTGTTGTCCCAGTAGACCAGAGCGCCGACCGTCCAGGCTTGCGCGCTCAGCTTGGTGAGTTCGAACACGCCCTTGGTCTTGAGTTCGACCTCGGCGCCGTTCGCGGCATCGCCGACCGCGACACCGAAGATCTGGCCGACCTGCGCACCAGCGCCGGAGATGACGGCATAGGGGGCGAGCAGCGAGAGCGTGTCGCCGGCCTGCACATAATTCTGCATGGGGATCTCCCGATATGGAAAGGGCGGACGCTTTCACGCCCGCCCGCTGGAGGTGAAAGGCTGCTGACGCGGTGCGTCAGATGCCGGGGTTCATGTAGAGGCCGCGGCCATCGATCGCCTTGGCGCCGAAGTCGAGGCGGCCCTTGATCTCCATGCCGTCAACCTCGAAGCCGACGCGCTCCTCGGTGTAGAGCCCTTCTTCGCCTTCGAGATAGGCGTACTCGATGGTGTCCCACTGGCCGGGATCGACCGCCATGAACCACGGCGCCGTGCCCGTGGCCGGCTTCAGGCGGTTCTCGATGATCGGCGTCACGGCGTTCTGGTAGACATTCACGTCGCCGGTTTTGGCCGCTGCCACCGAGGTGAGCAGCTTCTTGACCGCCACGGCATACTTCTGAGCGCCGAGGAAATACTTGTAGGAGAGGTTCAGCGGCTTGCCCGCCGCATCCTTCTGGTCGCCGAGGGCGATATCTGCGGCTTCGAACGTGGCTTCCGACGGCACCGCGCCGGCGCCGGCGAGATTGCCGCGCGAGGCGTGGAACAGCGTCACGCCGTCGCCCATGACCGGGTTGGCGAGCAGGATGCCCCACACCAGATCGTTCTCCAGTTCGGCCGCAGCGCGACCGAAAAGCGACGGCAGGCGGTCGAAGGCACCGAGGTCATCGTTGATCAGCGTCTGGCGCGTGATCGCGATGATGCGGCCATAGGTGGCGATCGAGTACTTCTCGGCGCTCTCCGACAGGCCGGCATAGGTGTACTCGGCGCCCTCGCGAACCTTCTTCAGCTCGGGCATGCCGGCCAGCTGCAGCACGGCCTTCTCCTTGAAGTCCGGCGCGTTCGACTGGCGGGCGATCTGGCGCCAGAGACGGGGCGCGCCGGCATAGGTGTCGCGCAGCCGCTTGGAAACGACGTTCGCCAGAAGGTTCTTGAAGTCGGAAGTGGAGATCATCCCCGCCGAGCGTTCCAGGCCGAGCAGAACGTTCGCCAGCTCACGCTTGGAGAGATTGCGCAGGCGAACGCCCTGCGTGTCCTCGACATAGGTGCGCCCGAGTTCCAGAAGCGTCATGCCGCGGAATTCGCGCGCCGCATCGGTCAGCGCGACCGCCTGCGGATTGGCGCGGTGGAGAATGGAATTCTCGACCGCCGCGCGGACGGTATCGCCCTCGTCCGTGGTGATCTGGATATGCGGGGTCTGGCGCGGCGCGGTGCGCTTGGCCGCCTGATCCTGCAGCGCGTCCGTCGCCGCCTCGAGGGTGCGATGGGCACCCATCACGGTGATCGCGTCGGCGGCGGTGAGCCCGAACGCCTCGGCACGCAGCTGCAGCTTGGCGATGTCGCCGGCACGCCAGGCGTGTTCTTCCGCCGCTGCCGGCGTCGGCGGGGTCACCGCAGGGGCCTGCGGCGGGGCGGTACGGGTCTCGGTCGGCGCGGGCTCATTGCCCGTGGTCGGCGTGGTCATGGGGACCTCACTGGTGGTGGGCTGAGCCCGGTTGCGAAAGATTGTGGCGGCGTCGGCCATCGACCGGATCTGAGCGCCGGCATCCGCCGGGATCGCGACGATGGAAAGCTCATAAGGTTCCCAGTCGACGGCACGACGGATCTGCGTGCCGTCCTCATCGCGCTGGGTCTTGTCCCATTTGCGGACCTGGTAGCCGACCGAGATCGAGCGAAGTTCGCCGCGCTGGACGCGGCCGAAAATCTCGGCAGCGCGCTCGCCTTCGGCAAAGCGCACGGTTGCGATGCCTTCGCCGCCCGTCACCGACGCGCGCTCGACGACACCAATCACACCATCGAGAGGGCGCCCATCCCATCCGTCGCGGGTCGAGTGCTCGATCAGCAGAGGAGCGCCGTTATTCAGGCGATCGAGACGCGCGCCGCGTAGATCAAGTTCCTCGTGGAATTTGCGAACGGCCCACGTCTCCCAATCCATTTCATGGCGGGTGACACGGGCGCCTGTCGACCAGACGAGGTCGACGGTGCGAGTCTCCGGATTGAGCGTGGTCGGGTTGAAGTAGGCGGGGTCGCCCGAAACAAAGTCGCGGGTGATCAGGGCGGCGCGGGCCAGCACATGGGCCGGCGGCACGTCAGGCGTCGGTGTCTTCGGATTCGGCGTCGGCATTGTCGCGCTCCTTGTCGTTTGCCGGCTTTTCAGCAGGCGCGGCGGCAAGCCCCGGCGCCTTGGCGAAGGTGATTCCGGCCGCGTCCAGTCGCGGCTTCCACTCACTGATCTCGGCGATGAGGTCTTCCGGGTCGTACCCTCGAGCCGCAGCCTTCTCCGCCCAGCTTTCGATGCCGAGAGCGAGTTCCGCCTCCTCGGCTTTCACGTCCTTCAGCGGGTCGACCCATGGCCGCTTGGGCATGGTGTATTCGGCGCTGATACCGGCCGGCACGGCCTGTCCGGAGCCGGCGGCGGCCCGCATGACCCGCCGCCACGCCGGGCGGCTGACCTGTGGCACGAGCATGAGCCACTGCCACTGGTCGAGGACGCCCCAATAGTCGAGCTTGCCTTCGCGCATGCCAGCGAAGTTCGACTTGCTCAGATCGCCGGTGAAGCTGGCATAGGGCAGTCCGATTCCGGCGGAGGCCGCCAGCATCTGGCGATCCATCACATCGGCATAGCCGCTCGCCGGAGACGGCATGGCCGTCTGGATTTCCTCGCCCTCACCGAGATAGGCGATGAGGCCGGGCGCTATTTTTTCAAGGCGCTTGCCCGTCGCGTCCTTCACTTGCGCGCCGGCCTGCACCAGATTGGTCGGGCCCGTTCCGTTGCGGCGAACGAAGACGGTGAGGCAAGATTCGATCTTCTTCTTGATCAGCTCGGCTTCTTCATAATCGGCCGCATCGCGCAGACGCAGGGCCGCCGAGGCCATCCACGGCACACCGGTGACCTGCCCCGGACGGTCGACGCGGAAAACGTGATCGACTTCCGACGCCGGCACGCGCTCGGAAACGAAGCGATTGCGGGCCAAGGTGAGCGACGACATCTCGCCGGGGTGCTGCGGAAACAGCCAATAGGCGACGCGACGGCCCCACGGGTCGATCTCGACGCCGTTGATGATGGCGTTGTTGCCGCGCATCTCCGTCTTGCGGGTGTCGAGAAACTCGTGCTCCAGCACCTCGCACTGCAGCGGGACTTTCAGGCCCCACGACGCGGGGCGCAGGTACCAGCGCAGGAACGCCGCCCCACCCTCGACGACCTCGCCGGCAAGCTGCTGCTGGATGCCGTAGAAATCGCTCTGTCCCGAAGGGTCGCAATTCTCCGCAAACTCGTTCCAGGCGCCCCGCGCCCGTTCCTTCGTCCGCTTCGCGGTGCCGCGCGCGGGCCGGGGCACGATGCCGGTGCCGACCATATGGGCGGCGAGCTTGCGCTTGGCATTGCCGGCCCATTCATTGTTCCGGCAGAGATCACGGGAGCGGCGTCGCACCATGTCGAGCGCCGGAGCCAGTTCCGAATTGGCTGATCCGCCTGTGGCCTTCCAGCCCGCGGTTCGGCGGTCGCGGCGAGCGGCATCGAAGCCACGGGCCGCCTCTGTAGCAACCGTGAGCGCGGCCTTGGCATTGAGACGGCGAACACCCCATTCCGGCGACACTGCCGCCAGTGCGCGCTCGAAGAGGTTCAGATCCATTTGGCTATTCCCGCTCGAACTGCGCATAGGTCGACGGCGTCGCAGCGGTCGTCGGGTTCGCGGCGGAAATGGCGCCACGGGCATAGGCGAGCGCCTTCAGCATGGCCGAAGCATCCTGATAGCGAATCTCCCGCCCATCAGAGAGCCGAACGGACTGCTCGCCGGACACGAGGAGCCGTTCCAAGGCGTCGATATCCGCCTGGGTGAGCGCAGTCGCCATGGTGAAACCTCAGAAGTCGATGCTGTAGCCGGAAAGCCATCCGTCGCCGGCAGGCTTATCTTCGGCGGGTTCTTCAGTCCGGTCGTCCGTCGGATCAGCGGGCGTAGGCGCCGCTGCTGTCGCCAACTGCACGCTACGAGGCGAGAACATGTGTGCTTCCCGCATTTCGGGCGGCACGCCGCGATCACGAGCCAGGATGGCCCAATCGTCGGAGGTCATCCGCGACAGGCCGAGATAGTCCGCAAGCGCCAGATTGTAGATCCGGCAGTCGAGAAAGTGGTTCGGGCCACGCGGCTTCCATATCCGGCGCGTCCTGCCGCGGAACTTCTCCTCGGCGATGTACTCGTTCGTGATCTGCTGGAAATAGATCACGTCCTGCCATGTACCGAAGTGGCAGGCTCCCGCCGGTTCGATCTCCGCACCTTCCGCCAGACGCTTCCGGCGCAGGTCCGAATAGAAGGTGGCCTTGAGCGACCAGGTGCCGACGCTCCACAGCACCACGCCGTGTTTGATCTTACGGCCACCAAGATCGATATCGACCGGCTGCGGCGTGCCGAGAGGCGGGCGGGTCCACCCGTCATCGCCCTTGAGTGCGAAAGCACCCGGACGACCGCGCACCCATGTGTAAACGACATGGGAGCGGAAGCCGGAGTCGACACCGAAGGCGTCCACCCGCCGATGGCTGCCGAACGCATCCGGCCAGCTACGGGCATAGAACTCGGTCAGCTTGGCGAAGGCCCCGGCTTCAGGGTCGGCCGTGTCGCCGTCGAGAAACGCCGTCTCGACCACCCAGCTTTGCCGATCCGGGGCAATCGCCAGCACCTCGACATAGATGCCATTGCCCTGCACGTCCGCCGAGGCCACCAGCAGCAGACCGAGGGGCGGGATGCGGCCGCGCGGATAACCCTCGCGTAGCCCCATCAGCCGTTCATGATCGGGCGCGTCACCCCGGATTTCATAGGGCAGGCCGAGCGTAAGGTTCCAAACGCCCTTGAGCTTGGCAGGGTCATCCCCGGCATCGACAATACGCTTGGCGATCACGTCCCACGGCACGAAGGGCGAGGACAGCGCATCGAAATGATAGCTCGGGTGCTTGCCAGGGCCCGGTGCCGTTGCGATCCAGCGACCGCGCCGCACCAGGCCCTTCTTCTGCACTCCTTCGATCACGGTGTGACAGCATGGCGTCTCATAGAAGGCGCCGTAAGGATGCTCGGTCTGAAAGTGGAAATTCGGACCGTAGGCAAAATAGAACTCATGGCCGCAATCGGGGCACGGCACATGCCAGCGACGTTGATCGCCGGCATAGAACCGGTTCTCGATGCGCGACTCCCCCTTGACCGTGGGCGTCGACACCATGAAGCGCTTCCATTCGCCGGAATCGAGGAAGCTCTCCTGCCTCGCCTCGGCCATCAGCACCGGGTCGCCTTGACCGTCGAGATCGTCCGGATACTCGTCCGCCTCGTCGAGGAACATCTTCTTGATCGTCTTGGAGCGCAGATCCGCGCTCGACGTGGCGATCGAGAGCGTCAGCGTGTCGGCGCCGAACTTCTTCTCATAGGCCGTCGACCCGGCACCGGAGCGCGATGCCTGCGGCTTCACCTTGCGGGCAAGAGCCGGCGTGTGCTCCAGCATCGGGCCAAGCTTCTTGCTGCTGAAGTCGGTCAGCGCGCCATCGGTCGGCTGCACGACCATCATGTCGCACGGCTCGCGGTCGATCGAATAACCGATCGCTGCCAGTAGCATCATGGTGAACCCGGTCTGCGCCGACTTCATCACGGCGACCTCGTTCACCGGGCTCGCGATAGACGCCATGTTCAGCGGCTCGGCGATGTACGGCGTCAGCGAGATATCCCAACGCTCGAGCTTCTTCGGCCCATCTGGGACGATCAACTCGCGCGATGCCCAGTCCGAAGGTGGTAGCGGCGGCAGGACACGGAACATCCGGGCAAGCTTGGCGGCCGCAACTTCACCCAGCGTGGTCTCGAAGTAGAAGCTCATGGCGTCGACGGGATCGGCTCGAAGTCGGCGAGCGACCGCCGGGGTTCGGCCCGCATCTCCGCCAGCAACTGTTCCATGGCCGCGGCGACATCGTTCCGCAGGTCGGCCGCCACCACCTTCAACTCGTTCCGCACCCCGGCCGCGCCGCCGTTGGCTATCGCTGCGGCCAGGTCGTCGGCCCGCGAAGGCAGCCGGTCGATCGCCTTGACGATAGGCTCAAGAAGCCGGGCGATATCGTCCTCGGCGCGGTCGATGGCGACCGTGGTCTGCAGCTCGCGACCCAACTGCAGCTTTTTCAGATCGGCCGCATAGCCCTTCTCGCGGGCCTGTTCACGGGCGAACACCGGGTCGGTGCTGGCGCCCGGCAGCTTCGGCTCTACTGCCTCGGGCTCCTGCGCGAAGGCGACATTCCCGGCTTCGCCGCGCGCCATATCGTAGTGCGCGACGTTGATCAGGAGTGCCCGGCCTTCCATCCGCGTCGCAACCTCGACGCCGCGCGCCTTCCAGTTCTTCAGGTTTTGCGAGATCGCGGGTTTCGACACCCCCCGAAGCTGAGCCAGCTCCGTCAGCGATAGCCATAAGCCATCGTTAACCGATTGATCAGTCATCGTTAATCTCGTTAATCCCGATTTACGACGCTGCGTCTAGCGAACGTCCGCGCTTCCGCCGCCCGCATACGGGGGGAGGCCGGGAAGGACCCAAAGGGGGCGGGGGTGGTGTCACCCACCGGCCACAGCGAGGCGGGAGGCCGGGGGCAGGGTGGCGTGGCGCCGGGGCCACGCTGGCGGCAGGTGGGCGACCCTCCGAAGGGCGATCCACCAATGAGAAAGGCCCGAAGCGTTTCCGCCCGGGCCTCTTTATCCGTGCACAGTGAGCACCAAAATCCAGGCGCACGTCAAGCCCCTGTCTGTGCCGTCCCCAGCAGCGACGGGAGAATGCGGGTTTGCGGAGCATCCGGCGCCCATGGGCGGGAAGCGCGGCGGGGGCCGGTCACCCTATGGGCCGTGAGTGATTCGGCTAACATCTCCGCCAGAGCCACCAAGGCAACGTACCAGACCTCATATTCAGCCCGGTCACAACCGACATGGAATGGCGAGGGCACCAGTTCCATCTTGTGGTAGGCGTCAGGGAAGGGGCGCCGGCGCGAGCCACACCAACCATCCACCTCGTGCTCGGTATAGCCGATGATTTCGTCGTTCACGAACTGCGCCACCAGGCGCTTCATGAACCATCGCGCCTTGCCGTTCGCAGCACGCACGGTGCGGTATTCGATCGGCTCGGCCAACCAGTCCGGCGCCGTTCCCATTATGGCGTGCTTCTGAACGAGCCAGCCCGGCGCCGTTTTGAAGCGCATGGCACCATCGTCACCGCGCACCGCCAGCCGGCCGAGAACGTCGGCCACCACGGCCGGGCCCAGCTTGCCCCAACCATCCGGCGACGCCATATCATCGAACGGCCACCAGCCATCCGGCACACCAAGGTGAAGGCTCGACAGTTCAATCACGGTGCGATGCACAGCCAAGGCATCAGGGTGCGGGCCGGAAAGTGCAGTTCGGTCAGGCGTCACGCCGTAATCGTTGCGAACATCGCCTTCATCGATCACGGCGAGAAGATCGCCGAAAGCCGACATGGGCGCCCACCCCCTGGAGAAGCGCGCAGGGGCGACCGGCGCCGCCGGCACCTTCGGCAGTTCGACCCGATAAGCCCAGACCAGAAGGTCTTCGATATCGATGCTCACCTTGACCATGGCTTCACCCATTCCCGAGGGTTTCGAGGGTTAGAGAGGGTTCATCTTGAACCCTCGAATGTAATAACTGTAATTAAATCAATAAGTTAAGATGGTCTATCGAGGGTATCGAGGGTTTTTCTTAATAGGCACATGGAAAGTTCTTCTCTGTTTCGCTGCCACCCCGAACCCCCATTTGCATTACCCACGCGGGCAAAAACCCTCGATACCCTCGATAGCCCTTGGCAAGTCTCTGATACATCGACAGAAAAGAGCCCCGAGGGTTTTGCGCCAGACCCTCTAAGACCCTCGAAACCCTCGATGCATCAATGCATTAGACATCGCTCAACGCTCCCATTCCGCCGGCATATGTGCATTGCCGGGGAGGGTTGAGCCATACGGGTCAGAGATGCCGCCGGGGCTGCGGGGCGCATCGGGCCGGTCGGGCACGCTGTGCAGTTCGCATTCGAGATAGGCGCGGACATTGCCTATCTCGCCATGCGCCAGCCGTTTCTTGGCCTCGCGGCCAAACCGCGTCTCGAAGACCGGCTTCTCGCCATTGGTGAGTGCCCAATTCTCATAGGCCTGGTACATCGAGCGCGCCCGCACATGCTGGCCCGGCGCGGCGCGCACGCAGGCGGTGATGAACGGGCCGATCTTGTCCATCTCGTCGCGATATTCCTTCGTCGCCGCCTTAACCTCGTCAGGAGTGACAAGACCCTCGCGCAGATAGGTGAGGGCGCCTTCGATCAGCCAGTTGAGGATGCCGGGCGCTTCGGCAACCAATTCGCTCACCACTTCCTCGAAGTCCCGTTGCTCGGTCTCGTCGAGGGTCACCGGCCAGTGCACCACGGCGATGCGCCGCCAGATGCCGTTATCCGTGCCGGTGATCTTCGGATAGCCGTTGCCGGACATGTGCGCGATGAACACCGGCTGGAAGTCGAAATAGCCCTTGAACAGGTTGCGCACCGGGATGGATTCACCGCCGGTGAGCTTTTTCACCACAGCTTCCTTCAGCGGCTCGTCGGCCGGCAGTTCCAGCACCCGCACGAAGCGCACATTGAACAGCCGCGCCAGTTCCGGGCTGGCCTGCCCGCCCTGCCGCTCGCCCGTGCCGATGATGGCCTCTGTCGGCAGGCTGGCGGCCAGCTGGCCGAGCACGCGCACCATGGTTTCAAGAAACACGGATTTGCCGTTGGCGCCGTTGCCGTAGTGGAAGAACACCCGCTGCACAGGCACGCCGAGCAGGCCGAGCCCTGCGCCGATCTGCACGAAACGGCGCACCGCTTCGACGGGCAGAAACCGCTCCATGAAGGCAAGGAAGCGCGGGCAGGTCGCCGTGCCATCATAATCGGCCGGCAGAAGCTTGGTGATCAGATCCTCGCGCCGGTGCCCTTCCGTGGCGACGCATACCGCCTTGAAGCGCTTCACCTCGGGGTCCGGGCATTCCGGATCGAGGAACCGGCGGAAGTTCAGCGTATGGCCATGCGCCGCGAGCCGGAAAGGGTCGGCGTCGAAGGCCACTGGCTTGCGGGTCAGGTCGCAGGCCGCCAACGTCTTGAAGGCGCTGATGCGCGACATGTTCTTGGAGGAAATGCCGAACTTGCGGCGCGCTACCTTGCGCTTGTCGAGAGCGGCGCGCGCATCCGCCCCGGCATCGACCGCGCGCTGCAGCTGCCGTGCCCGCGCCTTGTCGAGGTCGTTCCAGTCGGATTTGCGGGCTTCCAGCGCATCGAGGTCGCGCGCCGCCTGCTCGCCATCGTCAATGTCGCGCTGTTCCTGTGGCGTCCAGGCGAGACAGTCCGCCTCGAGGGCGATCAGCCCGCCGACCTTCTTGGCAAGGCGCACGGCGGCGTCATTGCCGCCGGCCATGTTCCACACCCGGCCGTCCCAGGTGAAATAGTCGGTGTTGATGACGCCCTCTGTTTCCAGCACCACAAGGTCGTCGCCGAAATGGGCGATGAAGCGCTTGGCGTTGTCGGTGTCGGAGTGATCGAGCGAGGCGCAGCCGCGGATCTTCTCCATGTCGATCGGATAGCGCGGCGGACTGCCACCCATCAGCTGGCCACCAGTGTGGCCAAGCCGCGTCTCGGACGGTCCCGATTCGTCCTCGAACTCGCGCTCGTCGAAGGTCTCGCCATCGTCCTGCACGACCATTGGGGGCTGCGGGGCGGCGGCCTCTTCCGGGAACACGGCGGCGAGGACGGCGGCATCCGGGTCCATCTTGGGATGATCGTCCATCAGGCCACCTGCTCGGCGCGCTGCATGCGCATATCGTTGAAGTCCCGGCCGGGCTCGGGCCATGCCACGGTGATGCGCCGGCCCTCGCGGGCGTGCCGCGCCTCCGCCCGCTGCATGGCGAGGTGGGTGGTGATCGCGTCGCTGTCGCCATCGGCCAGGAGCCGCAGATCCGTCACGCTGTCGGGGATGGTGACCGCCTTGCTCTCCAGGCGCGGCACGGCGCCGGGTACGCGACGGGCGCGGCCGGCGGCATCCTTCAGCGTCGGGTGCCGCTCGGTCCCCTCTGCCGCACCGGCGAGGTTGCCGAGATCGCCCGCCGCCCAAAAAGCGACGCCATCCAGCGGCCGACCCATGCGCACCATGGCGGCATAGACCGAGAGCACGGTCTCGATACCCTCGCCGATGACAAGGCAGCGGGGCGAGGCGCAACGCAAAAGCTCGATCTGCCCGCCCTGTTTGGTGCCGCGCATCTTCTTGGCCGGCAGCACCTCGCCCGTTTTGGGGTGCACGATGAGCGCCTTGCCCTTCGGCTGGGCGAGGTCGATCCATGTGATGTGCAGGCCGATGAAATGCCCGTCCGGCGCGGTGATGGCGGCCAGCTGCGCCGGCCCGCTGTGCAGCGTGTGCCACACTTGCCGGCCCTGTTCGTCCTTCCCGCCCGCCTCGAGGAAGGGCATCACGCGAAAACGCAAACGCGCCGCCGGCGGAGCGAGGACGCCGCGCCGCGCGTGATATTCCTCCACCGGCGTGCCGGCGATCGGCGCGGCCTGGCACCACCAGCGATAGAGCCGCTCGCGCTCTTCCTCGCGATAGCGGTTCGTCGCTTCCTCGTGCCGGCGCTTCTTTTCCGCCGCCGCGCGGGCGCGTCGTTCTTCCTCGGCGGGGTCGACCTGCTGCGCGCCGCCCAGCCATTCCACGGCGCCGAGGAAGTCCTTTCCCTCCACGGCCATCACCAGAGCGATCACGTCGCCGCTCTTGCAGCATGAGGCGCAGATCCAGCGCTCCTCGTCGCACTCGAACGACATAGAATCCTTGGCCATCCGGTCCGTGGAGTGGATCGGGCAGGGGCCAACCATCTGCCATTTCTTCCGCTTCGAGTGCCGAAGCGCCACCCACTTGCCGGCGACGGATGTGACCGGTTTGCGCGCGCGCAGATCGTTGAGGGCTGCTTCGGTGATCATGCGCACACTCCCGCACCAAAGCGAGGCATGATTATTTTCCCGTACCCCCGAAAAGATTTGACGGCCCGATTAAATGGGGGTACAAAATAATCATCGAACGGGGCGCGGAAATGAACGGCTTTTACGAGTGGGACCCGAACAAGGAAGACGCCAGCACCCACGGCGTCGCCTTCGGTTCCGCCGAGGGTTTCGAGTGGGAAACGGCCTTCGAAATCCGCGACACCCGCCGTGCCTACGCCGAGGTTCGCACTATCGCCCTCGGCTTCATTGCCGACCGCCTGCACGTCATGGTGTTCAACCGCCGCGCCGAGAAGGTCCGCATCATCAGCCTGCGCAAGGCCAACCGTAGGGAGATCACCCGCTATGTCGAACTCACCAAATGACAGGATGTCGGCGCGCGAGCGCGCGCTGCGCAACCTGGCGGAGATGACCGACGCGGAAGACGCCGCCATCACCCGCGCCGCCGAGGCCGATGCGGACAACCCGCCTCTGACTGAGGAGGAACTCGCCGGCCTGCGGCCCAGCCGCGAGGCTGCGCCGGGCTTCATGGCCGAGGTCAAGCGCCGGCGCGGCCAGCGCGGGCCGGGCAAGGCCCCGCCGAAGGAAGCCATCAAGCTGCGGCTCTCGCAGGAGGTGCTGGCACACTTCCGCGCCACCGGCGACGGCTGGCAGACCCGCATCGACGAGACGCTGAAAAAGGCGATCAAGGGCTGAGGCATCACTCCGCCGCCTCGATGAACAGCGGCATGTCGAGCGCCGGCTTGCGATTCACCGGGGCCTGCACGTCGCGCGGGCGATAGTTCGCGCGCACCAGCGCCTCGGCTTCGGCCGGGCACACGGAGTTGCCGCAGAACCGGCCCTGTTGCTCCAGGCTGAAATGCACCGTCGAGCCATCCTCGAGGATGCCGCGATCAATGATGTAATCCGCACGGAAACCCTGCGCGTTGAAGCGCTCGCGCGGGGTGAGCATGCGCAGGCCGAGGTCGACCATCGCGACCGTCCGCCCGCCGACATCGAAGGTGACGAACTCGCCGCCATCCCAGCAGCCATGTTCGCGCAGGAACTCCGCCACCTCGCGAGCCCTCGGTTCATGCTCGGGACCGAAGGGCGGCACGCAGGCCAGCACGTCGACCAGGCCGAACCGGGGCTTCGCCGTTTCCGTGCGCATCGGCTGGTCGACAGGCGCGCCGTCGTCGTCGGTGCCGTAATAGACCGTCATCAGCGGCGCCGAGACGAGCGCGTCGTGCTGGCCTCCGGCACTCTGCGTGCGCACCGGCTCGTCGGCGCCGCTGTCCCGCCGGTCGCTTCCGCGCAGGGTGAGCATGCTTGCCGCGACGACGCCGTGTTGCGAGCCCGCGCCAAGAATAGTGTTCGTCGGCTGGTCTACGGGATGCGCCGGCGCACCGGGATGCGAGCCGGCCGTGTGCTGCGCGAGGAAGACAGCCGCGAGGCTCGCTTCGTTCCCAGTCGGCACCGGGGTGGGAAAGGGGCGGTCGACCGGCAGCGAACGGGGCTGCTGCCCCTCGCGCTCGCCATAGCGCGGCACGAGAAGGGGCACCGCCACGCACAGATCCGGCTTGCCGGTTTGCGTCAGCACCGGCGCCTCGCCCGGCTGCGGCTCGCTCTGCGCCGCCCGGCCTCCGCAGCCGACCAACACGGCCGACACCAGCCCCAGCGGGGCCGCGCCGCCGCCATGCGTCTCGGAGGCGTGCGCGGTGACGGTGTGCAGCGGCTCGTCGATCTTGTGACCCGTCGAGCCCGCATTAAACTTCGTCACATAGGGCATGATGACGGCGTTCTGGTCTTTCTCGGACGCGCAGATGGTGTGCAGCGGCGCCGTCGCCGGGCGCACCCCGCCGCCCTGCTGCGCATAGGTAACCACGGGCACAACCACGGCATCGTCCCGCGTCAGGGTGACAGAGGCCATGGGAAGGTCGATCGCGCGGTCGCGCGGCTCGCCCCGGGCGGTGTGGTTCACCTTCACGAGGAAGCGGCGGGGGTTGTCGAGCACATGCCGCTTTGCGCCGACCGCCACTCGTGCCCGCGTGTTGAACACCAGCGGGCGCTTGGCCCTGATACCGAACTTGCGCTTGATCTCCTCCGCCGTGTCGAAGATTGACGGGCAGGGCAGGGTGAAGTCGATCACATGGCTGGCCGCCGTCTTCCACGCCTGCAACTCGCCGGCGGCGATGCGCGCGGCGTCCGCCGGGTCGTTCGGGTTGCCGTGCGTCGGTTCCGGCCACACGATCGCCTCATCGTCCCGCCGGGCCACCAGATACAGCCGCTTGCGGATGGTCGGCGCGCCGGCCTTCCAGGCCCGCCGCTCGCGCCATTCGATGTTGCGATAGCCGAGGTCGCGCAGCGCCTGCACGAACTGCTGGAAGATCACGCCCTTCTGGATCGGGCAACGCTTGCCGTCCGCCGTGAGCGGCCCCCAATGGGCGAATTCCTCGACATTCTCCAGGCAGATCACGCGCGGCCGCTGCCACGCCGGCAGGGCCTTTATCCAGCCGACAATCGCCCAGGCGAGCCCGCGCGTGCTGGCCTCGCCGCGCCGGGGCGGGCCGCCCTTGGCCTTGGAATGGTCGGTGCAATCCGGGCTCATCCAGAGCAGGCCGATAGGCTGCCCCGCGCACATGCTGACCGAGTCGACCACGGCCACGTCCTGCACCATGTGCCGCGTGCCGGGGTGGTTGATGCGGTGCATGGCAAGCGCCATGGCATCGTGGTTCACCGCGATGTCGGGATCGCGCCCCAGCGCGGCGCGAATGCCTTCGGACGCGCCGCCGCCGCCCGCGAAACTGTCGATAACGAGCTCAAGCATCAGGCCGCCCCATCGAATTTGGTCGCTTCATTGCCCCACGTCGCCCACCCCGGCCGGGACTGGCGGGAGAAGATCGAAACGCGCCGCGCCTCTGGCCATGCGGCCTCGCAGCGGTCGTAAAATTCATCCGGCTTGCGGGAATGCTCGCGCGCCAACCCGTCGAGAGAATCCGCCTCAAGCGTCTCGACGAGGTTGGGGAAGCTTGAGCCCTTCCAATTGGCACCGGGCAGCTTGGCTATGATGTACGGTTCGTGCAGCGAGCGGGCAGAGTAGCCGGTACCCCAGCGCAGCTTCCCGCTGGCGGTGCGCTTCGCCCAGCCGCCGCCGGTCACCGGCCGCAGCCCCCAACCCTTGATCACGTCGACATGCGCGCCGACGGCGACTAGCGGCCACGTCGTCCACATGACGCAGACGCCGCCGGGCGCGAGCAGATCGCCTACCGGCATCGCCGCGATATCGGCGAGCGACATGGTCGCATACTGCGCTTGCGGCGACTTCTCGGCGCCATTCGCCGAGTAAAGGTCGAAGTTCCACGCCGGGTCGATCTCGACAAGGTCGAAGGCGAACAGCGGCAGGGGGGCAAAATACCAGCCGCCCATCACCCGACAGCCTTCTGCAGGTCCGCGCTCTGGCGCTCCAGCCGATTCAGTCGGCCCTTCAGGTCGTCGATCATCCGGCGCAGCACCACATGCTCCGCCTCGCACTTCGTCGTCTGCTCCGTCAGGTCTTTCGCCGCCGCCAGCGCGTTGCGTGCCTCGGTGAGGAATTCGCGCACATCGTCATTGTCGCGCGCGGGGCCGAAATTCTGCTCGCGCAGTTCAGCCACCCAGGCGCGCGGCGCACCGAGTACTTCCGCCACCCGCTTGTCAGACCAGCCCCGCCCATAGCCGGTGGAAGGGCTGTCATAGACCTCATTCAACTTCATCAGGATCACGCGGCGATCCTCGAAATCCATCGTCCGCGGCGGCTCCGCGCGCGGCGCGGCAGGCGTGGAAGGGGCCAGCAGCGCGGCGGGCACGACAGGCGCGGGCTTGGTCACCATGATCTTTTCCTCACGCTTGGCTTTCAGGCGCGCCGCCATCTCGCGGCAGTCGGGGCAGGTGGCGCGGCGCGCGCCATGCAGCACGTCCCAGCCGGCCTTCTTGGCTTCGGGGAGAACTTCGTCTTCGAGGTTCGGCGGCGGGCCGGAATACTTCCGTGCCTTGTGCTCGAATTTGTTGGGACAGCGCCTGCAGCGCAGGATGTAGAACGCCCCGCCGCCTTCGCCGCCCGCACCGGGGCGCCGGGTGAAGCGCTCGATCCCGTTCACGGTTTCAAGCATTCCCCGCCTCCATCAAAGCCGCGCGCATCCGCGCCCATTCGGATGGCGACCAGATGCCGCCGCCGGCCTTCAGCGCCCGCCGCACATAGGCGCGCGAGATGCGCAGCCGGCTCGCTATGTCCCATTCCGGGTGTCCGCGCCGGTCCATCGCCCGCACCACGGGCACCACGCGCTGCCAGGGGCGGCGGCGGATGAACACGTCAGGGCGAGGCGTGCGCGCCAGCATCACGCGCCACCTTGCGCGGACTTTTCCGATAGCCGCGCATAGAGGTTCGACACAGCCACCAGCACGTCGCGCACCATCGGCAGCGCAGCGCGGGCTTCCGCCACCGTCACCGTGGCGCCGCCATCGGAGCCGGGGTTGGCGCTGGCGAAAAGGTGCGCCATCGCCTCGCCCATTTCCTGCATGGCTTCGGCGGTCAAAACGGAAACAGGGTCGCCATCGTCCGGCATGGGAATGAAAACGCCGCCCGCGCACAGCGCCAGATGCGCCGCCGCCTCTGTGCAGCCGAATTGCTGCGCCAGCTGGCAGGCATGCGCGAAGGAGAAGTCGCCCGGCTGATCCGGATCAAGCTGCCGATACAGCGTCGAGCGCGCAATATTGAGAAAGGCGACGGCGACCAGCTGCCCCTCGCTGGGCGAACCCTTCGGCCCATGGGCGCGGCCGATGCTGTCGAACATCTGGTCGAGCGCCTCATGCGCCGAGCCGATGACAGGGCGCTTGCTCATTCCGCCATCTCCGCAGTGGTAATCTGCGCCGCCGGATTATCGTTTTCGGGAGAGGCAGCGGTGGGCATGGTGGCCGCCATCAGGTCATCCGCAGTCACAGCACCTTCGGTGGATTCTTTGATGCGGCGCGCGAGCGCGAAGGACGGCGCCTGCTTCCCATGGCGAATGCGGGAGATGGTCGACTCGGACGCGCCAACACGCCGGCCGAACTCCGCATTGGGCATTCCTTGGGCGGCGAGATAGGCATCGAGCTTGTTCATGATGACGAACATGCATCGGATGCAAGTTTGCCGTCAAGCCAAACTTGCATAGGGCAGCATGGTGCAGCGCGATCAGGGGCGTAGACTACTTACATGGCACGCAAGAAAGCTCCGCCTGGCGCCCTGTTGAAGCGCCCCCTGAAGCGCCCCTACATCGCGGAATGGCGGGCGGCGCGGAACCTTTCTCAGGAAACTCTCGCTGGACGCGTCGAAGAGTTGCTGGGCACCAGCTTTACGGCCACGACGCTCAGCCGCATCGAGAATGCGAAGAGCCCCTACAGTCAGCGGCAGTTGGAGGCCCTTGCAGAAGCTCTTCGCTGCGCGCCGGCCGACCTGATAATGCGCGACCCCACTAAGACGGATGCGCCATGGTCCATTTGGGAGAAGCTGGAGCCCGCGCAGCGCGATCAAGCGCTGTCCTACCTTCGCTTCCTTAGCGAACAGGCTGCCGACAAGAAGGACGATGCCGCCGCTTAAGGCGCGTCTCGCTTCTTTCTCGCGGTCGCGAGAAGCACATTCAGCGCGTCACGTTCTGTGGGACCAATTGCGCCGTCGGCCCTGACAACTTCCATTGCACACCGCGCGACGAGCGCCAGATGCTCGGTGCCGTTGGCAATTTTGCCGATTGCCGTCACATAGGACCGCCGGGTAGGGGCGAGGCCTTCGGCCATAAACATGCAAACCTCCGCAAGGCTGGCGTCGTCGCCAAGCCCCGCTTCCGCCAAGCGATCGCGAACATAGGCCTCTTCCACTCGACGCTCATCGGCCGATCTCTCGCCATCGCTTAGTCCGAGATAGGCGAGTATGCGCAACCCGGGCAGGGTTGCTTGGCGCGCAGCGCTTTCCCGCCTCAGTCGAAGTCGGTAATCGTCCTCTTCGTCCTTTGCCGCCCGGCGGGGATGTCGGTCAAAAGCGTCCTCGTCATAGTACGATAGACCAAAGAAGAAGACTTCGTGCTCCGGCACAGTCTTGCCCGAACGAAGCTCAACGACCCGTTCCATGCGGTCCGCCCGAAAAGTCCGCATGGCCTCTCGCGTGGTGCAAAGGCCGCGCACATAGATGAAGTCACCGTTCCGAAAGACCTGATGGCAGAGCACCGCGCGGCTCGTGCACTCGCCCTGTGCATCGACATAGTCGAACCCGATGAGCAGGCCTTCCGCATCATTTGGGTCGTCATTGTCGGGTCGCATCTCGATCATGTCGCCGGTATCGGTATTGATCACCTCGACGACATTCGCGCGCGCAAACTTGCGCCATGGCTCTTCCGGCGCGTCTTTCTTCCCGAACCAGTCCAGCAGTCCCATCCGCGTCGGTCCCTAGCACTTCACGTCGATGGCGTAGGTCCGTGCCGGCCGCCCGAGCAGATACTCGCCCGTCTCAAGAACGGTTTCGCCCACGATGCGGCCTGATGGGCATTGCGTGCGAAGGTAGTCTAGGGCCAGCTTGTCGCGCACGGCCTTGTCATCCGGGTTATAGCCTACGTCGGCGATATTTCGGATCGACACAGTGTAGTTCGCCGCCGGGTTGGCCGAAGGGGATACCCGCAAGGCGCCATCCTGTTCGAGCAGCCGCATATGGCCCTGGCTGCCGGCGCACCCGGCGAGAGCCAATAAGGCGACGCCCGCAAATGCTCCGCGCCGAGCCATCTGAGTTTTCCGCATAGGTCGGCCTCCCTGTCCTCGGCAGGAGGATACCAGTCAGGCGGCTGTCGTCGAGTGACGTTTAGTAAGTCAGCGCAATAGCTTAAGCAGGCGATTCGCAACCGATGCATTATCCTGTAGGAAAGAACTTGCATCCCATGCATCTTTCCAATTGACGAAAACTTGCAACCGATGCAAGCTTGCCCCCAATCACCGCGATTGGGAGCAACCGCATGTGCCCCGCATCCCCCGAAACGGCGCTTGTCGCCTTCTTCCGCCGCCACAGCCTTGGATCGAGCGCCACGGCCTGGTGCTGGCCATGGCCCTCGCCATGCGCGAGGCGGAATTCCGCGCCCATCCCGATGTCGCCGGCGGTGCCCGCTTCGGCAACCGCCACTTTCCCGAGCGCGACATTCTCGCGGCCGCCGGCGAGGCGCACCGTCTGGCGGCCAAGCTGGATAACATCGCCGAGCGCCAGCCGGTGCCCTGTCCGCTCAATGCCTTCGGCGCCACCATCGACGCCATGGCCCTCGCCATACGCCGGCTGGACGAGGCGGGCTGCTTCGTCACCCCCTCGGCGCTGCTGCGCGAAGGATTCACCGCCGCCGAGATCATCGAGGCCGGCCCCGAGGCCACCACCCTCGCCGAGGCGATGACCCTCGCCATCCGCCGCTATCACAAGGCCCGCATTGAGGCCGCCGAAGCCCTCCGCGAGGCCGCGTGATGCAGGAGGCAAAGCCCCGCATCCTCACCGCGCGGCAGCTTGGCACTGCTGCGGCTGTCGGCATCCTCATCCCGCTGGCGGGCGCGCTCGGCGGCGTTGGCCTCGCATGGGCAAGCGCGGCCTTCGCGCTTTGGGTGCGCCCATGAGCCTCGCCCCGCGCATCTGGCAACAGTCCCGCAACGGCCGCGCGCTCGACATGGTTGCCCCCAGCAGCGGCCAGGTTGATTTCAGCGAGATCGCCGACGCGCTGAGCCTCATCAACCGCTATGTCGGCGCGTCGGACGTGGCCGTGTCGGTGGCGAACCACACCCTCATCTGCGATCGCGCGGCGCAGATGGCCGGCGCCACGCCGCGCGAGCGGGCGCTGGTGCTGCTGCACGATGTGAAGGAAACGCGCATCGGGGATAAGTCGACCCCGACCAAGCAGGCCGAATATGCCATCGCGCGGGAAATGTTCGGTCTGCCGGCCGAGGACATCGTCCGCCAGGTCATGGCCGAACTGGAGCGCCGGCACGACGCGGCGATCTATGCCGCCGCTGGCATCGACCCGCCGAGCGCCGCCGAGCACGCCTTCGTCAAGCGCTGCGACATCACCGCCCTCGTCACCGAACGGCGGGATTTCCTCGCCCGCCCGCCCATGCCGTGGGGGCCGGAAATCGAAGCCGTGCCCCCGCTCAAGACCCGCCAGCGGCTGCTTCCGCCGGCACGCGCGGCGATCGAGCTGCACGAGCTTTTCCTCGCCTTCCTGCCCGGCGCCCGCGCGCAGAGCGCCCGCGCCGTCAGCCAGTCGGAACGGGTGTGCGCATGAGCAAGCATCGCGACTACCTCGCCAAGAAGTGCAGCGCGGCCAAGGCCGTCTATCTCGGCGCCGTCGCCCGCCACAAGGGCCGCCGCGCCGCGCGCCGCCAGTTCGTGCAGGCCAAGGCCGATCTGCTGCGCCAGGAGATCGAGGACGCCAAGGCCTCGCGCCGCCAGGCGGGCCGCGACGCCACGCGCCCCGGCACCTTCGCCGGCGACCTTTTCAACCTCTGCAACAGCTGACGCCCGGAAGGGGCGGAGGAGCCAACATGTCGACCCGCATCATCCGCAGCGTCTTCCAGGCGCTCGGCCTCTCCAATCGGGGCCGCTTCGAGGAGAAGGCCAATGCCGAGATGCAGCGCCTGATCGAGGCGCTGCAGGAGCACCCCGAGGAAAAGGCCAAGGGCACGCTCACCCTCACCATCGACTTCGTCAAGCTAGGCGATCGCATCGACATGAAGCCGTCGGTGAAAGCCAAGCTGCCGGAGGAGAAGGGCTTCCAGTCCACGCCCTTCTGGGTCGTCGAGGGCGGCCTGTCCGTCCAGCACCCCAGCCAGTCCGACATGTTCGGCGGCCCCTCCGAAGTCTCCGAGCGCCGCCGCACCAGCGAGCCGGCCTGACTTTCCCGCTCACCCTCTCCTGACAGGAGCACCCCGTGTCCACCTCTCCGACGAAGAACGACATCCCCACGGCCTCGGCGGCCGGGCTTATCGCCGACATGGCGAAGGCCGCCGCCGGCCCGCACCAGGTCGAGTTCAACACCAAGGGCCTCGGCGCCGGTCTGCCGGAAACGGTTCCCGCCCTCTGGGATGCCGAGCATCAACAGATCGTCTCGGCATGGGCCGAGATCGAGAAGTATCGCCAGAAGCCCAAGGCCAGCATCGGCACTGCGAAGGTCGAGACGCTGGAAAGCTTCATCGACCTCACCAACCGCCACAAGACGGCGAGCAGCACCATCTTCGCCACGACCGCGTGGCCGAACCCGAAGCTCACGGCGGTCATCGACTATCACGGCACGGACCACGCGCCGGATTTCCTCAAGCACCGCGTCGAATATGGCTTCCCGCTAACCGAGGAATTCAAGGCGTGGGTTGGCCAGAACGGCAAGGCGATGGAGCAGCATGACTTCGCCGAGTTCCTCGAGGAGCACGCGGCCGAATTGGCCTCGCCCCTCGATCAGGAACGGACGGACTATGAGCCCCTGTTCAAGGAGCGCTTCGCCAACCCCAACGAACTGATCGATCTGTCGCGCTCTCTCGAAGTGTTCGTCGGCGCCAAGGTGAAGCAGTCGACCCGCCTGCAGTCCGGCGAGCGCCAGATCCTGTTCGAAACCGAGCACATGAACGGTAAGGGCGAGCCGATCGACATCCCCGGCATCTTCATGATCTCGCTGCCCCCCTTCGTCGATGGCGACGTCGTGCGCATCCCGGCGCGCATCCGCTACCGCGTCCAGGGCGGCGCCCTGATGTGGTTCTTCCAGCTCTACCGATGGGAGTTCTGGCTGCGCACCCGCGTGCAGAACGACCTGCTCAAGGCCGGCAAGGACACGGCCCTGCCCACCTTCGAAGGTGCCCCCGAGTCCTGACGTTCCTCCCGCCGGCGCTGTTGGCGTGGCGCCGGTGACCTGCCGGGCGGTGTGAAGGCATCCGCCGCCCGGCTCTTTCTCCAGCACAGGACAGCAACCCATGTGGATCGCCGTCATCAACAATCTGCCTGAGATGATCTTGGGCGGGGCTTGGACCGGTCTCGTGTTCTGGACCGGTTCCAGGTTCGGCAGGTGGAGAGCCCGCCGAACCTGATGAGACCGCGCGGCGAGGCACGCCGCACAACCCTGCAAATCGGAGACTACCACAATGTTCGGAGCGTTGAAGCGCGCCATGGGCGCCGGTGCCCGCGAAGTGAAGGCCGAGTACGGCGAGAACAAGGATTTTCTCGAGGCCGTCTGTGCCGCCGCCGCCCTGGTGGCCGCCGCCGATGGCGACATCGAGGAGAGCGAGCGCCGCAAGGTCGTCTCGATCGTCCAGAACCACCCGACCCTGTCGAAGCTCTACCAGTCCAACGTCATCGAGCAGACCGCCGACACGATGTTCAAGCGGGCCAAGGAAACCTCCGGCCGCCAGCTGCTCGCCCGCGAGCTCGACGACATCAAGTCGCGGCCGAACGGCCAGCAGATGGCGGAAGACGCCTATCTGATCGCCCTCGACATCGCCAATGCCGATGGCGAACTCGAGCCCGCCGAGGAAGCGGTGCTGAAGAAGCTCGCCGCCCGGCTCGGTGTCGACGCCAGCAAGTTCGACTTCTGACCGCTCGGGGCCCGACCAGCCCCGCGCCTGCCGGGCGGCGAAGGACATGCCGCCCGGCTCTTTCCCCCCTCATCTGGAACCGCCGCGATGAAGCTCACCCTCGAACGCGCCCCCTTGCTCGCCGCGCTCGCCCGTGCCGATCGTGTGGTCGAGCGCCGCAACACCATCCCGATTCTCGCCAATCTCCGGCTGGACGCTGCCGCCGGCGCGCTGCGCATCGTCGCCACCGATCTCGATATCCAGATTGCCCAGAGCCTCCCCGCCGAGGTGAGCGCACCCGGCTCCACCACGGCGCCGGCGCACACCCTGTACGAGATCGCCCGCAAGTTTCCTGACGGCGCGCAGGTGCAGCTGGAAACCTCCGGCGACCGCGGCACGCTCACCGTCCGCGCCGGCCGCTCGCGCTTCGCGCTGCAGACCCTGCCGGAAAGCGAATTTCCGGACCTCGCGGGGGTCGAGGGCGGGCACGTCATCACCCTGCCGGGCAAGGACCTCGCCGCCGCCATCGGCCAGGTGGAGTTCGCCATCTCCACCGAGGAGGCGCGCTATTACCTCAATGGCATCTATCTCCACCCGCGCGAGGGCAAGCTGGGGCTGGTGGCGACGGATGGTCACCGCCTCTCGCTGTTGAGCCTCGCGCTCGAACTGCCCGAGGGCCTGCCCGGCGTCATCCTGCCGCGCAAGGCGGTCGGTGAGGTGAAGCGTCTGGCCGAGGCGGCGGACAAGGCGGACATCACGCTGGAGATTTCCACCCACAAGCTCGCGGCCGAGTTCGCCGGCGCCCGCCTCACCACCAAGCTGATCGACGGCACCTTCCCCGATTATGGCCGCGTCATCCCCACCGGCAACGCCAAGGTGGCGACGCTGGAGGCGGCCGATCTGCTCGCCGCCGTCGCCCGCGTCGGCACCATCGCCAGCGAGCGGGGCAGGGCGGTGAAGTTCACCTTCACGTCCGGCCGGCTGGTGCTGGCGGTGACCAACCCCGATGCCGGCGAGGCGAGCGAGGAAATCGACTGCGTCTATGGCGCCGAGGATCTCGAGATCGGCTTCAACGGCAAATATGTCGAAGAGGCGCTCACCCGCACCGCCAGCACCGGCCCGATCGAGATCGCGCTGAACGACGCCGGCAGCCCCGCGCTGATCCGCCGCCCGCCGGCCGACACCCCCACCCCCGACGCCCTGTGCGTCCTCATGCCGATGAGGGTTTGAGCGATGAGCATCAGTCTTGAGGTAAAGACGGTCAGGTCGGAAGTGCACATTGTGGCGCGGACACCGAACCCTGCCGGTCAACCCGACCGCGAAACCGTATGCCGCATGACACCGGCCGAGGCGCTTCACCTGATCGTCGATCTTCAGGCGGCCGCCACAAGCGCCAGCGAGGCCGCCGATAGCTTTCGCCGGGAAGAAGTCATCCGTTTGCGCGCCGAGATCAAGTCGCGCGAGGCACGGCTCGTCGAACTTCTCGCCCGCGAACAGGCGGAGGCCAAGGCCAATGGCTGACCGCACCGGCATCGAATGGACGGACGCGACGTGGAACCCGATCGTCGGGTGCAGCGTCGTCTCGCCCGGCTGCACCAACTGCTACGCCATGAAGATGGCGGCGCGGATCGAGGCCATGCAGCCCGGCGCGCACTATGCCGGCACGACGCAAGCCGGCAAGGCCGGCGCTGTGTGGACCGGCAAGCTGGCGCTCGCGCCCGATTCCATCCTCACCCAGCCGCTGCGCTGGCGCCGCCCGCGCAGGATCTTCGTCAATTCCATGGGCGACCTCTTTCACGAGGACGTGCCCGACGCGTGGATCGACCGGGTGTTCGCCATCATGGCTCTCACCCCGCAGCACACCTATCAGGTGCTCACCAAGCGCAGCGCGCGGATGCGTGAATATCTCACCGCGCCGGGCCGATATGAGCGGGTCTACGAGGAGATTTTCGGCGGTAGCGAATGGCCTCCGCTTCCGAAAGGAATGGACACCGTCGCCGCAAGCGACAATCTCAGCGCGCTTCTGCTGCAAGGGCACCTGCCGAACGTCTGGCTCGGCGTCTCGACCGAGGATCAGCCCCGCGCCGACGAGCGGGTGCCGGACCTTCTCGCCACCCCCGCCGCCATCCGCTTCGTCTCGGCCGAGCCACTGCTCGGGCCGATCGATTACAGAAGCATCCGCCGCTACAACCCAACCGGCGCTCCATGGATAGATGCTCTTCGCGGTCTTGTGACCCGTGGAGACTATCTGGCGCGCTCGCCAAGTGAGTGTTCCTTCAACACCAGCACCCGCTTCCCGGGCGAACTGCCGAAGCTCGACCTCGTCATCGTCGGCGGCGAGAACGGCCCCCGGCCTATGAACCCGGATTGGGCGCGCTCGCTGCGCGACCGGTGCGCCGCCGCCGACACCGCCTTTTTCTTCAAGCAATGGGGCAGCTGGGCGCCGGGTGAGTGGACGTTCGATCTCGACGATCACCTGCACTTCACACCGGATGACGATGCCGTGCCGGTGAGCCGGCTCAATCTCGCCGGCGCAGACAAACGCATGATTTGGTCGGCACAAAACCGGACGCCGGAAGGCCGCGGCTTCCTGAACGTGGGCAAGCGGGCCGCCGGCCGCCTTCTCGACGGCGTCGAGCACAACGCCATGCCGGAGGCGCGGTCATGACGGCTCTTGGTTGGACACTGGCCCTCGTCATCGCCTGGGCGACGTGGGCACCGCGCGAGGTCGGCGAGTTCATCGCCGAGGTTGTCAATTCCTACGAGATGAACCTCGCCGCGCTCCGCGCGAAGCGGGAGGCGAAGCCATGAAGGAATCTCGGCACCCCGTCCTGCTCTCGCGGAGCGAACTGGACCTTGTTACTCTCGGCCTTTGGCATTGGGAGGACCTGCTGCGCACGTCGCGCATCACTGGCAAGGCGCAGAAAGATGACGTGCGGGTGCGCGACTGCGAGCAGCAGATTGCCCGCGTCCGCAACCTGAAGGCCCGCATGTTCCGCGCGAAGCCGAAGGCGGTGCAGCCATGACAGCCTGCGGATGGCGCGCCCTCTCGATCATCCAGCCTTGGACCTGGTGCATCGCGCACGGCTTCAAGACGGTGGAAAACCGCAACTGGAAGCCCGGTAATCCCGGTTTGCGCTTTCGCGGCGACGTGCTGCTGCACGCCGGCCAGAAGTTCGACCGCGACGACTATGACTGGATCGCCGAGACCTTTCCGAACATCCCGCTGCCGCTGCCGCACGAGTTCGAACGCGGCGGCATCATCGGCCGCGCCCGCATCGTCGACGTGGTGCGCGAGATGGATTCGCCGTGGTTCTTCGGCCCCATCGGCCTCGTCATGGCGGACGCATCGCCGCTGCCCTTCCAGCCCTGCAAGGGCGCGCTGGGCTTCTTCAACCCCGGCGAGGCGGCCCGCCCCTTCGCCAGCCCGATCCCCGCCCATCTCGCCCAAGGGAGGCTGCTGTGAGCGAGCCTATCAACGCGACAATTTCGCCCTGGATGCCGGAGCAGGACCGCATCCGCCTCGCCGTGCTCGGCAAGCTGGCGGAGGAGTGCAATGAGCTCGGCGCGCGAGCGGCCCGTTGCATCATTCAGGGAATTGACGAAGCCGACCCAGCGAGCAACCGCAGCAACCGGGCAGAACTGGCGCGGGAAATCGCCGACGTGATCGCGTGCACGGAAGTTGCCATCGAAGTCCTCACTCTCGACGTGAGCGACCGGCGCATCCAGGACAAGATGCGCGGGTTCTACCGCTGGCACACCATGATCGAGACCGGGGAGGGCCGCTGACATGGCCGGCAGCGTCAACAAGGTGATCCTCATCGGCCATCTCGGCCGCGATCCTGATATCCGCACCTTTCAGAATGGCAACCGGGTCGCGAACCTCTCGCTCGCCACCTCGGAGACCTGGCGCGACAAGGCCAGCGGCGAGCGGCGCGAGCGCACCGAATGGCACCGCGTCGTCATCCTCAATGAGAACCTCATCAAGGTCGCCGAGCAATATCTGCGCAAGGGATCGAAGATATACCTCGAGGGCGTGATCGAAACCCGCAAGGCCACCGATCAGGCCGGCATCGAGCGATACTTCACCGAGGTGGTGCTGCGCCAATTCCGCGGCGAAATCGCCCTGCTCGACAAGGTCGACACCGGCTCGCGCGGCACGCCCGAGGAATATGACCGCGCCGACCCGCCGCGCCAGGGCGCAGAGCCCGGCGGCAGCTTCGGCAGCGCCGCCCCGCCGGCTGGCGGCACCGCCGATCTCGACGACGAAATTCCGTTCTGAGGGGAGGCGGACATGCAGGCAACGCTCAACATCGCCGACCTAGCCGCAGAGGTGCAGGAGCGCACGGCGGAACACGCGGAGTGCGTCGCTCTCGCGGCCGAAGCCAACCGGCGGGAGACAGCCAGCCTCAACCAGCTGAATCAGGCGCAGAAGCAACTCGACGAGGCCATGAAGGCGCTGCGCATGGCGGCCCCGAACAGCACGGATTGGGGCCGGCAGGCGGCATTTATCCGCTGCGGCGAAGGCGGCGCCGATGGCTGAAGCTTCTCCTCGTCACTATCCCCTGCCGCCATCCCTCCCGCCCCGCGGCATCCGCCGCGAGGCGGCGGCGGCCTATGTCGGTGTCTCGCCGCGCAAATTCGACGAGATGGTGCAGGATGGGCGCATGCCGCCGGCCAAGAAGATCGACGGCGCCCGCGTGTGGGATATCCGGCGGCTTGACCTCGCGTTCGATAAGCTGCCGGATAATGGTCCCAGCGCGGACGCGGAAGACGCGGCCGGGGAGTGGATTTGCAAGGCTTGACGTCATGCTTGATCGGCTGAAATACGTCTATGAAGATATCGACCAGCGCGGCAATGTCCGGTTCTATTTCTGGCGCGGCAAGGGCCATCGCAAGACCCGCCTGCGCGCCGAGTTCGGCACGTCCGAGTTCCGCCGCCTCTACGACCAGGCGCTGGCGCAGGCCGTCGAGACCCCGGCAAAGCCAGCGGTCGGCGTCACGCTGCCCGGCACCTATAAATGGTTGGCCCAGCGTTATTTCGCCGAGTGCGCCGAGTTCCTGCGCATGGAGGCGCGCACCCGTCACATCCGCCGCCAGCTGGTCGAGAAGACCTTCGACGAGCCGATTACGCCCGAATCGAGCCGCCTGTTCGGCGACATACCGCTGCAGCATCTGAACGCCCGGTCGGTGAGAATGCTGCGCGACCGCAAGCTGGAATATCCGGAGGCGGGCAATGCGCGCGTCAAGGCGCTGCGCGGCATCTTCGGTTGGGCACTGAAAGAGGAGATCGAGGGCGTCACGGCGAATCCCGCGCGCGACGTGAGCTACTTCCAGGGCTCCGATGAAGGCCATCACACATGGTCGCTTGATGAGGTCGCCGCCTTCGAGACGCGCCACCCGGCCGGCACCAAGGCCCACCTTGCCTTCGCGCTGCTGCTCTACACCGGCGTGCGCAGGTCCGATGTCGTGCAGCTTGGAAAGCAGATGATTCGCAACGGATGGCTGCACTTCACCGAGACGAAGGGCCGCGCGCGCCGCGTGAAGCAGCGCGAAATCCCCATCCTGCCGCAGCTGCAGGCGGCGATAGATGCGGCGAATCTGGGCAACCTCACCTTCCTCGTCACCGAGCACGGCGCGCCCTTCAGCGTGGCCGGCTTCGGCAACTGGTTTCGCGATCGGTGCAACGAAGCGGGCCTGAAGGAATGCAGCGCCCACGGCCTGCGCAAGGCCGGCGCCACCATTGCCGCCACAAACGGCGCCACCGAACACCAGCTGATGGCAATTTACGGCTGGGAAAGCCCGAAGCAGGCCGCCGTCTACACCCGCAAAGCCAACCGCCGACGCCTCGCCGGCGACGCCATGCACCTCATCGCGCCGCCCGCCGAACCGGCCAAAGAGGGAACAAATCTTTCCCACTCTGAAGCCGCAGAAATATCCGGTGGGAAAGAAATCGCGAAAAGATGATATAAATCAGCACCTTAAATTTCCGGTGGCCTCCCGGAAGGGAATCGAACCCCTGACCCCAGGTTTAGGAAACCTGTGCTCTATCCTGCTGAGCTACCGGGAGTGACCGCCGGTACATGACCTCAATCGGGTTCCGGGATCAAGAGGCGCGGGAAGCGCCGCCAAGCTGCGCTATCATCCCCAGCGAAGGACGTGCCGACGAGAAACCGCCGACCAGAAGATCAGGGTGATCGGGGCGCTAAGGATGTCGTCGCAAGCCAGGGAGAGCCTGCCGGACAGGGGCCAGGTTGCGACCATCCCCGCCCGGCGTAGGGGGGCGGGGTGCGCGCGCGCGAGTGGGATGGCCGGTGGCGTCCTTGCCGCCATCAGTCTCACGCTTGCCGCTGGCCTGCCGTCCCATGCCGGGGAGATCTGCCCGGACAATTTCGGTGTTCCGGTGCGTGTCGAGGCCGTGGACCGGTTCGGCGACCTTGTGCTGGCGGATGGCGCGACGGTGCGGCTCGCCGGGCTGTCGGTCCCCGGCGCGGGCGAGACGCGGCAGATGACCGTGCTGCGCGAGGCCGCGCTCGGCCGCGAGGTGGTGCTCGCGCGGGCGAAGGACGGCAAGGACCGCTACGGCCGTGCCGAGGCGCTGGTGCGGGTGAGCGGGGAGGCGACAACGCTGCAGGCGGCATTGCTTGGTGAGGGGCTGGCGCTCGCGCGGCCCGAACCGGGCTATCTCGGCTGCATGGAGGGCTTCAAGGCCGCCGAGGCCCCGGCACGCCAGGCGCGACGCGGCCTCTGGGCGGATCGGCCGGTGGCGGCCCGCGACGAAGCGCGCGCCGGCGCGCAGCTGGGCCAGTTCACAATTCTCGCAGGTCGCGTGCTTTCGGTTGGAAACGGGCGGCAGGTGGATTACCTCAATTTTGGCCCGGTTTGGCGGCAAGACACGACCGCGAGGCTGGGAAAGCCAGTGCGTGCCGCCCTCGAACAGGCCGGCGTGCCGCTGGAGTCGCTGTCGGGACAGTGGCTTGCGGTACGCGGTGTCGTGGTCGAGGCCGGGGGACCGGCGATCGATGTGCGGTGGATCGAGCAATTGGAGCTGGCCGGCGCACGATGATGGGACGAGAGCAGGCGGGAAACGGGTGAAGACGCCGGGGATGATGGGGGCGCTGGGCAAGGCGAAGTGGCCGCGGCTTCTGCTGCTGGCCGGCATGCTCGTGCTGTCGGCCGGGCTGTCCGGCTGCGCCGGTCTCCAGGAGCCGGCCACGGCCGAGGCCAAGGCGGCCACGGCGATGCCTTCGCTCGAAGAGAGCATGACGCCCGCGCAGCGCAAGGAGCACGAGCGCCTCGTCGCATCCTATGGCGGTGCCTATAACGACCCCAAGCTCCAGGCCGAAATACAGAAGATCGTCACCCGGCTGGTGGCGGCTTCCGAACGACCGGACCTGCATTACCGCGTCACTATTCTCAATTCGCCGGCGATCAACGCCTTCGCCCTGCCGAACGGCTCGCTCTATGTAACGCGCGGGCTGCTGGCGCTGGCCTCCGACAATTCCGAACTCGCCTCGGTGATGGCGCATGAGATGGCCCATGTGATCGCCAACCATGCCGCCACCCGCGAAGATCAGATGAAGCAGGCCGTGCTGGTCAGCCGCGTCATTTCGGATGTGGTGAACGATTCCGATCTCGGCGCGCTGGCGCTGGCGAAGAGCCGCATTTCGCTCGCCAGCTTTTCGCGCGGGCAGGAACTGGAGGCGGATGCAATCGGCGTGGGTATCAGCGCGCGCGCAGGTTTCGATCCCTATGGCGCCGAGCGCTTCCTCACCACCATGGGCCGGCAGGCGAGCCTGAAATCCTCCGCCCCAGGGCCGAACGCCACGTCCGGCAACGACCAGCAGGCGGATTTCCTGGCCACCCATCCGGCAACCCCGGAGCGCATCTCCATCGTGATGGCGAATGCGCGCGAATACGCCTCGCCCGACAAGCCCGGTGAGCGCGACCGCACCCAATATCTCGGTGCCATTGACGGGCTGGTGTTCGGCGACGACCCCAAGGAAGGCTTCATCCGTGGCCGCCGCTTCTTCCATCCCAAGCTCGGCTTCACCTTCACCGCGCCCGAGGGCTTCACGCTGGAGAACACCTCGCAGGCTGTGCTCGGCGCCACCACCACCGGCCGCGAGGCATTGCGGCTTGATGCAGTGCGGGTCGGCGGCGACCAGAGTCTGGCGCAATATCTGTCGTCTGGCTGGATCGACGGTGTGGAGGTTTCCTCCGTCGAGAGTCTCGTCCTGAACGGTTTCCCCGCGGCCACTGCCGTGGCGCGTGGCGAGCAGTGGTCGTTCCGCATGTTCGCCATCCGCTTCGGGAGCGATGTCTATCGGCTGATCTTCGCGGCGCGTGAACTCACCCCCGAGCTCGATGCGCAGTTCCGCGAAGCAGCGGAGACTTTCCGCCGTGTGTCGATCGAGGAGGCCGAGAACGTCAGGCCGCTGCGTATCCGCATCGTCAAGGCCGGCATCGGCGATACGCCCGAAAAGGTCGCGGCCAAAATGGACGTGCAGGACCGCGCGCTGGAGCGCTTCCTCGTGCTCAACGGACTGCAGAAGGGCGACAAGCTCGCCTATGGCGAGCAGTACAAGATCATCGCGGAGTAGCCGGGACGGTGCCCGCCCGTTCACGCGGGCCCGAAGGCGCCACGCGGCACGTCGGGGCCATGCGTCAAGGCAATGCGCAGCTTCTCCAGCGCCCGGCTCTCGATCTGTCGCACGCGTTCCTTGGAGATGCCGAGTCGCGCCCCCAGCGTTTCCAGCGTCTCGCTGTCCTCGTTGAGACGACGGGCCTGAATGATGCGGATCTCGCGCTCGTTCAGTGCGCGAAGCGCCCGACGCAGCCAGCGCCGCCGCCGTTCCCCGTCGATCTCGATGGAGGCCTGCTCATCCGGGAGAGGGTCGCTGGCCACCAGCTGGTCAAGCCGCTCGCTACCGGCCTCGTCGTCATTGGTAAGAGGCGCGTTGAGCGAAAGGTCGGGAATGTTCAGTCGCGCATCCATGCGGGCGACCTCGACGGGATTGACGCCAAGGCTGTGGGCGATGGTGGCATGCATCTCCTCGCGGCGCGGCGTCGTGCCGTCCTCATTGGAGCGCTCCAAGCGTGCGCGCATGCGGCGCAGATTGAAGAACAGCGCCTTCTGGCCGGAGGAGGTGCCGCCGCGCACGATTGACCAGTTGCGCAGCACATAATCCTGTATCGCCGCGCGGATCCACCAGGTGGCGTAGGTCGAGAACCGCACCTCATGGGCCGTCTCGAAGCGGGCGGCGGCCTCCAGCAGGCCGATATGCCCCTCCTGCACGAGGTCGGACATGGGTAGTCCGTAATTGCGGAAACGGCGCGCAATGGCGATGGCGAGGCGCATATGTGCCCGCACCAGAACATGAAGCGCCGCTTCGTCATGGGTCTCGGCCCAGCGGCGTGCGAGATCGTATTCCTGCTCGCGGGCAAGCAGCGGAATTTTCATGGCCTCCCGCGTCAGCCTTGACTGGCTGTTGGCCGGCTCGCTCATGCGCTTCTCCCGAACGCTTTTACCGTAGGCGCGGTATCAGGAGCGTAACGCGGCGAAGCGGTCGTGGGTTCCCGCGGGTGTCGCACCGTCGTGGGGGGCGCGGACAGCTTGTCGCTGCCAGTCGCCGTCCGGCGGCGGCGCAAACAAAAAGCCCGGCGCGAGGCCGGGCTTTGCGTAGTTGAATTGGGGCAGCAGCGCCTCAGGCGGCAGCTTCCTCGGATTCATCATCCGTCGCGTCGACCTCGGCTTCGGTCTCACCCTTGCCGAGGCGGCGCGGGCCCTTGAGCAGGTTCGACTCGATGACCTTGATCGCCTCGGTCTCGGTCAGGTTGTCGACAGCGGCAAGCTCGCGCGCCATGCGGTCGAGCGCGGCCTCGTAGAGCTGGCGCTCGCTGTAGGACTGCTCGGGCTGCGCCTCGGAACGGTAGAGGTCGCGCACCACTTCAGCGATGGCGACGAGGTCGCCGGAATTGATCTTGGCTTCATATTCCTGCGCGCGGCGGCTCCACATGGTCCGCTTCACGCGGGCGCGGCCCTTCAGGGTTTCCAGCGCCTTCTTCATGATGGTGGGCTCGGAGAGCTTGCGCATGCCGACGGTCGCGATCTTCGGCACGGGCACGCGCAGCGTCATCTTGTCCTTTTCGAAATGAATGACGAAAAGCTCAAGCTTGAAACCCGCGACTTCCTGTTCCTCGATCGCCGTGATGCGTCCGACGCCATGGGACGGATAGACGATGTGTTCGCCCGTCTTGAAACCCTGGCGGATATTGTTGGACGGCTTCTTCGTCGACGTCATTGCGTGCCTGCTCCTGGGTCTCGGTCCTTCGGCGACGCGCCACCCTGGCCCGCCGTCGCCCCGGAGCTCAGCTCGCGGGGACAAGAAACACCCCGGCTCCAGCGGATGCGGGAACCGTATTTTCAGCCGTCGACGGAAAACTCAGGGAAAGCCGGCGTGCGACCGCACGCTGGACGAAAACCCGACATCTCATTCCGGGAAGGTCGCTCCGGTTCGGGAGCGTTGCACCATGGCAAACCCAATCGACTGCACGGGCAGCTTATAACACAAAATATGCAGAAATCAAAACAGTGCTGCGATGCAATGGGCGCAGGACCGCGCTCGCGGACCTTGTCGCGGCGGTCTATGCTTATCGCGCTCGGCTTCGCAAGGGAAGGGCCGGAGGCGTGCGTTCAGTCCTGCTTACCCGGTTCGGCGGAGAGATACTGTAGCTTCTCGGCTACACCGTCCCACTCCTTCGCCTCGGGCAACGGATCCTTGCGATCGGTGATGTTCGGCCAGACCTTGGCGTAGTCGGCATTGATCGTCAGCCACTTGTCGAGGCCGGGCTCGGTGTCCGGCTTGATGGCCTCCGCCGGGCATTCGGGCTCGCAAACGCCGCAGTCGATGCACTCGTCCGGATGGATGACGAGGAAGTTCTCGCCTTCATAGAAGCAGTCGACAGGGCACACCGACACGCAGTCAGTGTACTTGCACTTGATGCAATTCTCCGTGACGACGTAGGTCATTCATCCGGTCTCCGCGCGAGGCATGTGGTTTGGCCCGCGGCCCTCCCCTAGCGCACGCGTCGCAGGGGCGCAAGAAACATAAGCACATGGCAGAGGCCACGCGCGCTCATGGCCGCGCGCGTGGCGTGCCGGCCCGCGCCGCGAGGATCACGGGCGAATCTGGCCGGTGCCGCGCACCCGGTATTTGAACGAGGTGAGCTGCTCGGCGCCGACCGGACCGCGCGCATGCATGCGCCCGGTGGCGATGCCGATCTCGCCGCCGAAGCCGAACTCGCCGCCATCGGCGAACTGGGTGGAGGCATTATGCACCACGATGGCCGAATCCACCTCGGCGAGAAAGCGCTCCGCCGCGGCGTTGTCCTCGGTGAGGATGGCGTCGGTGTGATGCGAGCCATAGGTTTCGATATGCTCGATGGCGGCATCCAGCCCGTCCACCAGCTTCACCGAGATGATGGCGTCGAGATATTCGGTGCGCCAGTCTTCCTCGCTCGCCGGCGTCACCCGGGGGTCGATGGCCTGTGCGGCGGCGTCGCCGCGCACGGCGCAGCCTTCCGCCAGCAGCATGGTGACGAGAGGGGCCAGCAGGGTCTGCGCGCCGGCGCTGTCCACCAGCAGGGTTTCCGCCGCCCCACACACGCTGGTGCGGCGCAGCTTGGCGTTGCGCACCACATTCAGCGCCTTGGCGAGATCGGCTTTGTTGTCGACATAGATGTGCACGATCCCTTCCAGATGCGCGAAGACCGGCACCCGAGCCTCGCTCTGCACGCGCGCGACGAGGCTCTTGCCGCCGCGCGGCACGATGACGTCGAGCGTGCCGCCGAGCCCGGCCAGCATCTCGCCCACCGCCGCGCGGTCGCGCGTGGGGACGAGCTGGATGGCGCCCGCCGGGAGGCCAGCGCTCGCAAGCCCCTCGACCAGGGCGGCATGGATGGCGCGAGACGAATTGAAGCTGTCCGAGCCACCGCGCAGGATGACCGCATTGCCGGCCTTGAGCCCGAGGCTGCCGGCATCCGCCGTCACGTTGGGACGGCTTTCATAGATGACGCCGATCACGCCGAGCGGGGTGCGCACGCGCTCCAGCTTGAGCCCGTTGGGGCGCTCCCAGCTGTCCATCACCTTGCCGACCGGATCGGCCAGCGCGGCGATCTCCTCGACACCGCGTGCGGTGGCTTCCAGCCGCGCCTCGTTCAGCGTCAGCCGGTCGAGCATGGAAGCGCTCATGCCGGCAGCGGTCGCGGCGGCAACGTCCTCGGCATTGGCGGCGAGGATGTCCGGCACATGGGCGCGGATGGCGGCTGCGGCGGCGAGCAGCCCGGCGCGCTTCACGTCCGCCGGCGTGTTCGCCAGCGTGCGGGCGGCCGCACGGGCCCGGCGGCCTATCTCGAGCATCAGCGCGTGTACCTCCGCCTCGCCCTGCGGCGCCGGCGCGCCGAGGTGGGTCTCGGTGGCGGGGATGGCGCGAAGCGTGGATGTGGCGGACATGGCTCAAACTCGGCGAAAGAGGGCTGCCCCGGCTTCCTGCAGGGGATTTGAAGGGGCGCCCTGTCTACCACACTCGCGGCCGGGCGCGCCAAAACGATTCGTGACGGCGCGCCGCAAGGCCGATCCCGACATTAAGCATGCGGCGGTGGAACGCGGCATCATGTCTTGCCATTTACGTCGTGACGTCCGATGTGAGGTCTTGCCGTTCGCTTCAACCAAGGAGACCGGGCGCCTTGCTGCGTGCCTTCGACATCGCCTGGGATGCCTTCTGGCGCTTCGTCGAGGATGACGGCTGGGCGATCGCCAGCCATATCGCGCTGTCCGCGCTGATGTCGCTGTTTCCCTTCCTGATCTTCGTCACGGCGCTCGCGGCCTTCTTCGATTTCAAGAACCTCGCCGACGAGACCGTGCAGCTGATGCTGGAAGCCTGGCCCGCGCAGGTGGCGGCGCCCATTGGCAGCGAAATCCGCAATGTGTTGACGCAGGTGCGCACAGACGTGCTGACGATCGGCGTGGTGCTGGCCATCTACTTTTCGTCCAACGGCATTGAGAGCCTGCGCATCGGTCTAAACCGTGCCTATGGCGTGCGCGAGAGCCGGGCCTGGTATTGGCTGCGTCTTGAATCCATCGGCTATGTCGTGGTGGGCGCGGCGGGCCTGCTGGCGCTGTCCTTCCTCGTCGTGCTGGGCCCGGTGCTGTGGCTCGCGGCGGTGCGCTGGGTGCCGGCGCTTTCCCCGTTCGGCTGGGTCATCACGCTGCTGCGCTATGGCGCCACCTCGGTCATCCTCATCGTGGCGCTGGTGGTGGCGCATATGTGGCTGCCGGCGGGGCGGCGGACCATGTCGGATGTGGCGCCGGGCATCTTGGTGACGCTGGCACTGTGGCTCGCCGCGGGTGCCGCCTTCGGCCGCTATCTCGCGGAATTCGCCAACAATTACGTGACCACCTATGCGGGCCTCGCCTCGGTGATGATCGCGCTGGTCTTCCTCTACACCACCGCTTCGATCTTCGTTTACGGCGGCGAACTCAACGCCGCCATAAGGCGCGCCCGCGAAGGGCGCCTGTAGCGCGCATCCGGCGTCGCTTCTCGTGGAACCGGCCGCCCTCCGCACGCTTGACCTTGGTCAAGGCGCACGGGCTCGCCCCGTGCGCCGAATGGCACATCCGTGAAGAGGAGGCGTGCATGAGCACCAATTATAACAAGATGAAGATCGAGGCCGGTGCGTGGGTCGTCGTGTGCGACGGCCGCAAGGCACTCATTCTGGTCAATCAGGGAGACGCGGCATTTCCGAACCTGCGCACCCATGAGGTGCATGAGCAGGACAATCCGCCGGCCAGCGCGCAGGGCACCGATGCGCCCGGCCGCGTGCACCAGTCCGCCGGCACGGCGCGATCCGCTGTCGAGGTAACGGACTGGCACGACGAGGCCGAGCGCGACTTCCTGCGCAAGCTCGCCGCACGGCTCGAGCAGGCGGTGGCGGCCGGCGAGGCAAGCTCGCTCGTCATCGTCGCCGCGCCGCGCGCGCTCGGCATGCTGCGCCCGCTCTATGGGCGCGCTCTGGCCGACGCCATTGCCGCCGAGGTCGACCGCGACATGGTCAAGCTGCCGGTCTACGAGATCGAGAAGCATCTCGCGGCCTGAGGTGCGGCCTGCCGCGCTTTGGCAGGCGACGATCTTCCGTCTCTGAAACCCGCCCCGCGCGCCGCCTGCCGGCCGCGGGGCTTTGATTTGTGCCGCCGCCCGAAGACGTGCTCGCTCAAGGCAGAAATGCATCCGCTCCGGCATCTCGTCGTATAAAGACGGAATCAGACGCCTGGCGCGACGCCTTTTCCCCTGGAGGAGCCGATGAAGACGCTTTCCTTCTTCCGTTTGGTGATCGCCGTCGGGTTGTGCCTCGCCGTCGGTGCGGTGGGCTCGCTGGCGACGGCGCCGAAGATTCCGACTTGGTATGCTGGCCTCGCCAAGCCCGGCTGGACGCCGCCCGACGCGGTGTTCCCCATCGCCTGGACCACACTTTATGTGCTGATGGCGGTGGCGCTGTGGCGGCTCTGGCAGCTGCACGCGCCGTCTCCCGAGCGGCGGCGTGCGGTTCTCCTGTGGTTCGCTCAGCTGGCGCTCAACGCGCTGTGGTCGCCGGTGTTCTTCGGCATGGAGGCGCCCGGCGCGGCGCTGGTCATCGTGGTGGTGCTGTGGCTCGCCATTGCCGCGACAATTTTCGCCTGCGCGCGCATCGACCGCATAGCGGCGTGGCTGCTGGTCCCCTATCTGGCGTGGGTGTCCTATGCGACCACCCTGAATGCTGCCATTGTCGTCCTGAACTGAAGCCGGCCCCATAGGGGGCCGCCGGAGAAACCGATGGATCTCGTCACCATCGCCAAATTCATCGTGCTGCCGATCGCCCTTGGTGCGGTGGCGCTGGTGCTGGTGCTCGGCCTTGCCAATCTCGCGAAAGGCGGCTCGCCGCTACGCTCGCAGAAGCTCATGCAGTGGCGCGTGCTGCTGCAGGCGGTGGCGTTGTGCTTCGTGCTGCTCACCATCATCCTGATGCACAACGGCTGAAACGGCGAGGCTGCGCAACCGTCATGGTCGTTCTCAACCGCATCTACACGCGCACCGGCGATGACGGCACCACCGCCCTCGGATCGGGCGAGCGCCGGGCGAAATATGATCTGCGCGTGAGCGCCTATGGCACGGTCGATGAGACCAACGCGGCCATCGGCGTGGCGCGGTTGCACACGTCCGGGCGGGACGACCTCGCCGACATCGATGCGGCGCTGGCGCGGGTGCAGAACGACCTGTTCGACCTCGGCGCCGACCTTGCGACGCCCGAGACCGGCGAGCCGCTGGGCTACGAGCCGCTGCGCATCGTTGCCTCCCAGGTCGACCGGCTGGAGCGCGACATCGACGCTCTGAACGCGCCCCTCAAGCCGCTGCGCTCCTTCGTGCTGCCGGCGGGAACTCCGGCGGCGGCGCATCTTCATGTCGCGCGCACTGTGTGCCGGCGGGCCGAACGGCTGGTGGTGGAACTGGCGCAGACGCCGGGCGAGATCGTCTCGGAGGCGGCGGTGAAATATCTCAACCGCCTGTCCGACCTGCTCTTCGTCATGAGCCGCGCGGCGAATGCCCGGGCGGACGGCCCGCAGGCCGGCGACGTGCTCTGGGTGCCGGCCGCCGGCCGGGGCGCGTGAGGCGCGGGCCATGCTGCTGCCCCTGAACGACGACAATCCGCTCGAAGGCATTACCCACGCCTATGTCACCTGGGGCCTGATCGCGGTGAACATCGCGGTGTTCGTGCTGCTGCAGCACGGCTACCGCGCAGAGATCGATGTCGCCTCCGCCTTCGGCTATGGCGCCATTCCGGCGGTGGTGACGCATGCGGCCGTGTTGCCGGACGAATATGTCCGTCTGCCGGCCGAACTGACCCTCGTCTCCTACATGTTCCTGCATGGCGGCTGGCTGCATCTGGCCGGCAACATGGCCTTCCTCTGGGTGTTCGGCGACAATGTCGAGGACGCGCTCGGCCATGTCCGCTTCCTCGCCTTCTATCTCATCTGCGGCGTGGTCGGCGGCCTCGCCCATTCGCTCGCCGTGCCGGATTCCGCCGCGCCGCTTGTCGGCGCCTCGGCGGGCATATCGGGCCTCGTCGGCGCCTATCTCATGCTGCACCCGAATGTACGACTCTGGGTGCTGATGTTCATGCGCGTGCCGGTCCGCATTCCCGCCATCTGGCCGCTGGGCGCGTGGATCGCCTTCCAGCTCTGGAGCCTCGCCACCACCGGTGATCAGGATACCGCCTGGTGGGCGCATATTGGCGGCCTGCTCACGGGCGCGGTGCTGGTGATTTTCATGCGGCGCAGGGGTGTTCCGCTCTGGGTGATGACCCGCGACGGCACGCCCGAGGGAAACCCGCCAGTGTGAGGCCGGGAGGGGCGCTGCGGCGTTGACACTGTTCCGGGCGGCCCATAGGTTCGCCCCGCTTTTTCGCGGGCCGATGCCACCCGAACCCGTCCGGCGAGCGTCGTTCGCGTTCGTCCGGTCCTCTCCCGGCGGCATCGCCTTCCCCAGATGCGGCTGCCCGCAACGGACCTCACCCGTCCGCCGGGCGGGAGGTTGGTGATGAAGATTCTCGTGCCCGTTAAGCGGGTTGTTGATTACAACGTTAAGATCCGGGTGCGCGCGGACGGGTCGGGCGTGGAATTGTCGAACATCAAGAT
>QFQD01000134.1 GCA_003241485.1 Ancylobacter novellus
CGGTCGTTCGGCGGGGTGATGCCGAGCAATTCCTGCATGCCGGCGTTCCATGCCGCCGGCAGGTCGGCGAGCGCCATCTCGTCGGCGATCAGCGCCTTTTCCAGTCGGTAGCGCAGGATGACATGGGCGGGATAGGTGACCTCATCCGCATCGACGCGGATGAAACCGCGCTTCACTTCCGTGTAGCGCCGCCACAGCGCGTCGGCCTCCCAGCCGGGCCCGGAGGCCTCGAAGGCGGCGCGCATCAGCGGCGCGGCATAGGTGAGGAATTCGGGGCTGCGGCAGGCCTGCATCTCCATGATGAGCGACTGGCTCTCATGCACGCTCATGCCCCGCGCCTGCCCCACCGGCTGGCCCATATAGGCGGCAGGCCGCCCCTGCTCGTAGAGCGCATGGCCGGTTTCATGGATCACGCCCATCAGCGCCTTGCTGAAATCGGCCTCGTCATAGCGCGTGGTGATGCGCACATCATTGTCGGCGCCGCCACAGAAGGGATGCGCGGAGATATCGAGCCGGCCGCGCGCGAAATCATAGCCGAGCGCGCCCATGACCTTCACGCCCAATTGGCGCTGCGTCTCGACCGCGAACGGCCCGTCGAGCGGCGCCAAAGCGGGACGGCGGGCCTGCGCGTCCAATGCCTGCTCGATGAAGCCGGGCAGGAAGGCGGCGAGGTCGTCGAACAGCGCGTCGATGGTGGCCGAGCGCGCGCCCGGCTCGTAATCGTTGAGCAGCGCGTCGTAGACGGAAAGGCCGAGCTTCTCGCCCTTGGCCGCACCGGCCTCGCGCTGCAGCTTCAGGACTTCCGTGAGGTGCGGCAGCAGCGCCTTGAAATCCGAATCGGCGCGGGCCTGCCGCCACGCCATTTCGCTGGCCGAGATCGCCCGGCTCATCGCCCCTACGAGATCGGCCGGCAGCGCGGTCTCCACCGTCCAGACGCGGCGGATCTCGCGCAGATTGGCCCGCTCCCAGTCGGTGAGCCCCGTCTGGTGATCGGCCTCGGCCAGCCAGTCGCCGATGCGCGGATCGACCGCCATCTCATGCGCGAGCACCCGCAGCAGCGCCATGCTCTCGGCCCGGCTTGCGGCCGCCCCGCTCGGCATCATCGCGTCGCTGTCCCATTGCAGAATGCCGATGGCGTTCGACATGGCGGCGAGGCGGCCGAAATGGCCGGACAGCGAGGCATAGGCGGTCATGGTGTTCCCTTGCGAAGCAGTTGCCCGCGGCAACCTACGGGATGAGGCTGTGTGAGAACTCACTGTGGATCGTCGCGCATGTTGTTGCCACGGCGCGCGTCGGCTCCGGTCACCCGGCTATCGCCTTGAGGGTAG
>QFQD01000102.1 GCA_003241485.1 Ancylobacter novellus
CCGCCGCTGAAGAATTCCGGCGCGCCGCATTCATCGTTCTCGATGTGGCTGTCGGCATGGCACAGCACCGCGCCCCAGGGCGGCGTGAGCGCGCTGAGCGCGAGCGCATTGGCCGCCGTGCCGGTGGAAACCAGCAGCACCGCGACGTCGCGCTCGAAGAGGGTCGAGAGCCGCTGTTCGACACGCCGGGAAATGTCGTCGGCGCCATAGGACGGGGTGGGGCCGTCATTGGCCGCAGTAATGGCGTCGAGAATGGCCGGGGAAACGCCGGCGACATTGTCGCTGCCGAAGCCGGGCTGGCGCGGCACGCTTGGCGAAGGGGTCACGAGGGGATTCCTGCTCGATGGATCGTTCAGGCCCCTCAATAACGCCCTTCGCGCCCCGCGCCCACTCCGCTTTAGGCCGCGGTGGCCGGCACGCGCTTCTGGCCGACGGCGCGGCCGGCACCCGTCGGACTGTCGAGGTGGGCATGCGCGTCGGTGATCGGCCGGAGCCGCGACAGGACCTGATCCGGCGCCGGGCTCGCGCGGCCCGCCTTGCTGTCGACATGCAGCAGCATCTGTTCCGCGGTGGCGATCTCGCGCCCCTCGCCAGCGAACAGCCGGTGGAACAGATGGATGCGCTTGTCGTCGACCGACAGGATCTGGCACGTCACCTTCAGCGTTTCGCCAAGTCGCGCCTCGTCGAGGTGCCGGATATGCGTCTCGACCGTGTAGTAGCTGTGGCCGGCTTCGACATAAGCGAGGTCGACGCCGATGAGCCGCAGCAGCGCGTCGGTGCTGTCACCGAAGACCTGCAAATAGCGATGCTCGGTCATATGGCCGTTATAGTCGATCCATGCCGGCGACACGCGGGCCTCCACCAGCGCCAGCGGGGCCGCCATGTCGACGACGTCGGCGGTATTCGCCTGCGCCAGCAGCCGCCGCTCGAAATCGGCCAGCAGCCGGCCCGCGCCCCAGCCCTGCCCGCCGCGACCGGCCTTCAGTGACTGGACGATGCCGACGAGGTTTTCGTCGCGGATGCGCTCCAGTTCGCGGATCGAGAGCCCCGCCGCCTGCGCGTCCGACTGGGCGCCGATCTTCTCCACCAGCGCGTCGTCGAGGTTGACGACATCGGTAAGTTTGGTCCACGGCCATTTGAGGCACGGGCCGAACTGGGCGAGGAAATGGCGCATGCCGGCCTCGCCGCCGGCGATGCGATAGGTCTGGAACAGACCCATCTGCGCCCAGCGCAGGCCGAAGGAATAGCGGATCACGTCGTCGAGCGTCTCGACGTCGCATATGTCGTCCTTGATCAGCCACAGCGCCTCGCGCCACAGCGCCTCAAGCAGCCGGTCGCCGACAAAGGCCTCGATCTCGCGGGCGATGACGACACCCTTCATGCCGATGGCCTCCAGCACCGCCTTGGCCTGCGCGATGGTGGTCGGCGCGGTGGCACTGCCGCCGACGATCTCGACAAGCGGCAGCAAGTAAACCGGGTTGTAGGGATGGGCGACGAACAGGCGCTCGGGATGCGTCATCGCCTGCTGAAGATCGGACGGCTTGAGGCCGGAGGTCGAGGAGCCGATGAGCGCGGTCACGGGGGCGGCGGCGTCTATCTCGGCCAGCACGCGGTGCTTGAGGTCGAGCCGCTCCGGCACGCTCTCCTGCACCCATTGCGCATCCGCCACCGCTTCCGCGACGCTGGCGCAGAAGCTGAGCTGCCCGCGCGGGGGGAGCGGCGCATTGGTGAGCAGGCCATAGGCGCGCTCGGCATTGGCGAGCACCTCGCCCACGATGCGCTGGGCTTCGGGGTGCGGGTCGAAGACCTTCACGTCGATGCCGGCGAGGAGGAAGCGGGCAATCCAGCCGCCGCCTATGACACCGCCGCCGACGCAGGCGGCGCGGGAGATCGGGGAGAGCTTGCTCATGTCGGCCTCCTCAGCGCTTCACCAGCTTGAGCTTCTCGCGCACCTCGGCCGGGCCGATGACGCGCGCGCCCATATTCGTCACCACGGTCGCGGCCTTCTCGACGAGCTGGGCGTTGGCGGCGAGCTGGCCTTTGCCGACATAGAGATTGTCTTCCAGCCCCACCCGCACATTGCCGCCGGCCAGCACGGCGGCGGCAGGATAGGCCATGGCGTTGCGGCCGATGGAGAAGGCGGAGAAGGTCCAACCCGCCGGCACGTTGTTGACCATGGCCATATAAGTGTTGAGGTCGTCCGGCGCGCCCCAGGGAATGCCCATGCAGAGCTGGATCAGGACCGGGTCCTCGATCAGCCCTTCCTCGACCAGCTGCTTGGCGAACCAGAGGTGGCCAGTATCGAAGGCCTCGATTTCTGGCCGTACGCCCAGCGCCGTCATCTGCCGGGCCATCTCGCGCAGCATGGAGGGCGTGTTGGTCATGACGTAGTCGCCGAGGCTGAAATTCATCGTGCCGCAATCGAGCGTGCAGATTTCCGGCAGGCATTCCGCGACATGGGCGACGCGCTCGGTGGCACCCGCCATGTCGGTCGCGGCTTCATTGAGCGGGAAGGGCGCTTCCACATTGCCGAAGACGAGGTCGCCGCCCATGCCCGCGGTGAGGTTCAACACGACGTCGACCTCGGAGGCGCGGATGCGGTCGGTCACTTCGCGGAACAGGTCGCGACGGCGGGAAGCCGCGCCGGTGTCGGGATCGCGCACATGGCAATGCACCACGGCGGCGCCGGCCCTGGCCGCGTCGATCGCGCTCTCCGCGATCTGCTTCGGCGTCACCGGTACATGGGATGAGCGCCCCACCGTGTCGCCCGCGCCGGTGACGGCACAGGTGATGAAGACATCGCGATTCATCGACAAGGGCATTTCGACCTCCAGAATGATGCGAGAAGCTTGACGGGAAAGCGCGGTCGTGACGCAACTCTTTGCGTAGCGAACTTTCCATTCTGCGAAGCCATGATCTTTACCCATTCCGACGAGCCGCTGGACGTCACGCTGCTGCTGTTCTCCGGGCTGTCGCTGCTCTCGCTGGCGGCGACACTTGATCCCATGCGCGGCGCCAACCGCGTGCTGGGGCGCCCGGCCTATCGCTGGAAGCTGGTGTCGATGGATGGGGCGATGCCGGTCGCCAGCTGCGGCCTGCCGATCCCGGTGGAGGGCGCCTTCGCCCCGGCGGAGCAGCAGGACGCGCTGATCGTGCTCGCCGCCTTCGACGCAGCGACCCACGCCACGCCGCGCAACCTGAGGGCGTTGCGGGCCGGGGCCAAGCGCTCGGCCGTGGTGGGCGGGATCGAATCCGGCTCCTGGCTGATGGGATTCGCCGGACTGCTCGACGGCCACCGCGCCACGACGCATTGGGAGGATCTGGAGGATTTCGCCGCGCGTTTTCCCGATGTCGACGTGCAGCCCGATCGCTTCGTCGTCGACGAGCCGGTGTTCACCACGGGCGGGGCGACGCCGGCGCTGGACTGCATGCTGTCGCTGATCCGCGCGCGCAACGGCTATTCGGCGGCGCTCGATGTCGCCAGCCTGTACATCTATGAAGAGGTGCGGACGGGTTCGGACGTCCAGCCGATCGTCTCGCTCGGGCGCATCCGCCAGCACGAGCCGCGCGTGGCGGAAGCCATCCGCGTCATGGAAACCCATATCGACCGGCCGCTGACCATCGCCGCCATTGCGCGCCGCGTCGGCGTGTCGACGCGCGGGCTGGAAACGCTGTTCCTGCGCATCGTCGAGGTCACGCCGGGCGCGTATTACGTCACGCTGCGGCTGAACGCAGCGCGACGCTTGGTGCTCGACACCAATCTGTCGCTCGCCGACATCGCCGAGCGCACCGGCTTCTCGGCGATCGCCTCGCTGTCACGGGCGTTTCGCCGGCAGTTCGGGCAGCCGCCCTCGGCCGCCCGCAAGGCCCGGCTGTAAGCGGGTTTGCCTAAAGGCCGAGCCCGCTCTTGACCGCCGCCGCGCCGGGCTTGCCGTCCAGCGTGGTCACGCCGGCGAGCCAGGCATCGACCGCGGCCGGGTTCGCCTTCAGCCAGGCACGCACGGCGGCGTCGGCCGTCATGCCCTTGTCGAGGATGTCGCTCATCAGCTGGTTCTCGGCCTTCACCTCGAAGACGAGGTTGGACAGAAGGCGCCCGACATTCGGGCAGTCCTTCACATAGCCGGGCCGCGACAGGGTGACGACCGTCGCGCCGCCGTCGTTGGGGCCGAACACGTCGTTGCCGTCCTTCAGATAGACCATAGGTAGGTTGACGTTCATCGGGTGCGGCTGCCAGCCGAAGAACACCACCGGCTCCTTCTGGCGGATCTTCTGCGTTGCCTGGGCCAGCATGCCCTGCTCGCTCGATTCCACGAGATCGAAGCCCTTCAGCCCGAAGGTATTGTCGGCGATCATCTTGGCGATGGTGTTGTTGGCACCGCTGCCGGCCTCGATGCCGTAGATCTTGCCCCCTAACTTATCCCTGAATTTGGCGATGTCGGCATAGGTCTTGAGGCCGGCATCATAGGCGTCTTTGGAGGTGGCGAAGCCGATGCGCGCGTCCTTCAGATTGGTCGCGACGATCTCGACCTTGCCGGCCTTGACCAGCGGGGCCTGGGTCGGCTCCTGCAGCGGCATCCAGTTGCCGAGGAAGATGTCGCGGTCGCCATTCTCCAGCGCCTTGAAGGTGATGGCGACCGACAGGACGGAGACCTCGGGCTTGTAGCCAAGGCCGTCTAGCAGCTGCTTGGCGATCTCGGTCGTCGCGGTGATGTCGGTCCAGCCGACATCGGAAAAGCGCGGCTTCGCACAGGAGGCGGGATCGGCGGCGAAGGCGGAGGACGACATGAGCGTTGCGGATAAGGTAACGCAGGCCACGAAAATGCGTGAAATCATTGCTGTTCCCTCGGTTGGCGATCATGCCGCGCACGGCATCGCTGGGGAAGCCTACGCCCCGCGCCACCTGCTGCTTGACGTGATTCGAAGCGTTGATGATCAATTACGCAAGCGGTGGCGCGTGCCGCCGCGGCGTCACGCTGCCTGCGTCTCCGCCTGCCCGATCTCGCGCACGAGGCCGGCGATCAGCTCAAGCGGGCCGGAGAGCGGATTGGTCTTGCGCCAGACCATGCCGATGGTGCGCATGGGCCGCGGTTCGCCCAGCCGCGCCACGCAGACGGCGGCCGAGCGCGTCTCCACCGGAACAGCCATCTGCGGAATCAGCGTGACGCCGATCCCCGCGCCGACCATCTGCACCAGCGTGGTCAGCGAACTGCCCTCCATCAGGTCGCGCGGGAGGCTGGACGACATGCGGCAAAAGGACAGCGCCTGCTCACGGAAGCAGTGCCCTTCCTCCAGCAGCAGCAGCCGCATCTCGCGCAGCGTTTCCGGATTGGGAACCGGCAGACCCGCCTCATGGGCCGGGCGCACCAGGATGAACTCCTCGGCGAACAGGGCATATTCGGTGAGCGAGGGTTCGGAGACGGGCAGGGCGACGATCGCCGCATCGAGCCGGCCTTCCATGAGATCGTCCACCAGCCTCTGCGTCACCGCCTCGCGCGGGCGCAGGTCGAGACCGGGAAAGCCCGCGGCGAGGCGCTGCATGACGGCGGGCAGCAGATAGGGCGCGACGGTGGGGATCACGCCGATGCGCAGCCGCCCGGCGAGCGGGGTCTGCGAGGCACGGGCGAGATCGTCCAGTTCGTCCACCGCCCGCAGTATGAGCCGGGCGCGCGTGGCGAATTCCGCCCCGAGTTCGGTGAGCCGGATCTGCCGCGTTCCCCGCTCGACCAGCGGCGCGCCGAGGATCTCCTCCAGCTCCTTGATCTGGAGGGAGAGCGCGGGCTGGGAGATCGCGCAGGCTTCGGCCGCCCGGCCGAAATGGCCATGCTGAGCCAGCGCCTCGAAATAGCGCAGATGCCTCATGGAGATGTCTGTCATAAGCTGTACATATCGGTCTGATTAGAAAATGCAAATTTTCATTATTACGTCCGTACGATAAGACCTTTTCCAAAGTAAGAGCGGAAAGGCGGAGGGGCCGCTTCCGCCCCAAGAGCCTTGGTTCGTCCGCTGCCGCGGACCAGAAGTCGATCGGAGAAGACAATGGACGACATCACGAACAGGCCGGCCGGCAAATGCCCGGTGATGCACGGGGCCCTGACGGAAGCCGGCAAGTCCAATGTGGACTGGTGGCCGAAGGCGCTCAATCTCGACATTCTGAGCCAGCACGACACCAAGACCAACCCGCTTGGCAAGGACTTCGATTACCGCGAGCAGGTGAAGACGCTCGATTTCGAGGCGCTCAAGGCCGATATGCGCGCCCTGATGACCGACAGCCAGGACTGGTGGCCGGCCGATTGGGGCCATTATGGCGGGCTTATGATTCGCCTGTCCTGGCACGCGGCGGGTTCCTACCGGCTGGCCGACGGGCGCGGCGGCGGCGGCACGGGCGACCAGCGCTTCGCCCCGCTCAATTCCTGGCCGGACAATGTCAGCCTCGACAAGGCACGCCGGCTGCTGTGGCCGATCAAGAAGAAGTACGGCAACAAGGTGAGCTGGGCCGATCTCATCGTGCTCGCCGGCACCATCGCCTATGAGACGATGGGCCTGAAGACCTTCGGCTTCGGCTTCGGCCGCGCCGATGTCTGGCATCCGGCTAAGGACACCTATTGGGGCTCCGAGAAGGAGTGGCTGGCGCCCAGCGACAACCGCTACACCGACGTCAGCCAGCCTTCCACGATGGAGAACCCGCTGGCGGCCGTGCAGATGGGCCTCATCTACGTCAATCCCGAGGGCGTCAACGGCGTGCCCGACCCGCTGAAGACGGCGGCCCAGGTGCGCGAGACCTTCGCCCGCATGGCGATGAACGACGAGGAAACCGTGGCGCTGACCGCCGGTGGCCACACCGTCGGCAAGACCCATGGCAATGGCGATGCCAAGGTGCTGGGCCCGAACCCGGAATCCGCCGGCCTTGAGGAGCAGGGCCTCGGCTGGTCGAACCCGAACCAGAACGGGCTGGCCAGCCGCGCGGTGACCTCCGGCCTTGAAGGCGCCTGGACGACCCATCCGACCCAGTTCGACATGGGCTTCTTCGAGATGCTGTTCGGCCACGAGTGGGAGCTGCGCAAGAGCCCCGCCGGCGCCTTCCAGTGGGAGCCGATCAACATCCGCGAAGAGGACAAGCCGGTCGACGCCAGCGACCCCTCGATCCGCCACAGCCCGATGATGACCGACGCCGACATGGCGATGAAGGTCGATCCCATCTACAACGCGATCTGCCAGAAATTCATGGCCGATCCGGCCTATTTCAAGGACGCTTTCGCCCGCGCCTGGTTCAAGCTGACCCATCGCGACATGGGCCCGAAGGTCCGCTACATCGGCCCGGATGTCCCGCGTGAAGACCTGATCTGGCAGGATCCGGTGCCTGTCGGCTCCACCGACTATGACGTCGCCGCGGTGAAGGCGAAGATCATGAACAGCGGCCTGACCATTGGCGAGATGGTCAGCACCGCCTGGGACAGCGCCCGCACCTATCGCGGCTCCGATATGCGCGGCGGCGCCAATGGCGCGCGCATCCGCCTCGCGCCTCAGAAGGACTGGGAGGGCAACGAGCCCGCTCGTCTGGCCAAGGTGCTCGCCGTGCTGGAGCCGATCGCGGCGCAGGCCGGCGCGAGCGTCGCCGACGTCATCGTGCTCGCCGGCAATGTCGGCGTGGAACTGGCGGCGAAGGCGGCCGGTCACGACGTCTCCGTGCCCTTCTCCCCGGGGCGGGGCGATGCCACCGACGCGCAGACCGACGCGGATTCCTTCAGCGTGCTGGAGCCTATCCATGACGGCTACCGCAACTGGCTGAAGCAGGACTATGTGGTCAGCGCCGAGGAGCTGCTGCTCGACCGCACCCAGCTCATGGGTCTCACCGCCCCGGAGATGACCGTGCTGATCGGCGGCCTGCGCGTGCTCGGCACCAACCATGGCGGTAGCAAGCATGGCGTCTTCACCGCCCGCGAAGGCGCGCTGACGAACGACTTCTTCGTCAACCTGACGGATATGGGCAACAAGTGGACGGCCGTCGCCGACGGTCTCTATGAGCTGCGCGACCGCAAGACCAACGCGCCGAAGTGGACCGCGACGCGCGTCGATCTCGTGTTCGGCTCCAACGCGATCTTGCGGGCCTATGCCGAGGTCTATGCCCAGGACGACGCGCAGGAGAAGTTCGTCAACGACTTCGCCGCCGCCTGGACCAAGGTCATGAACGCGGATCGTTTCGATCTCGCCTGATCCGACATCGACCTCCCCCGCTCTCGACCTGCGAGGGCGGGGGGAGGCTGACGTGCCCGAAAGAGATGCGCCCCGAAAAGGTCACGGAACCGGCCGGGCTGCAGCCGCTAGGATTTCTCCACAGCCCGCAAATGAAGGTAATCCGGGCGTTTGCGGCGAGCGATCGACGGGGTGCAAGAATTCCTGCGATAGGCCGTTGCATTCTCCGGAATCATGGGGCATAGAGACGGCCCGTTCGGGGCGGCAGCCAAAAGCGCCGGTCCGGAACATGGAGCGAGCGGGCGTAGCTCAGGGGTAGAGCACAACCTTGCCAAGGTTGGGGTCG
>QFQD01000031.1 GCA_003241485.1 Ancylobacter novellus
CGGCTCGGTAGACGCCATCGACACCGCGATGCGGCTCGGCGCCAACCACCCGATGGGCCCGCTGCAGCTCGCCGATTTCATCGGGCTGGATACGTGCCTCTCCATCATGCAGGTGCTGCATGAGGGGCTGGCTGACAGCAAGTACCGGCCATGCCCGCTTCTGGTGAAATATGTCGAGGCCGGCTGGCTCGGCCGCAAGACCCAGCGGGGCTTCTACGATTATCGCGGCGAGAAGCCGGTGCCGACGCGCTGAGGCGTCAGGGCCTGCCGAGGTGAATGGCCGGGCTTGTCCCGGCCATTGTCGTTTCTAGCGCGCCATCCGCCCGATCCACCGGGCCGGCCGCCCGTCAATGGCAGCCAGACCCAGCGCGATGACCAGAAAGCCCCAGCGCGATGACCAGAAAGCCGAGGAGTTCGCGTGGCTCCAGCGCTTCGTCGAGGAACAGCGCGCCAAGCAGGATCGCACTGACCGGCACCAGGAAGGTGACGAGCGAGATGTTGGTGGCGCCATTGCGCGACAGGATGCGGAAATACAGGATGTAGGCGATGCCGGTGGAGAGCACGCCGAGGCCGAGCAGCGCGCCGATCACATGCGGCGAGAGCCCCGGCAGTTCCCACGGACGATCAATGGCGAGCGCGACCGGCGCCAGCAGCACGCTGGAGGCGGCGAGCTGCAGCAGCGCGACGGCGAGCGAGGGCAGCCGCCGGAAGCGCCGGCCATAGACGGCGGCGAAACCGTAGGACACGGTCGCGCCAATGGCGGCGAGCTGCGCCGGCAGCTGGTGGCCGCCGAGCTGGCCGAGCAGGGCCGGGCCCATCATCAGCGCCACGCCGGCAAAGCCGAGCAGCACGCCGGTGAGCTTGCCGGCGGTGAACTTCTCGTCGCGGGTGAAGGCCTGCGCCACCAGCACGGTGAACAGCGGCGTCGCGGCATTGAGGATCGAGGACAGCCCCGAGGGGATGTGCTGCTGCGACCAGGCGATCAGCCCGAACGGAATGATATTGGCGATGATCGCCATGAACAGGAATTCGCCTGCCAGCTTGCGGTCGAGCCGGAGGCTGACGCCGCTCACGCGGGCGATGACGAACAGCGCGCAGGCGCCGATCGACACGCGGCCGAGCACCATGGTGAGCGGGGGAATCTCCTGCACCGCGACCTTGCCGAAGAAGAACGAGCCACCCCAGATCAGCGAAAGCAGGGCCAGCGCGCCCCAGTCCGAGGCCCCCATTGGCAGGGGGGCGACGGGAGCCGTCGCTGCGCGGCTGGCGCTGCGGAGGGGTTCGGAGGCGGACATGCAGGGCTCCTGAGCGAACGCGGCGACCCGCCACGTTCGGCGGCGGACGAACCGGGTCGGGCTGCGTCATACGACCTCGACGGGCGCTCGCCTACCCGGTTTCGCCGCGGTTCAGCCGCGCGGCACGGCGGGGTGGGTCAGCCAGTCGCCATACCAGCGCGGCCAGTCGGCGCTGGGCGTGCCCGCCCTGCCCATGCCGAAGCCATGCCCGCCGGCGGGGAGGGTGTGCAGTTCCACAGGTACGCCGGCACTCTGGCAGGCCTGAGCCATCCGTGCGGCCTGACGTGGATCGATGACCGGGTCGTCCTGCGCCTGCACCAGGAAGGTGGGCGGAAAGGAGGACGTCACATAGGCTTCCGCCGACCAGCGCGCCGCGTCTTCGGGCGATGGATGGCGGCCCACGAATATGCGCTGGGCCGAAGAGGGTGCGAGGTCCGGGGCGAGACTGAGCACGGGATAGATGAAGGCGGCGAAATCCGCGCCGTCGGACGTGGCGTCCACCGCATCGACGGGCGGGTAGTCACCCATGGGCGCCCGTCCGGCGGTGAGCGCCATGAGATGTGCACCGGCGGAAAAGCCGAGCAGGCCGACATGGTGTGGCGTGATCCCGGTCGCGCCGGCGCGGACGAGCCGGATGGCGCGCCGCGCATCCTGTAGCGGAGCGGCCGGACCGGCGCCCCAGCCTTCACCCGGCAGCCGATAGTCTAGCACTGCGGCGCTGATGCCCCGCGCGGCCAGCCAGCGGCCCGCCGGCAAGGCCTCGTTGCCGTCCTCCAGGCGCCTGTAGCCGCCGCCCGAGGCGATGAGGACCAGCGTATCGGCCGGTCGTTCCGGGTGGAGCAGCGTCAGGCGGGGGCGGGAGATGTTGTGACGCGCATCGCGTGGATTGCTGACGGTCGCGCCCTGCGGGCCACCGCCGCCCGGTGGCGTTCCCGGCCAGAGCGGGAGCACGGCGTGCGGTGCCTGCGACAGTGGGACGCCTTCGGCCGCCGACGCGCCGCCAGCGGCAAGCGTGCCCAGGAGGGCGAGGAGGTCGCGGCGGGTCAGCATGGTCCCGCGTCCGACCCTCTAGGGCCCGCCTGGCGCGCCCAGCGCTGCCCGGATCAGCGCGACGGCATCGGGGCTGGCCCATTCGGCGGGGCCGGCGATGTGGCCGATCTCGCAGCCCTGCGCGTCGATCAGCATGGTGGTGGGCAGGCCGAAGCCGCGCCCGACCGCCCGCAGGTCCTGGAAGGCCTGGGCCTTGGGGTCGGTGTAGAGCGCGAGGTTGGTGATGCCGGTTTCCTGCATGAAGGTCTTCGGCTTGTCGGGATTGCGCTGGTCGATATTGACGGCCACCACCTCGAAGCCGGGCTTTCCGTCGGCCCCCTTTCGGCCGAGCGTCGCCTGAAGCTCGTCCAGCGCCGGCATTTCCTTTCGGCACGGCACGCACCAGGTTGCCCAGATGTTGACGAGCTTCAGCCCGCCGGCGCCGACCTGCGACAGGCGCAGCGGCTTGCCCTCGGGGTCGAGGAAGGCGAGATCGGGAATGCGGGTGGGCTTCAGCGTGGGCGCGAAGGCGGCAAGTTCGCCCTTGGCGAGGTCCGCGATACGGCGTCCGGTCTCGCTGGCGGCGGCGCAGGCGGCCGGACCGCCATCGGCGTTTTCGGGTGCCGCGGGAGCGGGCGCAAGCGCAACGACGTTGCGCGGGCCGCCTCCGATCCCGTATACGCCTGCCAGCCCGGCAGCGGCGCCGAGCACCAGCGCGGCCGCCACGATGAGGGCGAACCGGCCGCTGGAACGCGCCTTGCCCTGCCTCTCGGGTGGCGTCGCATCCTCAGGTCGTTCGGTCATGACCGTCCTCGCGGAGAAAAGTCTAACATGAGCAACAAGATGTGGGGTGGCCGCTTCGAGACGGGCCCCGACGCGATCATGGAGGAGATAAACGCCTCCATCGGTTTCGACCAGCGCCTGTATGCGCAGGACATTGCGGGGTCGAAGGCGCATGCCTCGATGCTGGCGGCCAAGGGGATCATCGACAAGGCTGATGCCGAAAAGATCGTCGCCGGTCTAGACACGATCCTGTCAGAGATCGAACGCGGCGACTTCGTGTTCCAGCGCGCGCTGGAGGACATCCACATGAATGTGGAATCGCGCCTCGCCACGCTGCTGGGCCCGGCGGCGGGCCGCCTGCACACGGCGCGCTCGCGCAACGACCAGGTGGCGACCGATTTCCGGCTCTATGTCCGCGACACCATCGACACGCTCGACATCCAGCTGCGCGACCTGCAGCAGGCGCTGGTGGAGAAGGCGCTCATCCATTCCGGCACGGTGATGCCGGGCTTCACCCATTTGCAGACCGCCCAGCCGGTGACGCTCGGCCACCATCTCATGGCCTATGTCGAGATGCTCGGGCGCGACCGCAGCCGGTTCGCGGATGCCCGCGCGCGGCTGAACGAATGCCCGCTCGGCGCGGCGGCGCTGGCCGGCACCTCCTTCCCGATCGACCGCTTCGCCACCGCCAAGGCGCTCGGCTTCGACCGGCCGACCGCGAACTCGCTGGATTCGGTGTCCGACCGCGATTTCGTGCTGGAGACGCTGGCGGCCGCCTCGATCGCGGCGATGCACCTCTCGCGCTTCGCGGAAGAAATCGTCATCTGGACCTCGCCGCTCACCGGCCTGCTCAAGCTCTCCGACCGCTTCACCACCGGCTCCTCGATCATGCCGCAGAAGCGCAACCCGGACGCCGCCGAGCTGGTGCGCGCCAAGATCGGCCGCATCGCCGGCGCCTTTTCGGGCCTGCTCATGGTGATGAAGGGCCTGGCGCTCGCCTATGCCAAGGACATGCAGGAGGACAAGGAGGGCGCGTTCGACGCTCTTTCGACTCTCTCGCTGATGATCGCGGCGACCGCCGGCATGGTCCGCGACATGGTGCCGGACGAGAAGAAGATGAAGGAAGCGGCGGGTTCGGGCTATTCCACCGCTACCGACCTCGCCGACTGGCTGGTGCGCGTGCTCGGCCTGCCGTTCCGCGAGGCGCACCACGTCACCGGCCGCATCGTCGCGCTGGCCTCCGCCCGGAACATTCCGCTGCACAAGCTCACCCTGGCCGACATGCAGGGCGTCGAGCCGCGCATCACCAAGGAGGTGTTCGGCGTGCTCTCTGTCACCAAGTCGGTGGCGAGCCGCGTCTCCTATGGCGGTACCGCGCCGAAGAATGTGCGGGCGCAGGCCAAGCGCTGGCTGAAGCAGCTCGCCAAGGGCGCCTGACACCCCTCCAGTCCCAAGGAACTGATCCGCGATGAGCCTACCGGAGAAGACGAGCCTGCGCCGCATGCACCCGGCCACCAAGTTCGCGCTGGAGATGGGCCCGCTCGCCGTCTTCTTCATCGCCAATGCCAAGGCGGGGATCTATGTCGCCACCGGCGCCTTCATGGTCGCGACCTTCGCCGCGCTGGTGGTGATGTGGATCCTCGCCCGCAAGATCGCCGTCATGCCGCTGGTCTCGGCCGGCGTGGTGCTGGTGTTCGGCACGCTGACCCTGGTGCTGCAGGACGACCATTTCATCAAGATGAAGCCGACGCTGGTGAACGCCCTGTTCGGCATCGCCCTGCTCGGCGGCCTCGCGCTGAAGAAGCCGCTGCTGCCCTATGTGCTCGGAGACGTGTTCGAGCTGACGGAGGAGGGCTGGCGCCTTCTCACCATACGCTGGGGCGTGTTCTTCATCGTCATGGCGGTGGTCAACGAGATCGTCTGGCGCAGCGTCTCGACGGACAGCTGGGTGGCCTTCAAGACCTTCGGCTATCTGCCGCTGACGCTGGTCTTCGCGATGGCGCAGGTGCCGCTGATGACGCGGCACGCGGTCGAGCCAAAGAGCAAGCCCTGACGGGCGGCACATACGGACCGGCGGGAACGAGGTCCCGCCGGCCGCGAGGGGAGTTGCGCCTCAGGGTGCCGGATTGCCGCGCATCTGATGCACGGCGTCGATCTTCGCCTCAAGCTCGGGCGTGATCGCCACATCGAGCGCGCCGATATCGGTGGCGAGCTGCTCCATCGAGGTGGCGCCGATAATCACCGAGGTCATGAATTCGCGCGACAGGCAGAAGGCGATCGCCATCTGCGAGAGGTCGAGCCCGGCCTCGCGGGCAATGGCGAGATAGTCTTCGATCGCTTCTTCCGTGCCCGGCTTCTCATAGCGCTGGCCTCGGTCGAACAGCGTCGAGCGCGCACCGGCCGGGCGGGCGCCCTTCTGGTATTTGCCGGTGAGATAGCCCTGCCCCAGCGGGGAATAGGCCAGCAGCCCGACATCCTCGCGCAGGCTCACCTCGGCCAATGCGGTCTCATAGGTGCGGTTGAGCAGGTTGTAGGCGTTCTGCACCGAGGCGATGCGCGGCGCGCCGGTGCGCTCGGCCTCGGCCAGGAAGCGCATCGTGCCCCAGGCGCTCTCATTGGAAAGGCCGATATGGCGGACCTTGCCGGCCTTCACCAGGGCGTGGAAGGCGTCGAGCGTCTCGGCGATCGGCGTCTCCTCGCCCGCCACTGATGTCCAGCGGGTGGGGTTGGAGCCGAAACCGGAGATCGGCCGGCCCGGCCAGTGCAGCTGGTAGAGGTCGATATAGTCGGTCTGCAGCCGCTTCAGGCTCTTGTCGACCGCCTCGAAAATCTGCGCACGGGTAGGGCGCGCGGGCGAGCCATCGTCGCGGAACCACGTCATTTCGGAAAGTCCGCAGACCTTGGTCGCGAGGATCACCTTGTCGCGGTTGCCGCGTGCCTTGAACCAGCTGCCGACGATCCTCTCGGTCGAGCCCTGCGTCTCGGGCTTTGGCGGGATCGAATAGAGTTCGGCGGGGCGATAATGCATGGCGATGTTTCATTGAAAAGAGGCGGGGTCCGGCAACATAGGAGCCGAGGCGCGGAGCGGCAAGTCTGGCCCCTCATGTCCGGCGCGTCACCTCTTGCCGCGGCCTTTAGCGCGGCGGCAGGGTCGCCTCGATCCGCCGGAAGTCCGCCGTCAGCTCGCCTTCGATCACATGCGTCCCGTAGAGCGACAGGTGGTTATTGTCGAAATAGTAGCTGCCGCCGGCGTCGCCCCAGACATGGCGGCCGTCCTTCTCGAACGGCGCGCTGAGCGGGATCAGCCACACGCCGGGTATCGTCGCCGCCTTTTCGAGCACCGAGCGGGTGAAGCCGTTAAGCGTCGCATCCGCCTCGACGGTCGGCGAGGTCTCGGCGACCGCCTTGGCGAACTGCTCCGGCGAGATTCCGCCAGTCTGGCCGAGATAGACCGCCTGCTTGAGCAGCTTGTCCGGCAGAGCAGGCTGGAAGGGGATCTGGGGAATCAGCACGACCGTGACGCCGAGATCGGCATAGGCGCGGACCGTCGCCAGCACGTAGTGCCGGAAGATGGACTGCGGGTCTTCGGTCAGCTTGTCGTCGCCGGGCGTGAGCATGGGGGCGAGATAAGGCGGGGCCGGCTCCATCTGCCCGAGATGGAACGACCAGGCGACGACGAACACCACGATGTCGTAGCCGCCCGCCTTCACCGCCTCATATTGCTGTATGGCGAAGGTCTCGCACACACCGGTGCCGAAGAAGTTCCGGCGGAAGGTGACGCCGAGCACGGGCGGACAGCTGGCGAGCCCCATCCACGAGACGGCATCGGTCTTGCCGATCTCGGCAAAGGCGGGCAGCAGCGTGTGGGCGTGGCTGTCGCCGATGACGAGAATGCGCCGCGCCGGATTGGCCGGCTCGAAGATCGGGCAGATGATCTTCTTGCGCGGGGCGCCCGGCTTCGTCCCCTCGGACCAGCAGTCGCGTCCGAGCGGGTTGCCTTTCAACGTGTCCAGCAGCTGGGCCTCGCGGCTTCCCGGTGCCGGGGTGGCGAAACGGCCGGGAATGCCATGGCTGAGGCTGGCAAAGGCGCCGAGCGCGACAAACAGCGTGCCGACGCCGACGCTGGCGGTGAACACCGCGTTGCGGCTCGGCAGGAGCGAGGCCTTGCCGCGCCGGAACGGCTGCTCGACGAAGCGCCAGCTGAAATAGGCCAGCACGAGCGAAAGGGCGGCCAGCGCCAGCATCAGCGTCTCGGGCGGCGCCGCGAGGCTGCGGATGCGGGCGAAGGCGAGCAGCGGCTGATGCCAGAGATAGGCGCTGTAGCTGATGAGCCCTATGCCGACGAGCGCCCGCACCGATAGCAGCCGCGCCACAAACGTGCCCTCACGGGCGAAAAGGATGATGAGCGCCGCCCCGCCAACGGGGACCAGCGCATAAAGCCCCGGAAACGGCGTGGTGGCGTCGAAGCCGAAGATGGCAAAGACGATCAGCCCCAGGCCGAGGGCGGCGAGCCCTTCGTTCGGCTTGAGCACGCGCGCGCCGAGCGGTGTGCGTCCCGACATGGCGAGGCCGCAGAGCGAACCGGCCAGCAGCTCCCAGACCCGGAACGGGGTGAGGTAGAAATTGGCGGTCGGGGCGAAGCGCCAGCCCCATTCGCTGAGCGCGAGGCTTGCCGCCGCCGTCCCCAGCGTCGCCCAGAAAACCGTCCTGCGCCCATAGCGCCAGAGCAGGAACAGGCACACCGGCGCGAACAGATAGTACTGTTCCTCGACCGCGAGGCTCCAGGTGTGCAGCAGCGGCTTAAGCTCGGCGGGCGCCGAGAAATAGCCGTCCTCGCGCCAGAACAGCACGTTCGACACGAAGAAGACGACGGAGATGATGCTCTCGCCGAAATTGCGCATCTCGTCCGGGCCCATCCAGAGCCACGCAAAGGGAATGCATGCGGCCATGACGAGAAAAAGCGCCGGGCAGATGCGCCGGGCCCGCCGCTCGTAGAAGCGCAGGATGGAGAATTCCCCGCGCTCGATATCGGCGACGAGGATGGAGGTGATGAGGTAGCCTGAGATGACGAAGAAGATGTCGACGCCGACAAACCCGCCGCTGAAGAGGCCGACACCTGCATGAAACAGGATAACAGGAAGAACGGCGACGGCACGCAAGCCATCGATTTCGCTTCTGTACTTCATCAACTACCGTTCGCCCGATGCGCGGTGCGGCTGTCACGGTTCAGCCGTCCACGTCCCCAAGGCGAGCGATATCGAACCCTTCCAGTCTTGTCGAGACTTGGGCAGCTCAACCGGCCTTGGCGGCCTTGATCTTCTCGACGAAGGCTTCGACGGCGGGCAGCATTTTTTCCACGATCACGTCGACGCCGGCGCTGGTGGGGTGAAGCCCGTCCGGCTGGTTCAACCCCGGCTGGCCGGCGACCCCGTCGAGGAAGAACGGGTAGAGCGGCACCTGATATTTCTCCGCGAGGTGGCCATAAATCGCGTTGAACTGCGCGCCATAGGCCGGGCCGAGATTGGGCGGCGCCAGCATGCCGGCGAGCAGCACGGGAATGTTCCGCCCTTTCAGCCGGCCGAGCATCGAATCCAGCGCCTTCTCGGTGATCGCCGGGTTGATGCCGCGCAGCGCGTCATTGGCGCCCAGTTCGAGAATCACGCCGTCCGTCCCCTGCGGCACCGACCAGTCGAGCCGGGCGAGGCCGGCGCTGGTCGTGTCGCCGGAAACGCCGGCATTCTCGATCAAAACATCGTGTCCCTTGGCCTTGAGCGCGGCCTGCAGGCGGGCGGGAAAGGCCTGGTCCGCCGGCAGGCCGAGGCCCGCCGTGAGGCTGTCACCAAAGGCGACGAGGCGCAAAGGCTCCGCCCGTGCAGGTCCGCCCCCCGCAATCATCCACACTGTTGCGAGGGCGAGGAGGGCGAGAAAGCCCGTCCGCTTGCCCTTTCGCGAGGGATGCACTGCACCATATGGTGCCCGGAAGCCGCGCCAGTCGCCGAAGAACGCTAAGGAAGACATGCCTGCCAACTCCGAGACCTCGCCGCCCGTTCCGCCCGCCATACGCCTCGACAAGGTCGAGCTGTCCCTCGGCTCCGGCGCGGCGCGTGTTCACATCCTTAGGGGTGTAACGCTTACCATAGATCAAGGCGAGGCGGTGGGGCTCGTCGGGCCGTCGGGATCGGGCAAATCGAGCCTGCTCATGGTGCTGGCGGGGCTGGAGCAGGCCAATGCCGGCACGGTGAACGTGGCCGGAGAGGAACTCACCCGGCTCAGTGAGGATGCGCTGGCACGCTTTCGCGGCCGCCATGTCGGCATCGTCTTTCAGGCCTTCCACCTCATTCCCACCATGACGGCGATCGAGAACGTCGCGGTGCCGCTGGAACTCGCCGGCCGTGCCGACGCCTTCGAGCGCGCCGCTGCCGAACTCACCTCCGTCGGGCTCGGCCACCGGCTGGACCATTATCCCTCGCAGCTTTCCGGCGGCGAGCAGCAGCGCGTCGCCGTGGCGCGCGCCCTGGCGCCGGAGCCGCGCATTCTCGTGGCGGACGAGCCGACCGGCAATCTGGATGAAGCGACCGGCATCCAGATCATGGATCTGTTGTTCGCGGCGCAGACCCGGCGCGGGGCCACGCTGGTCATCGTCACCCATGACGCGGCACTGGCGCGGCGCTGCGACCGCACGGTGCGGCTGCGCTCCGGCCATATCGAGGTCGACGCGCCGGCCGCTGCGGGAGTGCCGGCATGACGCTGGCCGCCAGCACCTCCGCCCGCGCCGCCGGCTCCCGGCCGGGCGTGCCGGGCCTGCGCCACCGTTTCGCGCTGGCCCTGCGGTTCGCCTTGCGCGAATTGCGCGGCGGCGTGCGCGGCTTCGGCGTGTTTCTCGGCTGCCTCGCTCTTGGCGTGGCGGCGATTGCCGGTGTCGGCTCGTTCTCGCACGCGCTGACCGATGGGCTCGGGCGCCAGGGCGTGACCCTGCTCGGCGGCGACGCGGCGTTCAGCCTGGTGCAGCGCGAGGCGACGCCGCAGGAACTCGCGCGGGTCTCCACCATCGCCACGCTACGCGCCATGGCGCGGGCTGGCAGCGGCGACAGCCTCAACGCGACGCTGGTCGAGGCCAAGGCGGTCGATGGCGCCTATCCCATGGCGGGGTCGCTGGATATCGCTCCGCCGCAGCCGGTGGCGCAGGCGCTGGCGCAGGCCGATGGCAGCTATGGCGCGCTGGCCGATCCGGTGCTGGCAGAGCGCCTCGGCATCAAGCCGGGCGACCGCTTCGAGTTCGGCTCGGTGCCCCTTCGCCTTACCGGGCTCATCGAGCGCGAGCCGGACGCGCTCGCCACCGGTCTCGGCTTCGGCCCGCGTCTCATGGTCTCGCTCGACGCGCTGCGGGCCTCGCAGCTGCTGCAGCCGGGCAGCCTCGTGCGCTGGCACTACCGGGTGAAGCTGAACGATCCCGCCGGTCTGCAGCCCTTCCTCGACACGGTGAAGCAGGGCGCGCCGCAGGCCGGATTCGAGGTGCGCAGCCGCGAGGCGGCGGCGCCACGGCTGGAGGACAGCGTCAAGCGCTTCACGCAATATCTCACGCTTGTCGGGCTGACCGCGCTGCTGGTCGGCGGTGTCGGCGTCGCCAATGCGGTGAAGAGCCATCTCGACGCCAAGCGCGCCGTGATCGCCACCTTCAAGAGCCTGGGCGCGCCCGGCGGCACGGTGTTCACCATCTATCTCGTCGAGATCGGGCTGATCGCTGCCATCGGCATCGCCATCGGCCTCGTCGCCGGCGCGGCGCTGCCCTTCGCGGCGAACGCCGCCTTCGGCTATCTGCTGCCGGTGCCCATCGAGCCGAGCCTGCAGCCGGCGGCGCTCGCCCTCGCGCTGGCCTATGGCGCGCTGATCGCGCTTGCCTTCGCGCTGTGGCCGCTCGGCCTGTCGCATGACGTGCCGGTGTCGGCACTGTTCCGCGACGAGATCGAGACGGTGCGCCGCCGCCCGCGCCGCACCTATCTCGTCTTCACCGCGCTTGCGGTGGCCGCACTGGCCGGGCTGGCGGTGGCCGCCTCCGACGAGCGACGCATAGCGGTCTATTATCTCGTCGCGGCGGCGCTGGTGCTGGTGACGCTGCGCCTTGTCGGCGTCGGCATCATGGCGCTGGCCCGCCGGCTGCCGCGCCCGCGCTCCACCGTGGTGCGGCTCGCGCTCGCCAATATCCACCGCCCGGCCGCGTTGACACCGACCATCGTGCTCTCGCTCGGCCTCGGCCTGACGCTGCTCGTCACGTTGTCGCTGATCGACCGCAGCCTGACGCGCGAACTCACCTCGCGCCTGCCGGAAGAGGCGCCGAGCTTCTTCTTCCTCGATGTGCAGAGCACGGAGACCGACCAGTTCGAGCGGTTCCTGAAGGAGAAGGCACCGCAGGGCGCCGTCGAGATCGTGCCGATGCTGCGCGGCCGGCTGATTACGCTGGGCGACCGGCCGGTGGAGAGCATAACCCCGCCGCCCGACTTCGCCTGGGTGCTCTCTTCCGACCGCGGCATCACCTATGCCGACGAGGTGCCGGAGGGCTCCAGGCTCGTGGCCGGGGAGTGGTGGGCGCCGGGCTATGCCGGCCCGCCGCTGGTCTCCTTCGAGCGCGAGATCGCCGACGCCTTCGGGCTGAAGGTCGGCGACCCGATCACCGTCAATGTGCTCGGCCGGCCGATCACCGCGACGATCGCCAATCTGCGCGAGGTGGAGTGGGAGCGGCTCGCCATCAATTTCGTCATGGTGTTCTCGGCCAACACTTTCACCGGCGCGCCGCACAACTCGCTGGCGACGCTGACCTTTCCCGGCGGCGGCGACGTCGCACAGGAGCGCAGCGTTGCCCGTGCGGTGACGACCGATTTCCCGGCGGTGACCACCGTGCGGGTGAAGGAAGCGTTGGCGCAGATCGGCGAGATCGCGGCGCAGCTCCTGATGGCGATCCGCGGCGCCAGCCTCGTCACCCTGCTCTCCAGCGTTCTGGTGCTCGCCGGCGCGCTGGCGGCGGGGCAGCATCACCGGGTCTATGACGCGGTGATCCTGAAGACGCTCGGGGCGACGCGGCCCCGTCTGGTCGGCGCCTATGCGCTGGAATATGCCGCGCTCGGCCTGGTGACGGCGCTGGTTGCGGTGGGGGCGGGCACCATCGCCGCCTATGTCGTGGTGACGCGGGTGATGAACCTCGCCTTCGCCTGGTCGGCGGGGACGGCGCTCGGTGCGGTGGCGGTGGCGCTGGTGCTCACGGTCGGCTTCGGGCTGATCGGCACCTGGCGGGCGCTGGGGCAGAAGCCGGCGCGCATCCTGCGCAATCTGTAGCCCCGCCGGGGCCACGCCGGCGTGCCGATGCGTTAATCCTGTCGCAAACTTCACTTGCGGCAGGCCGGGGCGGCCCTCATATTTCAGGCGAACTTACCTCGCGTTCGCGGGCGATCCCGTCCAGCGGCGCAGGCAGTGCCAACCGGGGACGCGGCATCGGCCATGAGGGCCGGCAGCGAAGAAAGAGGCAGGGCTCATGAGCTGGTCGGATTTCAAGCGCGAGGCGAATTTCATCGGCGGCGAGTGGAGGTGATCGGCAGCGTGCCGAATGCCGGCCGGGCCGAGACCGTGCGCGCCATCGCGGCGGCGGAAAAGGCGTTCGAGAGTTTTTCCCGCACGACGGCGGATGAGCGGGCCAAGCTGCTGCGCCGCCTGCATGCCGCCATCATGGACAACCAGCGCGCGCTGGCGGAGCTGCTGACCATCGAGCAGGGCAAGCCGCTCGCCGAATCCATGGGCGAGGTCGGCGGCAGCGCCGCCTATGTTCTGTGGTTCGCCGAGGAAGCCCGCCGGGTCTATGGCGACGTGATCCCCTCGCCCTGGGGCGAGCGCCGCATCCTTGCCATCAAGCAGCCGGTGGGCGTCGTCGCGGCGATCACGCCGTGGAACTTCCCGTCCTCCATGCTGGCGCGCAAGATCGGCCCGGCGCTGGCGACCGGCTGCACCTCGGTGGTGAAGCCGGCGACGCAGACCCCTTATTCGGGCCTCGCCTGGGGCGTGCTGGCCGAGCAGGCCGGCTATCCCGCCGGCGTGGTCAACATCCTCACCGGTTCGGCTTCCGAGATCGGGGGCGAGATGACCTCGAACCCCACCGTGCGCAAGATCACCTTCACCGGCTCGACCCCCATCGGCAAGATCCTGATGAAGCAGGCCGCCGACACGGTGAAGCGCGTCTCCATGGAGCTGGGCGGCAACGCGCCCTTCGTCATCTTCGACGACGCCGACCTGGATAAGGCGGTCGAGGGCGCCATTGCCTCGAAGTACCGCAATTCCGGCCAGACCTGCGTCTGCGCCAACCGCTTCTACGCGCAGGCCGGCATTTATGACGCCTTCGTCGAGAAGTTCGCCGCCGCTTCGGCCAAGCTCAAGGTCGGCTCGGGTCTTGAAGACGGCGTGGTGCAGGGCCCGCTGATCGACGACAAGGCGGTCGCCAAGACCGAGAGCTTCGTTGCCGATGCGCTGGCCAAGGGTGGCAAGGTCGTCACCGGCGGCAAGCGCCACGCGCTGGGCGGCCAGTTCTTCGAGCCCACCGTCATCGCCAATGCCTCAAGCGAGATGAGCTTCGCGCGCGAGGAGATCTTCGGCCCCGTGGCGCCGGTGTTCCGCTTCGAGACCGAGGAGGAGGCCGTGCGCCTCGCCAATGACACCGAGTTCGGCCTCGCCTGCTATTTCTACACGAGGGACCTCGCCCGCGCGTTCCGTGTGTCCGAGGCGCTGCGCTACGGTCAGGTCGGTATCAATGCCGGCGTCATCACCACGGAAGTGGCTCCGTTCGGCGGGGTGAAGGAATCCGGCGTCGGCCGCGAAGGCTCGATGTACGGCGTCGATGAATATGTCGACATCAAATATGTCTGCATCGGCGGCCTCTGAACCGGCCTGACAGGCGAAGGGCGCGCCCCGCGGGACGCGCCCTTTTTTGTGTATTCCGCAGCTTTAGTCCGCCATCAGCGAGGGCAGGCCCGTGGAAAGCCACGGCACGGCGGTAAGCAGGATGAGGAACGCCACCATGCCGAAGAAGAACGGCATGTTGGCGCGGAACACATGTACCACATCCTCCCGCGCGATCTTGGCCGAGACCAGTATCGCGATGGCGACCGGCGGGGTGATCTGGCCGATCACCACCGTAACCACGATCAGCACCCCGAAATGCACGAGATCCACCTGCATCGCGATCAGCGAAGGCAGCAGCACCGGCATGATCATCGGTATCAGCGGATCAAGCACCATCCCCGCGATCAGCGCGAGCAGCAGCAGGACGAGGATCTTCAGCGTGGTCGCCTCGAAAGGGAACAGCGTCTGCAGCCCGTCGGCCAGCACCACCGGCACCTTGGCCTGCGACAGCGCCCAGCCGAGCGCGGTGGAAAAGCCCACCACGATCAGCACCTCGCCGGTCATGATGACCCCGTCCACCGTCACCTGGCGCAGCTCCGCCCAGGAGATCGAGCGGTAGACGAATTTCGAGAGCACGAAGGCGTAGGCGAGGGCGAAGGCGCCGGCCTCGCTCGGGGTGCACACGCCGGAGATCAGGCTTATCAGAATGAAGGCTGGTAGCCCGAGCGGCAGGATGGCCCGCTTGCCGGTGCGCCACACTTCGCGCGGCACGAAGGGGCCGGCCGTGCCCCAGCCGTTTCTACGTGCCAGCCAGGAGATGACCCCCATCATCATGCCGCCCATCAGCAGCCCCGGCACCACGCCCGCGAGGAACAGCGCCCCGAGCGAGGTGCCGGTGACGGCGGAATAGAGGATCATCGGCGAGGAGGGCGGGATCAGCACGCCGATGCCGGACGACGTCGCTGTCACCGCCGCGGCGAAGGGGCCGGGATAGCCGTTCTTCTTCAGATGCGGGATGGTGACGGAGCCGGTGCCGGCAAGGTCCGCCACCGAGGTGCCGATCATGCCGCCGAACAGGATGGAGGTGAGCACGTCCACATGGGCGAGGCCACCGCGCATCCAGCCCACCAGCGCCACCGCGAAGTCGAACAGCCGCTTGGCGATGCCGCCATTGTTCATGATGCCGCCGGCAAGGATGAACAGCGGCAGGGTGACGAGGATGTAGTCGGCGACGCCGGTCAGCGTCTGCTGCGGCAGAGCGAGCGCCCAGCCCCCGCTGACCGACAGGAAGATCAGCACCGAGGCGACCAGCGCCACGATGATCGGAAAGCCCGTTATGACGAGCACGCAGAGCGCGACCAGCGAACCGCCAGCGAGAGCGAGCATCATGGCTGGGCCTCCAGAGCGGTTTCGCGGGCGAACTGGCTGGGATCATGCGGCCGGAATGTGCGGTAGAGGAACGCCGCGGCCATGCCGAGCCCGGCGGCGAGCAGGCCGCCGGAGATCCAGGACTTCGGAATGTCCAGCATCGGCGTTGTGTCGCGGCCGAACACGTTCATGTAGCGCCAGGCGTACCAGGCGACGGTGAGCATCAGGAGCGCGCCGACAAAGCTGATGACCCGCGTCAGCGCCCGGCCCTGCCGCGGCCGCAGCCGGCTGGTGACGATTTCGCAGCCCACCAGCGCGCCACGCCCGGCGGCCAGCACCACGCCGATGGCGGCGATCCAGACGAGAAGGATCGAGACGGCTTCTTCGGTCCAGGGCAGCGGGTGGTTGAAGAAATAGCGGCCCGTCGCGTTGGAGAGCACCAGCAGGCTCAGCACCGCCATCAGCACCACGCCGGCGGTCTCGATGAGCCAGGAAGTCGCGCCGATCAGCGAGAAGCGACCGATGAGATCGGAGGGTGGCTTGCGCGCCTCCAGCAGCTTGAAGGTCATCCGGCGGCTCCCTTGGTCGGCGGGACGAGGCGGTTGGCGAAGAGCTGGCCATAGCCGGGGCGTGCGCCGTTGATGCCGGTCACCTCCAGGCAATGCCAGAACGAGGCCTGCACGGCGGAGATCACCGGCTTGCCGAGCGCGGTCTCCAGCGCCTCGATGACGCCGGAGGAGCGGAAATTGGTGCAGGAGATGAAGATGGCGGTGGCGTCGGGATGGTCGCAGGCGACCACATGGTCGAACACCTTTTCCAGTGGCACCTCTGCCAGCGCCCAGTCCTCGTCAATGCCGAGATTGCCGCTCCTGAGAACGGGGTGCCCGTTGGATTCGAGGAAATTGATCGCCCGCTGGTGGATGGCGTCGACATAGGGCGTCGCCAGCGCCACCGGGCCCGCCTTCACCGCCGCCAGCGCGGCGAGCGAGGCGGTCGATGCGGTGGTCGCCTTCACCCCCGGCGCCCAGCCTTCCATGCGGGCGATCAGCGCCTTGTCATAGGCGGTGCCATAGACGAAGGAGGCGCTGGTGCCGCCGAAACAGAGGATGTCGATCGGCGCCGAGCCGACCAGCCGGGCGGATTGCTCCAGCTCCGGCGCGTTCATCATCTGGTCGATGCCCTCCAGCGTGACCTTGGGCAGGCGCACGCGGGTGGTGTGGACCGAGAGCCCCGGCGCCGCCATGGCCGCCCATTCGGCGTCCATGACGATGGAGGAGGCGATGTAGATGAGGCCGATGCGCCCGAGCGTTCCGTAGCCGTCATAACGGAAGCCCGTACTGGCCTGCGCAGCTGTCGGGACGCTCATTTCAGCGAGGCCTCGAGCTTGCCCATCAGCTCCGGGCCGACGACCTTGGCGATCTCGCCCTTCACTGGCTCGGCGGCGGCGCGGAAGGCCGCGAGGTCCGGCGTGGTGACGGTGACGCCCTTCGCCTTGAACTCGTCGACCAGACGCGCGTCGCTGTCGTCGGAGGCCTTGCGGGTCGCGGCGGAGCCCGCCTTGGCGGCCTCGATGACCTTCGCCTTCATCTCCGGCGTGAGCGCGTCAAAGGCGGCGCCGTTCATGGCGAGGGTGATCGGCGTGTAGACGTGGTTGGTCAGGGCAATGAACTTCTGCACCTCGAAGAAGGAGAATTCCTTGATCACCGAGAGCGGGTTCTCCTGCCCGTCGAGCGCGCCCTGTTTGAGCGCCATGTAGACCTCGCCCAGCGGCATCGGCGTCGGGGCGGCGCCGAGGGTCTTGAAGGCGAGGATGCGGGTCGGGCTGCCCGGCGTGCGGATCTTCAGGCCCTTGAGGTCGGCGGGGACGTTGATCTGCTTGTTGGTGGTGGAGATGGTGCGGAAGCCGAGTTCGCCATAGGCCAGCACCTCCAACCCGGCCTTCTGCCGCAGCGAGGTGGCGAGCAGCTTGCCGAAAGCGCCGTCGAAGGCCGCGCGGGCGGCCGCCTTGTCGGCGAAGAGGAAGGGCGTGTCGAGCACGGAGAAGCCCTTGTCGAGCGTCACCACATCCGAGCCGAGCGGCACAACCTGCACCTCGCCGGCGCGGATCAGCTCCATCAGCGCCGTCTCGTCGCCCAGCGCGCCGCCTTCGAAGAATTCGATCGTGGCCTCCGGCCCGGTCGACTTGGCCAGCGCGTCGCGGAAATTCGCCAGCATGATGTTGAGAGGGTCGCCGCTATTGGTCTCGACGGCGAGGCGCAGCTTGGTCTGTGCCTGTGCGGGCGCAGGAAGACCGGACAGGGCGATCAGCGAGGCGACGACGCCGAAAGTCGCCAGCCGCTTGAGGGAGATGAGAGCACGCATGTTCCGCTTCCTTAGCCATAGGGGACGGGAATGACGGAAATACTTTTGCAGGCAGCGTGCCATATGGCTGATCTAAAGCATTCGCCTCTACGTAAAACACCTTATGCACATTAATGGTGCATGCCGTTGCGGCAGAGGATTAGTCTTTCATCAACAAATATTATGCAATCTGATCTATTAGATAGTTAAAAACTATAATTCAGCAACGTAAGACAAGCGAACAAGAATCGAATTAATCAGCTTCGAGAGGTTTGGCAAATTATTACTGGAAGTAATAACCAGTATCGTAATTTCCTATCAAGCGTCGGGTCGGAATCCGCCGCGCCGATGCCGCGGATCGGGCAGCCGTCGACGGGCGGCGCGGGCCTTCGCACGCGCGCCGTGTCTGCTCTTCTGCGGGGGAGAGGCGACTATTTGGCCTTGGCTCGCGCGCGGGCATCGGCGACGACATCGCGGAAACCCTGATAGTCCAGCGCCGCCGCGACCTTGTAGGGGCCGACGAGATAGACCGGCGTGCCCGGCAGCTCCAGCGCCTGCGCCAGCTCATTGTTGCGCTTCAGCACGTCGCCGATCTCGTGGGCGTGGCTGCCGAGGTCTGCCGCCAGCTTCTTGCGGTCGATGCCGGCCTTCTCCAGCGCCGCGCTCATGCGCTCGGTGGTGAGGCTGCCCTTCATCCCCATCAGCGTTGCGTGGGCGAGGGCGTATTTGCCCTGGTAGTTCGCCGCCAGCGCCAGCTGGCGCCGATGAGGCGGGCGAGGGCGGGGGCCGACTTGCGGCAGTACCCGCAATTATAGTCGAAGAAGGCGACGATGGTGACATCGCCCTTGGGGTTGCCGCCGGTGGGCGTATGCGGGTCGAACAGCAGGGCCTCGACGTCGAGTTCCGGCACGCGCCCGCGCGGCGTGGTCACCAGCGGAACCGCCAGCAAGGTCGCCAGGGCGGCGGAGCGCAGAACGTCACGGCGGTGCATGCGAAGGCTCCTGGATCTCTTTGCCGGCTCAGTCATCGGCGCGGACACGCACGCCATCGAGAATGATGCGCTGGATGTTGCGAACGGCTTCCTCGGCGAAGGCTTCGTCGTCGAGCCCGGTCTGCAGCAGGGCGTCGATCTGCGAGGCGAAGTCCGCATAATGCTGGGTGGTTGCCCAGATCGAGAAGATCAGATGATGCGGGTCGACCGGCGCGAGGCGCCCGGCGGCGCTCCAGGCGCGGATGACTGCGGCCTTGGCATCCACCAGTTCCTTGAGCGAGGTCTCCAGCTCGTGGCGCAGCAACGGCGCGCCCTGCACCAGCTCCAGGCAGAACAGCCGCGAGGCCTCGGGATGGGTGCGCGAGAACATGATCTTGCGCCTGATATATTCGCCGATGCCCGCCACCGGGTCGCTGTCCAGCTCCAGCCCGCGCAGCGGATCGAGCCAGTGGTCGAGCAGCCGCGTCAGCGCCGCGACATAGACCTCTTCCTTGGAGGCGAAATAATAGAACAGGTTGGTCTTGGAGACCGCCGCCTGCTCGGCGATCTGCTCCACCGTGGTGCCGTGCAGCCCGGCGCGCGAGAACAGGATGAGCGCGGCATCCAGTATCGCGCTGCGCTTGGCCTCGATCTGCTTGCGGCGGCGCGGGGTGCGGGGTTCGGCGGAACGCGAGCTCTTGCGTGGGGCCGCCTGCGGCTCGGCCTCGCCGGCCGGCGCCTGCCGCCGCTCGGGCGTACGGTCCGTTGATGCGGCGCGTGCCACCTCGAATTACTCCCGAACCCGTCATGCCCTTCATTGTGACATGGCACGGAAATCAAACGCGCCGCAATATGCCCGCCATCTATCCGCGTCGATTCGACCCGCCGGAGCGCGGTTCGCATGGGGCGAGTTCACACCGTGCCTGATAGGAAAAATCGCCTGCCATGCGCCGTCCCGCCCCCCGCTCCCTGCTGGCCGCTGTCGTTCTCCTGCTGGCGTTGCCGTCCGGCAGTCACGCCCAGACCCTCGCGCTGGATATCGCCGCAACACCGATCGACCGTTTCGTCCCCACCGGGTCGGCAAGGGTCGGCGCGCTGGAGTTTCGTGGCGGGCTCGTGCTGTCGGCCGCCTCCGCCGATTTCGGCGGCTGGTCGGGGATGGTGATCGATCCCGACGGCGCGGGGTTCATTGCCGTCAGCGACCGCGGCTTCTGGCTGACGGGGCGCATTGAGAGCGAGGGCGACCGCCCCACCGGCATCGCGCAGGCGAAGCTGGCGCCTATGCGTGCGGCCAATGGCGGCCCGCTGGCAGGGCAGCGGCGCGGCGATGTCGAATCGCTTGCGCGCATTCCGGGGGGCTTCGTCGTCGGCATCGAACGCGTTCAGGAGGTCTGGCGGTTCGACGGCGCCGATCCGCTGCGCGCAACCGGGCGGGCGCTGCTGCTGGATGAAGGGCTCGCCAAGCTGGGCTCGAACGAAGGGCCGGAGGCGTTGCTCGCGCCGCCCTCGGGCACGCCGGCCGCGCTGATCGTCATCGCCGAGCAGAGCCCGGACGACCCTTCCATCCTGCCGGGCTTCCTGTTCGGCCCGCTGGAAAAGCCGGTGCCGACCGGGCGCTTCGCCGTGGAGCGGATCGACGGCTTTTCCGCCACAGATGCCGCTCTGTCGGATGATGGGCTGGTCTATCTGCTGGAACGCCGGTTTGATCTGCTGCGCGGTGCGGCCATGCGCCTTCGCCGTTTCCCGCTCAGCGACATCGCACCCGGCGCGCGCATTCGTGGCGAGGTGCTGGTCGAGGCCAATCGCAGCGCCGCCATCGACAATATGGAGGCGATCGCCCTGCATCGTAACGCGGCGGGCGAGCAGCTCATCACGCTGATGTCGGACGACAATTTTTCGCCGCTCCAGCGCACATTACTGCTGCGCTTCGCGGTGGTCGCAGAGGGGAAATAGCGGCCGGCAGGCGAATGGCGGGCTCAGCGCGCCGGCGTGCTCACACCGCGGGCCCCGCTCCACGGCTTCAGCCAGCCCATCAGCGCGCCATAGGGCACGAGCGCCAGCAACGCGCAGCCGACCTTCACCAGGAAATCGAAGAAGGCGAGGCCGACCCACAGCGGCACGGTGATGCCGGTGGAGGCGTAGGTCACTGGGAAGGACATGTCGGCATCGCCGGCGAAGGCGAGCGAGAAGAAGATCACCGTGTCGAGCGCCGAACCGATGAGGCTGCCGGCCAGCGGCGCCTGCCACCAGCTCATGCGGCGCAGGCGGTTGAACACGCCGATGTCGAGCAGCTGGCCGACCAGAAAGGCCGAACCGGAGGCCAGCGCGATGCGCGGCGTCGCCAGCCAGAACGACAGCATGACCGCCAGCGCAAAGCCGAAATAGACCACCTGCCGGGCGACGGCGGGGCCGAAGCGGCGGTTGGTCAGGTCATTGACGAGAAAGGCCAGCGGGTAGGTGAACGCGCCCCAAGTGAGCAGCTCGGCAAGGCCGAACTGCTGCACCGGATATTGCACCAGCAGATTGGACGCAGCCACCACCGCCATCATGGCGGCGACGGGGAGGGCGAGCCTGGAGGCGGAAACCTCGGTGCCGGCGACGATCATCGCGCTCAGGCGGCCGCGGTTTCCGCTGCCGCGACCGAGGCCTTGGCCACGGCGCGCTTCAGCTCGGCAGCCTTGGGCGACAGCTCTTCGAGGCGCGCCTTGGCGAGGAACGCATCGAGACCACCGCGGTGGTCAACGGTCTTGAGGGCATTGGCGCTCACGCGCAGCTTCACCGACCGCTTCAGCACATCGCTGGTGAGCGTGACATTCACCAGGTTCGGCAGAAAGCGCCGACGGGTCTTGCGGTTGGAGTGGCTCACGAGATTGCCGGTCAGAACCGCCTTCCCGGTAAGTTCGCACCGACGCGACATCGTGGAATTCCTTGTTTTTCACGCCGCTGCGCCGCAGGCCACGAAGGCAGCCTGACGATCCCGCATGCGGCATCGGTCAATTTAAGAGTGCGCTCCTATAAGGAAGCGTCCCGGCGCCGTCAAGGCCGCCGGCTTGCGCAGACGGTGGCCGATGTTCCCCGCTTCGTGAGCGCGCGAGTCACAGTTCCGCCGACTTCCAACGCCATCCGAAGCTGAGATAAATGACATGCGGGCGGAATCGAAGGCGATTCGCCGGGCCGGGATCAGCTACCTTATGCATCGCTTCAGCCTTACGGCGACACTCGCGCTGGTCGGCGCCGGCACGCTGGCGAGCCCGGTTCTTGCCGATGGCCGGCTGGAAGCGCGCTACCGCCTGTCGCTGGCGGGCCTTGAGCTCGGGCGTGCGGCGCTGGTGCTGGAGATCGACGAAAAATCCTACACCGCTTCCGGCAGCGCCCGGCTCACCGGCGTGGTGCAGGCGGTATCGTCCGGCAAAGGCACGGTGGGTGCGCGCGGCCAGATCGACCGTGACACGCTCGCCCCCCGCGCCTTCGCCATGGAGGCCGAGACCGACAAGAAGGCCGAGGCCATCCGCCTTGTCATGAACGGCTCCGTCGTGACAGACATGAATGTCGAGCCGCCGGTGATCCCGGTTCCCGACCGCGTGCCGCTGACCGACAAGGACAAGCGCGGCGTGTTCGATCCGATGTCGGCCGCGCTCATCCTGGTGCCGGGCAGTGAGGAGCCGCTTTCCGCCAAGGCGTGCGAGCGTACCCTGTCGATCTTCGACGGCCGCCAGCGCTACGACCTGCAGCTCAGCTTCGAGCGTATGGAGGACGTGAAGGCGGAGAAGGGCTATGCCGGCCCGAGCGTCGTCTGCCGCATCGCCTATCGCCCGGTCGCCGGCCACCGGCCGGACCGCGCCGGGGTGAAGTACATGATGAAGAACAAGGAAATGTACATCTGGCTCGCGCCCATCAAGGGCACGCGCATGCTGGCGCCGTTCCGCGCCGCGGTGACCACGGCCATCGGCGTCGCTCAGCTGGATGCCTTGAGCTTCGTCAGCGAGCCTATGGTTGCCAAGGGCAGCGGCACCTCGAACGCGGCGATCCCCTAGGGCGGCGCGCCCGATCGCGGCAGGCGGCAACATCTTGTCGCGCTTGGCCGCGCCCATGTGCTAAACGAGCCGGGCCGCCGGCCCGACGGACACATTGATCTGATGAACATCGCCGCACCGCCGGTCCACGCCAACCCCTTCGCGAACCGGCCCCTGCCGCCCTCGCAGCGCGCGCGCGGGGTGACGGCCGTGCTTGGGCCGACCAATACCGGCAAGACCAGCCTCGCCATCGACCGCATGCTCGGCCATTCCTCCGGGCTGATCGGCCTGCCGCTGCGTCTCCTGGCGCGCGAGGTCTATCAGCGCATCGTCGAGCGGGTGGGCGCGGAGCAGGTCGCCCTCATCACCGGCGAGGAACGCATCAAGCCGGCGCATGCGCGCTTCTGGGTGTCGACGGTCGAGGCAATGCCGCGCGACCTCGACGTCGCCTTCGTGGCGCTGGACGAAATCCAGATCTCCGCCGATCTCGACCGCGGCCACATCTTCACCGACCGCCTGCTGAACCGGCGCGGGCGCGAGGAGACGCTGCTGCTCGGCGCGGCCACCATGCGCCCGATCATCGAGAAGCTGCTGCCGGGCGTGAACATACTGGTGCGCCCGCGCCTCTCGCAGCTCAGCTTCGCCGGCGAGAAGAAGATCACCCGCCTGCCGCGCCGCTCCGCCATCGTCGCCTTCTCGGCCGACGAGGTCTACGCCATCGCCGAGCTGATCCGCCGCCAGCGCGGCGGCGCCGCGGTGGTGCTGGGCGCGCTCTCCCCGCGCACCCGCAACGCGCAGGTGGAGATGTATCAGAACGGCGACGTCGATTATCTCGTCGCCACCGACGCCATCGGCATGGGCCTCAATCTCGACGTCGACCATGTCGCCTTCGCCGGCGACACCAAGTTCGACGGCTGGCAGTTCCGCCGGCTCAATCCGGGCGAGCTGGCGCAGATCGCCGGCCGCGCCGGCCGCGCCCAGCGCGACGGCACGTTCGGCACGACGGGGCGCTGCTCCCCCTTCGACGCGGAACTGGTCGAGCGGCTGGAAGCCCACAGCTTCGATCCGCACCGCGTGCTGCAATGGCGCAACAGCGCACTCGATTTCGCCTCCATCGAGGCGCTGGGCCGTTCGCTGGCGCAGGTGCCGCGCGAGGAAGGGCTGACGCGCGCGCCGACCGCCGAGGATGTTCTGGTGTTGGAGGCGCTGGCGCGCGACCCGGCGATCCGCCGCCATGCGGTGGGTGCGCAGGCGGTCGAGCGGCTGTGGGAAGCCTGCCAGCTGCCGGACTACCGCAAGGTGTCGCCGGCCTCCCATTCCGACCTCGTTTCGACGGTTTACGACGACCTGATGCGGCTTGGACGCATCTCCACCGACTGGTTCGCCAAACAAGTGGCCTTGGCGGACCGAGCGGAAGGTGACATAGACACGCTGTCGGGGCGCATTGCGCAGGTCCGTACCTGGACCTTCGCGGCGAACCGGCCGGATTGGCTCGACGACCCGGAACACTGGCGGGGTGTCACACGGCGTGTGGAAGACAGGCTTTCCGATGCGCTTCACGAGCGGTTGGCGCACCGCTTCGTGGATCGCCGGACCAGCGTGCTGATGCGGCGCTTGCGAGAGAATGCAATGCTCGAAACTGAAATCACCAAGACCGGCGATGTCGTCGTCGAAGGCCATGTGATCGGCCACCTGCTGGGCTTCCAGTTCGCGGCCGATGCCTCGGCCGGCGGGCCAGAGGCCAAGGCCTTGCGCTCGGCCGCGCAGCAGGCGCTTTCCGGCGAGATCGAGGCGCGCGCCGCCCGCCTCGCCGAAGCGCCGGACGATTCCTTTGTGCTGTCGTCCGACGGCACGCTGCGCTGGATCGGCGATCCCGTCGCCAAGATCATTCCGGGCGACGAGGTGCTCACCCCCCGGATCAAGATCATCGCCGACGAGCACCTCACCGGCCCCGCGCGCGATGCCGTGCAGGCGCGCGTCGATCTGTGGCTGAAGGCGCATATCGAGAAGCTGCTCGGCCCGCTCATGGTGCTCGGCAAGGCCGAGGACATTGCCGGCATCGGCCGCGGCATCGCCTTCCAGCTGGTCGAGACGCTCGGCGTGCTGGAGCGCCACAAGGTGGCCGAGGAGATGAAGAGCCTCGCCCAGGAGGCGCGTGCCGTGCTGCGCGGCCATGGGGTGCGCTTCGGCGCCCACCACATCTACATCCCGACCCTGCTGAAGCCGGCGCCGCGCGCACTGGCCGCCCAGCTCTGGGCGCTGAAGCATGGTGGCCTGCAGCAGAAGGGGCTCGACGAGCTTCCCCATCTGGCCGCCTCGGGCCGCACTTCGATCCCGGTCGATCCGGAGATCCAGAAGGGGCTGTACCGCGCGGTCGGCTTCCGCGTCGCCGGCGAGCGCGCCGTGCGCGTCGACATTCTGGAGCGTCTTGCCGACCTTATCCGCCCGGCTCTGGCCTGGCGTCCGAACACCTCCGGCGAGAAGCCGGCGGGCGCGTTCGACGGCAGCGGCTTCATTGCCACCGTCGCCATGACCTCGCTGGCTGGCTGCGCGGGCGAGGACTTCGCCTCGATCCTGCGCTCGCTGGGCTATCGCATGGAGCGCCGCCCCGCGCCGGTGGAAGCGCCTCCGGCGGAAACTCCGGCAGCGGACGCGGCGCCGGCCGAGGCTGGTGCGGTTGACGCCGTCGCGGCCGAGACCGAGGCGCCTGCCGAGACAGAAACCGAGACCGTGGCCGCGACCGGCAGCGCCGATGTCGCCTTCGATCATACGGTCGAGCCGGCTCTGGAGCCGGAGGCGGTTGCCGAATCCATCGAGGCGCGCGCGGCTCCGGTTGCTGAAGAGGCCCCGCTCGCCGATGTCACCACCGTCAGCGGCGAGGTGTTCACCGATCCGGTGTTCGACCAGACCGTCGAGCCGGCGCTCGAACTCGTCACGGATTCCGAGGCGGTGGAAGCCGTATCGGGTGAAGCTGTCGCAGAGCCTGCCGCTCCCGCCGAGCCGGCAATGATCGAAGTGTGGCGTCCCGGCCGTCCGCCGGGCCAGCACCGTCCTGCCCACCACCGCAAGGGTGGCGCGCCGCAGGGACGTGGCCCGCAGCCGCGTACCGAGGCTGGTGCCGCGCCGGCTGGCGAGGCCGCCGCGCCGCGCGAGCCGCGGCCGGAAGGCGAGCGTGGCCGTCGCCCGTTCCGCGATGAGCGTCGCGCGGATGGCCGCCCGGAGCGTCGTCCCGAGGGCGGCGAGGGCGAGCGCGCGCCGCGCGGTCCGCGCCGCGAGGATCGCCGCGACGACAAGCGCCGCGACGACAAGCGCAAGGAGTTCGGCGGCCGCGAGCATGGCAATCGCGACGGCGGCCGTCCGCCGCAGGAGCGTTTCTCGGCCGGGCCGCGTCCGGACACCCGCCGCGACAAGCCGGTGGATCCCGATTCGCCCTTCGCCAAGCTGCTGGCGCTCAAGGCCCGCATGGAGGCGGAGAAAAATGGCGGCTGATCGGGCTTCCGGTCCGTCCGCCCTTTGTCTCTGACGCCGGAGGGCGCCGTCATCGGCACGGATCGCCCAGGCGAGGCAGTGGGGATCGCGGCAGGCAACGCTTCCGCGCCGCGTCTCCCGCCGCTCGCGCCGGGCATGCGCATCGGGCTCTATGGCGGCAGCTTCAACCCGCCCCATGCCGCCCATCGCGCGGCGAGCCTGCTGGCGCTGAAGCGGCTGCATCTCGATCAGGTCTGGTGGCTGGTGACGCCGGGCAATCCGCTCAAGGACAACGGCGCATTGCCTCCGCTCAGTGTCCGGCTGGCGCAGGCACGGGCGGTGGCCGACCACCCGGCGCTGGTGCCGACGGGTCTGGAAGCGGCTCTGGGCACGCGCTTCACCCATGACACGGTGGCCGCGCTGGTGCGGCGCTATCCGCAGGTGCGGTTCGTCTGGCTCATGGGGGCGGACAACCTCGCCTCGTTCCATCGCTGGCAGCGCTGGCGCGACATTGCCCGCCTGGTGCCGATCGCGGTGATCGACCGGGCGGGGTGCACCTTCCAGGCGATGGGGGCGCCGGCGGCTCATGCGCTGGCGCGCTGGAGACTGGACGAAATCGACGCGCCGGACCTTGCCACACGGTCCGCGCCGGCCTGGGTTTTCCTGCACGGGCTGAAGTCGCCGCTGTCGTCCACGCAGCTGCGGCGGGCGGCTTTGGCAGATGGTTGACGCGAATTTGCGCGCGACGGTTGAAAAATGGGCCGTTTCGGCCTTATCTTAGGAGTGCAGAGACGGCGGAATTTCCCGCCATCGTTCTTGCAGAAATGACGAGAGGATCTGGACCCCTGTCCATCATGGCGCTCTCGGCAGCCGCCTCCAGCCCGGCGACTGCCCCTGTCTCCGAGGCGCGTTTCGACGCTGAGGAGATTCTGGCCCTCATCCTGGCCCGTCTCGACGACGACAAGGCCGAGGATATCGTTACCATCGAACTGCGCGGCAAGACGACCATCGCCGATTACATGGTCGTGGCGTCCGGCCGTGCCCAGCGGCATGTCGGTGCCATCGCCGAACATCTTGTCGAAGCGCTCAAGGAGCGCGGCGTCAAGGGCGTTCGGGTCGAGGGCATGCCGGCCTGCGACTGGGTGCTGATCGATGCCAGCGATGTCATCGTGCACGTCTTCCAGCCGGAGGTGCGGGGCTTCTACAACATCGAGAAGATGTGGTCGGGTGCCCTTCCGGGCGGGCCGGCCAGCCCGGCGCGCGGCTAGACCCGCGCGTGCGACTGCTGATTCTTGCCGTGGGCCGGATGAAGGCCGGGCCCGAGCGTGAGCTTTGTGCGCGTTACATTGAGCGCACGGGCAAGAGCGGGCGGGCGCTGAGCCTCACCGGACCGGACGTCGTCGAGATCGCCGAAAGCGCGGCGCGCCGGCCAGATGACCGCATGGCGGAAGAAGGCGCCGCGCTGCTCGCTGCGCTGCCGGAGGAGACGGCGGTCATCGCGCTCGATCCGCGCGGCCGGGAGGCGTCGAGCGAGGAAATCGCCGCGGACATCGCGGCCTTGCGCGATCGCGGTGTCCGGGCGCTGTCCTTCCTGATCGGCGGCGCCGACGGGCTGAGCGATGCCGCGCGCGGGCGCGCGGACCGTCTGGTCGCCTTCGGGCGGGCCACCTTTCCCCATCAGCTCGTCCGGGTGATGATGGCCGAGCAGCTCTATCGCGCCACGACGATCCTCTCGGGCCACCCCTATCACAAGGCCTGAGCATTTTCGGCGTTGGCCGGTAACCGAACATTAACCACGCCGACGTTCCTTCACACGATGCCGTTCGCGCGCCCCATGCCCTTGTCTCCCCACGCGCCCCGCCCCCGGCGCGCGCTTGCTCATGCGCTGCGTGTGGCGCTTGCCTGTGCCCTGCTGCTCACTTCGCCCGCGCTTTCGCCCGCCTGGCCGCAGTCTGCCGCCCCGGATGCACCTGCGCCCGCCGCGAGCGACCCGCTGGCCGAGCACCAAAAGCGCATGGAGCAGCTCAATGCCGACCTGCAGGGCAGCGCCGCCGAGCGGGAGCGCCTCGCCGCCGAGATCGCGGCGCTGAAGGGCGACCGGGCCAAGCTCGCCAGCGCCCTCCTCGAAACCGCGCAGAAAGTGCGCGAGGTCGAATCCAAGCTGGATTCCTCCGAGCAGCGCCTCGTGCAGCTCGGCCGTGAGGAGGGGGATATCCGCGAATCGCTCGATTCGCGGCGCGATGTCCTCGCCGAAGTGCTGGGCGGGCTGATGCGGCTCGGCCGCCGCCCGCCGCCAGCCATGCTGGTGCGCCCGGACGATGCGCTGCAATCGGTGCGTTCGGCCATCCTGCTCGGCGCGGTGCTGCCCGAACTGCGGGCGGAGACGGAACTGCTCGCGGGCGAACTCGCCGCGCTGGAGCGCGTCCGGCAGGAAACGTCGCGTGAACGCGACGCTCTCGCAGAATTGAAAGGCTCGCTCGCCGAGGAACGCCGCCGCACGGCGGCGCTGATCGAGGAGCGGCGCAACTCCATGGAGGCCGGCGAGGCCGCCCTGCACAATGAGGAGGCGCGCGCCGCCGCGCTGGCCGCCGAGGCTGGCAATGTGCGCGAATTGCTGGCCCGCATGGAGACCGAGGTCGCCGTCTCGCGCAAGGCGGCCGAAGCGGCCAAGGCCGCGCAGAGCAAGGCGGATCAAGGCCCGGCGGCCAAGCTGGCGGCCTTGCAGAACCCCGGCCGCCTCTCCCCGGGCGTGCCGTTCGAGGAGACCAAGGGCATGCTGCCGCTGCCGGCGGGCGGTGTGACGCTGAAGTCGTTCGGTGCCGAGGATGGCTATGGCGGCCTGGAAAAGGGCGTGTCTTTCGGCACGCGGACCGAGGCGCAGGTGCTGGCGCCGAGCGATGGATGGGTGGTCTATGCCGGCCCTTTCCGCTCCTATGGACAACTCTTGATAATCAACGCCGGCGGCGGCTACCATATCTTGCTGGCGGGTATGGATAAGATCACGGTGGAACTGGGTCAGTTCGTGCTGTCCGGCGAGCCGGTGGCGGTCATGGGTCAAGGACCGCAACTTGTGTCGTCGGTCGGCCTTGGAACCGCCCAACCCATTCTCTATGTCGAGTTCCGCAAGGATGGAAACTCGATCGATCCAGCGCCATGGTGGGCGACGAGCGAGAGCGAGAAGGCACGCGGATGATGCGTAAGACGTCAGTATTTCTCTTGGGCGCAGCCGTCGGTGCGCTGGTCGCCGTGGGCGCGGCGCAGCCCCGGCTGCTGCTTCAGCCCGGCCAGGCCATGGCTGCGGCCTCCGACACCTACCGCCAGCTGAACCTGTTCGGCGATGTGTTCGAGCGCGTGCGCGCCGACTATGTCGAGAAGCCTGACGACGCCAAGCTGATCGAAGCGGCCATCAACGGCATGCTGGCCTCGCTGGATCCGCACTCGACCTACATGGACGCGAAGGATTTTCGCGACATGCAGGTGCAGACGCGCGGCCAGTTCGGCGGCCTCGGCATCGAGGTCACGATGGAAGACGGCCTCGTGAAGGTGGTGACGCCGATCGACGACACGCCCGCCGCCAAGGCCGGCGTGATGGCCGGCGATCTCATCGTCAAGCTGGACAATGACGACGTTAAGGGCCTCACCCTGCAGCAGGCGGTCGACAAGATGCGCGGCGCGGTGGCGACCCCGATCAAGCTCACCATCCTGCGCAAGGGTTCGGACAAGCCGATCGAGCTGACGCTCACGCGTGATGTCATCAACATCAAGTCGGTGCGCTCGCGCGTCGAGGATGGCGATATCGGCTATATCCGCATCACTTCCTTCAGCGAGCAGACCGGCGAGGGCCTGAAGAAGGCCGTCGAGGACCTGACCAAGCAGATCGGTGAGGACAAGCTCAAGGGCTTCATCCTCGACCTGCGCAACAACCCGGGTGGGCTGCTCGACCAGGCGATCGACGTCTCCGATACGTTCCTCGATCGCGGCGAGATCGTCTCCACGCGCGGGCGCAATGCCGACGAGACCGAGCGGCGCAATGCGCGGCCGGGCGACCTCGCCAAGGGCAAGCCGGTGATCGTGCTGGTGAACGGCGGTTCGGCCTCGGCGTCGGAAATCGTCGCCGGCGCGCTGCAGGACCACAAGCGCGCCACCATCCTCGGCTCGCTGTCCTTCGGCAAGGGCTCGGTGCAGACCGTGATCCCGGTTTCCGGCAATGCGGCGATCAAGCTCACCACGGCACGCTACTACACGCCGTCGGGCCGCTCGATCCAGGCCAAGGGCATCCAGCCCGACATCGAGCTGGTGCAGGACGTGCCGCAGGACGTGAAGGAGAAGGCCGAGGCGGCTGGCGTCGAGACGACGCGCGGCGAGGCTTCTCTCAAGGGCCATCTCAAGAACGGCGAGGACGAGAAGACGGGTTCGCCCGCCTATGTGCCGCCGGATCCGAAGGACGACACCCAGCTCAAGCTCGCCATCGACCTGATGCAGGGCGTGCAGAAGAACGCGGCCTATCCCGCCGATCCCAAGGCGGCCGTACCGAACTGAGCCGGCGCCGGCTTGCGCCGGCAGCCACTCGCGTCGGAAGTGTGATCTAATGGCAACAGCCCCGCTCTTTCGCGAGAGCGGGGCTTTGTTTTTCCGGCCGCCCTTTTCGTTGCCTCATTTCGCCGCGATCCCGCCTAGGTCGGGGTCGACAAGGGCAACATGAAAAGCAGTGAAACGCTTCGCATGTCATCGAACGTCGCCCGGATCGACGCTCCCGCCGACGCCCCGCTCGGGCGCGATGCCGGCCGTGACAATGCGCATTACTGCGCCGCGGTGACGATCTTTGCCGTGGTCGGCATTGCCATCATCGCTGTTGCCGGACTTTGGCTGACTTTGCGCGAGCGCCCGGTGCTGCAGGTCTTCGATGCCTTCGAGGACATCAACTCCGCCGTGACCGCCGACATGCCCGTGCTGCGGCAGGGTTTCGCCGGCGATGATGTGGACGGGCATTCGGGTTCGTTCACTTTCCTCGACGGCTCGACCGGGCAGCGCGAAATCGTCGAGATGGCACCGCCGGTCCGCTCCGCCTCCAGCGACGTGGAAAGCCCGGTGCTCGCGCGCTGAGCGCGGGCCGGGAAGATGGCGTTCCGCCTCTCCCCATTTGAAGGCACCGCGCCTTCGACGCGGCGCTAAGCATAAATCAAGCTCGTCCTCGCGGTGTCACGGCGCTGGCCTATGATGGTTGGGTGTGGCGCGCCGCCTCCGGCGAGCCTCCTGTGCGCCCCGCCCGGTTTTTCTGAACGGCTTTTGCGATGGTTCCTTTCGAGCAGCTTCCCTACCGTCCCTGTGTCGGCGTCGTCCTGGTCAATCGCGCGGGGCTGGTGTTCCTCGGCCAGCGCATCGGTGGGGCGGAGCATGTCGACGCCCTGCATTCCTGGCAGATGCCGCAGGGCGGCATAGACGAGGGCGAACTGCCGCAAGATGCGGCGCTGCGCGAGCTCTATGAGGAGACCAACGTCTCTTCCGTCGAGCCGCTGGCGGAAGCGGCGGACTGGTTTGCCTACGACCTGCCCGAGCCGATCGCCCGCGAAGCCTGGAAGGGGCGCTATCGCGGCCAGACCCAGAAGTGGATCGCGCTGCGCTTCACCGGCGACGACAGCGAGATCAACGTCACACAGCCGGGTGGCGGCAAGCACAAACCGGAATTCATCGCCTGGCGCTGGGAGCGGCTGGAAAACACGCCCTCGCTCATCATCCCCTTCAAGCGCCCGGTCTATCAGCGCGTGGTGCAGGAATTCGCGCCCGTGCTGACGGCGCTGGGCTGACGTCGGGACGGCGTGGGATGGCGGCGGAATGATACCGCCGGCAACAATGCGAACGAACGTTCGTTCTTGACTCATTCGCCTGCTCTTGCGTAAATGCGAACGAACGTTCGCTCCAGCATCGGAGATCGGCTTGCCCGCTCTTGCCCGACCCATTTCCGCGGCCTCGACGGCTGCCGCGCCGTCCGCCGGCCGTCACGGCGCCGCCAAGCCGGATCCGCGTCGCCGCGTGCTCGATGCGGCGGCGTTGTGCTTCATCCGATCCGGCTTTCACGGCACCTCGATGCAGGAAATCTGCGCGGAAGCGGGCATGAGCCCGGGCGCGCTCTACCGCTACTTTCCCTCGAAGGATGCGATCATTGTTGCCATTGTCGAGGAGGAGCGCGCCATGCGCGCGAGCTTCGTCGAGATGCTGGAAACCGCGCCGAGCTTCGTCGAGGGTCTGACCCGTATGGGCCGCGCCGTATTCTCCGGCGAGAACGAGATGGTCTGCCTCAAGCTCGGCCCGGAGATCTTTGCCGAGGCGGCACGCAATCCGGCGCTGAAGCCGACCTTCGACGCTGTCGAGGACGAGATGAATGAAGCGATCCGTCGCTGTTTCATCGCCGCACAGGCACGGGGCGAGATCGACGCTTCCATTGATCCCGACATCGCCCTCCTGCTGATCAATGCCATCGGCGACGGACTGATGCTGCGCAGCAGTTTCGAGCCCGATCTGCCGCTTGGCAATATGATGCCCGCGCTCGCCGGCCTGATGGCGCGGATGCTCGCCCCCACCGCTTCTTCGGACGCCACGCCATGACTGAAAAGACCGCCTCCTTTCGCGGCCGCATCGCGCTCGCCTTGACCATGACGGCCGTCGTGGTCGGCGTCGCCGGCTATGCCTTCCGCGATCGCATCGCCGCCGGTCTCAGCCTTGGCGAGCCGGCGCAGGCGGATGTTGCCGCGCCGGAGCCGAACGCGGTGCGTGGCATCACCATCTCCGTCGTGCCCGCCGCGCGCCGCGAGGTGATCGAGCGCCTGCCGGTCACCGGCACGCTGGTCGCCCGCGAGGAGATCATGGTCGGGCCGGAGATCGACGGCTACCGGATCACCGACATTCTGGTGGAGGAGGGCGACCGGGTGGAAAAGGGCCAGGTGCTCGCCCGCCTGTCGCGCGACACGCTGGAAACGCTGCTGGCGCAGAACACTGCCAATGCCGCCCGCGCCCAGGCCGCCATTGCCCAGCAGAAGGCGCAGCTGCTGCAGACGCTGGCGCAGCGCACCGAGGCGGAAGCCGCGGTCGAACGCGCGCGCACGCTGATCAAGACCGGCGCCACCTCGCAGGAAGTGCTCGACCAGCGCGAGCGCGCGGTGAAGGTCGCGGCCGCGCAGGTTACCGCCGCCGAGGAATCGGTCACCGCCGCCGAGGCCGACGCCGCCCAGATCAAGGCCAACCGCGACGAGATCGAGGTTCGTCTCGCCCGCACCGACATCACGGCGCCGGAGGCGGGCATCATCTCCTCCCGTGCCGCGCGCCTCGGCGCCATCGTGCTGTCGGCCAATGCCGAGCCGCTGTTCCGCATCGTCAAGGACGGCGCCATCGACCTCGACGCCGAAGTGCCGGAATCGGCCCTGCCGCGCGTTACCCCGGGCCTGTCCGTCGCCGTGACCCCGGCGGGATTTCCCACGCCGATAGAGGGCAAGGTGCGGCTCGTCGGTGCCACGGTCGATAATTCGACCCGCCTCGCCCGCGTGGCCGTGGCGCTGCCGGATGATCCGCGCCTGCGCCCCGGTGCCTATGCCCGCGGCGTCATCGAGGTGGCGCGTCATGAAGGCGTCGCGCTGCCGCAATCGGCCGTGCAGTTCGCCTCCGATGGCGTGTTCGTGCTGGTGGTGGAAAACGACATCGTGCAGCGCCGGCCCGTCAAGACCGGCCTGCAGGGTGACGGCTTCGTCGAGATCGTTGACGGCGTGAAGGAAGGCGAGGATGTCGTCGCCCGTGCCGGTGGCTTCCTGCGCACGGGCGACCGGGTAACGCCGGTGCCGCTGCCGGCCGAGGCGGAGGACGGCGTCTGATGGCTCTCAACATTTCCGCCTGGGCGATCCGCAAGCCGGTTCCCTCCATCGTGCTGTTCGTGGTGCTGACGGCGATCGGGCTGTTCACCTTCGACAAGCTGCCGATCACGCGCATGCCGAACATCGACGTGCCGATCGTCTCGGTCACCGTCAGCCAGCCCGGCGCCGCGCCGAGCGAACTGGAGACGCAGGTCACCAAGCGCATCGAGACCACGGTCGCCGGCGTGCAGGGCGTCAAGCACATCACCTCGACCATGACCGAGGGGTCGTCCGTCACGGTCATCGAGTTCCAGCTGGAGACGCAGGTCGACCGCGCGGTGAGCGATGTGCGCGACGCCGTGTCGAAGATCCGCTCCGAACTGCCGCAGGATATCGAGGAGCCGCTGGTCCAGCGCATCGATGTCGAGGGCATGGCCATTGTCACCTATGCCGCCTCGGCGCCGGGCATGACGCCGGAGGAACTCTCCTGGTTCGTCGACGACACGGTCATCCGCGCGCTCCAGAGCGTGCGCGGCGTGGCGCAGGTCAAGCGCGAGGGGGGCGTCGACCGCGAGATCCGCATCTCGCTCGATCCCGACCGGCTCGCTGCGCTTGGCGTCACGGCGGCGGATGTGAACCGCCAGCTCGCCGCCACCAATGTCGACCTTGCAGGTGGACGTGGTGAAATCGGTACGCAGGAGCAGTCGGTGCGCACGCTCGGCGGCGCGACGACGGTCGCCGATCTGGCCGAGACCCGCATCGCGCTTCCCGCGGTGGGCGGCGGCGCGTCGCGCCATGTGCGCCTGGCCGATCTCGGCACGGTGACCGACGGGGCGGCCGAGCCGCGCATCTTCGCCCGGCTCGACGGCAAGCCGGTGGTGGCCTTCGGCATCTATCGCGCCAAGGGCTTCTCCGACGTCGTCGTGGCCGAAGCCGCCGAGGCGGAGCTGCGCAAGCTGGAAGCCGCGCATCCCGACGTGACCATCACGCTGATCGATTCGACGGTGAAATACACCCATGCGGACTACGAATCCGCCATGCACACGCTCATCGAGGGCGCGGTGCTGGCGGTCATCGTGGTGCTGCTGTTCCTGCGCGACTGGCGCGCCACCATCATTTCCGCGACGGCGATCCCGCTCTCCATCCTGCCCACCTTCTGGGTGATGGACATGCTCGGCTTCTCGCTGAACGGGGTGAGCCTGCTCGCCGTCACGCTGGTGACCGGCATTCTCGTCGACGATGCCATTGTCGAAATCGAGAACATCGTGCGCCATATGCGCATGGGCAAATCCGCCTATCGCGCGGCCATCGACGCGGCCGACGAGATCGGCCTCGCCGTGGTCGCCACCACGCTGACCATCGTCGCGGTGTTCCTGCCGGTCAGCTTCATGGGCGGCATTGCCGGGCAGTATTTCCGCCAGTTCGGCATCACCGTCGCGGTGGCCGTGCTGTTCTCGCTGCTGGTGGCGCGTCTGCTGACGCCGATGCTGGCGGCTTATTTCCTGCGCGACCATGGGCACCGCGAGACGCCGGACAGCTGGCTGATGCGGGCCTATGTCCGGCTGCTGAACATCTCGATCCGCCACCGCTTCATTACCGTTGCGGCTGGCATCGCGCTGTTCATTGGTTCGATGTGGCTCTCCACGCTGCTGCCTTCCGGCTTCATCCCGAATTCCGACGTGTCGCGCTCGGTGCTGGCGGTGGAACTGCCGCCCGGCGCGACGCTGGAATCGACACGCCGGGTGGTCGACGAGATTTCGGACAAGCTGAAGGCCCAGCCCGAGGTGGCGAGTGTGTTCGTCACCGCCGGCACGGGTGTCGCCGGGGGCGCGGCGAGCGGCGGGGGCGAGGTGCGCAAGGCCACCGTCATCGTCAACCTCGTGCCGCGGGCCGAACGTCAGGTGTCGCAGAAGCAGTTCGAGGGGCGGATGATGGCCGCCATCGCGCAGATTCCCGACCTGCGCTTCAATTTCGGCGCTTCGGGCGGCGCCGGCCCCGGCGGGCGCGAATTCACAATCATCCTCTCCGGCTCGGACGGCACGGTGGTGGAGAAGACAGCGCTGGAGCTGGAACGCGAAATCCGCACGCAGGTGAAGGGGCTCTCCAATGCCGTCACCAGCGCGGCGCTGGACCGGCCGGAGCTGCGCGTCGTGCCGAAGCTCGCGGAGGCGGCCGAACTCGGCGTCTCGGTGTCCGATATCGCGCAGACCGTGCGCATCGCCACCATCGGCGACATTTCGCAGAACCTCGCCAAATTCTCCGCCGGCGACCGGCAGGTGCCGATCCGCGTGCAGCTGGACGAAAAGGCGCGGGCGGACCTGTCGACCTTCGAGACGCTGAAGGTGCGCACGGCATCAGGGGCTTCCGTGCCGCTCTCGGCGGTGGCGGACATCTCCTTCGGCGCCGGCCCCTCCAGCCTCGACCGCTATGATCGCGCCCGCCGCATCGCCATCGAAGCGGATCTCGCCGGCAATACCCAGCTCGGCGAGGCGCTGGCGGAAGTCTATGCGCTGCCGCAGGCGAAGAACCTGCCGCCCGGCGTCGTGCTCAAGGAGAGCGGCGACGCGGAAATCATGGCCGAGGTGTTCGGCGGCTTCGCCACCGCCATGGGCGCGGGCGTGATGATGGTGCTGGCGGTGCTGGTGCTGCTCTTCGCCAATGTCCTGCAACCCATCACCATTCTCGTCGCCCTGCCGCTGTCGGTCGGCGGCGCCTTCGTGGCGCTGCTGCTCACCAACAACGCCATGACGCTGCCGGTGGTCATCGGCTTCCTGATGCTGATGGGCATCGTCACCAAGAACGCCATCCTGCTGGTGGATTTCGCCATCGAGGCGGTGCATTCGGGCGTTGATCGCAACACCGCGCTGATCGAGGCGGGCCGCAAGCGCGCGCAGCCGATCGTCATGACCACCATCGCCATGGCGGCGGGCATGATGCCCTCCGCGCTGGGGCTGGGCGAGGGCGGCGACTTCCGCTCGCCCATGGCCATCGCGGTGATTGGCGGGCTCCTGGCCTCGACCGCTCTGTCCCTGGTGTTCGTGCCGGCCGTCTTCACCCTGATGGACGATCTCGGCCGCTTCCTCGCGCGTGTCTTCGGCCGCTTCATCGGCGCGCGGGACGAGGCGCCCGAGCACGGCGTGCCCCCGGTGCTGCCGACCGTTCACGCCATGCCGCACCCGGCGGCTCCCCGCCCGCCAATGGCGGCGGAGTAGAGGCCCCTATCACCCCCTCCCCATCGGGGAGAGGGGGCGTTGGACGGGACTATTGCAGCGAGGTGTCGCCGTCGCCGCCGGCGGTGCGGGCAAGGCTCATCTGCGTCACCGCGATCAGCATCTCCGCGCGTGCGGCGAGACTGGGGGCTTCCAGCAGCGCCTGCTTCTCGCGCGGGCCGAACGGCGCCATCATGGCGAGCGCATTGACCAGCGCCTCGTTCGGCGCGTCCTTGATGCTGGTCCAGTCGGCTTCCAGCTGGTTGGCGTCGAGATAGTCCGCCAGCGTGCGCAGCAGCGTGCCGCGGTCCACCGCCTCAGCGCCGGCATTGGCGGTGAAGTCGTCACGAAAGGCGGCGTAATCCACCTGCGCCTGCCGGAACGGCGTGTCAGCTTCCACCTCGCGCAGCACGCGGAAGCGGGCAATGCCGGTGAGGTTGAGGATGTAACGGCCGTCGCCGCTTTCGGCGATCTCGGTGATGCGGCCGACGCAGCCCACCGTGGTCAGGCGCGGGCCGGTCTCGTCGGTGCCGCCGTCGAGCGCAGGCTGCAGGATGCCGATCAGCCGCGCACCGGCGAGCGCGGCATCCACCATCGCGACGTAGCGCGGCTCGAAGATGTTCAGCGGCAGCTGGCCGCGCGGCAGCAGCAGGACGCCTTCCAGCGGGAAGAGCGGGATGATGTCCGGAAGATCGGACGGGCCGCCATAGGCTCGGTTGATCGCCATTGGCGCTCCTCAGCGGCTGGGACGGGCGGGGCGCCCCTCCGGCCTCATGCGAACAGAATGGAAGACAGGCGGCGGCGCCCGGCGAGGGTGTGCTCGTCGGTCGGCCCCCAGGCCTCGAAGAACTGGACTAGCTGCTTGCGCGCGCCGTCCTCGTTCCAGTTGCGGTCCTTGCGGACGATGGCGAGCAGTTCGTCGACCGCCTCCTCGCGCTTGCCATGCGCGGCGAGCGCCACCGCGAGATCGAAGCGGGCCTGGTGGTCGTTCGGATTGGCCGCGACCTTCGCCTCCAACTCGCGCACATCGCCCAGCGCGGCGGCGGCTTCCTCCAGCTCGATGGCGGCGCGCACCGCGGCAAGGCCGGCATCGTTCGCCGCGCTCTCCGGCGCCAGGGCGAGCGTCGCCTTGGCCTGATCGGGGCTGCCGGCCAGCAGCTGGGCGCGGGCAAGGCCGGCAATGGCCTTCAGATTGGCCGGCTCTTCCGCGAGCACGGCGGCGAAGATCTCCGCCGCCCCCTCCAGATCGCCCTCGCCGAGTGCGGCCTCGCCGGAGGCCACCACCTCGGCGATGTCACCGCCCTCCGAGCCGCCGGCGAGGCGGTCGACCAGCGCCTGAATCTGGCTCTCCGGCTGGGCGCCCATGAAGCCGTCGACCGGCTGGCCGTTGACGAAGGCGTAGACCGTGGGCAGCGACTGGATGCCGAGCTGCTGGGCGACGGCGGGATGGTCGTCCGTGTTCATCTTGGCGAGGCGCACCTTGCCCTTGGCGCCGCGCACCACCTTCTCGATGACCGGGGTCAGCTGCTTGCAGGGGCCGCACCACGGCGCCCAGAAGTCCACCAGCACCGGCCGCTTGCGCGATTCCTCGACCACATCCTTCATGAAGCTCCGCGTCGTGACATCGATCACGACATCGTCGCCGGCCGGCGTGGAAGCCCCGTCCTGTGCCGGGTTGGCGGGCTGGTTCAGCAACATGGGGGTCCTCGCAAAACTCAAAGCCTAACTGCGCCTAAAATGGTCCGTCGGGCCGCGAATGCAACCGCGGCGGCGTGGTTCACGCCTCCTCCGCCGCCTCGGTTCGGCGGGGCACGGCCAGGATGAGCGGCTCGTGGCCGGTGGAGACGAGGAAGCGCACCAGATCCTCGCGCCCGATCGTGGTCGTCGCAGTGTTGACCAGCGGATGGCAGTTGATGGTCTCGTGCCGCATCAGCTCCGCGTCGAGCACCACGGTGACGCGGCCCTGAGTGTCGTTCACCGGGCCGAAGGCGGTGACCGCGCCGGGCTTCACGCCGAGCACCTCTTCCAGCAGCTCCGCGCTGCCGAAGGAGAGCCGGCTCGCGGCGCCGAGCGGCTGGTGCAGGCTCTTCAGGTCCACCCGCGCGTCTTCCTCGACAACCACGAGGAAGAGGTTGCCCTTCTTGTCCTTCAGGAACAGATTCTTGGTGTGTCCGCCGGGAATGTCGCCACGCAGGACCTGCGAATCCTCCACCGTGAACAGCGGGGGATGCGTCACCGTGCGTGTTTCGATGCCGAGCGCGTCGAGGCGGGCGAACAGGTCTTGGGAAGAGAGCGGCATGGGCGGTGGTCCTTTCGCGGCGGTTCTAATGCCGCCGCGCCATCGCCCGCAAGCGTCACTTGGCCGTCTCGGTCGCGGCCCAGTCGGGGACATGGTCGAGGCAGGGGAACAGCCGCTCCGCCGACTCGATGATGAGGATGTCCGGCTTGAAGCGCTCGGCGACCTGGGTGCCGGAGCGGCAGAACAGGTGGTGCGTCCACACGAAGGCGGAGCTGCGATAGGCGAGGAAGCTCTTCCACAGCCCGTAGGTGAAGGAATCGCCCAGCACCATGATGCGCGGGCCGGCATGGCCGGTCTCGAACGCGAAGGGCGCGAAGGGAAAGTCCGGCGAGCGCGCGGCCACGAGGTCGGGAATCGGCACAAGGGTGTCGTTCGCCGCGAAGGGGGGCTTGATGGGATAGGAGACGTCCGGCGGGTCGGCACTGGCGGCGCCGGTGAGCCGCAGCAGGTCGCCCCCGGCCTTCGGCTGGGGCGCGCCAAGCGCCGCGTCGAGGTCGATCTCCAGCTCCGGCCGGCCGGCGGCCGCCATGGCGGCGTTGAAACCGACCAGCGCCCCGCGCTCGTTCCAGTGCGTGTCGTAGCGCCAGTAGACATCGCCGCCCGCTTTCGCCGCGGTGAGCGGCGGGCGCAGGTCGACATGGGCGATACCGGCCTTCGCAAGGTCGGCGTTGAGCAGGTCGTATTCGGTCGGCTGCCTCCGCTGCCGGCGCATATAGTCCGGCAGGCGCTCAAATTCGATGGTCTGGGCATTCGGCGCCACGGCGACCACCACCTTGCCGTTCCAGGGCTCCAGCACGCGCTGGAACCCGCCCGCCCAGTTCACGAAGGCCTGCACCTTGTCGGGCCGCACGATCTGGCCGAGGCTCTGCTCGATCGCGTTCTCGCCGGTGTAGAACAGCGAGCCGTCGACGCCGCGCAGATAGTTGAGGCCGCGCGGGGCGCCGATGAAGCGCTGATAGCTGCGATGCGCTGCCAGAACCGCACCGCGGAAGCCGAAGGTGTTGTTGAGATAGGGGTCCATCCGCTTGTTGGCCTCCTCCCACCAGCGCGCTTCCGGCGCCACGGCCGTGCGCATCGGCGCCGGCAGGTCGGGCAGGAAATGGCCGATGGCCGGCAGGCACAGCACCGCCACGAAGATAACGGCCCACCAGCGGCGAAAGGCGAGAAGCAGGGGCATCGCGACCTCCCTCAGAACCGGAAATACAGGAAGGGCGAGTAGGTCGCGGCGGCGACCGACAGGATGCACAGCGTATAGAGCAGCGCGACCACCACCGTGTCCGAGGTGGCATAGAGCAGCGAGCGCACCTTGGCCGGCATCCGCCCCGCGCCCGGCTGCGGCAGGCCGAACATGGCCAACGGCCAGCCGATGACCATCACCGCGATGGTGAGCGGCGCCAGCTGCGAGGACAGCTTAACCGACAGCGGCCCGGTGCCATTCAGCCCGACAAGGCTCTCGAACAGGGTGAGGGCCTCATCGAGGCCATTGGCGCGGAACCACACCCAGCCCGACAGCACCACAAGCAGCACATAGGCATGGCCGATCAGCCGTGGCCCGGCCTTCAGCGCGGCGCCGAGGCGCGTGCGCTCCAGCACCAGGAACGTGCCGTGATGGATGCCCCAGATGACGAAGGTCCAGCTGGCGCCATGCCACAGGCCGCACAGCAGGAACACGGTCCACAGGTTCAGCGCGGTGTGCACATGGCCGCGCCGGTTGCCGCCCAGCGGGATGTAGACATAATCGCGGAACCAGCTGGACAGGCTCATGTGCCAGCGGCGCCAGAAATCGGTGATCGACAGCGCGCCATAGGGCAGGTCGAAATTGCGCGGGAACTTCAGCCCCATGGCGAGGGCGAGGCCGATCGCCATGTTGGAATAGCCGCCGAAGTCGAAATAGATCTGCAGCGCGTAGGCGGTGACGCCGAGCCACGCCTCGGCAAGGTTCGGCACCGCCGTCTCGTCGAACACCGCCGAGACGATGGGCGCCACCTGGTCGGCGATCAGCACCTTCCAGGACAGGCCGATGACGAAGATGCGCAACCCCGCCGACACGCGGCCGAGCGTGGTGCGGCGGTTGCGGATGCGGTGCGCGATGGTGGAATAGCGCACGATCGGGCCCGCCACGAGCTGCGGGAACATGGTGATGTAAACCGCGATCTCCTCGAATCGCCCGTTCGCGCGGGCTTTCCGCCGGTACACGTCGACGAGGTAGGAGATGGCGTGGAAGGTGAAGAAGGAGATGCCGAGCGGCAGCGCCAGATGCACCACGGGCAGGCTCAGCCCCGTCGGCTCCAGCAATATGTTCAGGTTTTCGGCGAGGAAGCCGGCATATTTGAAGGCGATCAGCCCGGCGAGATTGGCGGCCACGGCAAGCCCGAGCATGCGCAGGCGCCCGCGCGGCTGCTGCCGGTCGATCAGCAGCGCGAATCCGTAATTGGCGACGATCGACACCGCCAGCACCGCGACGTTCGCCAGCCCGCCCCAGGCATAGAAGACCAGCGAAAAGGCGAGCAGGACGAGGTTCTTGGTCCGCACGCCCGGCATGGCGAAATAGCTGATGAGGAACGCCGGGAGGAAATAGAACAGGAAGGTGACGGACGAAAAAACCATGAAGAACCCGCGGGCAGAGGGCGCGAAGCCGTCGGCAAGAAGCCGGCTTTCTGCCACGTTCGGCCATCATTTGAAATGTTCCATCGCATCAGCGGCGATCCCATTGCTGCGAGGGCTGGCGTTTCACGCGCGGCGGTTTGCCGCCATGCGTCCTGCGCCGGTCCGCCGCGAGCGCCACGCAGCGCCTTCTGCGGCGATGGGCGTTGACAGCCGGCCCCCGCCGATCCCACATCGGGGAACCGGATTCCAGGAACGAGACATCATGCGTCCAGTCATCGGCGTGATCAGCGACGTCAAGGCCAGTAGCGGCCATGTCGTCCATGGCGTCACCGAGAAGTACATCTACGCGGTCGCGCGCGGCGCGCAGGCGATGCCGGTGCTGGTACCCGGCACCATCTCGGCGGTGGATGCCGCCATGGCGCCCGAGCGGCTGGTGGTGGAGGAAGTGCTCGACGCCGTCGACGCGATCTTCCTGCCGGGCAGCCCCTCCAATGTCGGGCCGCAGCATTATGGCGACGTGCCGCACGACCCGCCCCTGCCGGCCGATCCGCATCGCGACGACATCTCGCTGCCGCTGATCCGCGCGGCGCTGGAGCGCGGCGTGCCACTCTTCGGCGTGTGCCGCGGCTTCCAGGAAATCAATGTCGCGATGGGCGGCACGCTGTTCCAGAAGCTCTACCAGCAGCCCGGTCGCTTCGACCATCGCGAGGATGCGAGCCTCGACACCGAGGGCCAGTACGCGCCGGCGCACGACGTGATGCTGGAGCCGGGCGGGCTTCTGGAGAGCCTTGCCGGTGCGCCGCGCTGGCGGGTGAATTCGCTGCACGGGCAGGGCGTCGCCACGCTGGCGCCCGGCCTCGCGGTCGAGGCACGGGCCGAGGACGGCACCATCGAAGCGTTCCGCGTGCCGGATGCGCCGGGCTTCAACATGGCCATCCAATGGCATCCGGAATGGCGCTTCTGGGAGGACCGGCTGTCGAGCGGCGTGTTCACTGCCTTCGGCGCGGCGGCGCGCCTGGCGGCCGAGCGCCGTCGCGGTGGCGGCCGGCTCAAGGCAGTGGGCTAGCGTTCAGCCCAGCTGCACCCTGAGATGGCCGATGCCGTCGCGGATGTCGGCCTCGATGGCGCGCCGCAGGCCCGCCTCGTCGCGGGTTTCCAGCGCCGCCAGCGCTTCGACATGGCGATCGACCGGGTAGTGCGTGTCGAGATCGGCCAGCGCCATGCGCATGAACGGGCCGATCTGCAGCCACACCGATTCGATCAGCGGCAGCAGCACGTTCTCCCTGCGTCCGCCATAGAGCGCGGCGTGGAAGGCGAGATTGGTCTCGATCATCGCCTCGGTGTCGTTGGCCTCAACGGCCGCGTCCGAGGCGCGGTTGAGGGCGTCGAGCCGGCCGCGAAAGGCGGCATCCGCGAAGGGCAAAGCGCGGGCGGCGGCCTCGCATTCCAGCAGGGTGCGGACTGTCACCAGCTCGTCGAAGCGCCGCGCCGTCATTTCCGGCACGCGTACGCGGCGATTGTCGAGCAGCACCAGCGCGCGCTCAGCCACCAGCCGGCGCAGCGCCTCGCGCACCGGCATGGCGGAGACGCCCAGCGCCTCGGCGAGGCCGCGTATGGTGACGGCCTGACCGGGCGGGAAGCGCCCGCTCATCACCGAACGCCGCAGCTGGCGGAAAACCCATTGCTGCACGGTCTCCCCATGCAGGCGCGGTTCGGTGACGAGCTGGAGCGGGGAAGAGTCCATGCGTTTCGATTCGTTGTGCGATGGCGTGAGCGGGGATGACGTGAGCACGGATGACGTGAGACTGTCAGCTCACTGCGCTATATAGCCCAAATCGCCGGGGATCATCCCTGCCTCGGCGCGAGAAGGAGTTGGTGATCCGCCATGGCCGACAAGACCCCGCACGCCGCCCGTTCCGGCTATGAGCTCGATCCGAAGCTGCTGGAGATCCTGGTCTGCCCGGTGACCAAGGGCCCGCTGGACTATGACCGCGGTGCGCGCGAACTGGTCTCCCGTGCGGCACGCCTTGCCTATCCCATCCGCGACGGCATCCCGATCATGCTGGCGGATGAGGCGCGCCAGCTGACCGAGGACGAGATCCGGCGCTGAACCTGGCGCCGTCTCTACAGTGCCTCGCCGCGCAGCAGCCGCGGGGCCGCCCCGGCAATGCCGGCGGCGTCGCGGATGAAGAACGATTTGAGCCGCGGCAGCCGCTCCACCAGCCCGAGCCCGACATCGCGCACCAGCCGCGCCACATCGGCGCGCACGCCGAACAGACGGTTCAGCCCGTCGGTCGCCGCGCCCATGGTCAGCGTGTCGAAGCGGCGCCAGCGCTGGTAGCGCTCCAGAACGTCCGGCCCGCCAATGTCGAGACCGAGCCGGGCGGCGTCGGTCACCGCCTCGGCCAGCGCCGCGACATCGCGCAGGCCCATATTTATGCCCTGCCCGGCAATGGGGTGGATGGTGTGGGCGGCATCCCCGACGAGGGCGAACCGGTCGGCCACGAAGGCGCGCGCCATCTGGAAGCCGAGCGGGAAGGCCCTGGGCTCATCGAGAATCTCGATCGCGCCGAATTCCAGCCCGAAGCGGCGCTCCAGTTCGTCCTGCAGCAGAAGGCGCGGCAGCTTCAGCAGGGCGGCAGCGCGATGGGTGGATTCGGTCCACACCACGCAGGAACGGTTGCCGGTCAGCGGCAGCATTGCAAAGGGGCCGCTCGGCAGGAAATGCTCGATCGCCTTGCCCTCATGCGGGCGTTCATGGCCGACGGTGAGCATGATGGCGGACTGGTGATAGGGCCAGCCGACCACGCCGATGCCGGCGAGCGCACGCAGTTTGGAGCGACCACCGTCGCAGGCGCACAGCAGTCGGGTGGCGATCTCGCTGCCATCGCTCAGGCTGAGCGTCGTCGCGGCGGGACCGGCCACAAAGCCGACGATGCCGGCCGGCAGCAGCGCGATGCCGCGTGCGCGGGCGAGGTCGGTCATCGCGTCCTGCAGCGCCGCGTTCGGCACCATATGGGCGAAGGGCTCGCCGGGCGCGACCTCGCCATCGAAGGAGAGGAACACCGGGCGCGCGGCATCGCCGAGCTTGGAATCGGTGATTTCCATGGCGAGCATGGGCTGCGCCTCATGCGCCACGCGTTCCCACACGCCGAGCGACTCGAACAGCCGGCGCCCGCCGGCGGCGAAGGCGGAAGCGCGGGTGTCGGTGCTGCGGACGTCCGATGCGGCATAGGCCGGGTCGGCGATGGCGATGCGCGCGCCCTCGCCAAGACCCTGGCGCAGGGCCAGCGCGAGCGGCAGGCCGGCGAGGCCGCCGCCAGCGACCACGACGTCATAAGGCGCGCTTGTCGGCATGGCGTGACCCTTTCTCACCGGCGCCCCGTTTTGGCGCCACATCTGCTCGGCGGATTGTGCGGGGGCTATCATATGCCTTAGCTACGGGCGGGGGACAATGAGCGCGCGCACGGCTGCCCTGCGCGCACCGGGGAGCGGGAACAGCATGTCGACCGTGGCCGAACTCGTGGATCTGCTGGATCTGGAGACGCTGGAAGACAACGTTTTCCGCGGCCGGAACCCACCCGAATCATGGCCTTTCCGCACGCGTGTCTTCGGCGGGCAGGTGCTGGCGCAGGCGCTGGTGGCGGCGCAGCGCACCGTCGACATCGCCGCCCATTCCATGCACGCCTATTTCCTGCTGGCGGGCGACCCGAGCGTGCCGATCCTCTACGAGGTTGAGCGGGTGCGCGACGGGCGCAGCTTCGCCACGCGGCGCACCGTCGCCATTCAGCATGGCCGGCCGATCTTCATCATGTCGGTGTCGTTCCATCGCGAGGAGCCCGGCCTCGACCATCAGCTCGCTCTGGACGTCGAGGTGCCCGGGCCCGAGGATGTGCCCGGAGCCACGGAGCTCGCGGCCGATGTGCTCGCCGCGCTGCCCGCGCCGGTGCGCGACTATTGGCTGCGCCCGCGCCCGATCGAGCTGAAGCCGATCGGCCTAGGCGAGCGCCACGCCGTGCCCCGCCGCATGGTGTGGTTCCGCGCGGCGAGCGCACTGGCCGGCGCGCCGGAGCTGCACCGCGCCGTGCTCGCCTATGCCACCGACATGACGCTGCTGGAGGCGACCACGGTGGTGCACGGCACAAGCGTGCTCGGCAGCCGCATCCAGGCGGCGAGCCTCGACCATGCGTTGTGGCTGCACCGCCCGTTCCGCGCCGACGACTGGCTGCTCTATGTTCAGGACAGCCCCAGCGCCTCCGGCGCGCGCGGCTTGGCCCGCGGGCTGATCTATGACCGCCAGCGGCGGCTCATCGCCTCGGTGGCGCAGGAGGGGTTGATCCGCCCCGTGGCCGAGCCCGTCTGAGGCATATGCCTAAAAATTAGTCGACAGATGACAGATTTTAGGCGGGCCGTAAGGTTGCCATAGTGTGCCGATCAAGAATTGTGCAGGCGGCGTAACGCTTCTGTGAGCGTTTTAGCGCCGGGCCTTGCCCCGCTCCCGCCGGAAAAACGGCTTCGCCCGGTCAGGAATCGTTTTTCCATAAGGGTTGGCACGCGAATTGATTCCTTCCGCCCGGCTTGACCGAAGGGTTTACGAAAATCCGCCTGGCCGAGTCCGACATGAAACGCCCAAGGCCCGCTGTGCGGGGTCTGGGGCCAAGCGGGGACAGGAACCATGAAGATCGTCATGGCTATCATCAAGCCTTTCAAGCTTGAGGAAGTCCGGGATGCGCTCACCGGCATCGGTGTGCACGGACTGACCGTCACGGAGGTCAAGGGCTATGGTCGCCAGAAGGGCCATACCGAGATCTATCGCGGCGCCGAATATGCGGTGAGCTTCCTGCCGAAGCTCAAGATCGAGGTCGCCGTCGCCTCCGATCAGGTGACCAAGGTCATCGACGCCATCACGACCTCCGCGAAGACCGGCCAGATCGGCGACGGCAAGATCTTTGTCTACGCGATCGACCAGGCGGTGCGCATCCGCACCGGCGAAACCGACGCCGACGCGCTCTGAGCCAGCGCCCTCGATCCCGATATTTTCCGATTGCGACGGAGCATTGAACCCATGACGATCAAGAAGTGGATACGCGCGGGGCTTCCCGTGCTGGCGACGACGGCGCTGGTAGCGGCCGCCGCATTCGCCCAGGACGCGCCGCAGACCGGCGCCGTGGCCACCGCCGAGGCCGCCGCCGAAGCAGTGACCGTGGACAAGGGTGACATCACCTGGATGATGATCTCGTCCATCCTGGTGCTGTTCATGACCGTGCCCGGCCTGGCGCTGTTCTATGGCGGCCTCGTGCGCGCCAAGAACATGCTCTCGGTGCTGATGCAGGTCACCGTCATCGCCGCCGTGATGATGCTGCTGTGGGTGTTCTACGGCTACTCGCTCGCCTTCACCGCGGGTAACGCCTTCATCGGCGGCTTCGAGAAGGCCTTCCTCGCCGGCGTCGGCACGGACAGCCTGGCTGATACCTTCTCGAAGGGCGTGAAGATCCCCGAATACATCTTCATCGTCTTCCAGATGACCTTCTCGGCCATCACCCCGGCCCTCATCATCGGCGCCTTCGCCGAGCGCATGAAGTTCTCGGCCATCGTGCTGTTCTCGATCCTGTGGGTGACCTTCATCTACTACCCGATCGCGCACATGGTGTGGTTCTCGGAAGGCCTGCTGTTCGCCCTCGGCGCGCTCGACTTCGCCGGCGGCACCGTCGTGCACATCAATGCCGGTATTGCGGGCCTCGTGGGCTGCATCATCATCGGCAAGCGCACGGGTTACGGCAAGGAACTGATGCCTCCCCACTCGCTGCCCTTCGCCATGGTCGGCGCCAGCGTCCTGTGGGTCGGCTGGTTCGGCTTCAACGCCGGCTCCAACCTCGAAGCCAATGCCGGCACCACGCTCGCCGTCATCAACACCTTCGTCGCCACCGCCGGCGCGATTGTTGGCTGGTCGCTCATCGAGTGGCTCGCCAAGGGCAAGCCGTCCATGCTGGGCGCCATCTCGGGCATGGTCGCGGGTCTCGTCGCCATCACCCCGGCGGCCGGCCTGTCGGGCCCGCTCGGCGCGATCGTGCTCGGCTTCGTCGCCTCGATCATCTGCTTCTTCTTCTGCACCACCGTGAAGAACGCGCTCGGCTATGACGACAGCCTTGACGTGTTCGGCGTCCACGGCGTTGGCGGCATCGTCGGCGCCATCGGCACCGGCGTCGTCGTGGCTCCGGCCCTCGGCGGTCCCGGCATTGCCGACTTCGAGATGGGCCACCAGGTGTGGGTGCAGATCCAGGCCGTGCTGCTCACCCTCGTGTGGGGCGGCGTCGGTTCGGCGATCCTGTACTACATCGTCAACATCATCGTCGGCCTGCGCCCGTCGGTGGAGAAGGAGCGCGAGGGTCTCGACATCGTCGAGCACGGCGAGCGCGCCTATCACAGCTGATCGATCATCGACCGGCGCGGCGGGGCGTCTGCTCTCCGCGCCGGTCTCGCCTTCCCGCAGCCTCCCGCTGCCTTCTCGGACCCCGGCCTTGTGCCGGGGTTCTTTTGTTTTGGGGCGCCGTCCGGCGGCCGGGATGCGCCGATCGGAGCCGCCTTTTCCCTGCCATGGTTAAGGCCGCCTTTACCGCAGGCCTCCTAGAGTTAAGGCGAGGGCTGCATTCCGTGGCCTGCGGCGAGACGTTTCCCGTGCCTGAAAGCGCTCTGACGAACGAGATCCGTATGGCCCCCGTGCCGGCAGTCGATGCCGGCCCCGCCGCGCGTTCGCCGTTCGTGCGTCTCACCGAACTGCTGGCCGGTGTGACGCCCGCCAAACCGCCCCTGAGCCTTGCCGTGGGCGAGCCGCGCCACGCGCCGCCCGCCTTCGTCGGCGACGTGCTGGCCGCCCACCTCGACGGATTCGGCCGCTATCCCGCGGGCAAGGGCCTGCCGGAATTTCGCCGCGCCGCCGCCGACTGGTTCGCCCGCCGCTATGCGCTGCCCCGCCCTCTGGATGCCGAGCGCGAGGTGCTGGTGCTGAACGGGTCGCGCGAGGGCCTGTTCTTCGCCGCGTTGATGGCACGCCGGTTGATGTCGCCGCGCAAGCAGGCCCTGCTGCGCGGAGAGGCCCCTGCGGTCCTGCTTCCCAATCCGTTCTATGCCGCCTATGGCGCCGGCGCCGACGCCGCCGGCTGTGAGAGCGTCGACCTTCCGCTGACGGGAGGCGGGGATTTCCTGCCCGATCTCGACGCGCTCGACGGCGCCTTGCTCGACCGTGCGGTTGCCATCTATTTCGCCTCGCCGGCCAACCCGCAGGGTACCATCGCGCCGCGCGCCTATCTCGAACGCCTCGTCGCCCTCGCCCAGGCGCATGAGGTGATGATCTTCGCCGACGAATGCTATTCGGAAATCTGGCTCGGCGACGAACCGCCGACCGGCATTCTGGAAGTCGCCGGCCGCGACTACGCCCATGTGGTGGCGTTCAACTCGCTGTCGAAGCGCTCCAGCCTGCCGGGGCTGCGTTGTGGCTTCTGCGCCGGCGATGCCCGCTTCATGGAAGCCTTCGCCGAGTTCCGCAACGTGGCCGCGCCGCAGGTGCCCGAGCCGCTGCAGCATGTCGGCATCGCCGCGCTTGGCGACGAGGCGCATGTGATCGCCAGCCGAAACCTCTACCGTGCCAAGTTCGACATTGCCGATCGCGTGCTGGCCGGTCATTTCGACTATCGTCGGCCCGATGGCGGCTTCTTTCTCTGGCTGAACGTCGCTGCCGTCGGCGGCGGCGAGGCGGCCGCGCTCCGGCTCTGGAAGCGCGAAGGGCTGCGCACCGTGCCGGGGGGCTATCTGTGCCGGAGCGCGCCGGACGGCCGCAATCCGGGACAGGACTATCTGCGCATCGCGCTTGTGCAGGACCTCGCCACCACGGAAGCGGCACTGCCGCGTCTCGTGGCCGGCTTGTCCTGACATTTCGGGGCAGGGGACCATGGGTCGGCAGTCACAGACCACGATGCGGGCGCCGCGCCTGGCGGCCGATCCGATGCGCGAGCCACCACGCGCCGCACGTAACGCCGCGCCGACCGCCGGTGAAAAGCGGGCGGGCGGCAATGCGGGGCGGGCCCCCGCCAAGCGCCGGCGGACCGGCGGCCTGCTTCCGGAGGAACTCAAAGGTGCGCTGGGGCGCCGGGCCGAGGAGGCCATCGGTCTCGGTGTGCTCGCGCTCACCGGGCTGATGCTGGTCGCGCTGGCGAGCTGGTCGGCCAATGATCCCAGCCTGAGCCGCTCCAGCGCCGCCGCGCCCTCGAACTGGCTCGGCGTGCCGGGCGCCGCGATCGCCGATCTTTTGATGCAGCTGTTCGGCATCGCCGCGCTCGCGGTGGTGCTGCCCATCGGCGTCTGGGGCTGGCTGACGCTGACCCATCGCCGGCCGCGGCGCGTGCGGGCGAGGCTGATTGCGGGCGTTGCCGGCGTGGTGTTCACGGCCGGGCTTGCCGCCTGCCTGCCGAGTTTCGGCAACTGGCCGCTGCCTGTCGGTCTGGGCGGCGTGCTTGGCGAGGGCGTGCTTGCGGTGCCGGATGCGCTGCGCTCGACCTGGCTCGGCTCCTTCGACTACGCGGTGGTTGGCGCGCTGTGCCTGTTCGGCGCGGTGCTGACGCTGCCGATTGCGCTCGGCATGGGCCTGAAGAGCAGCGCGCCCGACGAACCGGATATCGCGGGCGGCGATGTCGACGACGATGAGCCCGGCCGCGTCGCCTACATCATGGGCATGCTCACGCACGGCTTCTTCTCGTTGCGGGCGCGCTTCGCCTCGGGCGCGCCGCGCCGTGTGCGCTCGATGCGTCCCCGCCCGGGTCTTGCGGCCCGGCTGCGCGGCCTGCTGCGGGGCGAGGAAGACGACGAAGAGCTCGATCGTTCGGGCCGCATGGAGCCGAATTTCGGCGGCCGCGACGAGGACATAGATTTCGACGCTGCGGGCTTTGCCAGCGACGACGCGCCTTTCGAGGAGCCGGAGGCGACGCCCGCGCCGCTGCCGGTGCGGGAAGGCCGCCGCCCGCCGCTGCGCTCGATCAAGGGCGGGCGGGCCGCGCTGGAAGAGCAGCGCCGGCGCTACATGTTGCCCAGCCTCGACCTGCTCTCGCCGCCGCCGCCGCGCACCGGCCCGGCGCTGCCGAAGGACGCGCTCGATCAGAATGCGCGCGATCTCGAAGGCGTGCTGGACGATTTCGGCGTGCGCGGGGCCATCGTCAATGCCCGCCCCGGCCCGGTGGTCACTCTGTATGAGCTGGAGCCGGCGCCCGGTATCAAGTCCAGCCGCGTGATCGGCCTTGCCGACGACATTGCCCGCTCGATGAGCGCCATCTCGGCGCGCGTCGCGGTGATTCCGGGCAAGAACGCCATCGGCATCGAACTGCCCAACCCCAAGCGGGACAAGGTGCTGCTGCGCGAGATTCTCGCGGCCAAGGATTTTGGTGAGGCGGCGCACAAGCTCGCCATCGCGCTCGGCAAGACGATCGGCGGCGAGCCGGTGATCGTCGATCTCGCCCGCATGCCGCACCTCCTGGTCGCCGGCACCACCGGCTCGGGCAAGTCGGTCGCCATCAACACCATGATCCTATCGCTGCTCTACCGGCACAAGCCGGAGCAGTGCCGGCTGATCATGATCGACCCGAAAATGCTGGAACTCTCCGTCTATGACGGCATCCCGCATCTCCTCAGCCCCGTCGTCACCGACCCGAAGAAGGCGGTGGTCGCCCTCAAATGGGCGGTGCGCGAGATGGAGGGGCGCTACAAGAAGATGTCGAAGGTCGGCGTGCGCAACATTGACGGCTTCAATGCGCGCGTGGCGGAAGCGATCGCCAAGGGCGAGCAGATCGTGCGCACCGTGCAGACAGGCTTCGACAAGGAGACGGGCGAGGCCATCTACGAGCGCGAGGAGATGGATCTCTCGCCCATCCCCTACATCGTCATCGTTGTCGACGAGATGGCCGACCTGATGATGGTCGCCGGCAAGGACATCGAAGGCGCCATCCAGCGCCTCGCGCAGATGGCCCGCGCCGCCGGCATCCACCTCATCATGGCGACGCAGCGCCCCTCCGTCGACGTCATCACCGGCACCATCAAGGCGAACTTCCCCACCCGGATTTCCTTCCAGGTGACGTCGAAGATCGACAGCCGCACCATTCTCGGCGAGATGGGTGCCGAGCAGCTGCTGGGCCAGGGCGACATGCTCTACATGGCCGGCGGCGGGCGTATCTCGCGCGTCCATGGCCCCTTCGTCTCCGACCAGGAGGTCGAGCGCGTCGTCGAGCATCTCAAGTCGCAGGGCGCGCCCGCCTATCTCGACGAGGTCACGGCCGATCTCGATGGCGAGGGCGAGGATGGCGCGGTCTTCGACAAGAGCGCCATGGGCGGCGGCGAAGAGGGCGGCGATCTCTATTCGCAGGCCGTGGCGGTGGTGATGCGCGACAAGAAGTGCTCCACCTCCTACATCCAGCGCCGGCTGCAGATCGGCTATAACCGCGCCGCCTCGCTGGTCGAGCGCATGGAGAAGGAAGGGCTCGTCGGGCCGGCCAACCATGCCGGCAAGCGCGAGATCCTGACCGAGACCGACGACGGCGAGAACTACTGAGGTGACGTCGCGTTCACGCGGTTGCGCGCGGGTGCGACACAGGATCGCCACAGCGTCGCGTTAGCTGCGATGATCGACGCCGAAATTCGCCCAGGGCGCTTCTGTCCGCTGCCCGACGCCGTGCCACGAGAGGCTTCATGCGCCATCAGATTGCCACCCGCGCCGCTTCCCTCGCTTTCGCCGCGCTCTGCACTGTCGCAGTGACGGCGAGCGCCTACGCGCAGGTGCCGGCCCCGCCATTTGCCCCGCCCAAGAAGCCCGCTGCCGCGGCGTCGTCGGGGGCCGCCGACCCGAATATTCAGGTCGCCGCCGCGTCCGGCCAGCGCGCGGCCGCCGCCACGGTCCAGCGCATCAATGACTACTTCAACAGCTTCAAGGCGATGACCGGCAATTTCGTGCAGGTCGATCCGGATGGCACACGGCGCGAGGGCGATTTCTACCTGCTCAAGCCCGGCCGCGTGCTGTTCGAATACGCCCCGCCGAGCCCGATCGAGCTGGTCGCCGACGGCCGCTCCGTCGCGGTGCGCGACAAGCGGCTGAAAACGCAGGACATCACCCCGCTTTCCGCGACGCCGCTGCGCTTCCTGCTGTCGGAGAACATGGACCTTGCCCGCAATGCCAATGTGACCGGCGTCTATCAGGACGACGTCTTCGCCACGGTGGTGATCGAGGAAAAGCAGGCCATGGTCGGCACCTATCGGCTGATGATCATGTTCGACGCCAAGACGATGCAGCTGAAGCAGTGGACCGTCACCGACCCGCAGGGCTACGACACCACGGTCGCGCTCTCCAACCTGAACACCAGCGAGCGCCCCGACCCGATGCTGCGCGGAAATCCGCGACGGGAAATATGAGGCGACGCAGAGCGTTCACCTCGGCCACGACATGCTCTAGGGTCGCGGGCGAATCCTCAGACGTCCTTCCAGCACAGGTTTCCCCGCCCTTGCCGCTGACCATCGCCACCTGGAACATCAACTCGGTGCGCCTGCGCATCGAGCTCGTCGGAAAGCTCGCGGCCGAACTCCAGCCCGACGTCATCTGCCCGCTTTCCGCTGAAGGACGCGGCCAAATTCGGCTATCCCCATGCCGCGATCCACGGCCAGAAGGGCTATCACGGCGTCGCCATCCTCTCGAAGCGGCCCTTCGAGGCGGTGAGCCGGCAGGGCTTCTGCGACATGGGCGATGCGCGCCACATCTCCGTCGTGCTCGGTCGCGAGGCGGGGCTCGCGGCGCCGCTGACCATCCACAATTTCTACATTCCGGCCGGCGGCGACATTCCCGACCCGGCGGTGAACGAGAAGTTCCGGCACAAGCTCGCCTTCCTCGACGAGGCGACGGCGTGGGAGCATCTGCACCCGCAGGACCCGGCGGCGCGCTCGGTGCTGGTCGGCGATCTCAACATCGCCCCGCTGGAGGCCGATGTGTGGAGCCACAAGCAGCTGCTCGATGTGGTCAGCCACACGCCGGTCGAGGTGGAGCGGCTCGCCCGCCTGCAGGCGGCGGGACGCTGGGTCGACGTGATGCGAAATTTCATTCCGCCGGACGAGAAGCTCTACACGTGGTGGAGCTACCGCGCGGCCGACTGGGAAGCGTCCAATCGCGGCCGCCGGCTGGACCATGTCTGGGCAACGCCGGCGCTGGCGCCGACGGCGCGGGCCATGACCGTGCTGCGCGAGGCGCGTGGCTGGGAGCGCCCTTCCGACCACGTTCCGGTGGCCGTAACGTTCGACGCGTAACATATTGGCCGGCACTCGCGTTTCGCCGCCCGCCGTTATAAGTATGCGCATGCATCCTGTTGCCGCAGCCGAGGAACGCTCCTTGTCCCGCCGAAACCTCACCCGCTCGTCCCGAAACCTTGCCGTCGCACTGGTGCTCGGCAGTGCGTTGACGCTCGCGGGGTGCGGCGTCAAAGGCCCGCTGGAGCCGCCGCCGAATTCGCCGATGGGGCAACCCGGCCCGGATGGCAAGAAACCGAAGGACACCGGCCCGATCCGGCCGAAGACGCCCTTCATCCTCGACGGTCTGCTCTGAGCGGCGCGCTGCGCCCGGACTGACGCGGCGCGGCCTTCGCCCGAGGGCTTGCGCCAGAAAAGGCATGCGCCATGCATCATTTCGCCTATCGCGACGGCATCCTCCACGCGGAGGACGTCAGCGTCGCCGACATCGCCCGTGAGGTCGGCACGCCGTTCTACGCTTATTCGACCGCGACGCTGGAGCGGCACCATCGCGTGTTCACCGAAGCCTTCGAGGGCATGAACACGACGCTGTGCTACGCGGTGAAGGCCAATTCCAACCAGGCGGTGATCCGCACCTTCGCCAAGCTCGGCGCCGGCGCGGACATCGTCTCGGGCGGGGAGCTGAAGCGCGCTCTGGCGGCCGGGGTCGAGCCCCACAAGATCGTGTTCTCCGGCGTGGGCAAGACGCGCGAGGAAATGGCCGCCGCGCTCGATGCCGGCATTGGCTGCTTCAACGTGGAGAGCGAGCCGGAACTGCTGACGCTGTCCGAAGTGGCGGTGAGCCACGGCGTCGCCGCGCCGGTCTCGATCCGCGTCAATCCGGATGTCGACGCCAAGACCCACCACAAGATCTCCACCGGCAAGTCGGAGAACAAGTTCGGCATTCCGGTTTCGCGGGCGCGCGAGGTCTATAAGTACGCCGCCTCGCTGCCGGGCATCCGCATCACCGGCGTCGACATGCATATCGGCAGCCAGATCACCGATCTCGGCCCGTTCGACAATGCGACCGCACTGCTGGTCGATCTCGCCCGCGACCTGCTCGCGGATGGCCACAAGCTGACCCATCTCGATCTCGGCGGCGGTCTCGGCGTTCCCTATGTCGCCGGCGAGCCCGAGCCGCCGCTGCCCTCGGCCTATGCGGCGCTGGTGAAGCGGCACACGCATAATCTCGGCCTTGGCCTGATGTTCGAGATCGGCCGCATGCTGGTCGCCAATGCCGGCATCCTCGTCACCCGCGTGCTCTATGTGAAGGAAGGCGAGGGCAAGAGCTTCGTCATCGTCGATGCGGCAATGAACGACCTCATCCGTCCGACGCTTTATGACGCTCATCACGAAATTTTGCCCGTGCGCCAGCCGGTATCCGGGCAGCAGCAGATGCTGGCGGATGTGGTCGGGCCGGTGTGCGAATCGGGCGATTTCCTGGCGCTTGGCCGGCATTTGCCCACGCTGCGCGCGGGCGATCTGGTCGCGGTGATGACGGCGGGCGCTTATGGCGCGGTGCAGGCCTCGACCTACAATACCCGCCCGCTGATCCCGGAAGTGCTAGTGAAGGGCGGGGAATTTGCGCTGGTGCGCCCCCGCGTCGATGCCGATGCGCTGATCGCGCTCGACCGGGTTCCCGGCTGGCTGGACTGAGACGCGGCCATCGACCACCGCCTTGTTTGCTCCTTTCCCGCATCACAATGTGATGATGGATTGGGCGCGCCTCTTCCGGCGGCAGGGGTAGCGCTGAGGGCGCGCCGTGTTAAGTTGACGTTGGGGCGATTGGTGGGGCTGATCCAGGCGCGATCCGTCGGAGGCTTGAACGCGTGACGGCGACACCCGAAGGCAACCAGCACGGAACGGGCGATACACGCCCGGCGACCGACTCGAACGCCACTGGTCTCAATCAGGCGGAGCGCCGCATGCTCGCGGCCCAGCAGCGGGCATGGGCCGCGCTGATGTGGGAACGTGCCTGGCCGGCTATGGCCGCGGTGGGCGCCGCGGTCGGCCTCTTCCTCATCGTGTCCTGGCTCGGCCTCTGGCTCGCGCTGCCGCCCTATGGCCGCATCATCGGCCTCGTGCTGTTCCTCGGTCTGCTCCTCGTCGCACTGCTGCCGGCGCTGCGCATCCGCACGCCCTCGCCCAGCGAGACGCTGTCGCGCCTCGACAGCCAGAGCCGGCTTCCCCACCGGCCCGTCACCGCGCTCGCCGACCATCTGGCCAGCCGTCCCGACGATCCTGTCGGCGCCGCGCTGTGGCGCGCGCATCTGGCGCGCGCGGCCGCGCAGATCGGACAGCTGAGGGCCGGGCTTCCCTCGCCACGCCTTGCCGCGATCGACCGCAAGGCGTTGCGGGCGCTGGTTCTGCTCGGCGTCATCGCCACCTTTTTCATGGTGCCCGGCGATCATCTGCGCCGCGTGAGCGCGGCCTTCGACTGGCAGGCCCTCACCACGCCCGCCCCCTATCGTGTCGATGCCTGGGTCACGCCGCCTGGCTACACCTCGCGCCCGCCGGTCATGCTGCCGGGTCTGCGCTCGCAGGAAACGGCGCAAGGCGATGCGGTCCAGCCGGCTGGAGCGGCAGACGCACCCGGCTACGATGCCGCCGCTCTCACCGTGCCGGTGGGCAGCGAACTCGTGGTGCGCATCACCGGGCTGGCCGATGCGAAGCTGATGCTCGACGGCGGCGTCGCCGCGGTCGAGGAGGAGAAGAAGCAAGACGCTCCCGCGGCAGCCGCGCCGGCGCCGGCGGCTCCTGCCGGGCGCGAGAAGGCGGCCGGGGAGGAGCGCCGCTATGTCATCGGCGCCGACGGTTCCGCCCGCATCGAGGCTCCCGATGGACGCAGCGTCGCCTGGCACTTCCGCGCCCAGCCGGATGCGCCGCCCACCATCGAGCTGACCAAGGACCCGCAGGCGTCCGGCCGCACGGCGCTGGCGCTGAGCTACAAGGCCGAAGACGATTACGGTGTCCTCAGCGCGGAGGCCACCTTTGCCGCCGTGCCGCCGCAGCCGCCGCTCTTCGCGCTGAAGAACGCCCTGCCCAGGCCTCCGGCGCGGCCGCTGGTCGAGGCGCCGAACTTCGCCCTGCCGCTGTCGGGCGGTCGCGGCAAGGTCGCGACCGGGCAGACCACCAAGGATCTGACCGAGAGCCCCTGGGCCGGCACCCGCGTGACCATGACGCTGGTGGCGCGCGATGAGGCCGGGCAGACCGGCTCTTCGCGGCCGCGCAGCTTCGTGCTTCCGGCACGGCAATTCTCCAACCCGCTGGCCCGTGCGCTGATCGAGCAGCGCCGGCTGCTTGCGCTCGACGCCAATGAGCGCGGGCAGGTGGAGGCCGCGCTCGACGCGCTCGCCATCGCGCCGGAGAAGTTCACGCCCAATCCCTCCCATTACATGGGCCTGCGCAGCGCCTATTGGCGGCTGGCCAATGCCCGTAGCGACGAGGATCTGCGCGGCGTCGTCGACTATCTCTGGGATATCGCCATCCGCATCGAGGACGGCGACATGTCCGATGTCGAGAAGCGGCTGCGTGACGCCCAGCAGGCGTTGCAGAACGCGCTCGAGAACGGCGCCAGCGACGAGGAGATCAAGCGTCTGGCGCAGGAACTGCGCGACGCGATGCAGGACTTCATGAAGGCACTGGCCGAACAGGCCCAGCGCAATGGCCAGCAGGCCGACAGCAACCAGCCGAACGACCCGAACACCCGCTTCGTGCGTCCGCAGGACCTGCAGAAGATGCTCGACCGCATCGAGGACATGGCCCGCAACGGCGCGCGCGACGCGGCAAAGCAGATGTTGAGCGAACTGCAGAATATGCTGAACGGCCTGCAGGCCGGCCGCCAACAGCAGCGCCGGCAGGGGCAGGGCCAGAGCCAGATGTCGCAGGCGATGGACCAGCTCGGCGACATGATCCGCCGCCAGCAGCAGCTGCGCGACCGCACCTTCCGCGAAGGCCGCAACGGCCAGGATCAGCAGGAGCAGGCCTTCAACGACCTGAAGCAGAATCAGGAGAAGCTGCGCGAACAGCTCAAGCAGTTGCGCGACAAGATGCAGCAGGCCATGCGCGGCCAGCAGGGACAGCAAGGCCAGCCGGGCCAGCAAGGCCAACAGGGGCAGGGCGAGGAAGGCCAGCAGGGTCAGAACGGACAGCAGGGGCAGGGCGGCACGCCGGGCGAGAGCGGCATGGGTCAGGCCGAGCAGGCCATGCGCGAAGCCGAGCAGGCACTCGGCCAGGGCGACGGTACCGGTGCGGTCGACGCCCAGAGCGAGGCGCTGCAGGCGCTGCGCAAGGGCGCCCAGCAGATGGCCGAGGCGATGCAGCAGCAGGAAGGCGAGCAGGGCGAGGGTCCCGGCGGTCCCTCCGGCGAGACCGCCGAACGCAACGATCCACTCGGCCGACCGCTGCGCTCACGCGACTATGGCGACGACGCCACCGTGAAAGTGCCCGACGAGATGGACATGCAGCGCGCCCGCCGCGTGCTGGAAGAGCTGCGCCGTCGTCTGGGCGAGCCGGACCGTCCCCGCCTCGAGCTCGACTATCTCGAGCGCCTGCTGCGCGACTTCTGAGCGCGGGCCTTCCGCGCCGCGATCACACGGCGGGCGTCCCGGCGCTCAGCCTTCGGCGTCGGGGATGTAGCCGATGAAGGGCAGTTGCCGGAACGCGTGCGACACGTCCATGCCGTAGCCGACGACAAAATAGTCGGGGCATTTGAAGCCGACGAAGTCGGCGTCGATCTGCACCGCCCGCTTGTGCGGCTTCTCCAGCAGCACGCACACCAGCACGCGCCGGGCGCCGCGCGCGGCGAGCAGATCCTTGGCGAAGGCGAGCGTGCGGCCGGATTCGAGAATATCGTCGATCAGCAGCACGTCGCGTCCGCGCACGTCGGTGTCGATGTCGCGCAGCACGGCGACCTGTCCCGAGGACACCCGCGCATCGCGATAGCTGGAAAGGGTGATGAACTCGACTTCCGGCGCGAGCCCGGCCTCGTGCATCGCGCGAATGAGATCGGCGGCAAACACGAAGCTGCCTTTCAGCACGGCGATGACGACCATCTTCTCCGGCTTGGCGGCGACGATCTCCTCCACCAGCTCCGTGTTGCGCGCCGCGATGGCGGACGCATCGAACAGCACCTCGATATGGGGTATCGTCTGCGGCGCCGTGCCGGACGGATCCATGTCCTCGGTGGTGGCGGTGCTCTCATGGGTCGGCTGGGTCATCACTGTCCTCGTCTGCGATCGTGCCGCCAAGGATGGACGCGTGAATGGCGCGCGTCCAGCCGCCCGATACCCGGCGTGCGCAAGTGCAGCCCGGCATCCCCGTTCCCGCCGGCTGTGCTAGGAAGGGCCGGATGAGAATCATTGCCGGTCGCGCCGGCGCACGAGGGACGTGAGACTTGGTTCGCTTCGAGAATGTGGGGCTGCGTTACGGCATGGGGCCGGAAGTGCTGCGCGATGTCACCTTCGGCATTCCGCCGCACTCCTTCCAGTTCCTCACCGGCCCTTCCGGTGCGGGCAAGACCACCTTGCTGCGGCTGCTCTTCCTGTCGCTGCGGCCGACACGCGGGCTCATCAACATCTTCGGCCGCGATGCCGCCAAACTCGCGCCCGATGAAACAGCCGCGTTGCGCCAGCGCATCGGCATCGTGTTTCAGGATTTCCGCTTGCTCGACCACCTCACCACTTATGAAAACGTCGCGCTGCCGCTGCGTGTGCAGGAGCGCGAGGAGGCGAGCTATCGCGCCGAGGTGACGGAACTCTTGCACTGGGTGGGCCTCGGCGAGCGCATGCATGTGCTGCCGCCGGTGCTGTCCGGCGGCGAGAAGCAGCGCGCCGCCATCGCCCGCGCGCTCATCAGCCGTCCTGAAATCCTGCTGGCCGACGAGCCGACCGGCAATGTCGATCCCGGCCTGGCGCGCCGCCTGATGCGGCTGTTCCTCGAACTTCACAAGACCGGCACGTCGGTGCTGATCGCCACGCATGATATCGGGCTGATGGACCAGTTCGACGCGCGCCGGCTCGTGATCAACCAGGGGCGGCTGACCGTCTATGACTGAAGCGCGCGCGAAGGGACATAATCCGCTGGCACTGCTCATCGCGCGGGCGCGCGGCCATGCCCGGCACGAGGGCGGACATCACCCGCACGGACCGGACGGGCAGCCTTTCGCGCCCACCCGTCGCACCATCGTGCCGGGTGCCACGGTGACCGGCAGCGCGCTGATCGCCGTGGTGGCGATCATGACCTTCCTCGCGGGAATCACCATTGGCAGCGTGGCCGCCGTGCGCACCGTCGCGGCCGACTGGACCGCCGACATCGCCCGCGAAACCACCATCCAGATCAAGCCGGGAGACGGGCTGGACGTGCGCTCGGCGCTCAACCGCGCTGTCACCGTGGCGCGGGCCGTGCCCGGCGTCGAGGACGCGCGGGCGATGGACGAGCGCGAGACGGCCGCCCTGCTGGAGCCGTGGCTGGGTTCGGGCGTGGATGTCGCCAATCTGCCGGTGCCCCGGCTGGTGGTGGTGAAGCTCGCACCGGCCTCCCGTGCGGAGGCGCTCGACGCGCTGCGCACGGCGCTGGCCTCGCAGGTGCCCTCGGCCAATCTCGACGATCATCGTCAGTGGTCCGAACGCCTGTCCTCCACCGCCCGCGCGGTGGTCGCCATAGGTCTTGCCGTGCTGTTTCTGGTGGCTGCGGCCACCGTGCTTTCGGTGATCTTCGCGACACGCGCTGCTGTGGACGCGGGACGCTCGATCGTCGAGGTGCTGCATTTCGTCGGGGCGCGCGATTCCTTCATCGCCGCCGAGTTCCAGCATCATTTCCTCACCGTCGGCCTCAAGGGCGGGCTGATCGGCGGCGGTGCGGCGATGGCGCTGTTCTTCCTCGGGGCGACCTTGCCCGGCTGGCTGGGCATGGGCACCGGCAGCGATACGCTGGTCGGGTCCATCGCGCTTGATGCCCGGGGTTATGGCGGCATTGCCGGCGTGGCGGTGCTGGTGGCGCTGGTGACGGCGATAACATCGCGCATGACGGTGTATCGCACGCTGCGCAGCATCAGTTAGGCTGGCACCGTGTCCGCGCCTGTGTCGCCTGAACCCGCACCGATCACACGGCGCCCTCGCGCGAGCGGGGGGCTGAAGACCTATGTCCTCGGTGCCGGCGTTCTCGCCGTCCTGCTCCTGCTGGGCGGATTTGCCGTGTTCGTTGCCGCCGTCTACAGCCAGCCTCTAGAATCGGTTGCGCCGGCCGACGGCATCGTGGTGCTCACCGGCGCGCCCGAGCGCATCGCCGACGCCACCGACCTTCTCGTCGCCCAGCGCGGCAAGCGGCTGCTCATCACCGGCGTGCATCCCGACACGACGCTGACCGAGATCAGCCGCACCGTGCCGGCGACCCGCGAGGCACTGGAGTGCTGCGTCGAACTCGGCCGTGCGGCGCTCAACACACGCGGCAACGCCATCGAGACGGCCGCCTGGGCGCACGCGCTGGGCTTCCGCTCGCTCATCGTGGTGACCTCGGCCTGGCACATGCCGCGCGCGCTGGTCGAACTGCGTCGGGCCATGCCGGATATCGCCTTGATCCCCTATCCCGTGGTCACGAAGGGGCCGCGCGATTCGAGCTGGCAGGCGCGGCTTGCCTCCGTACGACTGCTCGCCGGCGAGTATGTGAAATACCTCGCGGCCTATGCCGGCGTGCGGCCCTGGCCCTCGCTCACCGCGCATCCCGAGGGCGCCCGAAAGGCCGGCGCCTCGTAACCGCGTGCGAAGCGGCGGGAACCTTCGGGTTCGTTGCGGATTCATTCAGTGAAAGGCATTGACGCCGTTCACGGATGTTCTAGCTTTGTTCTCATGATGACACGCGATCTCAAACAGAACGATTCGCTGACGGATGCCGGTCCGCTCAGCGCGGCGGATGTGCTCCTGGCACGCCGCTTCCGGCTGTGGCGCGGTCCGGACGGGCGACGCCAGGTCTTCTCCGTTTATGCGGCCGACGAGGCGCCTGACTATCCCGATGCTGTGGCGATGGCGGTGCGCACTGAAGGCGGGCGCCGCGTGCCGCTTTGGACCGGCCCGGCCGGCGCGAAGGCGCGGGCGGCGGCGCGGGCAGTCGGTGCGCAGGAAATCCATCTGCGCATCCTGCCTGAAACCGACAGCGGACCGCTCATGCCGTGCTGACGTCACCCGTCAGAGATGCTCGACCAGCCATTGCATGTCCCCGTCCCGGATGCCGAGTTCGGCGAGGTGGCGGGTGGTGGCGGTGACATAGTCGGTATTGGGCCCGCCGACGCCATGGCCCTGTCGGATCAGGTGCAGCCTGTCCTCGCGGCTGAGATTTCCGGCGTATTGGGCATGGCTGCGATCGACCATGAAGACAACCGCCGGCACGGTCCGCCGGCTGCCATCGCGCAGCCAGACGCGCCGGACCGTTTCACGATAGATTTTGGTGACCTGCTCACGTTCGCGCAGATAGTCGAGCGTCGCGGCGGCGTTTTCAGGTGCCACGCGGAAGGTGACGCCGATGCAGGCGCCCCCCTGGTCGAGCCCCAGCACCAGGCCGGGCCGTTCCGGTGTGCCGCGCCAGTGCACCGACTTCACGCACAGCGAGCGATGCGCGCCGACCAGCTTGCCGGCGACACGCTCCTCATAGTCGAAGCCGGGATTCCACATCAGGGAACCGTAGCCGAAGACCCAGAGTTCGTCGGCATGAGCGGCGGGGGCAGTCATCTCGGTAATCCGGCACTGAAGGGGGCATTGGTAGCGAGTAAAACGTGGCTCGCGGCGAGACTATGGCGTAAGAGCCGGCAAGCCGCCAACCCGCGACATTCGCGCCGGTCCTGTGCCATAAGCACGCCGCACCGGGGTCGCAGGGTGACCCGCGTCCCGGCCGGGCGTTTCGCGCCAATGGCTCGCCCCGCGCGGTGTCCGTTTCCTCAAGGAGTTCGTCGATGAGCTTTCCCGATGCGCCGAACGAGCCCACGCCGCACGCGGCTGGAACGATGCGCCGGGGCTCCCGTCCCTGGCTGATCGCGCTGCCCGCAGCGGCCATTCTGCTCGCCGCGATCGGGTGGACAGGCGCCTGGTACTACGCCTCGGCGCGGGCGACCAAAGAGATCGACGCCTGGATCGCCGCCGAGGCGGGCAAGGGGCGGAACTGGAACTGCGCGGACCGGCAGTTCGGCGGCTTTCCCTTCCGCTTTGAGCTGATCTGCACCGCCCCGACACTGTCGTTTGCCGGTGCGGGCGACTGGAAAGCGAGCGCGGCGCGCGCCCATGCCGTCGCGCAGGTGTGGAATCCCGGGCACATCATCGCAGAATTCGAGGGGCCGGCTCGCCTGACAGAGGCCACCACCGGGCGCGAACTGGTGGCGACCTGGACGCTCCTGCAGCTCAGCGGCGTCGGCACAAGCGGCCAGCTGGACCGCTTCTCCTGGGCAGCGAACGACTACACGCTGGCGGAGAACGGCACGACGGTGTTTTCCGCACGGCACAGCGAATTGCATATGCGCCGGACGCCGGACGCGGCGCCGGGCACCTTCGACATTGCCGGCGGCGCAAAGGGCGCAACCGGCCTCGCCACCGGCGTGACGGGGGCGGGCGTCGACACGGAGTTCGAGGCGACGGTGAGCGGCATTCCCGAATTCCGCCCGATGCCGCTCAATGAGCGCCTGCAGCTCTGGCAGGCGGCGGGGGGACGGGTGAAGCTGCTGGAGGCATCGGTCTCGGGTGGCGGCGGCGCGCTGGGCGCGAGCGGCGAGATCGGCCTCGATGCGATGCGCCGGCCGGACGGCAACATCAATCTTTCTCTCGCCAATGCGCCAGCACTGATGAAAGCGCTGGCCGCCGCCGGGCTGATGCCGGAATTCCTGGTGAACCTCGCCCCGGCCATGATGGCGGTAGGCATGCCCGGCACGCTGAATGGTGGGCCGGCCAATACGTTCCCCTTCGTGTTCCGCGACGGGCGCGTCGCGCTCGGCATGCTGCCGCTCGGCAAGATCGGGCCGCTCTACTGAGCGGCCCTGCCGTTTCACACCGCGAAGATCGACGCGCCCGTATCCGCCGTGCCGACCGCGGCGCGGAACGAGGCAAACAGCTCGCGCCCGACACCTACATGCGAGGGTGCGAGATTTGCGGAGGCGGGCGCCCGCTCGGCCCACACTTCCGGATCGATCAGCACGGTCAGCGTCCCGGCCACCGCGTCCAGCCGGATGAGATCGCCATTGCGGATCAGCGCAATCGCGCCGCCATCGGCCGCTTCCGGCGTGACATGAATGGCGGCCGGCACCTTGCCGGAAGCGCCGGACAGGCGGCCGTCGGTGACGAGGGCGACCTTGTTGCCGCGATCCTGCAGCACGCCGAGCGGTGGCATCAGCTTGTGCAATTCAGGCATCCCGTTGGCCTTGGGGCCCTGAAAGCGCACCACGGCGACGAAGTCGCCCTTCAGGTCGCCGGCCTTGAACGCGGCCTGCAGCTCTTCCTGGCTATGGAAGACGCGTGCGGGCGCTTCGATGATGTGACGCTCGGAGGCGATGGCGGAGGTCTTGATCACCGCCTTTCCGAGATCGCCGGAGAGCAGCTTCAGCCCGCCGGTCGCCTGGAACGGTGCCTTGGCGCCCCTTAGCACCGCTTCGTCGCCGGAGGCCGTGGTTCCGTCGCGCCAGCTGAGCGCGCCGTCCTCGGCCAGGGCGGGCTCCTGCGTATAGGCGTCGAGCCCGCTGCCCCACACGGTTTCGACATCGCGGTGGAGCAGGCCGTCGCCGATCAGCTCGCGGATGACGAAGCCCATGCCGCCGGCCGCGTGGAAGTGGTTCACGTCCGCCTTGCCATTGGGATAGACGCGGCAGAGCAGCGGCGTGACGTCGGCGAGGTCCGAGAAATCGTCCCAGGTCAGCTTGATGCCGGCTGCGGCGGCCATGGCGATGACATGCATGGTGTGGTTGGTCGAGCCGCCTGTGGCGTGCAGGCCGACCACGCCATTCACGAACACCCGCTCGTCCAGCATGCGCCCGACCGGCACATAGTCATTGCCCAGCGCGGTGATCGACATGGCGCGCTCCGCGGCGGCAGTGGTGAGCGCCTCGCGCAGCGGCGTGTTCGGGTTGACGAAGGAGGCGCCCGGCAGATGCAGGCCCATGATCTCCATCATCATCTGGTTGGTGTTGGCGGTACCGTAGAAGGTGCAGGTGCCCGGCCCGTGATAGGACTGGCTTTCGGCTTCCAGCAGCGCGTCGCGGCCAACCTTCCCCTCGGCGAAAAGCTGGCGGATCTTGGCCTTCTCGTCATTCGGCAGGCCCGAGGTCATTGGCCCGGCCGGCACGAACACCGCCGGCAGATGGCCGAATGACAGCGCGCCGATGACCAGGCCCGGCACGATCTTGTCGCAGATGCCGAGAAAGACGGCGGCGTCGAAGGTCTGGTGCGACAGCGCTACGGCGGTCGCGAGCGCAATGACGTCGCGCGAGAACAGCGACAGCTCCATACCCGCCTCGCCCTGCGTGATGCCATCGCACATGGCGGGCACGCCGCCGGCGACCTGTGCCACCCCGCCGGCGCGACGCGCCGCGGCGCGGATCAGCGCGGGATAGCTCTCATAGGGCTGGTGAGCGGAGAGCATGTCATTATACGCGGTGACGATGGCGAGGTTGGCGCCAACGCCCTCGCGCAGCATCGACTTGTCGGAAGGGCCGCACGCGGCGAAGCCGTGCGCCTGGTTGGCGCAGCCGAGCGACTGGCGGACGGGGCGGTTCTGCGCCGCAGCCGCGATCCGTTCGAGATAGCGTTGGCGCGTGTCATAGGACCGCTTGGCGATGCGCTCGGTAACCTCGCCGATGCGGGCCTTCACGCTGGATGGGATGGCGTTCGCCATGCTGCTCTCCCTCAATCGTCTCATCGCCGCAGGCGGCGGGCGTATCTGCGACGCCCCGGCGGCGCCGTCGTCAGGCTGGGTTCAAGGGCACCAGAAGATGTCGAGTGGGTGGTCGGCCCGCAGGACGGCGCGGATGGGCATGTCGGTCGTGGGGCCTTCCCCCAGTGCCTTCTCAAGCACTGGCCGCTTGGCCGCGCCTTCGATATGGAGCGCCAGCGCGTCGGCGGCCAGCAGCACCGGCAGGGTCAGGGTGATGCGCGGCTCGCCGGCATTCGGGGCGTGCATCGGAATGAGGCCGAGCGTGCCTTCCGGGTCCAGCGCCTCGTCCAGATGGTCGCCGCCCGGAAAGAAGGAGGCGGTGTGCCCATCGTCGCCCATGCCGAGCACGGCGACCGCGAGCGGCCAGGCGAGGTCTTCCAGCGCCTCGTTGACGGCGAACAGGCCGGCTTCAGGCGTCGGCGCATCATTGGCGAGGGGGATAAACCGTGCCGCCGCCGCCTTGCCCTTCAGCAAATGCTGGCGCACGAGGCCGGCATTGGAGCGATCCGAGGTCTCGCGCACCCAGCGCTCGTCGACCAGCGTCACGCCGATCTTCTCCCAGGGCAGATCGCGTGTGGAGAGCTCCTCGAAGAAGCGGGTCGGCGTGCGGCCACCCGAGACGGCAAGGCTGGCCATGCCGTCGCGCGCGATCCGGGCTTCGAGCGCCTTGGCGACGAAGTCCGCCAAAGCCTTCGCGACAGCGGCGCCGTCAGCGAGTTCGTGCAGCGTGTGGGCCACGATTATCTCCAAACCTCGGCGTGCCGGCAGGCGCCGTTCCGAATTCCGGGCGCCTGCCGCGCCATTTCAGGCCTTGCTCCGCGAATCAATCATCCGCGCCAAGTGCGCCGGGCTGAAGGCGGGGGCGTTGCCTAGGCGCCGTCTTCCAGCCAGGTGCGGCCGTCGCGCTCGATCAGGGCGATGGCGGCGGAGGGTCCCCAGGTGCCGGCTGTATAGGGGCGCGGCGGCTCCTTGGCGTTGCGCCAGGCCTCCAGGATCGGGTCGACCCAGCGCCACGCCGCCTCGACCTCGTCGCGGCGCATGAACAGCGTCTGGTTGCCGCGCACCACATCGAGCAACAGGCGCTCATAGGCGTCCGGGTTGCGCACCTTGAAGGCCTTGGCGAAGCTCATGTCGAGCGGCACATGGGTGAGGCGGATGCCGCCCGGGCCGGGATCCTTGATCATCAGCCACAGCTTCACGCCTTCGTCCGGCTGCAGGCGGATGACCAGCCGGTTCGGCTCCAGCGGGCCGACCGCCTCGCCGAACACCGAATGCGGCACCGGGCGGAACGCGACCACGATTTCCGAGACGCGCGAGGCGAGACGCTTGCCGGTGCGCAGATAGAACGGCACGCCGGCCCAGCGCCAGTTCTCGACCTCCGCCTTGAGGGCAACAAAGGTTTCGGTCTGGCTGCGGGCGGAGCCGAGTTCTTCGAGATAGCCCGGCACCGCGCCCCCCGCCGAGGCGCCGGCGCGGTATTGCCCGCGCACGGTGAGGGCCGCGACATTGTGCTCGTCGACCGGCTTGAGCGCGCGCAGAACCTTGAGCTTCTCGTCACGCACCGCGTCGGCATCGAGCGAGGAGGGGGGCTCCATGGCGACGAGGCAGAGCAGCTGAAGGATATGGTTCTGCACCATGTCCCGCATGGCACCGGCGGTGTCGTAATAGCCGGCGCGCTCTTCCACCCCGAGCGCCTCGGCGACGGTGATCTGCACGTGGTCGATATGGGCGTTGTTCCACAACGGCTCGAACAGGGCGTTGGCGAAGCGCAGCGCCATCAGGTTCTGCACCGTCTCCTTCCCGAGATAATGGTCGATGCGGTAGACGCGCTCTTCCGGGAAGATGCGCCCGACCTGCTCGTTGAGCGCGAGCGCCGACTTCAGGTCCTTGCCGATCGGCTTCTCGATGACCACGCGGCCCTTCTCGGCGAGGCCGTATTTGCCGAGCTTGTCGCAGATCGGGCCGAAGAGATGCGGCGCGGTGGCGAGGTAATAGACCGGGATCTTCTCGTCCTGCGCGGAAATGCGGCTCGCCAGCTCCGACCAGCCCGGCTCGGAGTCGGCATCGGCGGCGACATAGGACAGGCGCGCGAGGAAGCGCTCGACCGGCGGGCCATCCAGTTCGCCCGAGGGAATATGGTCGATCAGAGCCTGGTGGGCGAAGGCACGGAATTCCTCGTCGCTGAACGAACGGCGTGACACGCCGATGATCGTCGCGTCGTCGGGTATCTGCCCGTCGAGATCGCGATGGAACAACGCGGGAATCAGCTTGCGCCGGGAAAGGTCGCCGGTTGCGCCGAAGACGGTCAGCACGAAGGGCGCCACCGGAATCAAGCGACTGGTCATGGAATACAATCTCCTCATGTCGCCATGAAACGAACGACCAGACCGGCAGACTGCTCCACCGTTCCGGCCGTATTGCGGTCGCGCCCGCTCGCCACCGTCGCCATACCTAGCAAAAACGATTCCGCAGTGCGATGGCCTGCCCGTAACGGTGCCCAACCTCGATCGGGCAAGCGACGCGCCGATGACCTTGGGCGAGCCTTCGCCGCGTCTCCGACGTGCTGCGTCGCAGCAATAAGGCAGCAATATGGGCCCTATGGCTCTAAATTCGGGCGCGGGGTTGGAGTGTAAAGTATTCCAGCTGCCTTCCTTTGCAGTATCGGCTTATCAGGGGATCTGTCCGTGAGCGCGTTCGCCGTATGTCGACCGAGGCCTGCGGACCGCTTGACCCTTGTGAAAAAAGCGTTATCAGGCAACGGCTTGCTTAATAAGGTATATGCACACACGTTATTAATTATTACGTATACCAGTGATGGTATTACAAATACATAATATCTGGAATACGTAATACAAGATGACATTGCGTTGCAGCATTGAACTTTAGAATTAGTGCTTGGCATCGTTCAAATCTTGGTACAACTTATTCCACGGAATATCCGGCGGAGAGACGCAACAAGAAACTGCCGGTTATCGAGGTTCCTCTCGGTCGTCAGCCAGAGGCGGAACCCAAACAAAAAGCCGACCTGAGATCGGCAATTCGCCAAACCCTTTGGGAAGGAAACGCCAAATGAAACATCTCCACGCGTTCGGTCTTGGCGCGGCAACGGCGCTTGGCATGACGGCCCTCGCCATGATGCCCGCCTCGGCGGCATGGCAGCCCAACAAGCCGGTCGAGTTCATCGTGCCGGCCGGCACCGGTGGCGGCGCCGACCAGATGGCCCGTACGCTTCAGGGCATCATTGCCAAGCACGACCTGATGCCGACGCAGCTCGTCGTCATCAACAAGTCGGGCGGCGCCGGCGGCGAGGGCTTCCTCGACGTGAAGAGCAGCAAGGGCAATCCGCACAAGATCGTCATCTCGCTGTCCAACCTGTTCACCACCCCGCTCGCCACCGGCATTCCGTTCAACTGGAAGGACCTCACCCCGGTCGCCATGCTGGCGCTCGACGAGTTCGTCCTGTGGGTGAACGCGCAGGAGCCCTACAAGACCGCGGGTGACTACGTCGCCGCGATCAAGGCGGCGCCGGACAATACCTTCAAGATGGGCGGCACGGGCTCCAAGCAGGAAGACCAGATCATCACCGTCGCCTTCGAGAAGGCCGTCGGCAAGAAGATCACCTACATCCCGTACAAGGGCGGCGGCGAAGTGGCCGTGCAGCTGGTCGGCGGCCATGTGAACTCGACCGTGAACAACCCGATCGAGGCCGTTTCGCAGTGGCGCGGTGACAAGGTGCGCCCGCTCTGCGTGTTTGACGAGAAGCAGCTGCCCTACACCGACAAGATCCTGGGCGACCAGTCCTGGTCCTCGATCCCGACCTGCAAGTCGGCCGGCATCGACGTGGAGTACCTGATGCTCCGCGGCATCTTCATGCCCCCCGGCGTGAGCCAGGAGCAGGTGGCCTACTTCGTCGAGCTGTTCAAGAAGGTCCGCGAGACCCCCGAATGGCAGCAGCTCATGAAGGATGGCGCGTTCAACCAGACCTTCATGTCCGGCGACGAATTCAAGGCCTGGCTTGACCAGTCCGAGAAGACCCATAAGGGCCTGATGCAGGAAGCCGGCTTCATCGCCGGTAACTGATCCGCACCAAACGGGCGGGCCCGCGAACGGGCGAGCCCCTGGGGCAGCAGGATCGGCGCACCCGCGGAACTGGCACGGCCGGCGATATGCCGGCCGTGCGATCCGCCCGCCAAACCTTGCCCAAGGCGCGCAAGCGGAGAGGCTCAAGCACTCCCCGCCGCGCTGCCCGGACAAGACGAAACCAAAACAAGTCTAGAGCGAACTGGCGTCAAGCGTGCTGCCGGCGGGTGTCCCCCGCGGGTCGGTTGCCTGCGCGGGTTTGCCTTTGCGCGGATTTTTCGGAGAGATCGTGATGGAACAGGCTCACCATGGAGCCGGCGGCGCGGGGCCCAAGCAACGCAGCGTCGAGATCGGCACGGCGCTGCTGACCCTGCTGTTCGGCTTTATCGTCATTTACGGAAGCTATCTGGTCGGGGTCGGCTGGGGTTCCGACGGCCCTGAGGCCGGCTTCTTCCCCTTCTATGTCGGACTGATCATTGTCGGCTGCAGCCTCATCAACCTGGTGATGGCCATGCGTGAGCACGGCGACGGGCTGTTCGCGGAATGGGGCCAGCTCGGGCAGGTTCTCCGGGTGCTGATCCCGGCGACGATCTATGTCGCCCTGGTGCCTTTCCTCGGCATCTACCTGCCGTCGGTGGTGCTCATCGTGGTGTTCATGACCTGGCTGGGCAAGTACGGGCTGCCACTTTCGCTCGCCGTGGGCCTCGGCGTGCCGGCCTTCTTCTACATCACGCTCGAACGCTGGTTCCTGATCCCCCTCCCCAAGGGGCCGGTCGAGGCGATGTTCGGACTCTCATGATTGCCAGATAAGGCGGAGCTGGCGACAGTCGCTCCCCAGGGGAAACGCCCATGGTCGACAATTTCATCAATCTCTATCACGGCTTCTACATTGCCGGCGATCCGTTCAACATCCTTCTGATGGTGATCGGCATCCTGCTCGGCGTCATCATCGGCGTGTTGCCAGGTCTTGGTGGCGCCAACGGCGTGGCCATCCTGCTGCCGCTGACCTTCTCGATGTCGCCGACGTCCGCGATCATCCTCTTGACCTGCATCTATTGGGGCGCGCTGTTCGGCGGCGCCATCACCTCGGTGCTGTTCAACATTCCCGGCGAGCCCTGGTCGGTGGCCACGACCTTCGACGGCCATCCCATGGCCCGCTCGGGACGCGCGGGCGAAGCGCTGACCGCCGCCTTCACCTCGTCCTTCGTCGGCGCCTTCTTCGCGATCGTGATGATCACGATGATCGCCCCGCTGGTCGCCCAGTTCGCCCTCCAGTTCGGCCCCGCTGAAAAGTTCGCGGTGTACTTCCTCGCCTTTGCCTCCTTCGTCGGCATGAGCAAGGAGCCGCCGGCCAAGACCATCGTGTCCATGATGATCGGCTTTTCCCTTGCGGCGGTCGGCCTCGACATGGTCACGGGCCAGCTGCGCCTGACCTTCGGCGTCACCGAGCTGCTCAACGGCTTCGACTTCCTCATCGCGGTCATCGGCCTGTTCGGCATCGGCGAAATCCTGCTGACGATGGAAGAGGGCCTGGAGTTCCGCGGCAAGGCGGCGAAGATCGACCCGAAGGTTGTGTGGAAGACCTGGAAGACGCTGCCGCGCTACTGGATGACGTCGCTGCGCTCCTGCGTCATCGGCTGCTGGATGGGCATCACGCCCGCCGGTGCCACGCCGGCCTCCTTCATGGCCTATGGCATCGCCAAGCGGGTGTCGAAGAACGGGAAGAACTTCGGCAATGGTGAAATCGAGGGCGTTATCGCTCCCGAGACCGCCGCGCATGCCGCCGGTACCGCCGCCATGCTCCCGATGCTGGCGCTGGGTGTTCCCGGTTCGCCGACCGCCGCGGTTCTGCTCGGCGGCCTGCTGATCTGGGGTCTGCAGCCCGGTCCGATGCTGTTCGTCGAGCAGGCCGAGTTCGTGTGGGGCCTCATCGCCTCCATGTATCTGGGCAACGTCGTCGGCCTGATCCTCGTGCTGACCACCGTGCCGCTGTTCGCCTCGATCCTGCGCATCCCCTTCTCGATCATCGCCCCGGTGATCCTGGTGATCTGCGCGATCGGTGCCTACACCGTGAACAACAACGTCTTCGACGTGCTGATGATGATGGTGTTCGGCGTGCTCGGCTATCTGCTGAAGAAGACCAACTACCCGCTTGCCCCGCTCGTCCTGGCCATCGTGCTCGGCGACAGCGCGGAGGAGGCGTTCCGCCAGTCGCTGCTCGGTTCGGGCGGTTCGCTGGGTGTGTTCTTCTCGAACGGGCTGGTGTCCACCATCATGGCGCTCGGCTTCATCGCCGGCCTGTGGCCGGTCATCTCCCACCTCATCGGCAAGCTGCGCGGCGCGGCCCACCAGCCTGCGTGAGGACGTTTCCGATGCTGCCCGCCGCGCGACTGCGTGCGGCGGGCTTTCGGCCGACGGTGAATGACGTGATGTCACCCATTGTCGGCGCCCAGGCGAAGGGCGGGGCCAAGCGCCCTTCCGCCGAGTCCCTCGCCCCCGGAGAGGGAAATCGGGCAACCAGCGGCTGGCAACCTCTTCGCCAGAGCCACCCCGACAGAAGGTGGCCGACGAGCAGGTACCTGCCGATTGATCGGGGGGTTCGGGAGGCAACGCCAATGTTTAACGTCCATGACGAGCTTTTCATCCCATGCGCGGGACGGTCGCGGTGGCTCTGCTTTCCCAGGGAAGCATCATGATGAGCGTCGACAGCACCACCATACGCAGGGTGAACGGGGGGGCCGCCAAATTGTCGGTGGCGCCGCTCGAGGATACCTCGACCTTCAAGAACCGCGCCTATACCGCGCTGAAGGAGGTCATCGTCTCGCTCAATATCTATGACCAGGCGCAGGAAGTGCGGCTGGACGAACGCCAGCTGGCACAAAGTCTTGGTGTTAGCCGCACGCCCGTGCGCGAGGCCATGGCGCAGCTGGAACGCGAGGGCTTCGTCCACTCGGTGCCGCGGCGCGGCATCTATGTCGTGCGCAAGACCAAGCGCGAAGTCATCGAGATGATCCAGGTCTGGGCCGCGCTGGAAAGCCTCGCCGCCCGCCTTATCACGCAGCAGGCGAGCGACGACGAGATCTCGCGCCTGCGCAGCATGTTCGCCTCCTTCGACGAAGGCGACGACGCGCCGCACGCGCGGCTGGATGAATATTCGGAAGTGAACATCCAGTTTCACCAGACCATCATCGCCATGGGCGGCAATGGGATTCTCGTCGGCCTCGCCGAGAATCTCTTCACCCACATGCGGATGATCCGTCGCAAGACGATCGGCGAGGAGAACCGCGCCGATCGGTCGATCCAGGACCATCTCGCCATCATCCAGGCGCTGGAGGCTCGCGACACCAGCCTGGCCGAGACGCTGGTGCGCAACCATGCGCTGGGTCTTGCCGACCATGTGGCCCGCTTCGCCGACTATCTCGAATAGGGCGGCGACGTCCGGACGATTCCCATGTCTCCCTTGCCGGCGGGTTCCTCGACCCGCCGGTTTTTCATTTTGATGGCTCAAGTGTTGCACGGTTGCACGTGGCGGCGCCTCAACGCAGGCGGGCCGGTGCGGGACGTTGCGCGCGAGGGGTCAGATACGCTACGCAAAAATACCGAGGGCCACTACTCGCCGTCCCCTTCCATTCCATGCGCCAGGCCCGCAGGAGAGCCGACCGGCATGCTGCGTACCCTGACCGACTTCATTGCCGAGATTGCCGGCGGTGCGCGCGAGAGCGAGTTCGCCGAGAACGACTACCGTCTCGCGGCGGCGGCGCTGCTCGTGCATGTGGTAACGATCGACGGCGTGATCGGCGCGGACGAGATGTCCAGGCTGCGTCGGCTGGTCGCCGCGCGTTTCAGTCTGGCCGAGAACGAGGCCGAGCGCCTGCTGGAAGCGGCAATCGCCCGCGATGCCGAAGCCGTCGACCTCTATGCCTTCACCAGCGTGCTCAACCGTGCCCTCGATGACGAGGGGCGTCAGCGTATTGTCGAGATGATGTTCGAGGTTGCCTATGCCGATGGCGGCCTGACCGAATTCGAGGACAATCTGGTGTGGCGCGCGGCCGAGCTGCTCAATGTCAGCACCCGCGATCGCGTTCAGCTGCGCAAGCGCGTGCGCGATGCTTTCGACGGCTCGCCATCGGAATGAGCTCTGCCTCTTGAAGGAGGCCGCGGGCTGGCGTCATCCTTGCTTGGTTACTCGAAGCGATTCGCTGCCTGTGACCCAAATATGCGCCGGAGACCATGCCGCTTCCCGTGTTGATCGTGCTTCATCAGGAGCATTCGTCCCCCGGCAGGATCGGGCGGTTGCTGGCCGAGCGCGGCCATCGCCTCGATATACGCCGCCCCTGCCTCGGTGAGAGGCTGCCGGCGACGCTGGCGGAACATGCCGGCGCGATCATCTTCGGTGGGCCGCAGAGCGCGAATGACTGCCACGATTACGTGCGCGCGGAGATCGACTGGATCGGCGTGCCCCTGAGCGAAGGCAAGCCCTATCTCGGGATCTGCCTCGGGGCGCAGATGCTGGCCCGCCACCTTGGCGCGGGCGTCGCGCCGCATCCCGAAGGTCTGGTGGAGATCGGCTACTACCCGATACAGGCAACGCAGGCCGGCATGGCGCTGCTGGCCGACAACAACGACCAGCACGCCCCCTGGCCCGATCACGTCTATCACTGGCACCGGGAAGGCTTTTGCCTGCCGGCCGGTGCGGAACTGCTGGCGCGGGGCGATTCCTTCCCCAATCAGGCCTTCCGCTATGGTCCGAATGCGTTTGGCATTCAGTTCCATCCGGAAGTCACGCATCACATGATGTGCCGCTGGACGGTGATCGGCGAAGAGCGGATGGATCAGCCGGGCGCGCGCCCGCGCCGGGCCCATTTCCTTGACCGCCTGCAGCATGACGGACGCATTCGCCAGTGGCTCGACCTGTTCCTCGACCGCTGGCTGGCAGCTGACCGCACAGCAACGGCGTGAGTCGGAACAGTTCTGCCCTCACAGGCGGAGCCGTGGGGACGGAGCCATGGGGGCGCCGAAAGTTCAGCTCTCCCCCGGGATGCACCGGCTGCCGGCCGGATGCTCGGCATTCACTCAGGCTGGATCAGAAACGCTGCGGGACGGTTTCCGATTTCCGGAAACCGTCCCGCAAGGCTGATGATGTTCACGTCAAGACGGCGATGAAACCGCAGGCGCTGAATCCGCTCGGCCTAGAGGGGCCGGGTCGCGGAAATCACGCCACCTTCTTGCGGGCGCGCGTCTTGGGAGCGGGCACGACGGGCTTCTTGCGCTGCTGGCCGAGACCCATCTTCTTCGCGAGGTTGGAGCGCGCTTCAGCATAGCTCGGGGCGACCATCGGATAATCGTTGGGCAGGCCCCACTTCGCCCGATATTCTTCCGGCGTCATGTTGTACTTGGTGCGCAGATGACGCTTGAGCGACTTGAACTTCAAGCCGTCCTCAAGGCAGATGATATATTCGGGCGTCACCGACTTCTTGACGGGGACGGCGGGCTTCAGAACCTCTTCTACCAGCACGGGCGCCGGGGCGGAGAGCTGAAGCAGAGCCGCGTGCACCTTCGCGATAAGGTCGGGGAGCTCTGTGGCGGGAACTGAATTATTGCCGACGAATGCGGCAACGACGTCGGCCGTAAGGCCGAGATAGTCGACAGGCGAGCTATCCTGTTCAGACATTTATTTTCTCCATCGCGAGTGTGGTCGGTTTAAACATCATCCAAGCTCAGGTCAATAAGTAATCAAGAAAATATGAGGAAGATGGAAAGCTAAACCCGGTGAAGAGAGCCCGGTTCGGGGTTTGCGCATGCCGCTCGCAGGAGTTGAGTGGCTGGAAAACGGTGCTCCAAATGCTGTTTCGGGACGTTCTCAAACCCGCTGTTTGGAACCTTCTCAGTTCTTCCTATGACTGCGATAGGAAGAAGCGATCATGAGCGTCGGATTAATGGTTGAGACGCTGCGCGGGCGGGCAAGTCTTGCAAGGAATACAACGGTTTTCGCCATGCAGCTGACGTTTCGGCATCAGTTGTAAATGTGATCGAAGAACGCGCGCTCCAGTGTCACGGCGCGGCGAAAGAAGGCCGCGGCCGATATGCGGCTGGCTTCCCCTGCGAGAGCGCCGACCCGGTCGAGTTCGCCACGCAGCCATGTCACGAAGCTACGGAAGCCGTCGTTATTGTGCAGCGTGATCCACTCGGCGTGGACGAAATCCGCCGGCAGGGGAGCTTCAGGGCGGTCAGCCCAGTCGAGATAGAGCCATTCGGCCACGGTCAGTACCGCAAGGCAGCTCGCATAGTCGCCCGTGGCCGCAGCCTCCCGCATCAGCGTCTGGAAGCCCGAGGTGGGCGCGGTGATGACCGGGGTCCGGCGTTCGGCGTCAGGCACGCCGAGGGCGTCGAATGCGCGCAGGAAGTAGGTGTTCTCGTCGCTGGTAATCATCGCGGCGAACTGTGCGAACCGGATGCGCGACTCGAAGCGATCGGCCGTCGCGATGGCCATGCCGAGAAGGGCAACGAAGCCGTCGACGAACTGGTAGTCCTGCGTCAGGTAACGGCGCATGACGTCGCTGGGAACGGCACCGCGGAAGATCTCGTCGACAAACCGATGGTTCTTCGCCGCCGCCCAGTCTTCGGCACTCTCGGCGCGCAGTCTTTCGCTGAACGAGATGTCTGCCGGATCCGCCATGTCTTCTTTCCTCACGCTGCCCTTGCCGGATGATGTCACCCGACGGGCAAGGCTCTAGCGGGAGGAGAAGGCAACGTCGAGGCGGCCCGTCAATCAATTGATCGATAGACTGGCGCCTACATGCGGATCGTCTGGCCGCCATCCACAACCAGCACGTGTCCATTGACGAAGGAGGCCTCGTCCGACGCCAGGAACACCGCTGCGGGCCCGATCTCCTGCGGGCGCCCCCATCGACCGACCGGGACGCGCATGTCGACGAAGGCGGAGAACGCCGCGTCACGCACGAGTGATTCGTTTGTCTGCGTGGCGAACATGCCCGGTGCGATCGCGTTGCTGGTAATGCCTGAACGGGCATAGTCGACCGCCAATGCACGCATCAGTCCCGTCAGGCCCGCCTTGGCGGCGGTGTAGATCGGGTCATGGCGATTGGCGACTTGACCGGCGATCGAGGTCACCATGATGAGCCGCCCGTGCCGGTGGCGGGCCATGATCCCGGCGGCCTCGCGTGCCAGCAGGGTAGGTGCGATCAGATCGGTGGCGATCAGGGCGGCCACCTCTTCCGGGGCGAAGTCGTTCAGCGGGCGTCTATCGCGCGCGCCGACATTGTTGATGAGGATATCGAGCCGGCCGAAGCGATCGGCGATGGCGGCAAGCGCGTCGCGGCCGGCGGCGACATCGGCGACGTCGAAGGCGCTTGTGGCGACCTCGCGCCCGCTCGCCGAGCGGATGGCCTCCGCCGCAGAGGCGAGCCTGCCGGCATCACGGCCATTGATCACTACGTCCGCGCCCGCGGCCGCGAGGGAGAGCGCCATCTCGAAACCCAACCCCCGGCCCGCGCCAGTGACCAGGGCCGAGCGGCCTTCAAGTGAGAAAGGCCGGCGTAGGGCGCTCGGCGAAGGCGGGGTCATGATCTCGTTCCGTGCGGCAGGAGTGACGGTGTCTCGCCTGTTTGCGCCGCAAATGCCACCCGATTTCGGGAGAGCGCGGCCCGCAGGTCGACGATCTCGCCGCGTATCTTGCCTTCATGGCGTTCGCCGCGCGCCGCGCGAGGCGACACCGGACGTGCTCATGGCGTCTCCCTTGCCAAGGCGCCAGCTACGGCATGGTGAGCCGGCGCACCGCGTCGCGCCAGCCGGCGAGCTTGCGTTCGCGGGTCGGCTTCGACATGGCGGGGGTGAAGCGATGGTCGAGCCGCCAGCGATCGGCGAAATGCTCGGGCGCCGGCATGACGCCCGCCTGCAGACCGGCGAGATAGGCGGCCCCGAGCGCAGTCGTCTCGCGCACCACCGGCCGGTCGACCGGCGCAGCCAGCAGGTCGGCGAGCCGCTGCATGGCGAAGTTCGAGGCGGTCATGCCCCCATCGACCCGAAGCACCGTGGCGGCGCCCGCCGCGCCCGAACGTTTCCAGTCCGTATGCATGGCGTCGATGAGGTCGACCGTCTGGTAGCAGACGCTCTCCAGCGTCGCGAGAGCGATCTCGGCGCGCGACGTGGCCCGTGTCAGGCCGAACATGGCGCCGCGCACATCCGGGTTCCAGTAAGGCGCGCCGAGCCCGACGAAGGCGGGCACGAGATAGACCTGCTGGGTCGGGTCGGCCCCCTCGGCGAGGATCTCGCTCTCCGCTGAGGTCTCGATGATCTTCAGGCCATCGCGCAGCCACTGCACGGCGGCGCCGGCGACGAAGATCGAGCCCTCCAGCGCATAGGTCCGCTTGCCGGCCAGTTGGTAGGCGATGGTGGTGAGCAGGCGATTGCCGGAGGCGACGGCGCGGCTGCCCGTATTGATCAGCGCGAAGCAGCCGGTGCCGTAAGTCGACTTGATCATGCCCGGCTCGAAGCAGGCCTGGCCCACGGTTGCCGCCTGCTGGTCGCCGGCGATGCCGCCAATGGCAATGGGGCCACCGAAGAGATGCGGCTCGCTCGTGCCAAAGGCGGCGGATGAGTCCCGAACCTCCGGCAGCAGCGAACGGGGCACGCGCAGCAGGGCGAGGAGATCGTCGTCCCATTCGCCGCTGTGGATGTTGAACAGCAGCGTGCGCGCGGCATTGGTGGCGTCGGTGGCGTGCACCTTTCCGCCGGTCAGCTTCCACAGCAGCCAGGAATCGACGGTGCCGAAGGCCAGTTCGCCGCGTTCGGCCCGCGCGCGTGCACCGGGCACATGGTCGAGAATCCAGCCGATCTTGGTGCCGGAGAAATAGGGGTCGAGAATGAGGCCGGTGCGTTCGGTCACCAGCGGCTCATGGCCTTCCTCGCGCAACTTTGCGCAGAGTTCGGCCGTGCGCCGGTCCTGCCAGACGATGGCGCGGTAGATGGCGGCACCGGTCGAGCGGTCCCAGACGACCGTGGTCTCGCGCTGATTGGTGATGCCGATCGCGGCAATGTCGGCCGCTTTGGCGCCGGCGCGTTCCATCGCCTCGCGGCAGGTCGCCAGCGTGGTCCGCCACAGATCCCCGGCCTCGTGCTCGACCCAGCCGGAGGCCGGAAAATGCTGGGGGAATTCCTGCTGCGCCTGCGCCGCGATAGTGGTGTCGGCGTGGAACAGGATGGCACGCGAGGAGGTCGTGCCCTGGTCGATCGCAAGCAGATAGGAACTCATGACGTCACCTCGAAGGCTGCGGGCGCATCGGAACCCGGCGCCTGCCGGCGCGCAAGGGGGCGGCAGGCGGCGGGCCGGCACGCGGGGCGGCACCCTCTGCCATGATTGAAGGTAAAAGTCGCCGGGATCTGCCCCAAAAAGGCAGCGCCCTCGCCCCGTGCGGGGAGAGGGCGTGCATCACGTCAGATGGCTCAGTTCTTGGTCGGCGGGGTTGCGGGCCAGGACTTGATGAGGGTGTCGTAGTCGATGGTCTCGCCCTTGGGCTTTTCGTTGGCGAGCTTGGGCTGGGGGGCGAGGGTGCCG
>QFQD01000135.1 GCA_003241485.1 Ancylobacter novellus
GCCGTGCTGCCGGCGGTCGAGGGCACGCCGCGCATCGGCGCCTGCGTCGGGCAGGTCGGCAAGTTCGTCTGCGTCGGCCTGAACTACACCGACCACGCCGCCGAATCCGGCATGGCCATTCCCGACGAGCCGGTGCTGTTCATGAAGCCGCCGAACTGCATCGTCGGGCCCTATGACACGGTCGAGATTCCCCGCGGTTCGACCAAGACCGACTGGGAGGTCGAGCTTGGCATCGTCATCGGCAAGCCGGCCAAATATGTCTCGGTCGAGGACGCCTATGCCCATGTCGCCGGCTATTGCGTGGTCAACGACGTCTCCGAGCGCGGCTTCCAGCTTGAGCGCGGCGGCCAGTGGGACAAGGGCAAGGGCTGCGACACCTTCGGCCCGATCGGCCCCTGGCTGGTGACCACGGACGAGATCACCGACCCGCATGTGCTCGACATGTGGCTGGAGGTGGACGGCAAGCGCTACCAGAACGGCTCCACCCGCACGATGATCTTCAGCGTGCCGACCATCGTCTCCTATATCAGCCAGTTCATGAGCCTGCAGCCGGGCGACATCATCACCACGGGCACCCCGCCGGGCGTGGGCCTGGGGCAGAAGCCGCCGGTCTATCTGAAGGCCGGCCAGACCATGCGCCTGGCCATTTCCGGCCTCGGCGAGCAGCAGCAGACCACCGTCGACGCGGCCTGAAGGAAAGCCAGCTCATGAACGCTCTCGACCTCAACGGACGCGTCGCCATCATCACCGGCGGCGCGCGCGGTATCGGCTATGCCGCTGCCGAGCGCATGCTGGCCTCCGGCGCCGCCGTGGCGCTGTGGGACATCGACGCCGCGCGCCTCGACGAGGCCGCCGCTACGCTCGCCGGCCTCGGCAAGGTCTCCACCCATGTGGTGGAGCTGACCGACGAGGCCTCGGTGCGCGCCGCGACCGCCGCCGTCGTCGCCGTTCATGGAAAGATCGACATCCTCGTCAACAATGCCGGCATCACCGGCGGCAATGGCAAGCTCTGGGAACTCGACACCGAGACCTGGCGCCGGGTGGTCGACGTCAATCTGGTCGGGCCGTTCCTCACCTGCAAGGTCGTGGTGCCGGAGCTGCTGAAGAACGGCTGGGGCCGCATCGTCAACGTCGCCTCCATCGCCGGCAAGGAAGGCAACCCCAACGCCTCGCATTATTCGGCCTCCAAGGCCGGGCTGATCGGGCTGACCAAGTCGCTGGCGAAGGAACTGGCGACCTCGAACGTGCTGGTGAACGCCATCACCCCGGCGGCGGCGAAGACCGA
>QFQD01000032.1 GCA_003241485.1 Ancylobacter novellus
GGTCGAGGACGGCGGCACGCTGCTCGCCGCGCCGACCTCGTCGGCCGGGGTGCACGGGCTGTCGATGAATTCGCTCGTCCTGTCCGAATACGCCAATGTCGACGTTGTGCTGGGTGCGAACACCGGCAATTCGGTTTTCTCGGTCGGCGGGCTGTATCTGGACGGCGTGCTGAACGTGACCAATGGCGGGGCGATGGCGCTCGGCGTCTACAGTCTCTTCGACTATACGGCGATGGCTGGGAATAATGGTCTCGAGCTCGGCTCGACCCCGACCGACTTCGCCTACGCCATCCAGGTGACCTCGAACCAGGTGAACCTCGAAGTTCTCAATGGCAGCCTGCTGTACTGGAACGGCACGCAGACCTCGCCGGACGGTACGGCCCATGGCGGCGCGGGAACCTGGACGGCAAGCACCGCGCAGGCCAACTGGCTGACCAGCCCGCTGAACCAGTCGCGCACGTGGAACGACGGCTTCGCGGTGTTCGCGGGAACGTCCGGCACGGTGACGGTGGACGACAGCGCCGGGGCAGTAGCGACAGCCGGCATGCAGTTCGCGGTGGACGGCTATGTGGTGGAGGGCGACCCGATCACGCTCGCCGCGCCGAGCGGCCAGACGCAGATCCGCGTGGGCAACGGCCGTGGAGAGTCGGCGGGCTTCACCGCGACCATCGCTTCGGAGCTGAAGGGCAGCACCGGGATGGAGAAGACCGACCTCGGCACGCTGATCCTGACCGGGAACAACAGCTATACCGGCGGCACCACGGTGACGCAGGGCACGCTGCAGATCGGCAATGGCGGAAGCACGGGCGCGATCCTCGGCGACGTTTCGGTGGCGGGCGGGGCGACGCTGGCGTTCAATCGCAATGACGCGGTCACCTTTGCCGGCAACGTGACGGGCGGAGGCCGGCTCGTGAAGTCGGGAGCGTCGTCCATGACGCTGACCGGAACGAACACCTATACCGGCGGAACGACCATCGAGGCGGGTAGCCTCACCATCGGCAATGGCGGCACGGACGGATCTATCCTCGGAAACGTGGTGAACAACGGTTCGTTGGCGTTCAGCCGGCTCGACGACACCACCTTCGCCGGCGCCATCTCCGGATCCGGCCAGTTGGTCAAGATGGGCGCCGGCGCGCTGACCCTGTCCGGCACCAACAGCTTCACCGGCCTGACCGATGTGCAGCGGGGCCGGCTCGTGCTCTCCGGCGGTTCATCGCTGTCGGATACGGCGCAGCTCATCATCGCTGCGTCGGCGAGGGTGGAACTTGCTGACGCGGATGAAGTCGTCGGCTCGCTGGGCGGTTCGGGTGCGCTCAATCTCGGCAGCTTCTGCCTGACGGCGGGCGGCGATGGCAGCTCGCGGACCTTCTCGGGCTCCATCTCCGGGAGCGGTTGCCTGAAGAAGACCGGCGAGGGCACGCTTGCCCTCTCCGGCAGCAGCAACTTCAGCGGTGGGACGACCGTTTCGGCGGGAGCGGTACAGGTCTCGGCAGCGGCCAATCTCGGTACCGGCGGGCTGGCGCTGGAAGGGGCGGGCACGCTGCGGGTGAGCGGTACCTTCACCGATGGCCGGGCGATCTCACTGACGCCGGTGGGCGGCATTGGCGGCGGCACCGTCGAGATCGACGCCTCCCAAACCCTCACCTTGTCAGGCACGATCTCCGGGACTGGCGCCCTCACCAAGACGGGGACGGGCCAGCTCATCCTCGCCGGCACCAACACCTATAGTGGCGCGACGACGATCAATGCCGGCATCCTCCAGGCGAGCGGTGGACAGGCGCTGTCCGACACCGGCGCGGTGAGCGTCGCGGCGGGCGCGCAGTTGATCCTCACGGGCAACGAAACGGTGGGTTCGCTCGCCGGCGCGGGCCAGGTCACCCTCACCAACGCCGTTCTGCAGCTGGGCGGCGACGACACCGATACGGTGTTCTCGGGCGCGCTCGATGGTTCCGGCAGCCTCGCCAAGGTAGGCACGGGCACGCTTTTCCTGTCCGGTGCGAACAGCTTCACCGGCGGGACGACCGTCGCAGCGGGTACGGTGCAGGTTGCGGCCGCAGCTGCGCTGGGCTCCGGCGAGCTTGCCCTGATCGGAGGCGGCACGCTGCGCGCCAGCGGCAGCTTCTCCGACGGGCGTACCGTCACGCTGGCCGCGGTGGGCGGCGTCGGCGGCACCGTCGAGGTCGATGCCGACACCGAGCTGACATTGACCGGTGTGGTCGCCGGTTCGGGAAGCCTGACCAAGTCCGGCGCCGGCAGCCTCACACTCAGCGGCACCAACACCTATGACGGTGCGACGATGGTCAATGCCGGCCGTCTGGTGACGAGCGGCGGCCACGCCCTTTCCGACACTGGCACGGTGAGCGTCGCCTCCGCGGCGCAGTTCGTCGTGCAGGGGGGCGAAACCATTGGCTCGCTGGCGGGCGAAGGGCGGACGACGCTGGCGTCGGGCATTCTGCTCCTCGGCGCGCCCGGCGACAGCACCACCTATGCCGGCACGATCGACGGCGCGGGCGCCTTGACCAAGACCGGCTCCGGCACCTTCACCCTGACGGGTACCAACAGCTACACCGGCGACACCACCGTCAAGGACGGTACGCTGACGGTCGACGGCAGCCTTGCCAGCGACGTCTATGTGCGGAATGGCGCCACGCTCTCGGGCGGCGGCAGCATCGCCCGCACGGTGCATGTGCTGGACGGCGGCACGCTGATCGGCGAGCAGTCGAGCGGGCTGAGCATGGGCGGGCTGGATATGGCCGCCGGCTCGACGCTCGGCGTCACGCTCGGCGCGCCCGGCACCGGCGTGTTCGAGATCGCCGGCGACGTCACGCTTGCCGGCACGCTCAACGTAAATGCCGCGCCGGACTTCGGCATCGGCATCTACCGCATCATGAGCTATGGCGGCAGCCTCACCGACAACGGCATTTCCATGGGCGTGGTGCCCAACGGACTGGCCGGGGGCGTCCAGACCTCCATTGCGGGCTCGGTGAACCTCTTCATCGAGAATGCCGACATCCCGATCCTGTTCTGGAATGGCGCCAGCACCAGCGCGACCCAGGCCACGCTCGGCGGCCCGGGCATCTGGCGGGCCGACACGACCACAAACTGGATAAACGCCAGCGGCACCATTCCGAGGGCCTGGAACAGCGGCTTCGCCGTGTTCCAGGGCAAGCCCGGCACCGTCACCGTCGACGGCACCGCAGGCGCGGTCACCACGACCGGCATGCAGTTCGCCACCAGTGGTTACGTCGTCACCGGTGCGCCGATCACGCTCGCCAGCGCGAACACGACCATCCGCGTCGGCGACGGCACGCAGGCTGGGGGCGCCATGCAGGCGACCATCTCCAGCGAGCTTACCGGCGCCTCGCAGCTGGAAAAGACCGATTACGGCACGCTGATCCTGACTGCGGACAACAGCTATACCGGTGGCACCCTCGTGACCGCCGGCACGCTCCAGCTGGGCAACGGCGGAACCACCGGCAGCGTGCTCGGCGACATCTCGGTCGTGGCCGGCGCCACGCTCGTCTTCAACCGTTCGGACACCTACAACTTCCCCGGCACGGTGAGCGGCGACGGTGCGGTGCAGATCGTCGGCGGGCTGGTGAACTTCACCGGGGCGTCCGGTTACACCGGCTCGCTGTCGATCACCCAGGCGGACTTCATCCTCCAGCCCGGCTCGACCTCGGTATCCAGCTTCGTCATCGGCGAGGGTGGCACGATCGGCGGCTCGGGTACCATTGGCGGCCTCGTCGTGCAGAATGGTGGCGTAGCGGCGCCGGGCTATTCGCCCGGCACCCTCACGGTGAACGGCAATCTGACGTTCAATGCCGGCTCGACCTACACGGTCGACGTGACCCCCTCCGGGCAGCATGACCTCATCATCGCGACCGGGACCGCCACGCTGAACGGCGGCACGGTGCAGGTGGTGGGCACCGAGGGCACCTATGTCCCGGGATCGACCTACGCGATCCTGACCGCGCAGGGCGGCGTCAGCGGACAGTTCGAGGCGGTGACGGCCAATTACGCCTTCCTCGCCCCGACGCTGACCTATGGCGCCAACGATGTCTTCCTCACGCTGATGCGTAACGCTGCGCTCTTCGGCGACGCCGCGATCACGCCGAACCAGAAGGCGGCGGCGGGGGCGATCGAGGCGCTGGGGTACGGCAACCCGATCTATGACGCGGTGATCCAGCTGACGCAGTCCGGCGCGCAGGCGTCGTTCGACGCCCTGTCCGGCGAGGCCTATGCCTCGACCGCGACCCTTCTGCAGCAGGACGCGATCTATCTGCGCGAGGCGGTCGGCGCGCGGGTGCGCCAGAGCTTCACCGACACGCCGGTCGCCGCGAGCGGCGGCCCGGCGGCGGTGGAGCTGTTGCCCGGCTCGGCGGCGACTGTGTGGCTGCAGGGCTACGGCGCCAAGGGCGATTTCGGCGGCAACGGCAACGCCGCGGGCATTGATCGCTCGATCGGCGGCTTCTTCGCCGGCGCGGACGCCGCGCTGGGTGAGCACTGGCATGTCGGCATAGTCGGCGGCTACGGCAGTTCGCGTTTCGACATCGACCCGCGCAACTCCTCCGGCAACGTCGACAGCTATGACCTCGGCGCCTATGGCGGCGCGCGTTTCGGTGCGCTCGGCCTGATGGCGGGCCTGTCCTATACGTGGAACGATGTGTCGGTCGACCGTACGGTCGCTTTCCCCGGCTATTGGGGCAGCGCCTCGGCCAGCTATGACGCGGGCACCACACAGCTCTTCGGCGAGGTGAGCTGGAAGGTCGATCTGCAGGACACGTTCGATCCGAAGACCTATGGCAAGATGTCGATCGAACCCTTTGCGGGTCTCGCTTATGTGAACCTGTCTTCGGACGGCTTCACCGAAAGCGGCTCGACCGCGGCGCTCACCGGCGGAGCCTCGAGCCAGGATACCGTCTATTCGACGCTCGGTGTCCGGGCATCGTCGGAGATCACGCTTGCCAATGGGGCGACGCTGGTTCCCCATCTGAGCCTTGGCTGGCAGCACGCCTATGGCGATCTGGATCCCAGCGTCGTCCTGTCCTTTACGGGCAGCACCTCACCCTTCGCTGTGTCGGGTGCGCCGATCGCGCGGGACAGTGCGCTTGTGGGTCTTGGCTTCGAGTACGGCTTCAGCGACCGGGTATCCGCCAGCGTGAGCTATACCGGCCAGTTCGGCGAGGACGTCACGGACAATTCCATCAAGGGTGGCCTCAACATCCGCTTCTGAACGGCATGTGCCATCTGGCGCGGGGGCTGCTAAGGTCCCCCCGCCACCCTAATCTGCGAAAACGAGATAAACGTGAACACGAACGCTTCCAACGACGCCGCACTGCCGCTGTTCTATCGCAGCCCGCTCTTGCTCCGTTCGACCGATCATCCCCGTGCCGGCCTGCGCCGTTCGGCGGATTTCGGCTTCGCGGCGGCGGAGGTCGCGATTCCCCTCGTTGCCGGCGAGTTCGTCCAGGCTGGCCGGCACTATCCCATCGTGTTCGCAAACGATGCGGGCGCCATGCCGCTCGCCGTGACCGGCGTCACGCAGGGCCGCAACCTGTTCGTCTCCGCCGAAGGGCGCTGGCAGGACGGCACCTATTTGCCGGCCTATGTGCGCCGCTATCCCTTCATCGGCATCACGGCCGAGACGAACGGCCGGCTCATGCTGGGTGTCGATTCAGGAAGCGAGCGCTTCCTCGCGGATATCGAGGGCCAGGAGGCGGACCCCTTCTTCGAAAGCGACGGCAAGGGCGCGCCGCTCAGCCTGTCGGCCCTGTCGATCTGCGAAGCCTATGCGGCCGATCACCTGCGCACGCGGGCTTTCGTCGAGGCTCTGGTGGCGCAGGGGCTCCTCGTCGAGAAGTCGGTGCAGATTCAATACAATAAGGTCGCTTCCGGCGGCGTGAGCGATGCCGCTTCTGCCATGCCGCAGCAGGCGCAGGTTGGCGGGTTCCGTCTGGTCGATGAAGCCGCCTTCCGCAAGCTGCCCGCTGCCGTGCTCACCGAGTTCCACGCGCAGGGATGGCTGGATCTGATCGTGCTTCACCTCGCCTCGCAGGCAAGCTGGCAGAACCTCGTCAATGCCTCCGCTCCGGCCAAGGTGAACGCCGCCGCGTAGCGGCCGACGCTCGCGCCAGTGCGTCCGATCTCTCCGAGGCTGCGGCAAGGACAAGGCCCTTGCCGCAGCCTCCTTGGTACGTGCGCGGCCTGGCGCGGCCGTCAATAGGCTCCCCGACCGCCGAGGACGGCCCGTGCGGTGAGGAGGAGCAGGCACAGATCAAGCAGGACACTGCGCGAGCCGACATAGGCGCGGTCCATCCGCACCATGCGGTCGAAGTCGATTTCGGCACGGCCGGAGACCTGCCAGATGCCGGTGATGCCGGGCTTGCGCCGGAGCCGCTCCATCGCGGAGGCGGGGTAGCTCATCACTTCCTTTGGCAGGGCAGGGCGCGGCCCGACGATCGCCATCTCACCCTTCCAGACGTTGAACAGCTGCGGAAGCTCGTCGAGCGAGAAACGCCGCAACCAACGCCCCACCGGAGGTCGTTCTCGAAATCACTGAACATGCCTTCGTCGACGACTATACCGATCTGCTCTCGTCACTGAGCCAGCTTCGGTCGCGTGGCTTCCAGCTGGCGGTTGACGATGCCGGTGCGGGTTATTCCTGCCTCCAGCATATCCTTCAGCTGCGGCCGGACCTGATCAAGCTGGATATGTGCCTGACCAGGGATATCGACAGAGACCCGGCCAGGAAGGCACTCGCCTCCGCGCTCGTGAGGTTTGCGCGCGACACCGGCTGCCGGATTATTGCTGAAGGCGTTGAAACCGAGGCCGAACTGCGCACCCTGCATTCAATTGGTGTTGCAAAAGCCCAGGGCTATCTGCTGGGCCGGCCGATGCCCTTCAGCGCGGCGATGCAGATCGTTGAAGGCGCCGATCCGTCTGCGGAGGCGGAGGAGCCTTGCTCTCCACCGGCATCCATGGACCTTGCGGATCAGATGTCGGCGGGCAGCGCGGGGCGCTGAATCGGACCGGCCGGGGCTGAATCCAGTTTTGTGAAGGTCGTGCGCTTGGGGCGCGCTTCTCCGCGCTTTTCTTTTGTGCTCTATGCCGTCCGTGACCCCTATCAATCTGTCAATGCGCGTGCCGTCGCCACCTTATTGTTTCGGTTCCTTGCCTTTGGGCAGTTCGAATCCCTCTAGCTCTGGCGAAGCGTTCGGTCCGTCGATTCGCTACGAGAGCGCGTAGCGGGCACGCAGATCCTCGACCTGCTCCGTGGTGAGTGGGCAAACGGGCCGGTTGTGCAGAAGGAGGAAGAGCCGCGCCGTTTCCTCAAGCTCCTCGGTTGCGTACATCGCGTTCTCGAGACTGCTGCCGGCAACCACCGGGCCGTGATTGGCGAGCAGGATGGCGTGATGCGTGCCGGCCACAGTCTCGACGGCGTGGGCGAGGCTTTCGTCGCCCGGCGGGTGATACGGTAACAGCGGCAGGCGGCCCACCCGCATGACGTAATAGGCGGTCAGCGGCGGCAGGCAGTTGGCCGGGTCCAGTCCGCAGAGGCAGGACACCGCCACCGAATGCGTGGAATGCAGATGCACCACTGCGCGGGTTTTCGCACGCGCGGCGTACATGACACGGTGGAGGAAGGCTTCTTTGGTCGGCGGATCGCCGCCGACATGGCGTCCCGCCGCATCGAGCCGGGAAAGTCGCGCCGGGTCGAGTTCGCCGAGCGACGCGTTGGTCGGCGTCATCAGCCAGCCGCCATCGTCGAGGCGGCAGGAAATATTGCCGGTCGATCCGAAGGTAAGGCCGCGCCGAAACATCGACGCACCGCATTGGCAGATGCGTTCACGCAGGTGGTTTTCCGAGTTCACGGGCGCATTCCTCTCACCGCAGCATGTCCCACGCCATGAGGAAGAAGTCCTCGGCGCCGAAATTACCAGACTTCAGCGCCAGGGCGACCGGCGTCCCGGAGAGGCTGACGGTCCATGGCACGCCGGGGTCGATCTCGGGGCCGATGCGCAGCGCCTTGGTGCCCAGCGCGCCGACGACCGCGCCGGCCGTCTCTCCGCCCGCGACAATGAAGCGGCTATAGCCGCGTGCCGGCAACGATGCGGCCACCTGCGCGAGCAGGCGCTCCACGATGTGCCCGGCCGCCTCGGTGCCGAGCTGCTCCTGCACGGCGCGCACCGCGTCAGGCTCGGCGCTCGAATAGACTAGCGCCGGACCCTCGGAAGGGGTTGCCGCGAGCCAGTCCAGCACGGTGTCCACAGTGACTGAACCGGCGGCGAGGGCCATCGGGTCGAGCTGCAGGGACGGGATGCCCGCGGCGATCGCGCGCGCCACTTGCCCGCGCGTCGCGCTCGAGCAGGAACCGGCAAGGATGACCGGCCGGCCGGGCGGGGCGGCGATGGTGACGGGCGGCGGCGTCAGGCTGGGAACGAGGCCGCGCTCGAGATAGGCTGCCGGCAGGCCAAGGGCGATGCCGGAGCCGCCGGTGATCAGCGGCAGGTCGGCGATGGCTTCGCCGAGATGGCGCAGATGCTGGTCGCTGATGGCGTCGAGGATCAGGGCGCGCCGCCCGGCTGCTGTCTCGCGCGCAAAGGCGGTCGTAACGGCGTCGGCACCGGCATCGACGTCGGAATAGCCGACCAGCCCAACCGGCAGCCCTGTCTGGCGCTGGAGCACGCGGCACAGATTGGCATCTCGCATCGGGGTCAGCGGATGATCCTTCATCGGACTCTCGTCGATCGGCAGGCCGTTGACGAAGAGATAGCCGTTGTAGATCGACCGGCCCGCGCGCGGGAAGGCGGGGCAGAAGACCGTGAACGCGCCGCCGGCAAAATCCAGCAGCGCCTCCGCCACCGGCCCAATATTGCCGCGGTCGGTGGAATCGAAGGTCGAGCAATATTTGAACATCAGCCGGCGCGCACCGAGCGTGCGCAGCGCGGTAGCGGCGGCCAGTGACTGGGCCACCGCCTCGGTGGACGCGTTGGTGCGGGATTTCAGCGCCACCACCACGGCGTCGACGTCGCCGATGTCAAGGTCGTCCCCGGGCAGGCCGTTGATCTGCACCGTGCGCAGGCCCTCACGGGTGAGCATGAGCGCCAGATCGGTCGCGCCGGTCAGGTCGTCGGCTACGCATCCAAGTAGCATGATGGAAGATCCTTAAGGGGTCTGAGCGCCGCGGGCGTTCACATAGACCGCATAGAGCGAGGAGGTGGCCGCGATGAACAGCCGGTTCCGCTTCGGCCCGCCGAAGGCGATGTTGGCGACGGCCTCTGGGATCAGGATCTTGCCGAGAAGATCACCCGCAGGGTCATAGCAGTGCACGCCGTCGCCGGCGCAGACCCAGAGGTTGCCTTCCATATCGAACCGGATGCCGTCTGGAATTCCGGGCTCGATCTCGGCAAACACCTCACCACCTGAGAGACGGTTGGCCTCGGACACCGCGAAACGGCGCACGTGATGGGGCTGCTCGGCCCCGTGCGACCGGCCGGAATCGGCGATCAGGAGGTGGCGCTCATCGGGCGAGAAGGCGAGACCGTTCGGCTTGTCGAAGTCGTCGGCGACGATGGCAAGGCTGCCATCGCGGGGGTCGAAGCGATAGACGTTGCAGCGGCCGATCTCGCTCTCCGCCTTGTTGCCCTCGTAATCCGTGAGGATGCCGTAGGGCGGATCGGTGAACCAGATGGTGCCGTCCGACTTCACCACCACGTCGTTCGGCGAATTGAGCCGCTTGCCGTCATAGCGGTCGGCCAGGACGGTGATCGCCCCGTCCCATTCGGTGCGGGTGACGCGTCGCGCCCCATGTTCGCAGCTGACAAGCCGGCCCTGCCGGTCGCGCGTGTGGCCATTGGTGTGGTTGGCCGGGAACCGGAAGGTGGAGACGCTGCCGGTCAGTTCGTCCCAGCGCAGGATGCGGTCATTGGGAATGTCGCTGAACAGCAGGAAGCGGCCGTCCCCGAAATAGACCGGACCTTCCGCCCAAAGCGTGCCGGTGTAGAGCTTCTCCAGCTGACACACCGGAATGATGAAGCGGGTGAACCGGCGATCCAGCACCTCGAAATAGGACATTGGCGTTTTCTCCCGGTGCGCCCTTGTGGGCGCTTTCTTGGAATGTCAGGGCCCATTTGGGCCTCAGGGTTTCTGGACGCGGACCGCCCAGTAGAAGGTCTCCACATCCTGCAGATGCCGGCGCATGGCCTCCTCGGCGCGGTCGGGATCGTGGGACGCGATGCCGGCGAAGATCGCCTCGTGGCAGGCGCAGGCGGCGGCGAGCGCGCGTGGATCCTTCAGTGAGGTGCGGCGCTGATCCTGCAGGAGGTCCAGCACCCCTTCGTAAAGGGCGTTGATGACCGGGTTGCCAGCCACACGGGCGACGGCGAAATGGAAGGCATCGTCCGTCTGCTCGAAGCTGGGAACATCCGTGCTGGCGAGGTTGGCGGCCAGCAATTCGCGCATCTCCTCGATCTGGGCCTCGTCCGCGTTGCGCGCCGCTTCGCGGGCGAGGGCCACCTCGACCAGCAGGCGGGTCTGCTGGAACAGCTGCACGCCCTGCGGCTGGGAGAGCAGAAAGCGGGCGGCACCGGAAAGCTGGTCGAGAATGTCCCGAGGGTCCGGCTCGGTGACCCGGGCCCGCTCACCGCCACTGACCGAGATGAGCCCCTTTTTGTTCAGCCAGAGCAGCGCCTCGCGCACGGCGGGCCGACCGACCTGAAACCGCTCCATCAGATCGCGTTCCGACGGCAGCGCATCACCGACCTTGAGCTCGCCCGAATAGATCATCTGCGCGAGATGCTCGGCGACCTGGTCGAACAGGCGATGCCGCTTGATGGCGTGGATGGGCGCTCGGGTCATGCGTGTCGGTTCCGTTTGTTTCGGGCAGCGGAGCAAGTGTGCCTGCATTGGAACAGACTACCAAAGCGGCACGGCCTTACCCGCCCCCTATACACAACCTGTGAGGTTATCTGCCGAGCTCCGTGCGCAACCGGGCCTTGGCGGCCACCAGGGCACCCAGCCAGCGATCGCGCCACAGCCGCCGCTCAGGCAGAGCCGCGGCCGGGGTCGCGGCCCGGCGCTCGGTCTCGATGGTGCTGACCAGTGGCGGGCTCCATTCACGTGGATCGGCCTGCTCCTTGGCGAGGCCGTAATACATCGGGCCGAGGTTGCGGCAGTACTCCGCCACACCGGTGGCCGCGTTCAGGTCGATGGTCTCGAACGGGCCCATGAAGAACCAGCGCAGGCCCAGGCCGTCTGCCACCGCCTTGTCGACATCTCCGGCCGAGACAATGCCGTCCTCGACCAGGCGAAACGCCTCGCCCAGCAGCGCGCTTTGCAGGCGGTTCACCACGAAGCCGTTGATCTCGCGGCTGAGCCGGATCGGCGCCTGACCGACCTCGGTCATCAGCCGGTCCGCGGCGTCGAGCGCTTCAGCGCGGGTCCATGGTGCGGGCACCAGTTCGACGAGGGGTATGAGGTGGGGTGGGTTGATCGGGTGGACGACGAGGCAGCGCTCCCGCGTCGACAGCGTCTCGGTGAAGGACGAGGCCGGAAAGCCCGAGGTGGAGCTGCCGATCACCACGGTGGGAGCCACGAGCGTATCGAGCCGGGCATAGAGCGCCTGCTTGATCGGGAGCCGTTCCGGCGCGCTCTCCTGCACATAGTCGACGCCGGCCACGGCGTCTTCCAGCGTCGCGGATGTCGATATGCGCGCGAGGATGGTGCCGGCTTCAGGGTTGCCCTCCAGCGACGCGGCAACAAAGGCGATGGTGGCTTGCGTGGCGTCGGGCGAGGGGTCGTGAACCACGACGTCATGGCCGGCGCGCGCAAAGACGAGCGCCCAGGACGAACCGACGACGCCGCAGCCGATGATGGCGACACGAGACATGGCGAACTCCGAATTAGGGGGCCGGGGGCCGCCCTCTTTGACAGGGCGGACGATCAGGACGCTGCGGCGACAGCGGCCTTGCGCCGGCGGATGGCGGCGTAGACGGAGAGGCTGACCGCGAGGATCAGGATGCCGCCATTGAAGAAGTACTCGACGTAGAAGGCGGCACCGAGCTGCTGGACGCCGGAGAAGGAGAAGGCGAGCACCAGAACGGCGAGCAAGGTGCCCACCACGTTCACACGGCCCGGCTTGATCGAGGTCGCGCCGAGCAGGACGCCGGCGAAGGCCGGCAGAAGATATTCAGGTCCTACCGACGGCGTGGCCGCGCGAAGGATCGAGGCCAGAAGGACGCCGGCCAGCGCGCACAGGAAGCCGGAGGCGATGAAGGCACCCGTTACATAGGTTGGGACGTTCAGGCCGGAGAGTTCGGCCGCGCGCGGGTTCGAGCCGATCACATAAAGACTGCGCCCGACCGGCATGCGCTCCAGAAGCACCCAGAGCAGTATCGCAACGACAGCGACGTAGAGGGCAGTGACTGGCACGCCGTGCAGCGAGCCGGTCAGGCCGGTGAAGCTGTCCGGCAGGCTGAAGCCCGGGACCTGCTGCCCGTCCGTGTACCAGTTGGAGACGCCATAAAGCAGCGACCCCACGCCCATCGTGGCGATGAAGGCGTCGATCTTGAGTCGCGCAACGAGAATGCCGTTGACGAGGCCGATCAGGATGCCCGTTGCCAGCACGATGGCGGCCGCCACCGGCCAGGGCAGGGCGGCGTTCACCTGCAGGCCGATCATCAGCACATGGGCAAGGCCGATGTGGTAGCCGACCGACATGTCGAAGCGCCCGGTGGTCAGCGGCAGCATCACCGCGAAGGCGAGCAGAGCGGTGATCGACTGGCTGGTCAGCAGGTTGCCGATGTTGCCGGCGGAGAGAAACGTGTGGGGCCTCAGCGCCGAGAACACCGCGATCACCAGGGCGAAGACGATGAGCAGGCCATAGTTCGAGACGAATTCGGACAGCGCCTTGAAGGGGCGCGAATGGGTTGCCTGGACCACGAGGCTATCCTCCGGAGGCGGGGGCGAGGGCGCTTGCGGCGCCGAGGGTGGAAAGGGCGATCAGGCCGTCGACGGTGAGCCGCTCGCCGGTGAGTTCGCCCGCCGCGCGTCCGCGATCGATGACGATCGCGCGGTCGCACAGCGTGGCGACTTCCTCCAGATCGGAGGAGATGACGAGGATGGCGCGTCCGCTGGCGGCGGCGTCGCGCAGCATGGCGTGGATGGCGATCTTGGCGCCGATGTCCACGCCGGCGGTCGGCTCTTCGAGGATGACCACGCGTGCATCGGCTTCGAGCCAGCGGGCGAGGCACACCTTCTGCTGGTTGCCGCCGCTCAGCCAGTCGATCAGTGCGCGCTCGTTGCGCGGGCGGACATCGAAGTGATCGAGCCGTGCCCGTGCATCGCGCTGTTCGCGAACCGGGCTGGTCAGGCTGAAGGGCGAGCGCCCCCGTATATGCGGGTTGGGAAACAGGTTCTCGATGAGGGACATGCCGGCAAAGGTGCTCTCGCTGGTCCGGTCGCCGGCCAGCAGGACAATGCCGGCGGCAATGCGGTCGGCGATACGGTCCTCCGGCTTCAACCGCACGTCGCCGAGCGTGATCGTGCCGGAATCCGCTCGCATCGCGCCGAAGATGGTACGCCCGACCGCTTCCTGGCCACCACCGCGCAGGCCGACCAGGCCGACGACTTCGCCCGGCCGCAGCGTGAAGTCGAGTGGGCCGCGGCGCCCCACCACCAGCTGTTCGACCTTCAGCACGGGCGCCGCTTCGGCAATGGGGGCGTGGACGCGGTGCGTGAGGTCGACCGCCCGGCCCAGCATGTGCTCGACGATCTCGCCGCCGGTGATCGCGTCCATGCGCGCGGTGTGCACCCGCGCGCCATCGCGAAACACAGTGACGCGGTCGGCAAGGCCGAAGAGTTCGTGCAGGCGGTGGGAAACGTAGATGATGCTGGCGCCCTGATCGCGCATGCGCCGCATCGCCTCGAACAGCCGGTGGGCGTCCTGCTCGGGCAGTGCCGCGGTCGGCTCGTCGAGCACCAGCACCTTGGGCGTGCGGGTCAGCGTGCGGACGATGTTCAGGATCGCCTTTTCCGGCGTCGACAGCGTAGCCACCAGACGGCGTGGATCGACGGGCGGGATCCGCATCGTCTCGTAGATCGCCGTGGTCTGGCGGATCACGCCGCGCCAGTCGATGAGGCCGTGCCGGCGGGGATAGCCGGCGATGAGGGCGATGTTCTCGGCGACGCTCAGATCGTCGACCAGAGCGGGGTCCTGATGCACGAAGGCGAGCGGCAGCGCCTGGGTGCGCGGATCGACCGGCGCGCCATCCAGCACGATCTCGCCTTCATCGGCGGCATAGACGCCGGCAAGGATCTTGATGAAGGTCGATTTGCCCGCGCCATTCTCGCCGACCAGCGCATGGATCTCCCCTTTGGCCAGGGAGAACGAGGCGTTGTCGAGCGCGCGCGCGCCGTAAAATCGCTTGTTGAGCCCGCGCACATCCAGCAGCGGCAGAGCGTCCGTCATTGTGGGGCGTCCAGAACAGAACACGTCGGGGAGGCGGGGAGACCGGCTTGCTTGGGGCGAGCCGGCCTCCGGCGCGATCAACAGGCGTTCTTCTTGCCGCGCCACACATTCATGTAGTGGCAGGCGAAGCCGTTGCTGGGGATGAACTCGTTCTTGTCGCCGCCTTCCTTGTCCACGTTTTCGCGCGTGACCAGGTAGACCGGCTGGACAAACTTCGCCGGACCTTCGCCCGCCATGGCGCGCACGACGCTATCGACCGCCTGATAGCCGAACAGCGTGGAAGGTTCGGGAACGGTTGCGACCTCGTATTCGCCCTTGCGGATCATGTCATAGGCCGAGGGCGGGCCGTCGGCGCCAACCAGATGCACCTTGGACGGGCTGACGCCGGAGGCGCGCAGCGAGGAGGCGATGTAGGGGTAGAAATTATCGCAGCAGGTGGTGCCCCACCAATCGTCGCCGTAATTGGCGATGACGCCGGAGATGACCGAGGGGATACGCTTGGTCTGGTCGGCGATCGGGATGTTGATCATTTCGAGGAACTTGCAGCCAGCGCAGTTCTTCACCGGGTCTGTCGCCGCCTGCGCCTTGAGGCGGGCAATGGCGAAGCTGTTGTCGAGGAAGTGCAGCAGCCGCGCCTTGCCCTCCGACTTCGCGATCACATAGGCCGCCTGCGCCGCGCCGATTTCAACCGGATCGGAGCCGATGTTCATGAACAGGTTGGTTTCCGGATCCGGGCCGGGGAAGGCCGCCGAATGGATGCCGATGACGGGAATGCCCGCGTCGACCGCCTGCTTGATCGGGCCCTGAAGCGCGCTCGCATCGGCCGAAGTGACAATCGCGGCCGGCTTCATCGCAACCGCCTGCTGCATGGCCGAGAGGGTGCCGGTGACGGTGCCCTTGCCGTTCAGCGTCACGGCCTTCCAGCCGAGAGCTTCGGCCGCCTCGGTCACGCCACGGCCCCAATTCACGAAGGAAACGTAGGACTGGTCGGCGGAGACATAGACGACGGTGACGGCGTCGGTGGTCGCCTGCGGGCCGCTGGTCGGGCCCTTCCATTCGGTCTGCGGGCCGGTCCGCGCCGCGACGATGGCCTTCGCCTTGTCGAGGCTCATCGTCTTCATGATCTCGGATTTCGGCCAGGCGTCGAGTGGCTTGGCCCGAACCTCGGCCGATGCCGCGTGCATCGAGCCGCCGAGGCCTACAGCGATACCGACTGCGAAAAAGGTCGAGCGCAAGCGCCGCAGCCCGGCGACGGGCGCGTTGAAGGCACCTTCCATGTCATTTCCTCCTGATGCGCCGTGCGCGTCTTGTGCGCGCTCCAGCGGCCACCGACTGTGGCTGTCAACTGGTATGACAGGTTGATAGGTCGACCGTCAAGTATGGTTCTGAGGCTGGATTTTCCGGGCCGAGCTCAGGGCGGCGAGACACACCGGAACGTGTTTGTGTTGATTTCCATTGAGAGTTGACCCGGTAGGCACGGATTTTTCCATCGAGAAGTGACAAGGCGGCGCGTGCAGGTGCTGCTGCGACGGGAGGGGTGGGTGATCAATCAGAAGAGAACCCGAAGGATCTACAATGAGTTAGGCCTACTGCTGCGCAACAAGACGCCCAAGCTTCGGGTGAAGGCGAAGTTGCGGGAGAATCGGGCGCCGGCCTCCCCCCCGAACGATGTCTGGGCTATGGATTTTGTCCATGACCAGCTTGCCACCGGCCGCAAGATCCGGGTGCTGACGGTCGTCGACACCTTCTCGCGCTTCTCACCGTGGTGGATCCGCGTTCCAGCTATCGGGCCGAGCACGTGGTGGCGACCCTCGACGGGGTTTGCGCCAAGCTGGACTATCCACGGACGATCCGGGTCGATCAGGGCTCCGAGTTGATCTCCCGTTCATATGCGACAGCATAGGTATTGCCGGTCCGTCTGATGCGCGCGAAGCCGGGTTCGGCGAGGTGCATGCCGGCGATCAGCAGGTGCTCGGTGGCGACGCAGTCCAGCAGCCTCGTTCGTGTTTCGGCGGCGAGATGCGCATCCTGGTCGAACGCGATCGAAACGTCGGGCCGGGGAATCTGGATCTGCGGGAAATGAACGATATCGCCCCAGACCAGCAGGCTCCTGTCGCCTGAATCGAGCCGATATCCGGTGTGCCCAGCTGTATGTCCCGGCAGAGGCATCGCCGTGATGCCGGGCAGCACCTCGCCATCCTCGAACTCGCGCAGTTTGGCGCGATAGCCCTCGAACGCCTGTCGCGCCAAGAGGAAGTTGCCACGGGCACGCTCGGGCGCGCGGCTGAGATTGCCGTCATCCTGCCAGAACGCGACTTCCCGATGGTGGGCGACAAGCTCGGCATTCGGGAAGACGGCTTCTCCTGCGTCCATCAGCCCCCCGACATGATCGGGATGGGCGTGCGTCAGCAGGATCGCGTCGATCTCGCAAGGCTGGATGCCGGCAAGCAGCAGATTGGTTTTCAGGCGGCCGCCCCACTGCCTGAAACCACCCGCTCCGACATCGATCAGGACGGTGTGACCGCCTCCGCGTACAAGGTAGCCGTTGATATGGATCGAGGTGTGATCCCTTATCCCCGCATCCTCCTGCATCCGGGAGGCTTCAGTCGGATCGATATTTGCGAGAAATTCGAAACTGGCGTGGAGATAGCCATCGCTGATTGCGGCGATAGTGAAGTCACCGATTTGTTGGCTCGGAAATGCGAGACTAGACATTGGTTTTCTCCAGGCACCCGCTCAATTTCGCGCGTGAATGCTCGACGCTTGATAGCCAAAGCAACGGATGCGCGCGGTGAGGCCAGCGTTACGCGTTATGGCGTTGTCCAACCCCTCCATGAACTGCTCCATGACTTGCGGCGTCCGAAAAGGCTCAAGGCGATATTGGATTTCCGCGAAGGCCGGGTGGCCCCGGCCGTGCCGGACAGCGACATAGACGATATGCACATTCGCCAATGCCGCCCGCAGAACGCCCGTGCAGAGGTCGGTGCATTGCCCCGTGAGTTCCGCAAGGGCTTCGTCCGGCGGCATCCTGTCTGTCGGAATGTAGATCGTGACATTTGGCATAGGGCCTACCGCTCCTTCTCGAAGGAAGCGTGATCCTCATTCCTCAACTGCGCCGTCATCGGCGCGTAGAGATGGACGTCGTCCGGCAGTTGCTCGATGTCGGGCCCGGCGCCCCGCTCGACCTTGGCGAGCCAGCGGCGTTCGGGGACCTTCTCCATGGCCACCGCCTGCATCGCCGAGGGGGTGAGGCCCAGCCGGACCAGAGGGTCGGGGCCTATTGCGCTCAACGCCAGATATTCGCCCTCCGCAATGGCCGGCGCGCGCTCGACGCCGCCATAGAGGTTCCGGTGCCAGTCGGTGATGTGCTGTTGCCAGCGCGCGAAATTGCCGCCGCCCTTCCGGCGGTATTCCTCCCCCGTCAGGATGTCGAGGCCGTCGATCGAGTGTAGGGCGAGATAGACGGGGCACCTACGGCTCAAGGCCTTGAACCGCTGCGAGGTGTGGAAACCGCTCACCGAAATGAGGGCGGGCAGCTTGTCCAGGCTGTAAAAGTCGTTCCACTCCGCTTCGCTGGCCGGGTCGGCAAAGCTGCATTCCACCGTGTAGATCATCGGACCATCCTCGGCCGGTCGCTCGAGGCGACAGGCTTGTTTTTCATTGATGTTTGGTCATGATAATCTCGCGAAAATCGGCCATGTAGCGATATGCGGTCACCCTTCAGTGACTAAATGTCATTATGAAGGGGCCGCATTTCGGTCACTGCTGCGGAGAGGCTCGTGCGCCGCAAGATTCCCAGTCATTCTGCGCTCATGGCATTCGAAGCAGCAGCTCGTCATGGCAGCTTCGCGCGGGCGGCGGACGAACTGGCACTGACCGAAGGGGCGATCAGCCGCCAGATCGGCCGGCTGGAAGCGTTCCTCGGCGTTACGCTGTTCGAGCGGGTGGGCAATCGCGTCAGGCTCCTGCCGAACGGCGAGCGTTACGCGGTTCAGGTTCGCGAGTCCCTCGACCGGCTGGAGCGTGACAGTCAATATCTGATGGGGCAGCCCAGCGACGGCGCGAGCCTCGACATCGCCACCCTGCCGACCTTCGCCACGCGCTGGCTCATTCCCCGGTTGGCGCGGTTTCGTGACCTGCACCCGAACATCATCGTGCACCTTGCCGAACGCATGGAGCCGTTTGTGCTTGCCGGAAGCGGCTTCGACGCCGCGATCCATTTCGAGCACCCCGCCTGGACGGGGATGCGGACGCACCGGCTGCTGCACGAGACGCTGGTTCCGGTTTGCCATCCCGCGCTTCTCGGCAGAGGTGAAGGAGCGGTATCGCTAGATGAGCTGCCGCGCCTTCATCGACGCCAGAACCCGGATGCCTGGGAACGCTATGCGCTGGAGAGCGGGATCGTGCTGACCAACCCTGCGGTTGGTGCCCGGTACGATCTTCATTCCATGCAGATCGAAGCCGCGCTGGCCGGTCTCGGCGTCGCGCTGGTGCCGCGCCTTTATATAGAAAAGGAGTTGGCGGAGGGGCGTCTGGTCGCGCCTTGGCCGGACGGTCAGTCGATCTCCAAGACCTTCAGCCTCATCCTACCGGAGCCCATCCGATTGAGTGAAGGGCCAATGCAGCTCTTTGCAAATTGGTTGCTGACGGAAGCGCGATCTTCAAATCCAACGCCTTGAGGTCACCCGCAACCCCCCCGGCCCGCGGGCGGACAGACTGGGACACAAATCCCCCGCCCATTTCGTGAGTCCTTCGTCGTATCCGTGCGTCACAAGGCTATAGCGAACACATAGTTCTCATCTCGGTCGCTCGCGGCCCGACTTTGGTTCTGAGGTGGCGGGTTTCGACGGCCTTTGCGCGTGTTGTGACAATTGACGCGCGCGTTTGGCGGAGTTGCTCTTTCCAGCCGTAACTGTGATCGCGGCGAGCATCATGGCGGCAGCCAGCAGGAAGGTCAGTCGCATCCCCGAGGCGATGGCCAAGGGCGTCGCGCGGACGAAGTCCTCCGTCCCCACGCCGAAGGCGAAGACGGCACCCATGGCGGACGCACCGGTAATCAGGCCGATATTGCGCGACAGGCCCAGCAACCCGGAAACCGTGCCGCGCCGAGCCTTGGCGACGTCGGCCAGCGCGGCGGTGTTGTTGGCGGCCTGGAACAGTTGATAGCCCGGCGTCAGCACGATGATGGAGAGCACATAGCCCGCAATGCCGATCGCGTTCGGCAGAAACGCCATCAGGAACGCGCCCGTTGCCAGCAGGACGAGGCCGATGGCGAGCATGCGATCGCTGCCCCAGGTATCGACCAACCGTCCGGATGGAACACCGCTGCCGATGGAAATCGCCGGCCCAATCGCCATGATGAAACCGACCTGCGTCGCCGGCAACCCACGTCCGAGGCCGAGATAAAAGGGGCCCACCACTAGCGTCGTCATCATGACGGCGGCTACGAAGATATTCACTAGGAGGTTCGGCGCGAGGTTCCAGTCCATGACCGAGCGCAGGCTGATGGCCGGTGCCCTTTCCTTGATGGGCTCTGCCGGAAGCATCGTGATTGCCAATATCAGGGCCAGAGCTGCCAACGGTACCTGTACCCAGAAGATGCCGCGCCATCCTGTCAGCGGAATCAGCACCCCGCCAAGCGAGGGGCCGAGCGCCGTCCCCAGCGCCGATACCGTGCCGAGCAGGCCCATGGCCCGCCCGACACGCGCCTCGCTGGCACTCTGGCGCATCAGCGCCATGGCAAGCGTCATCAGGAATGCCGCACCCATGCCCTGAAGCGCCCGCGCACCGATCAGCAGCAACAGGCTGGGGGCGATGGCGCAAAGCAGCGAGGCGACGGCGAACACAGCGAGCCCGACCACAAGCATGGGCTTCAGTCCGCGACGGTCGCCGAGCCAGCCGGCGATCAGCCCGGAGACCGTCAGGGCCGCGAGGTAGGCAACTACGACCATCTGTACGTGCGCGAAGGGCGCCGAGAATGCCTCGGCCATCGTCGGCAGCGAGATATTGGCGATGCTGGTGCCGAGCGCGGCCAGTAGCATTGCCAGCGCCAGTGTGATCGCGACGCCCGTTTGCGCCTTCTCCGCTACGCCCGAACTCGACCGTTCCATCGTCTCGACCTCTTGCTTCCATATCCGTTGGGGAGCAGGCTGCCACTTCAAGTCAACTTGAGGTCAAGCATGAAGTTTCTGGATATTGGAGAGGTCGCGGAGAAGAGCGGAAACAAGCCCTCGGCGCTGCGCTATTACGAGGAAGCCGGGCTGATTTCGTCGGTCTCCCGGCACGGGTTGCGCCGACAGTTTGCACCCGAGGTGCTGTTGCAGCTCAAGCTGATCGCGATGGGCAAGTCGGCGGGGTTTTCGCTCGGCGAGATTGCCGGGATGTTCGGCAGGAATGGCATGCCGGATCTGCCGCGCGCCACCTTACACGCGAAGGCGGACGAGATTGACCGGCAGATCCGCGAGCTGACGGCGCTGCGCGATACGCTCCGTCATGTCGCCGATTGCCCGGCGCCCTCACATATGGAGTGCCCAACCTTCCGGCGGCTGGTGGACGTAGCCGGTAAACGCAGCGAAAGAGGTGGAGAGGCGGAAAAGCCGAAAAAGGGCATCCGATGTGCATGACGATGCTGATCCGGCCGCGGCCATGGCGGATCGCCCACGGCGGCATTCGTCGGTATTGCGTTCGTAATATTGGCGATTTTAGCCGAATCGGCGGGCCGCGAGCGACCAAGAAGAGAACTATGTCTTCGCTATAGCCCTATGACGCCTGCTGACCCATGCCTACCCCTCGCCGCCTTTCAGCGACGTCCGCTTTGCGCCCCGATTTCGGCCATTTATCTCGCAACGGCCGCAGCCCAAAAGCGGACGTGAGCGAGGTGGGGCACGTCCGCACCTTCGTGCCAATACCATCAAGCTAACCAATACACGCCGTGGACCGCCGCAGCGTGGGGGAACACGGTCTTTATATACCCAAAGTCCATGCTGACCGTGACCGGGCCAGCCCCTTCCTTCGCGCGATCCTTGCCGTATCCGATGAGGCGCTCGCGGTCGAGCTCGGCGATCTTCAAAGCGCCGAGCGCTTCGTCGAGGGAGGTCAGGCAGAAGTCCTTGGAACGGCCGATCCCGATCCCTACCTCGGCCATGTCCTGGCGGTGGAGCGCGACGAGATCGCGGAAGCGTTTCGCGTCGCGCGACCTGCGCGTGGCGGCGGGTTCCTGGCGATCGATGCGACGCTCCATGTCGAGCGCCCATTCCTCGGCATCCTTGCGGCGCAGGTAAGTCTCATTGACGTACTGCCCCTTCCGACGGATCTGGGCTCTCCTGGAGCCGGATTTTAGTTTAGTGAAGCTAGCCAAACCGTGTGCGCTCCGTGTGCACTCACGCGTCGAAAAATCGGAAATTGGGGCGTATCGTGGCGAAAAATCGAGTGCACACGCCGAGACCCAATTCCTTGAAGTTACAAAAATAATGTCGAAAAATCAGCCGCTTACATTTTCTGTGGCCCCTATGATGGATTGGACTGACCGGCATTGCCGGGCGTTCCATCGTACCCTCTCCGTGCGGGCGCTGCTTTATACCGAGATGGTCACCGCCAATGCGGTGATCTTCGGCGATCGCGAGCGGCTGCTGGGGTTTTCGGCCGTCGAACATCCGTTGGCGGTGCAACTCGGCGGGTCGGAGCCGGACGCGCTCGCCAAGGCGGCGCGCATCTGTGCCGACTGGGGCTATGACGAGATCAACCTGAATGTCGGCTGCCCCTCGGATCGCGTGCAGGGCGGAAATTTCGGCGCCTGCCTGATGCGCGACCCCGATCTTGTCGCGACATGCGTGGCGGCGATGAAGGCGGAAGTCGCCATTCCCGTCACCGTCAAATGCCGGATCGGCGTGGACGAGCAGGACCCGGAAGAAGCTCTCGACGCGCTGGCCGACAAGGTGCTGGCGGCGGGAGCGGACGCGCTCATCGTCCATGCCCGCAAGGCGTGGCTGCAGGGGCTTTCGCCCAAGGAGAACCGGGATGTTCCCCCGCTCGACTATGACCGCGTCCACCGGCTTAAGCAGCGTCTGCCGCAGGTGCCTGTCAGCATCAATGGCGGGCTCACGACCCTGGAGGCGGCCGAGGCGCAGCTCGAAAAGCTCGACGGCGTCATGCTCGGCCGCGCCGCCTATCAGAATCCCGAACTTCTGCTGCAGGTCGATGCGCGCTTCTTCGGGGCCCCGAATCCGCACCCGGACAGCTTTGCTGCGGTCGAGGCGTTCGAGCCTTATGTCGCCGCTCATGTCGCGAGCGGCGGACGGCTGCACGACGTCACCCGTCATATGCTCGGCCTGTTCACCGGGCGGCCGGGCGCGCGGGCTTTCCGCCGACGTCTGGCGATCGATGGCGTCAAGGCGGAAGCTGGCATAGAAGTGCTGCGCGCCGCCGTGGATGAAGTGCGTCGCGCTGAGGAGCGGCGTTCGCTGGTGGCCTGATGTTGCAAGCACTTCCCTGGGACTATCTGGCCTGGCTCGCCGCGGTGCTGCTGGTTGCGGGGCTGGCGACCGGCATTCTGGCCGGGCTTTTCGGCATTGGTGGTGGGGCCATCATCGTGCCGGTGCTTTACGAGGTGCTGGGCGCGGTCGGCGTCAGCGATGCCGAGCGCATGCACATGTCCGTGGGTACGGCCCTCGCCATCATCGTGCCGACGGCGCTGCGTTCCTATTTCGCTCACAAGGCGCGCACCAAGGTCGATGACACGGTATTGCGGCAATGGGCGGTGCCCATCGTGCTCGGCGCCATTGCCGGCTCGGGGCTGGCGGCGATCTCGCCGGATGTGGTGCTGAAGATCGCCTTCGTGCTGTTTGCCGGGCTGATGTCGGCGAAGCTGCTGTTCGGCCGCGAAAGCTGGGTGCTGGCCGACCAGCTGCCTGGCAAGGGTGCCCTGCGCGCCTATGGGTTCGCGATCGGCGCCTTCGCGCCACTGGTGGGTATCAGCGGCGGCGGCATCGCCACCGTGGTTCTGACGCTCTATCGCGTGCCGATCCACACCGCGATCGCCACCTCGGCCGTGCTGGGCGCGCTGATCGCGGTGCCGGGAACCATCGGCTATGTCATCAGCGGCCTGCCGCATCTCGACCAGTTGCCGCCGCTGTCGCTCGGCTATGTCTCGCTGCCCGGTTTTGTATTGGTTGGCGGCATCGCGACGCTGGCGGCGCCGCTGGGCGCGCGTCTCGCGCACGGCTTCACCAAGCGCCAGCTCGAAGTCGGTTTCGGCATCTATCTGCTGCTGATCGGCCTGCGCTTCGCGGCGGCGCTGGTTGGCTTCTGACGCACCTTTACGGCTCGACGACCTTCGCCCGCATCACCAGCTTCTCGCCGCGTATCTCGAAGCTGGCGAGGCGCGAGAGGAAAGTCATGCCGAGCAGGCTGTGCTTGAGCGAGCCGGGGCTGGCGATGAGCGCGGGTACGTTGCGCTCGGTGATGTTGCCGGCGATCTCCACCCGGTCGAGCACGACGGCGGCGGCGCGGCCGCGCCCGTTCGCGGTGTCGATGGGAATGTCGTAGCGCAGGAACTCCAGCGGCAGGCCGGCGGCGACGGCGTCCTCGGGTGTCAGCACCACGCTGGAAGCGCCGGTGTCGACCAGCATCGGGATGCGGTTGCCGTTTATCTCCACACGCACGTTGAAATCGCCGTCGCGCGCACGCGCAACCTCGACCGCCGGTCCGCCGTCGCGGGCAAGCGGCACGGCATAGCCGGGCGCCAGCTCCGCCAGCACGCGATAGGCGACAGCGTGGAGCTCGAAACGGTAGGTATAGCCTACCGCCAGCACGCAGAAGATGACGAGCCACAGCGCGGCCGCCCGCAGCGCCTCGCCGAGCCGTCCGGTGAAGGTAGCGAAGACGCTGGCGCCGAGCACCAGCGCGAAGGCGCTGTAGCCGACGAGATAGGCGAGGTCCCCGACATCAAGGCCCGCGACCGAACCGCTTCGCGAAGCCCAGATCAGCAGGCCGATGCCGCCGGCGAGGCCGATGACGACGATCCACATGAGGCGGTCGGCGTTCATTGCGCGGCCTCCTTCATGCGGCGCGTGGCGAGGCGGATGAGCACCGCGCGGCGGTCGGTCTCGCTCATGGTGCTCCAGGCGCCGATCTCTTCGATGGTGCGGTCGCAGCCAAGGCAGTGCCGCCCGGTCGGGTCGAGCGTGCAGATGGAGACACAGGGACTGGAGACAGTGGTCGGCATCGGAATCGGATACGCCTAGGGATGCCGCGCGAAGATAAGCAGACCGAGGAGGAAGGCAATCTCGACCGCCTGTATGGCGGCGCCGGCGACGTCTCCGGTCTGCCCTCCGAATTGGACTTTGGCAAGGCGGACGAGGCCGCAAAAGCTCGCCATACCAAGGACAAGCCCGCTCATCAGGGCGAGCGCACCTAGGCTGGGGAAAACCGCGACCAGTGCGATCGCGAGGGCGATGGCGGCGGCCTGCCGCATCGCCGTCGCCGAGGGGCGGCCGACGCCCTGGGAGAGGCCGGAGGTGCGGGCCGGGGGCAGGGCCGCAAGCATGGCGGGGCCGGCAAGGCGCGAGAGCGCGCCGGCCGCGACAAGGGCGCCGGCCACAGCCGCCACGCCGTTCTCCGCCAGCGTCTGCACGGCACCAACGCGAAGCGTAAAGCTGACGATCAGCGCCAGTACGCCGAAGCTGCCGATGCGGCTGTCCTTCATGATCTCCAGCCGCCGCTCGATGCTCCAGCCGCCGAGCGCATCGGCTGTGTCGGCAAGGCCGTCGTCATGAAAGCCGCCGGTGGCGAGGACGAGCACCGCGACAGCCAGCACGCTGGCGATGAGATCGCCGAACAGAGAGCGGCTGATGATAAAGGTCGCGACCCCGATCAGCGCGATAAGAGCGCCGGCCAGCGGGAAAGCCGGCGCGAGCCGGTCGATGCCTGGCGGGGCGGCGTCCCGTTCCGAGGGGAGCGCGGGGACGGGCAGGCGGGACAGGAAGCGCAGCGCCGCCGGCACGTCGGAAAGCACGGGGATCGGCATGGCGTGTCTCGCTGGCGTTCAGCGCTCGGTGAGGAAATCGGCCACCGGCCGTCGGTGCTCCCAGCCGGCGCGTTCCAGCTCGGGCACGTCGGACGGCGCGGCCGGATAGCCTATGCACAGATAACCGACCAGTCGCCAGCTCTCGGGCACCTCCAGCGCGGCATTCACCGCCTGCGGATCGAGGATCGACACCCAGCCGACGCCAAGGCCACGCGCAGCCGCGGCCAGCCACAATGTGTGGATCGCCATAACGGCGGAATAGGCGACGGATTCCGGCATGGTGGCGCGACCGAGCCCGTGGCCTGCTTCCGGCTCCGGCTCGACGAAGACGGCGAGATGCTCGGGCGCTTCATCAAGGCCGGCGAGCTTCAGCCGGGCATAGAGCCCGGCGCGCTCGCCCCGCTGCAGCGCCAGCGCGTCGGCATTGCAGGCCTCGAAGATGGAACGCACCGCAGCGCGGCGGGCGGGGGCGCTTACCCGCACGAAACGCCAGGGCTGGCTCAGGCCGACGCTCGGCGCCCGCACCGCAAGGCAAAGCAGCGCGTCGAGCGCCCCCGGCTCCAGCGCGTCGCTGTGGAAATGACGCACGTCGCGCCGCCAGTGGAACAGCGCGTCGAGATCGTCCAGGAATTCGGCGCCGAACACGGGCGGCGGGCCGGCCGGCGCCTCGTCTGCGAGAGGGCCGGCGAGCCTCGCCGGATTTGGGGGTTGCGCGCGCATGAGGGAGGGTCTACCCCGCCGCCGCGCCCGAAGCGACACTTTCCGCGATCCTCGGGCCTTATGCACGAGGCCTCCATGCTGCGCTCCGCCACCGGACTGCCCTTCGACGACATCCGCAATCTCGTCGCCCAGATGCCCGGGCCGGACGAGGCGGCGCGCGCGGCCGCCGCCGCGCGCCAGAACCAGCTGGTGAAGCCGCCGGGCGCGCTCGGCCGGCTGGAGGAGATCGCCATCCACATCGCCGGCTGGCAGGGTCGCGAGATTCCGGCGGTGAACCGGCCGACCGTCGCCGTGTTCGCCGCGACGCATGGTGTGGCCGCGCGCGGGGTCTCGCCCTATCCGCCGGATGTGACCAAGCAGATGGTGGCCACCTTCACGGCCGGAAAGGCGGCGGTGAACCAGATCTGCGGGGTGTTCGGCGCCGGCCTCCGGGTGTTCGACCTCGCGCTCGACCTGCCGACGCCCGACATCGTCGAGCAGGATGCGCTGACCGAGGCGGAATGCGCCGCGACCATGGCCTTCGGCATGGAGGCGCTGGCCGGCGAGCCGGACCTTCTGTGCCTCGGCGAGATGGGCATCGGCAATACCACGGTGGCCGCCGCCATCTTCCATGGCCTTTATGGCGGGGAGGCGAGGGACTGGGTGGGCCCCGGCACCGGCGCGACCGGCGAGGTGCTCGCCCGCAAGATCGAGGCGGTGCGCGCCGCCGTGGAGCGATCCAGGGCCCATCTCGACGACCCGCTGGAGGTGCTGCGCAAGCTCGGCGGGCGCGAAGTGGCGGCCATGGCCGGCGCCATCCTCGCTGCGCGGCTGCAGCGCGTGCCGGTGGTGCTCGACGGTTATGTGGTGACCGCCGCCGCGGCGGTGCTGAAGGCGATGGATCCCGCCGCCCTCGACCATTGTCTCGCCGGCCATGTCTCGGCCGAGCCGGCGCATCGCGCGGTGTTGGAGCGCCTTGGCCTGCGCCCGCTGCTCGATCTCGACATGCGGCTGGGCGAAGGTTCCGGCGCGGCGCTGGCCATCGGCGTCGTCAAGTCGGCGCTCGCCTGCCACGCCGGCATGGCGACCTTCGCCGAAGCCGGCGTGTCGGACGCCTGATCGGTGGCTCGCCGGCAGTCGGCCCCGCGCGGATGGCGACGGAGCACCTTTCACTCGGTGTTCTTCGCCCTGCTGCTCGTCGGGGCCGCGCTCATCGCCCAGCATCTCGTGCCGGCGCTCACCGGTGCGGTGCGTATCGCAGATGGCGACAGCCTGGAGATTGGCGGCGAGCGGGTGCGGCTGGATGGCATCGACGCGCCGGAGCTACACCAATCCTGCGGGGCGCCGGGCCAGACATGGCCATGCGGTGAGAGGGCGAGGGCGGCACTGATGGCGATCGTCGCCGCCGCCAAGGTCAGCTGCCGCCCGGTCGACGAGGATCGCTACGGCCGCGCCGTCTCGCTCTGCGAAGCGGATGGGCGCGATATCGCGGCACGGCTGGTCGAGGAAGGATGGGCCATCGCCACGGGCTTCGGCTATGGGCGCGAGCAGCGCGCCGCGCGCGACGCCGGGCGGGGGATCTGGTCCGGCCCGTTCGACCTGCCGGCGGATTGGCGCGCCGCACATCCGCGCCCGTCGTCATGATGTCCTTTGTCGCCGGCGCCGCTACGCCTATTTAACGGCCATGGCCTCTCCCTCTGAAACCCTCGACGACGTCCTGGCCGCCATCCGGGCGTGCCGTGTCTGCGTCGAGCATCCCCTCGGCCGGCCCTTGCCGCATGAGCCGCGCCCGGTGCTGCACATGGGGACGCGGGCGCGCATCCTCATCGCGGGGCAGGCGCCCGGCACCAAGGTTCACGGCTCGGGCCTGTCGTTCAACGACCGCTCCGGCGACCGGCTGCGCGACTGGCTCGGTGTCGACCGGGAGACCTTTTATGACGGTGACAGCATCGCGGTTGCCGCCATGGGCTTCTGCTTTCCCGGGCAGGACGCGAAAGGCGGCGACCTGCCGCCGCGCCGCGAATGTGCCCGGCTGTGGCACGACCGGCTGTTCGCCGCGCGACCACCATTCGATCTGGTGGTGGCGGTAGGCGCGACCTCGCAGGCCTATCATCTCAAGCGGCTGGGACTGGAGCGTTTCGCGACCGGGGGGCTGACCGAGCGTGTGATGCGCTGGCGGGAGATCTGGGCGGCGTCGAACCAGACCCGCGTGCTGCCGCTGCCGCATCCTTCCTGGCGCAACACCGGTTGGCTGAAGCGCCACCCGTGGTTCGAGGCGGAATTGCTGCCTGTGCTGAGGCAGGAGGTCGCGCGAATCGTTGGAAGCGCGCGGGAAGGCCGCGAGCCTCGGGAGCCCGCCTAGGCGATCATCGAGAGCCCGCAGCCTTTACAGCCGTCTGCGCCTTGAAACGAGCGGGATCACACGCGCCCGGTGAGCCAGCGCTTCACGCGGGCAGAGAGACGATTGTCGGGCGGGTGCCGCAAGGCGATTTTCGCCGAGCCGACATCCATCACATTATGTGCAACGACCAGTCCCGCGTCGCGGATCATGGCTTCGTATTCCCATGGCATGAAAGCCTGTTCATAGGCGCCATGTTCGAGTTCGCGCACATATCCATCGTAGCCGCTTTCCGCGAAGGCGTGCCCGATCGGCTCGCACATCAGGAATATCTGGCCATTGGCAGCGAGCTTGGTCTTCAGGTGACGCAGAAGCGCGACAGGGTCCGGAAAGTGATGAAAGGTGGCGAACATCATGATCGCGTCAAAGAACCCATCCGGAAACGGAAGGTTCATGCCATCGCCAACGATGTTGGTCACAGGGTGGTCTGGACCGGCGAAAATGCTGCCCGCCATCAGGCCATAGGGATCGACGTCGAGATTATAGGCCTTGATGCCGAGCTCATTGACCATAGGATCCATATTGCCGCCGATTTCCAGGACCCTTGGTTTCCTCCAGCCCGGCGGCCCCATCCAATCGCGTGTCAGGTCCAGCGCATAGGAGTGATCCGCACCGTAGTCGCGCGAGATGTCCGTCAAATTCCAGGCGAACTCCTCTTGCAGATCCGCTTCGTCGACGACGTCGATCTCAAGGGCGCATATTTCGTCGAGCCAAACGATGTCCTCTATCAGCGCATACACGCCAAGCCGATAGCGTCCCGGAACGTTCGGGGTCCTGAAGCGTACGGGCTGTGTGATGCCGCGACCCGGAGGCAGGTCGATGAGGAGATTGGTCCGCTCGCCCTCATCGGCGATGTCGCCGTCGATCGGCGAAATCTTGCAGGCGAGCCGGTACTGGGTTTCCGCCTTTGACGAGAGCGTCGCTTCGCCGGCGTTGAACATGCGCAGGTTGAAGGCGGAGAGCGTGCCAGTGGCGATCGGGAGCGGGGGGCAAAGCGGCTCGGCCTGAAGATTGATCTTGTCGATCACGTTCACATAAGGCTGCGACGGGGCGTCCGACTTCGCGGTCGGGTACGGCTCGTCGATTGTCCCGCCGCTCGACCTCAGGCGGTCGAGAAACTGCCCGGATTCCGACTGCATGACGGGATGCGAGAAGTTGAACTCGAGGGCAAAGGCGCGTCTCAGCGCGTCCAGCGTCGCGGGCGACGTGGCCGATCTCACGGCTGCAACCTGTCGGGCGAAATCAGATGAAGGCAGTTCGCGCCGGTTCACGACAGCGGTATTGCTCACCAGAATCGGAACGGAGAAGCATGTATGAAATGTCTCGCCGCACTTGCGGCAGGTCATTATTTCGTCCGGAAGGCTTTTTACGAGGCGGCCCTTGCAGGAAGGGCAACGAAAGTCGGCGAGTTTTTTTGTTTTTGCGGCCAAGAGATATCTCATCAGGGTGGCGAGCACGAAGTGGTAGCCCACCATAGATGCTTCGGCCGCGATGTCCAAAACGCCTGAGAACAGATGGTGGGCGATGCAGGGATTGAACCTGCGACCCCTCCCGTGTGAAGGGAGTGCTCTCCCGCTGAGCTAATCGCCCGTCGGTCCCGGAGCTTGTTTCGCGGGACCGTCGTCCATCTGGGCGCGGGTTTAGTGCGCCGGGCTTGCCGGTGTCAAGCGGGCTCGGCTCATCTTCCCCCGCGCAGCAGCGCTTCGACGGTGGACGGCAGGCGGTCATAGTGCTCGATCAGCACGTCGCCCCCCAGTTCGTGGGCCGGCGTCTCGGTATAGCCGAACGGCACGACGATGACGGGGACACGCGCATTCTTTGCCGTGAGCACGTCGGTCGCGCTGTCGCCGACCATGATCGCGCGCTCCGCCGAACCGCCGGCGCGCTCGATGGTGCCGAGGAGATGGCGCGCATCGGGCTTGAAGACCGGGAAGGTGTCGGCGCCGGCGATCACCGCGAAACGCTCCGAGAGGCCGAGACGGTCCAGCAGCAGGCGCGAGAGATATTCCAGCTTGTTGGTGCACACGGCCAGCACATGGCCGCGTTCGGAAAGCGCGTCGAGTGCCTCGATAAGGCCCGGGAAGGGGCGGGACGAATCGGCGATATGCGCGGCGTAGTGCTCGAGGAAGCGCTCATAGAGCTTGTCGAAGGCCGCTGCATCGACGCTGATACCGGCAGCGGTGAGGCCGCGATTGACCAGAGCCTTCGCACCGGCGCCGATCATCCGTCGGGTATCTTCCCGCGGCAGCGGCGGCGCGCCGGCTTCGGCGAGGACGATATCCAGCGTGTCGAGCAGGTCCGGCGCGGTGTCGACCAGGGTTCCATCGAGGTCGAAGGCGATGACGGCGGGAGAGGAGGGCATTTGGCGTTTCCCCAGTGGGTGACACAGGAATTGGCGGTGAATGCCCGCCGCCGCGAGACGAGCTTCGATTAAATGCCTACAATCCTGCCTCTTTTGCTGTCCAGCGTGCCGCGTCCATCGGGCGCATGCGCCGCCAGGGTTGGGGTGGTAATGAGGCGCGACTTTCGGGAGTTGAATTCGATGACGCTGATTTTGGGATCGAAGGTGGCAGGCCTGGGTCTTCCGGGGGCCGCGGCCCTTGCGGTGATGCTGATGATGGGGACGGGCAACGAGGCCGTGGCGCAGGCGGCCGGCCCTTCGACCACGCCGCCCCCCGCCGCCGCGCCGCAGCCCGCCACGCCCCAGCCGACAGCGCCGGCGGACGGACCCTATGTGTTCAGCGCGCCGCCCTCCGCCCAGGCGAACCGCGTCTATTCCGTGAATGTGCGCAATGGCGAGGTGAATGCCTGCCAGTTCGAGCGGCCGGAAGGCAGCGTCGTCGGCATCACCAAGTGCTTCCCCCGTGACAGCAGCGCCAATGCCGGCGGTACGGGCGACTTCGACATCGTGTCGACGCGTTATTCCGGCGAAACCGGCATCTTCCGGGTGAACACTCAGACCGGGCAGATGAGCGTGTGCTACGTGCGCGACATGCCCAAGGAAGGCGGCGGGGTCGAACCTTCCGTGGTGTGCACGCCGCTCGTGCGCTGACGCGCAACAGAGGATGGTCCGGTGCGGAGCCTTGTCGCGCCGGCCATTCGGCGCTACCCAACGCGGCAAATTCACTTCCCTCGGTAGTCGTTCATCCGCCAGACTCAGAGACCGTCATGTCCCAAGTCGCCCTGTCTCCTGCTGAAGCCCTCAAGCGCCAGGCTGCTGCCCGCGCGCTGGAGTATGTCCGCTCGGGGATGAAGCTCGGCCTTGGCACCGGCTCGACTGCCAAGCATTTCGTCGATCTGCTTGCCGAGCGCGTGGCGCAGGGGATGGAGATCGTCGGCGTGCCGACCTCCGAAGTCACCCGGGCGCAGGCGGAAAGCCTCGGGGTACCCCTTGGCGCGCTCGACGAATATCCGGTGCTCGATCTGTGCGTCGATGGGGCTGACGAGGTTGGACCCGACCTCACGCTGGTCAAGGGCGGCGGCGGCGCGCTGCTGCGCGAGAAGATCGTCGCCAGCGCCGCGCAGGAAATGATCGTGATCGCCGACGCCTCCAAGATGGTCGCGCAGCTGGGCGCCTTCCCGCTGCCGATCGAGGTGGTCGATTTCGGCGTCGCCGCCATTCGTCGCGGAATTGAGCGCGCGGCGCGTGCGGCGGGCTGTCATGGCCTTTTGACCTTGCGTCGTGGTCCCGATGGTCATGTTTTCGTCACGGATCAGGGACACGTCATTCTGGACGCCGCCTATGGCGTCATTCGCGATCCGGTGGCTTTGGCCGCCGGCCTCGCGGAGGTGCCCGGCGTCGTGGAACATGGCCTCTTCATCAATCTGGCAAGCCGCGTCATTCTCGCGGGCGCCGACGGCGTGACGGTCATCGACCGCGCGTGAACCGATTTCGTCAGGGAGAATTTCATGCGGGTTGCTTTTGTGGGACGTGACGGGAAACGGCTGGTCTGTGCCAGCCTGGCCGCGCTTGTCCTCACCGCGGGCTCGGCCTTTGCACAGCAGCAGGCGCCGTTCCAGATGAGCCAGGCGGCCACCACCGGCGCGACCAAGGTGGCGGAGCCGAGCGCGGCACAGATGAAGCTCGCCAACGAGCTTCTCGTCGCCAATGGCGAGGCGTCGAGCTTCGATTCGCTCATTCCGGGCATCATCGAGCAGGCGGCCGGCAGCTTTGTGCAGGCCAATCCCGATCTCATTCGCGAATTGCGTGAGGTCTCGAAGGCGCTGGCGCCGCAATATGACAGCCGTCGCAACGAGATCGTGCAGATCCTTGCCCGCGCCTATGCGCAGCAGTTCTCCGAGGCGGAGCTGACCGAACTGCTGACCTTCTATCGTTCGCCGGTGGGTCGCAAGCTGGTCGAGCGTCGCCAGCAGATGCTCGACGAGGGCATGCGTGGCATCCAGACCTGGAGCGCGCAGTTCGCCCGCGAGATGGAGGTGAAGGTGCGCGAGGAGATGAAGAAGCGCGGCTTCACCATCTGACGCGCGGCCCTTTGCCTGAAATTAAAATGCCCGGCTCGCGCCGGGCATTTTCGTTTGTGGCCTCGTCACTGGCCGACGAGCATCAGTCCTCGTCCGCTCCCACCGGGGCCTTGTTGCCGGTGATGAGGTAGAACAGCAGCGGCCCGAACAGGGCGAGCGCGGAGAGCGCGTAGAGCGTGACCGCGATCGGCGACTGGAACAGCACCGTCGGATCGCCGACGCTGATGGCGAGGGCACGGCGCAGCTGCTGCTCCGCCAGCGGGCCGAGGATCAGCCCCACCACGACGGGGGCGATCGGGTAGTCGTAGCGGCGCAGCACATAGCCGAGCAGGCCGAACGCCAGCAGCATGCCCAGTTCCACCAGAGAGGGGTTGGCGCCGAGCGTACCGAGGGTCGCGAAGACCAGGATGCCGCCATAGAGCCACGGGCGCGGAATGGCGAGCAGCTTCACCCAGATGCCCACCAGCGGCAGGTTGAGAACCAGCAGCATGCCGTTGGCGATGAACAGCGAGGCGATGAGGCCCCACACCAGGTCCGGATTGGTGGCGAACAGCAGCGGGCCGGGATTCATGCCATATTGCTGGAAGCCGGCGAGCATGATGGCAGCCGTCGCCGAGGTCGGCAGGCCAAGCGTCAGCAGCGGAACGAGCACGCCGGCGGCCGCGGCATTGTTCGCCGCCTCGGGCCCCGCGACACCCTCGATGGCACCGTTGCCGAACTCGTCGGGCTTGCGGCAGAGGCGCTTCTCCACGGCATAGGAGAGGAAGGTGGGTATTTCCGCCCCGCCCGCCGGCATGGCGCCGATGGGAAAGCCGAGCAGCGTCCCGCGCAGCCAGGGCTTCCACGAGCGCTTCCAGTCCTCCCGGTTCATGAACACCGAGCCCTTCACCGGCTCGATGACCTCCTCCGCCCGCGCGCCGGCCGCCACGACCGACAGCGTCTCGCCGACCGCGAACAGCGCGACGGCGAGGGTGGTGACCTCCACGCCGTCCAGAAGGTCCGGAATGCCGAAGGAGAGGCGCGCCTGCCCGCTCTGCAGGTCGATACCGATGAGGCCGAGCGCGAGACCGATGAACAGGCTGGTCAGGCCGCGCGTGACCGAGGAGCCGAAGGCGGCGGAGACGGTGGTGAAGGCCAGCACCATCAGCGCGAAATAGTCCTCCGGCCCGAAGGAGATGGCGATATCGACCACCGTCGGCGCGATGAGCGCGAGGCCGATCGTGGCGATGGTGCCGGCGACGAAGGAGCCGATCGCCGCGGTCGCGAGCGCCGGCCCGCCGCGCCCGGCGCGGGCCATCTTGTTGCCCTCCAGCGCGGTGACGATGGAGGAGCTCTCGCCCGGCGTGTTGAGCAGGATCGAGGCGGTCGAGCCGCCATACATGCCGCCGTAGTAGATGCCGGCGAACATGATGAGCGAGCCGGCGGGATCGAGCTTGAAGGTGATCGGCAGCAGCAGCGCGACGGTGAGCGCGGGGCCGATGCCCGGCAGCACGCCAACGGCTGTGCCGAGCATGACGCCCGCGAAGGCAAACAGCAGGTTCATTGGCTGCAGGGCAACCATGATGCCCTGGGAGAGGGCGGCAAACGTGTCCATGGCGCCCTCAGATCAGCCGTTCGAGCGGGCCGGCCGGCAGCGCCAGCTGCAGGCCCTTGGCGAAGATGATGTAGATGAGGAAGCACAGGGCCGTGCCGGCGAGAAAATGAGCCCACACTGGGCCCCGGCCGAAGCCGCGCGCCGTGGCTGCGAAAAGCCAGCCCGTGGCGATGGAGAAACCCAGGAACGGCAGCAGCGCGATCTGGCCCAGCAAGCCGGCAAGTACCCAGGCCATCGGCCCGATCTCGTCGCGCGGCCGTTCGGCGGCGCCGTGGCGGATCGCCTCGACCGCATTGGCCAGCGCCAGCAGGGCGAGGCCGCCGGCGATGATGGTGGGGAAGGCGGCCGGTCCCACCGCCGAGTAGCTGTTGACGCTGGAGAGCCGCCAGGCGTCCCAGCCGATCACCAGCGCCAGCACGGCGAGGGCGAAGGCGATGACAAGGCGCGCCTTGTCGGGGCCCTGGGCAGCAGAGAGAGGGGAATCGCTCATCGGCGAGCTCCGGAAGAGGCGGAATGAAAGGCTCCCCCGCGACAGGTCGCGGGGGAGCGGAGGGCCGGCGCAGCGTCGCCCGGCTTACTTGGCGAGGCCGATGTCCTTCAGAATCGCCTGCGTCGCGGCGATGTCCTTGGCGAGCTGGGCATCGAAGGCCGCGCCCGACAGGTAGGTGTTGGCCCAGCCCTTCTGGGCCAGCAGGTCGGTCCAAGCCTTGGACTTCACCATCTTCTCGATGGTCTGGCTGATCTCCTGCTTCTGCTCGGCGGTGATGCCGGGCGCCGCCGCGATCATGCGCCAGTTCTGGATCTCGACGTCGATGCCCGACTCCTTGAAGGTCGGCACTTCCGGCGCTTCGGGCAGGCGCTGGGCGCTCGACACGCCGAGAATGCGCAGCTTGCCGGCCTTCGCCTGTGCGTCATATTCCGACAGGCTGGCAATGCCGGCCGTGACCTTGCCGCCGAGCAGCGAGGCGAGCGATTCACCGCCGCCCGAGAAGGCGATGTAGTTCACCTTGGTGGGATCGACGCCCGCCGCCTTGGCGAACAGGCCGGCGGTGATGTGATCGGTGCCGCCGGCCGAACCGCCGGCCCACGACACCTTCTGCGGGTCGGCCTTCAACGCCGCGACGAGGTCGGCAAGCGACTTGATCGGCGAGGAAGCCGGCACGGCAATGGCCTCGTATTCGCCGGTGAGCCGCGCGATCGGGGTGACCTGCGAGAGATTCACTGGCGAGTTGTTGGAGATGATGGCGCCGACCATGACATAGCCGCCGACGATGAGCGCGTTCGGGTTGCCCTTGTCGGCGTTCACGAACTGGGCGAGGCCGATGGTGCCGCCGGCACCCGGTACGTTCGCCACCTGCACGTTCGCCACCAGCTTGTCGGCCTGCAGCACCTGCTGGATCGAGCGGGCGGTCTGGTCCCAGCCACCGCCGGGCGCGGCGGGCGCAATGATCTTCAGTTCCTTGATCTCGGCATGGGCGGCCCCGCCGGGGATGAGCACCGCGAGCGCGGCAGCAACAAGGGCGCCGCGAAACGTTTTGGTCATTGTTTTCCTCCGAGTTCAGGCGCGGGAGCACGTGCTCCTGAGGCTGTTCCCCGCCCCTTATGAAGGTGGGAGGCTAGAACCTCGTTACGTAAGTGTCGAGGTGGGCGCAGCCATGAAAAGGTCGTAGAGCTGCCATGAAGCGCCTTGACGACCACGGTCGGCGGGGCGACATGCCTGCCACGCGCGCCATGGATGGCGCCCAGACACGGAGGCCGCCCATGTCCAGCTCTCTCGCAGAGGCCGATTATGACGTCGATCTGTTCGTCATCGGCGGTGGCTCGGGCGGTGTGCGGGCGGCGCGCATCGCCGCCAATCACGGCGCGCGGGTACGGATCGCCGAGGAATATCGTCTCGGCGGCACCTGCGTGATCCGGGGCTGCGTGCCCAAGAAGCTGCTCGTCTATGCCGCCCGCTTCGCCCATGAATTCGAGGACGCCGCCGGCTTCGGCTGGACCATCGAGGGCGCGCGTTTCGACTGGCCGACGCTGATCGCCAACAAGGACAAGGAGATCGACCGGCTGGAAGGCGCCTATCGCAGCAATCTGGAGCGCTCCAGTGTCGAAATCGTGCGCCAGCGCGCGACGGTTGAAGGCCCGCACGAGGTTCGCCTCGCCGACGGTACGCGTGTGACCGCCCGTACCATCCTGATTGCGACCGGCGGGCATCCCAATCTCGGGCTGGACATTCCCGGCCGAGAGCTCGGCATCACCTCGAACGAGGCGTTCCATCTGGAGCGGCTGCCCAAGAGCATCGTCATTCAGGGCGGGGGCTACATCGCGCTGGAATTCGCCAGCCTGTTCGCCGGCCTCGGCTCGAAGGTCACGGTGGTGCATCGCGGCGACAAGGTGCTGCGCGGCTTTGACGAGCAAGTGCGCGAGCGCATTCTCGGCGAGCTGGTGGAAGGCGGCATCGCCTTCGAATTCGGCGCTACCATCGATTCGATCGCCGATCTTGGCGAAGGCAACAAGCGCGTGCGCCTGAATGACGGGCGCGACCTCTTCGCCGACGAGGTGATGCTTGCGATCGGACGGACACCGAACACCACGGGGCTGGGTCTCGACAAGGTTGGCGTGCAGCTGAACGCGGCCGGCGCGGTCGTGGTCGATGGGCAGTCGCGCACGAATATCCCGTCCATCTACGCGGTCGGCGACGTGACCGACCGGGTGAACCTCACCCCGGTCGCCATCCGCGAGGGACATGCCTTTGCCGACACGGTGTTCGGCGGCAAGCCGTGGTCGGTGAACTACGATGTCATTCCCACCGCGGTGTTCACCGAGCCGGAGATCGGCGTGGTCGGCCTCACCGAGGCCGAGGCCCGTGCGAACGGGCGGCGGCTCGACATCTACAAGACCGATTTCCGCTCGCTCAAGGCGACGCTGTCGGGGAGCAAATCGCGCGTCTTCATGAAGCTCATCGTCGATCAGGCGAGCGACCGGGTGCTCGGCGTGCATCTGATCGGGGAGGGCTCGGCGGAGATCGTGCAGATCGCCGCCATCGCGCTTAACCTCAACGCCACAAAGGCGGATTTCGACCGCACCATGGCGCTGCACCCCTCCAGCGCGGAGGAACTGGTGACTCTGCGCACCAAGCACGCGTCGAGCGATCCGATCCCGGAAGTCTCGGCCGAGGCGACCCCGGCGATCTGAGGAACACGTTGTCCGGCGGCAATTGGGCAATCCTGCAACAGCCAGCGTGCGGGAGCATACTGGCTTTGGCGCGATGCTTGGGTGTATAAGGCCCGCCTTTCCCGCGCGGGATGGTGTTTCCGCAGGGCCGTTCTGAGTTTCTAGGAGGCCGTCATGTCTGATCGCTGGACGCCGGATAGCTGGAGGGCGAAGCCCATTCAGCAGGTACCGGAATATCCGGACGCCGGAGCGCTTGCTTCGGTGGAGCGTCAGCTTGCCTCGTTTCCGCCGCTGGTTTTTGCAGGTGAGGCGCGCCGCCTGAAGCGCGAGCTTGCGAAGGTGGCGAAGGGCGAGGCGTTCCTGCTTCAGGGCGGCGACTGCGCCGAGAGCTTCGCTGAGCATTCGGCCGACAATATCCGCGATTTCTTCCGCGTCTTCCTGCAGATGGCGGTGGTGCTGACCTATGCCGGCGCCTCGCCTGTGGTGAAGGTCGGGCGTATCGCGGGTCAGTTCGCCAAGCCGCGCTCGGCGCCGATGGAGACCATTGGCGGCGTGGAACTGCCGTCCTATCGCGGCGACATCGTCAACGACATCGACTTCACGCCGGAAGCGCGCATCCCCGATCCGCGCCGGCAGCTGGAAGCGTACCGCCAGTCGGCGGCGACGCTGAACCTGCTGCGCGCCTTCGCCAATGGTGGCTATGCGAACCTCGCAAATGCCCACCAGTGGATGCTTGGGTTCATCAAGGATTCGCCGCAGTCCGGCCGCTACCAGGCTCTCGCCGACCGCATTACCGAAGCGCTCGACTTCATGCGCGCCATCGGCATCGATCCGGAGACCAACCCGGACATGCGCTCGACCGATTTCTTCACCAGCCACGAGGCGTTGCTGCTCGGCTACGAGCAGGCGCTGACGCGCGTCGATTCGACCACGGGCGACTGGTACTCGACGTCGGGCCACATGATCTGGGTTGGCGATCGCACGCGCCAGGCGGACCATGCGCACATCGAATATTGCCGCGGCGTGAAGAACCCGCTCGGGCTGAAATGCGGCCCGTCGCTGAAGCCGGATGATCTCATCCGCCTCATCGACGCGCTGAACCCGCAGAACGAGGCCGGTCGCCTCACCCTCATCGCGCGCTTCGGCGCCGACAAGGTGGGTGAGTATCTTCCGGCACTGGTGCGGGCGGTGAAGCGCGAGGGCCGGACGGTCGTGTGGTCGTGCGATCCCATGCACGGCAACACCATCAAGGCGGGTTCGGGCTACAAGACGCGTCCGTTCGACCAGATCCTGAAGGAAGTGAAGGACTTCTTCGCCGTCCACGCGGCCGAAGGCACCTTCGCCGGCGGCGTGCATCTGGAGATGACCGGCAAGAACGTGACCGAATGCACGGGCGGCGCCCGTGCCATCTCGGATGCGGATCTCAAGGACCGTTACCACACCTATTGCGACCCGCGGCTCAACGCCGAGCAGGCCATCGAGATGGCCTTCCTCGTGGCCGAGCTGCTGAAGCAGGAGCGCTCCGGCCGCGTCCGCCCCGTTATCGAGGCGGCCGAGTAAAGGCAGCACGGCAGCAACACCCGGCAACATATCCGGCAATGTTCGGACAAAAATGTTGCCGGGGCGGCTGCCCCTTCGGTAAGTTGGTTCTGTCGCAGGTGCGGGCCTGCGGCAGTAGCCAGCTCGGAGGGGGCGGCCGGCGTGCGGCAGAGCATTTTCGAGAGCGAGGAGCTCTCGGTCGTCAAGGTTCCCGGTCAGCGGAACGACATTGTCTTCGTGACCTTCGAGCCGCTTAATCCGTCTCGTACCGATTGTCGCGAGGGATTTGGCGAGCCGTTTTTCGCGCGGCGCGGCGTCCCCGCCTATCATTTCCTCGCCCATACGAATTCCTGGTACCAGCTCGACGAGATGACCGAGGCGCTGGCGCGCGTGCGTGCCGACATGCCTGTGGGCGCTCGGGTGATCGCCTATGGCACCAGCATGGGCAGCTATGCCGCCATCCGTTTCTCGGAGGCGCTGGGCGTCGACACCATCATCGCCTTCTCGCCGCAGGCCAGCGTCGATCCCCGGCTCGTCCCGTGGGAAACACGCTGGGCGCCTGAGGGCGATCGCCTGATGTGGGACCGCAATGCGCCACGCCGCGAGGCGAAGGTCTATGTGATCTACGATCCGCTCAACCTTGACCGCCGCCATGTCCGCCGGCTGCGCAAGGAGATCGACGTGGAACTCGTGCGCACCTATTTCAGCGGCCACGGTTCCATCGGCTACGTGCAGGAGTGCGGCCTGCTGGAGAGCGTCATTTTCGACATTGCCGGCGACCGGTTCGATGGTGCGGCCTTGGAAGCCCGGCTTTGGGGTCTGCGCAAGTCGACGCCGACCTATGAGAAGATTCGCGGCCGCAAGCGAACCGGCGTGTTTCGCCGCTTCCGCTATTACTGCATTGAGCGTTTCCTCGATCGGCAGTTGTCCGCGCGCGCCCGACCCGCCTCGGTCCTGGTGCCGGAGCGGCGTCCGGCCTGAGGCACGCATGGCTCCCATGTCGTGTGCCGCCGTCGCTGGAGACCTTCCCGCGTTTGTGCTTTAGACGAGCCTGATTCCCACCCATGGACGCGCTGGCATGGGGCGATGAGGTGGGAAGGCGGGGCGAGCCGGAGGTTTCTTGAATACGCCGAAGACCAGACCGGCGGACGCGCCGGCGATCGCCGGGCTGCCCAAAATCGCCCATGGCAAGCTGAAGCAGCGCGGCCGCTACCGCCGCTGGCTGACCAATCGTGCGCAGCTTGTCGGGCGCTCGCTGGCGAAACTTGTTTTCGAGGCCGACGGCAGTCCGCGGGCATGGGTGCGCCCGCTCGTGTTCGATCGCTACCGCCGCCCCCGGCCCTTGACCGCCTCACTCGTGCTGCGGCGCAATGGCGAGCCCAAGCGCGCCTTCGCCCAATGGATGGCGGACGCCGATGCCGAGCTGCTGCCGCTTGTCGCGCAGGTGCGCCTGCCGCCGCCTGAAGTGTTGCAGCGCGCCGTCGCGCTGGTGCTTTGCCACGGTGCCGATGCCGGCGGCGCGAAACTTCTGGCGGAGCTTGCCAAGAATTTTGAGGTCGTGCTCGT
>QFQD01000103.1 GCA_003241485.1 Ancylobacter novellus
GCCGGCGCACCGTATCGACACGCCGGACAAGGCGATCGGCAAGACGGTGTACGGCATCGACGTGCTGCGGCCCGGCACGCGCTTCGCCACCTTCATGGCCTCGCCGGTGATCGGCGGCAAGGTCGCCCAGGTTGACCCGGCGCCGGCGCTGGCCCAGCCGGGTGTGCGCCAGGTGGTGGTGCTCGACGATCTCGTCGCGGTGGTCGCCGACAACACATGGGCGGCCCAGCAGGGCCTCGCCGCGCTCAGCATCGAGTGGGCGGACGGAGCGAATGCCGCGTTGGGTCAGGCGCAGCTCTGGGCCGATATCGAGAAGGCCGCGCAGGGGCCGGGCGTGACGGCGCAGAAGGAAGGCGACGCGCTAGCGCGGCTCGGCACGGGCACGCTGTTCGAGGCAAGCTACGAACTGCCCTTCCTCGCCCATACGCCGATGGAGCCGCTGAACTGCACCGTGCATGTGCATGACGGCGCAGGTGCCGGGCTTCTGCCAGATGGGGGCGGCCAAGGTGCTCGGCATCGACCCCTCCAAGGTGACGATCAACAACCACATCATCGGCGGCGGCTTCGGTCGCCGGCTGGAAGCTGATTACGCCGTCACCGCCACCCGCATCGCGCAGAAGGTCGACGGGCCGTTGAAGGTGATCTGGTCGCGCGAGGAGGACATCAAGCAGGACATCTTGCGCCCGCTCTATCACGATCGGCTCAAGGCGCGGGTCGAGAACGGCAAGGTCACGGCCTGGCATCACCGCGTCACCGGCGCCTCGATCCTCGCGCGCTGGCTGCCGCCGGCCTTCAAGGACGGCATTGACGGCGACGCGGTCGACGGGGCGATTGACCCGCCCTATGCCTTCCCGAACATCCTCGTCGAATATGTCCGCCATGAGAGCGCGGTCCCGGTCGGCTTCTGGCGCGGCGTGGGGCCCAACAGCAGCGTGTTCTCCGCCGAGAGCTTCCTCGACCTGATCGCGCGCAGCAGCAAGGTGGACCCCGTCGCGTTTCGCCGCGGCATGCTGGAGAAGACGCCGCGCGCGCTCGCCGTGCTTGAAGCCGTGACCCGCAAGGCGGGCTGGGGCACGCCGGCGTCCGCCTCCGCCTTTGGCGGCCGCACCGGGCGCGGCGTCGCGCTGATGCATGCCTTCGGCAGCTTCCTCGCCTGCGTCGCGGATGTGGCCGTCGCGGACAGCGGCGATGTGCGCGTGACCCGTGTGGTGGTGGCGGCCGATGTCGGCAGCGTCATCAATCCCGACATCGTGGTCGCGCAGATTCAGGGCGGGGTCACCTTCGGCCTCACCACGGTGCTGCATGACGCCATCACCATCGAGAATGGCAGCATCCAGCAGAGCAATTTCCATGACTACCGGCTGATCCGCATCGACGAGATGCCGACCATCGAGGTGGAACTGCTCGCGAGCACCGAGAAGCCGGGCGGTATCGGCGAGCCGGGCACGGTGATCGTCCAGCCCGCCATCGCCAATGCGATCTTCGCCGCCACCGGGGTGCAGCTCACGCGCATGCCGGTGGACCGCGCTCTCCTTGCAAAGGCGGTGTGACGATGGCCAGGTCCAAACTGCTCCTCTCGCTTGGCGCTCTCGTCGTGGCCGGTGGTATCGTCGCCCTTGGCGTCGTCGGCTGGATGGTGTTCCAGCCCGGCGCCTATGGCTTCGCCAAGGGGACCGAGGTCGCACTCGCCGACTACAAGAGCGGCTCGCCGACCGGCATTCCCGTAGAACTCGCGAGCGCGGACGCCGCCACCAAGGCGACCTACATCACCCGCATGGCCGATTGCGAGGCGTGTCACACGGCCAAGGGCGGCCAGCGCTTTGCCGGCGGGAGGCCCTTCGTGCTGCCCTTCGGCACCATCTACACCCCCAACATCACGCCGGACCCGGAGACGGGCATCGGCAGATGGACCGATGCGCAATTCCTCAACGCGCTGCATCGCGGCGTGGCGCCGGACGGCTCGCGCTACTACCCGGCCTTCCCCTATCCGTCCTACACGCTGCTGACGGACGAGGACGCGCTGGCGATCAAGGCCTATCTCTTCGCGCTGAAGCCGGTGAAGCAGGCGAACAAGCCGAACACCTTCGTCTTCCCCTTCAACCAGCGCTGGCTGATGGCGATCTGGGCGACCTTGTTCAACCCGGATGAGCGCTTCCGCCCGGTCGAGGGCCAGAGCGCGGAATGGAACCGCGGTGCCTATCTGGTCGAGGCGGCCGGCCATTGCGGCGAGTGCCACACGCCGCGCAACCTGATGCAGGCGCTGGACCAGCGGCGCAAATTCGCCGGCGGCGTCGCCGAGGGGTGGAACGCCTACAACATCTCCGCCGACAAGGTGAGCGGCATCGGCGACTGGACGGCTGAGCAGCTCACCGCCTATCTCGCCGCCGGCCATGCCCGGGACCGGGGCACCGCTTCCGGGCCGATGGGCGAGGCGGTGGAACTCAGCCTGTCGCACCTCGTGCCATCCGACATCGCGGCCATCGTCACCTATGTCCGCAGCGTGCCGCCTGTGGCGAGTGACCTGCCGCCGCTGGCCGGCGCAGCCTCCGCCACGCCGCGCCTGGACAAGCTCGCCAATCCTGTCGGCCAGCGCATGTTCGAGGGCAATTGCGCCAGCTGCCATGGCTGGACCGGGGCAGGAGCGGTGCGCGAACAGGCGCAGCTCACCGGCGCGCGTTCGGTCAACGACCCGAGCGGTGTCAATGTGGCGCTGATGATCCTGCACGGCTCGGGCGCGGTTTGGCCCGGCCATCCGCTGATGCCCGGCTTCGGCAAGGCCTATTCCGACACCGAGATCGCGGCGGTCGCCAATTATGTGACGGCCCGCTTCGGCACGACACCCTCAACCCTCACCGCCGTCGACGTGGCGAAGCTGCGAGAGATGGAGTGAGGGTCTAACGCCTCGCCGCCGGGGGCGTCTGGCGCGGCTGGACAAGGCTTGCCGCGAATGAACCCCGCCCGTGGCGCGGACGGATCAGACGGCTGATCCGTCATGCCGCAGGATGCGGCCGAACAGGGCGGCGCCCGGGGCGCGGGGGCGCGCTGGCCGGTCAATGGCCGCCGCCGGCGCCGGCAGGGGGCCCGCCTCGCCCCGGTCCGTCTCGGTCCGGCCTGATTCGTCACGGCCGAACTGCGCCTCGATGCTGCGCACGCACAGCGCCACGCTGGCATCCGCCAGCCGGTAAAACACTTGTCTGGCGGCGCGCCGCGTGGCGACGAGTCCGGCGCGCCGCAGTTCGCCAAGCTGCTGGCTCAGCGCGGGCTGGCCGATTTCCGTGGCTGAGTCGATCTCGCTCACCGTCATCTCACCGGCCTGGAGATGAGAGAGGATGAGCAGCCGCTGCGGCTGGGCGAAGCTGCGCAGCTTCTCCACCGCCTTGTCGGCTTCCTCGCGAGTCAGCGGCATCGGTTCACTCCCGCTCAAGCACCTGACAGAACCAGGCGGGGTTGGTGCCGGCGAGCGCGGTCTCGTCGGTGAGCGGGCGCAGCACCGGGTCACCCGGCTGCCAGCCCTCCGGCGTCACGGCATCCCCCGCCTCGACGCGCTTGAGCGCCGTGGCGAGCCGAAGCATTTCGCGCGCCGAGCGGCCGACCGACATCGGGTACCAGATGATCGCCCGCACAATGCCCTGCGGATCGATGAAATAGCTCGCCCGCACGGTGGAGGAATCCTGCGCGGTCTCGTCGAGCATGCCATAGGCGCGGCTGATGACGAGCGAGGTGTCCTCCACCACGGGGAAGGGCACCTCGACCTCGAAGGCGCCGCGGATCGCCCGCAGCCAGCCCAGATGCGAGAACAGGCTGTCCACCGACAGGCCGATCAGAGCGACGTCCAGCGCCTCGAATTGCGGGGCGAGACGGGCCAGCGCGATGAACTCGCTGGTGCAGACCGGCGTGAAATCCGCGGGATGCGAGAACAGCACGACCCAGCGGCCACGGTAGTCGGACAGCTGAATCTGCCCCTTTGTCGAGCGCGCGGTGAACACGGGCGCGGCGTCGCCGATCCGCAGCGGGCGGGGGGCGGCAAGGGCGGGATCACGATCGGGAGCGGGTGTGGCGGTCATATCCTCTGATTGCCTCTTGAACGGCGGGCGCGCAATCCGCATTTACAATTACACAGATTATGTAAATATGAAATTATAGATATTGGAGGGACGCCATGTCCGAACCCGCCCAAACATCCGACGCTGTTCTCGAACGGGCCGCCAGGCAGATCACCGCCGCCCGCGCCGACGCCAACCGTCTGGCGGTCGAGGCCTTCTTCGACGAGCCGACCAACACCGCGAGCTATGTGATTCATGACCCCGCCACCGGGCGGGCGGCCATCGTCGACAGCGTGCTGGATTTCGATGCGGCTTCGGGGCGCACATCCACCGCCTCGGCCGATGCCATCATCGCCTTCGTGCGAGAGAAGGGGCTGACCATCGACTGGCTGCTGGAGACCCACGCCCATGCCGACCACCTGTCGGCGGCGCCCTACATCCAGCGCGAGCTCGGCGGAAAGCTCGCCATCGGGCGCGAGATCATCACGGTCCAGAACGTGTTCGGGAAGATCTTCAATTTCGGCACCGAGTTCGCGCGTGACGGGTCCGAGTTCGACCGGCTGTTCGACGATGGCGATACGTTCAGCGTCGGTTCCATCCCGGCCACGGTGCTGCATGTTCCCGGCCATACGCCGGCGGACATGGCCTATGTCATCGGCGACGTGGTGTTCACCGGCGACACGCTGTTCATGCCCGATTTCGGCACCGCCCGCGCCGACTTCCCCGGCGGCGATGCGCGCCAGCTCTACCACTCCATCCGCCGGCTGCTGGCGCTGCCGGCCGAGACGCGGCTGTTCCTGTGTCACGACTACAAGGCGCCCGGCCGCGACACCTATGCGTGGGAAACCACCGTCGGGGCCGAGCGCGCCGGCAATATCCACGCCCGCGACGGGGTGGATGAGGCGGCCTTCGTGGACATGCGCACCAAGCGCGACGCCACGCTGGCCATGCCCAAGCTCATCCTGCCCTCGGTGCAGGTGAACATGCGCGCCGGCCATCTTCCCGAGCCGGAGGAAAACGGCCGGCGCTATCTCAAGCTGCCGCTCGACACGCTCTGAGGGCCGGCGCGTACCGCGCCCGCCTCGCCACCAATGAAAATCGAGGAAACGCCCATGACGCCGAAACAGATCGTGCCGGAATTTCACGTGTGCGGCCAGATGGACGAGGCCACGCTGGCGGAGGCGGCGGCATCCGGCTTCCGGGCGGTGATCTGTAACCGGCCCGACGGCGAGGAGCCGGGCCAGCTGCCAGCCGGCGATGTCGCCGCCGCGGCCGGGGCGCTCGGCATGGCGTTCGTCCATATTCCCGTGGCGCCAGGCACCTATAGCGACGCCGACGTGGACCGCATGCGCGCGGCGCTCGACAGCCTGCCCGGCCCGGTGCTCGGCTATTGCCGAACCGGCACGCGCGCCGCGACGCTGTGGGCGTTGGCGCAGGCCGGCCGTCTTCCGCCCGAGAACATCATCGCACGCGCCTCCGCCGCCGGCATCGATGTCAGCGCGCAGCGGGCGCGGCTGGCGGCCAGCCGGGGCGTGGAGCGAGCGGGCCTGCCGAAAACGCATGATGTGGTGATCGTCGGCGGCGGCGCGGCGGGCATCGCCACCGCCTCAAGCCTGCTGAAGCGGCGGCCCTCGCTCGATATCGTCATCGTCGAGCCGGCCGAATGCCATTACTACCAGCCCGGCTGGACCATGGTCGGCGCCGGCGTGTTCCAGCCGGAGACCACGCGCGTTCCCATGGGCGCGGTGATGCCGGAACGTGTCACCTGGGTGAGGCAGGCGGCGGCCGGCTTCCTGCCGGAAACGAACGAAGTCGTTCTCGCCGACGGATCCTCCTTGAGGTACCGCGTGCTGGTGGCCGCGCCGGGGCTGCGGCTGGCCTGGGAGGCCATTCCCGGTCTTCCCGAGGCGCTGGGGAAAAACGGCGTCACCTCGAATTACCGCTTCGATCTCGCCCCCTATACCTTCCGCCTCGCCAGCACGGTGAAGGAGGGGCGGGCACTGTTCACCCAGCCGGCCATGCCGATCAAATGCGCCGGTGCGCCGCAGAAGGCGATGTACCTCTCCTGCGACATCTGGCGCGAGGCCGGAGCGCTGCCGCGCATGGAGGTGGAGTTCCATAATGCCGGCGGCGTGCTGTTCGGCGTGCCGACCTATGTTCCCGCGCTGATGGAATATGTCGAGCGCTACGGGATCGACCTTCATTTCAGCTCGACACTCGTCGCTGTCGACGGCGCCGCGCGCGTCGCGACCTTCGAGCGCAAGGCAAGTGACGGTACCACCGAGCGCGTGGAGCGCGGCTTCGACATGCTCCATGCCGTGCCGCCGCAGAAGCCGCTCGACGTCATCGCCGCCAGCCCGCTGGCGGGGGCGGGGGGCTGGATCGAGGTCGATCCGGCGACGCTGCGCCACGCCCGCCACTCCGACATTTTCGCGCTGGGCGATGCCACCAATACGCCCAACGCCAAGACCGCAGCCGCCGCGCGCAAACAGGCGCCAGTGGTGGCGGTGAACGTGCTGGCCGCGCTGGATGGGAAGGCGCCCGCCGCGCAGTATGACGGCTACGGCTCGTGCCCGCTGACCGTGGAGCGCGGCAAGATCGTGCTGGCGGAATTCGGCTATGGCGGCGCGCTGCTGCCGACCTTCCCGCGCTGGCTGCTCGACGGGACGCGCCCGACGCGGCTCGCCTGGTTTCTCAAGGACCGCATGCTGCCGCCGATCTACTGGCACGCCATGCTGAAGGGCCGGGAGTGGCTGTGCCAGCCCGCGCCGATCGCTCCGGCAAAAGAGGCCGCCTGATGCTGGAGCCGTTCCAATACGGCCTTGGTGCCGCCGCCGGCGTGCTGGTGGGGTTCACACTTGGTCTGGTCGGCGGCGGCGGCTCCATCCTCGCCGTGCCGCTGATGGTCTATCTCGTGGGGGTGCGCAGCCCGCATGTTGCCATCGGCACCAGCGCCTTCGCCGTCGCCATCAATGCCGCTGCCGGGCTGTTGCAGCATGCCCGCGCGGGGACGGTGAAATGGCGCTGCGGCGGCATGTACGCCACCGCCGGCATCCTCGGCGCCCTTGCCGGCTCAAGCCTCGGCAAGCTGGTGGGGGGCGAGAAGCTGCTGTTCCTGTTCGCGCTGCTCATGCTCGTGGTCGGCGTCCTGATGCTGCGCGGGCGCGGCAATCCGGGCGAGCCGGGCGCGGAATGCAATCGCGAGAAGGCGCCGAAGGTGCTTGGCTTCGGGCTCGGCACCGGCGTCTTTTCCGGCTTCTTCGGCATTGGCGGCGGGTTCCTCATCGTTCCCGGCCTGATCGGCTCCACCGGCATGCCGATCCTCAATGCGGTCGGCACCTCGCTGGTGGCGGTCACCGCCTTCGGCCTCACCACCGCCTTCAACTACGCGCTGTCGGGGTTGGTGAACTGGCCGCTGGCCTTCACCTTCATCGCCGGTGGGGCGCTCGGCAGTGTCGGCGGCATGAAGCTCGCGCAGCAGCTTTCCGGGCGCACCGGCAGGCTGACCACGGTGTTCGCCACGCTGATCTTCGTGGTGGCGAGCTACATGCTGTTCAAAAGCGCCTCGGCGCTGCTTGCCTGAGCGCGGTCCGGCGGGGCCCCGGTTCACGCATCGAAGGCAAGCTGCACCTTCAGCGTGCGTTCGGGATGCTGTTCGACGAGATCGAAGGCGGCGCGGGCGTCCTGCGCGGCGAATGTCTGGGTAATCATGCTCGCCGGCTTCAGCGCGCCGCTCTCCAGCCAGCCGACAATTTCCGGAATGAACCGGCGGTTGAGCCGCGAGCCGACCAGCGTCAGTTCCTTGCGCACGATTTCCTGCTGGCTGACATTGCACGGTGCCGGCGAGAAGCCGAGCAGGCCGATGCGCCCGGCCGGCGCGGCGATGCGGCAGGCCTCCTCCAGCAGAGCGGGAATGCCGGCGCCGTCGATGATGACGGAGGGCCCGAGGCCGTCCAGCTCCCCCGCGACCGCCTCGCCGACGGACCGCTCCCTTGAGTGGATCACCAGATCGGCGCCGAATTCGCGCGCTCTTTCAAGGCGGTCGGCGTCGATATCGGCCACGATGCAGCGGGCGCCGCGCATTTTCGCCACCTGCAGGACGGTGATGCCGACCGTTCCGGCGCCATAGATCAGCACCACGTCGTCCCTGGTGCATTCGGTGCGCCAGAGCACATTCGCCGCCACCGCCAGCGGCTCGGCCAGCGCCGCGACATCGAAGCCGAGCGAGGGCGCGATCTTCACTGCATTCGCTTCCGGCACGATGGCCACCGAGCGAAAGCCGCCGTCGCGATGGACGCCGATCACCTGCAGCTTGGCGCAGACATTGGAGCGCCCGGTGCGGCAGGGGTGGCAATGGCCGCAGGAGATGACGGGATCGGCCACGACGTGATCGCCGATGGCGAGGTGCGACACACCCGCCCCAAGCGCCGATACCACCCCGGCGAACTCATGCCCGATGATGCGCGGATAGGTCACGAACGGGTTGGAGCCGTGCAGGATGTGCATGTCCGACCCGCAGATGCCGGCGCGGCGGACGGAGATCGCCACTTCG
>QFQD01000104.1 GCA_003241485.1 Ancylobacter novellus
GCGGCGCGGGCCATTTTGCATTGCGCAGCATTCATATGAATCACGACACTGTAGTGATTTTTGATTGCTGTTGATTCATGTCGTCGCTATCCTTCTGCGTCTTAGGCGGCCGGACACGTGTTTGCCCCACGCATCCGGCCTGACCACAACCAAGCTGCGTGGAGCTCGGATCATGGCTGATTCTGAGATTAGCATGAGTTTGTCCCGGCCATCCCGGAGGGACGTTCTCTCCGCCGCCCTGATGACGATCGGCGGCACTTCCTTCAACAGTTCGGCTGCGGCCGAACCGCAGGATCATGGCGCAACGGATGCGGCTGTCCTTGCATGGAAGGCGTGGCGCGCCGCACATCGGCGCACGCTCGCTCTGTGCCGGAAACAGCAGCATCTCGAGTCTGATTTGGCGCGGACGATCGGCTTTCCGCAGGTGGTTCTTGCTGGAGCCGAGCTGCCGTCGCCCGTGCGGATAGGCTCGCTGCGGCAGTTCGACGAGCTTGCGGCCGATCTGCCGTCGCTTTGCGTTCGGCGCGATGAAGTCGCAACCGCCCTGCGCATACATCAGCAGCGTTGGGACGACGCCGACCGCGCCGTAGGCTACTCTGTCACCCGGCAGGAAGAAGCGGCGGCATCCGCCAATGAGCGTGGCCTCTCAGCGAAGCTCGACGTTCTGATCGCAGTCGGAGCCGATGGCGCCGAAGGGCGACACTTTCCCTGGCCGGAGCTGCGGCGCATCCGCAGGGATGTTGCGCGCTTGATGCAGTTGCGGCGTCACGATGCAGTCGGCTTCACTGCTTGATGGCTGGCGCAGACTCGGTGGTCGGCACCAATGGCGCCTATGTCACGGGCGACGCCGGCACCGAGGCAATCAATGCATCGCCCAATGTGTTCGCCGGTTTGGGTGGAGCGGCGCCGGTCATCGGTCATTGCGGCGATCTGCTGGTCTTCAACGCGGCACTAACCCAAGCGCAGATCACCGGCATCAGCCGCGCACTCGGCGACTCTCGGGGCATCGTCATCCCATGAGCTATCTCATCTTCGAGAACCGCACCGCCGCCCGGACCCGATCCCGCAATGCGTACGCGCCACTACGGCCCGATGACGAACCCGACACGGGTGCCGTGACCGTGGCGCTTTGGTCGTCCGTTCACCACCCGAGCGACGGGCGCGCGGCGCTGCTGATCCCCACCACACCGGAGCAAGCCGGCCTCGGTATTTCGCAAGCGCAATATGACGCGCTGCTTACGGAAGATGAACGGGCTGCACTCATTCCAGATCTGCCCGCCGAGTGGAAGCCTGAGTGAATTGCAGCGACAGGCCGGATCTGTAGAGAAAAAGGCCTGGCGATCCGCCAGGCCTAACCCGTCCGTCCCGAGCGATATCACGCGCGATAGCGCTGGCGCTCGCGAACGATTTCATCGTCGGTATAGACCGGCGCATCGGGATCGAAGCTCGACCAGCCCTCGTCACGGTACAGGCGCTCACGCGCGGTGAGATCCACCGAACGCTCTTCATCAAGGATGGCCTGCGCGGGGGCGGATTGGTCATCTTCGACTTTCGCCGAGACAAGCGTACCGCCGCGGCGAACGCCCTCCGCGTACACATGGGCGTCTCGCTCGGGTACGCCGGCCGACGTCATACTGCCGACAATGCCGCCAACGGCGCCGCCGATAGCTCCACCGGCTACAGCCCCAACCCCCGTCGCCACCAGCCATCCCGCCGCGACGACCGGCCCAATCCCGGGAATGGCCAGCAAGCCAAGACCGGCTAGAAGCCCGCCCGCACCGCCGATTGCAGCTCCGATCCCCGCCCCAGCGGCCGCGTCTTCGCCGGCATTGCTGTCGTTCGAAGAAGCCGCGCGACGGGCGTCGGCATGATTGGAAACCAGACTGATCGCGGCACGATCGATGCCCAGGGTCTGCAGCTTGTTCACCGCGGTGAGAGCATCGTCATAATGGTCAAACAGGCCAGATACGGTCTTCATATGGCTCTCCCAAAAAATTCAGGTTGCAGGGTTCACTTCGGAAAGACGTTGCCCTGGTAGTCCAAGGCCACGTCGTGGGAGGCACCGTTCTTCATCGCCTTGCCGCGCCAGATGCCGTCGGAATCCTTCATGAGGCCAGACACTCCGGAGAAGCCGCGCGCTTCGATCCGTGATTTTGCCTGCTCCTCCGTAAAGCTGTTTGCGCCCTTAGCCGGCTGTGCAGGTTGAGCCGTGCTTTCGGTGGTGACCGCCGGCGTGTTCGGATCGGGATTGGCAGGAGGCGTCTGCGCCAGCACCGGACTGGCGGCGAGTACGGCCGCGAGGACTAGAATTCGTTTCATGGAACCACCTTCTTGCTTACGCCGTGTGCAGGGTGAACGTTTCGTATGCAGCTGGGTTCCGCCCCTGCCCGGCAATGAACATCTTCGCCCGCTTTGCGCGTGACTGACGCTGCTGTCCGACCCCGCGAACACTGTCACCGCCGCGCATCGCGCCTTTCCCGACCATCTGGAGATCACCATGGACCGCACGGTCTTCTTCGACCGCGTACGGGCGGACCCGTTCGCCCGTTCGCTCTCGCAGCCGCAGGTCGACGGCCTCACTGCCCTTCTCGACGCGGCAGCGCGCCACGGCGAAAGGAACCCGCACCACCTCGCCAACATCCTCGCCCGGTCCATCACGAGACCGGCGGCTACATGCTCGGCGTCAAGGAAACGGTGTACGCCTCGCACAAGGACAAGAACCCGTCCGATGCGACGGTGATTGCGCGCCTGGATGCGGCCTTCAAGAAGGGCCAACTTCCATGGGTCAAGACTCCCTACTGGCGCGAGGGTTGGTTTGGGCGCGGCCCGGTGCAGATCACGCACCGTGACAACTATCTGAATTTCGAGAAACGTCTCGGCGTGCCGCTGACGGCGAACCCGTCGCTGGCGTTGGATCCGAAGATCGGCGCGAGCATCGCCGTGGTCGGCATGGCGGAGGGCCTTTTCACCGGCCGGAAGCTGGCCGATTACAGCTTCCCCGCCGCTCTTGATGCCCCAGCAAAGAGCAATCCACGCCGCATCATCAACGGCCCGGACGGTACAGACGCCACGGTGGCCAAGGCGCACCGTGCTTTCCACGCGGCGCTGCTGGCCGCGGGGGGAAGCGCCGACAAGCCGCTCGACCCGGTCATCACAGCCCCGCCGCCCATCCCTGAACCCACCAATCCCGCGCCCGCCGAGCTGCCCTCTCAGGCGGCTTTTTCATTTGGTCAGTGGCGCGGCGCTCTGATCGCGCGCCTGTTCCCTCGTACATAGGAGGCTTCCATGTTCAAGCTCTTCATCGACATCGCCGCGGGAGCGCTGAGCGGCGCGACGGGCGGAAAGATCGATCTCGGCCGCGCGGTGACACAGGCGGTCTCCAAAGCCGCCCATAACCCGGACACGGCACTCAAGCGGCAAGGATGCTCCTGCGGTTGCTGAGGCAATCCGCGAGGCGCTGCCGGCACCGCAGGCGATGGAGTCGCTTTGGCCGCAGTTGCTGCGCTACGCCATCTCCTGGGCTGGCCTTTGGATGGCAAAGAACGGCTACGCGACTGCGTCCGATGTCGAGCTCATCGCCGGCGCTCTGCTCACCATTGCCCCGCCGGCGTGGCGCATCGCCACCACCCGCTATGTACGCTGGCGGGCTTCCCGCTCGGCCAAGGCTTGAGCGCGGGGGATGGCTGATATCCCACCCGAGCCCGCGCTGCTCGGCCTCAAGCTCGCGCACCTCATCGCTGGCGGCATCGGCGGGCTGGCGCGCTCCCTGACCAAGCCCGGCGGCTCGCTCACCCGGCATATCGGCACGGCCATCGTCGGCACGGCTGTCGCTGGCTACTGCACGCCGTTGGGGGCGCATATCGCCGCGCGCTGGGTTTCCTCGCCCGACATCTCCGTTGCCTCTCTGGAGGGGATGGTGGGCTTTGCCCTTGGCCTCACCGGCATGTCGCTTTGCGAGGCGACGATACGCTGGGTGAAGCTGTGGCGTGACGGCCCGCCGCCCGGCTTCTGGCCGCCCGCCAAATGAGCGGCGGCGATGCAACTCGCGCTCGGCAGGCCGACATCGTCCGCCTGCCGACCCTTGATCCCGGCACACGCGCGACCCTGCACCGGCCGACCGGGCTGCTGATCATCAGCCGCGGAGATATCTGCGTTTCAGGCTCGCGCGAGGATCTGGCGCAGCTCGTGGCCGAGATTATCGCGGCGTGCTGGGAGGCAACGAAGTAATGCGCGGCCCGTCTGATTGAAACAATATGTAACAGTGTTATAGATTGGTTCATCATAGATTAATCTGATCTTTTGCATCAGATATACTGACGACGCCGAGCATGTCACCATGGTCGCTCCAAGATACATAATTGGGGAGTGACTGATGTCGCGTGCCCGTACGATCGACGCCATAAGACGTGTCGAAGACATGCTCATTGAGGAGGGCGATCCAATCGCCATCTATCTCTGCCACCTGCTGCTGCTGCAGGTGGCTTCCCAGATGGTGGCGCCGCCGCCGGCATCAGTCGACGAGCGTCGCGATGTAAGCCACCAGGCGAGCTAGTTCGTCGGGTTTTGCCCCCGCGCGCTGCTGATCGTCGAGAAGCCGCCGCAGCGCGGCACAGGCGGCGGGACGATGCTCTGGCTTGCGCTCGCAGGCTTGGCGGGACAATTCGATGATGCGGTCAATTCCGCCTAGCGGTAGGGGCGGCTTGGGCGATGGCATGCACGGCGTCCGTTTCGCGTCTCAGGCTGGCCGCACCAAATACCACGTTCTTCGGCCAACGGCGGACATCGTTACTCGCCGAGCACAAGTTCTACGCGGCCTCGCCTTCCTTCTGCGCGCCACTGGGAGGGCGCCATGCCCGCCCACCGGGTGAAGGCGTGATCGAACGTGCTGTTGCCCGAATAGGCGAGCGCTTCGGCGATACGCCCGATCGGCAGGCGGGTCCGCGCAAGAAGCTCGCACGCAATAGCGAAGCGTACCTCGTCCTTGATCGTCTCGAAGCTGGTGCCGGTGCGGGCTAGATGGCGGGCGAGCGTGCGAGGGCTGAGGCCGAGCTCGCGCGCCACGGCATAGCGATCGGCCTCGCCGCTCATCAAGCGCGGGCGCAATATATGCCGTACCTGCGCGGCGATGTCGTTCATATCCCCCCGCATGGCCTGCTGGATCTCGGTGCGCAGCTTTATGCGCTGCGCTGGATTGGCGCCGGGAAGCGCAAGTGCCATGTCGCGCGCCGCAATCACGATAGCGGTGTGGTCCTGGTCGAATAGCGCGGTAGTTTTGAGCACACTCCGGTAGGGCGCTAGACTGACCGGCGGTCCGACGTCTGCCAACACCTGAATGGGGCTGGCGCGGCCACCGGTGAGCGAGCGCACCATGTTGCAGCCTAGGGCCATGACCAGATCATGGACCTGGCGGCCGGTTCCGGCATTGGCGTAGAGCCCATAGCCGACCAGAATGTGGTCACCCGCATTCTGGAGATAGACCACGGCGCCGCGCGAATAACCTATCTGCAGGTCGACATAATCGCGGAAGGCGTCGCCGAGCGTCGGGGCGCTGGCCATCATCTCGCCGATCAGGCCGAGCGCGCGATGATCATTCCGCGCCCCGACCAGAAGTCCCAGATGCGGGCACCGCGCCAGAACGGCCGAGCGCTCGAGCAAGGCAGCAAGTGTCGGATATCCGAAACGCGCATCAGGTGCGAGTTCCGCTGGCGCTATGCCGGAGCCTGCAAACGCCTCGTCGAGGCTCACGCCGAACTCTTCGAGCAGGCCTGGGAGGGCCGCCAAAGGTCCTACGCGTTGGGACGGAACATTGTTCAAATTTCGTCGCTCCTGTCCTCAAAAAGCAAGCGGCGCTGTTTTACCTAAGCTATGCCTTGCTCCGTCGACAAGGCAATCGCGCTCGAATCCCGTGAGCATTGGGGGTCGTTGCTTCACGGGTTCATTTCATCAAACAGAAATATGCAGATGATCGTGACGCAAGGTCTGGAGCGTCTTCCTGCCGCGATCCTTCCCGTATCGCAACGAATGCACAATCCGGGATCTCGCTTTGGCCGCCAGGTGGGTCTCCCGTCTCACACCATCCATCGAGCGCACGGCAACGGGAATGAACGTCCCCCACGCTGAAAGCACCCGGGCGTTCCAACCCTAATATGAGGAAACACGTCATGATCGTTTCACGCCGTACCCTACTGATGGGTGGGACTGCTCTCGCGCTCGCCGCCACCCATCAGAGCGCGCTGGCCTGGGACGGACCGTTGCTCGACCTCGTCGAGGGCACGGAGGACTTCAAGACCGCGTCGGACGCCTATGTCTACGGCTATTCGCTGGTGACGATGGAATATACCCGCCGGGTGATGACCAATGTTGCAGCGCCGGTAGGTATGCGTGCGCCGATGGGCACCATCATCAAGGCGCGAACCTATCCCGACGCGACGTTTCGCGACGTGACCGCGCCCAATGCCGACACGCTCTACACCACCGCCTTCTTTGAAGTCGGCGCAGAGCCCTGGGTAGTGAGCATCCCTGACATGAAGGGCCGCTACTTCCTGCTGCCTTTCCTCGATGGCTGGACCAACGTTTTCCAGGTTCCTGGTTCCCGCACCACCGGCACCGGCGCACAGACCTTCCTTGTCACCGGCCCCGGCTGGTCCGGCAAGGTGCCGGACGGCATGGTGCAGCTGAAGTCGCCGACCAGTTTGGTGTGGATGCTCGGTCGCATCTACTGCACCGGCACGCCGGAGGATTATGCCGCCGTCCACGCGCTGCAGGACCAGTTCAAGCTGTTTCCGCTGAGCGCGCTCGGCAAGGACTACACCCCGCCGGCCGGCAAGGTTGATCCTGCCATCGACATGAAGACCTCGGTGCGTGATCAGGTCAACGCGCTTTCCGCGGCCGAGTATTTCACGCTGCTTGCCGACCTGATGAAGACCAACCCCCCAGCGGCGAAGGATGCACAGGCACTGGAGCGCTTCAAGGATATCGGTCTCGTCGCCGGCCAGAGCTTCGATCCCAAGGCGATCGATGCCCGCTGGGCGAAGCGGCTTCCGGCGCTCTCCTTTGACCGCATCATGCTGCATTTCAAGTTCAGCGATGGTGACGTGAAGGACGTGAATGGTTGGGGCTATACCACCAAGGCGGGTCTTTACGGCACCGATTATCTCCAGCGGGCGCTGATCACCGCCATCGGCCTCGGCGCCAACCGCCCGCAGGATGCCGTCTATCCGACCTCGCTCAAGAACAAGGACGGCGACGACTATAGTGGCTCGAACAAGTACCAGCTCCGCTTCCCGGCCGGCCAGGTGCCGCCTGTCAAAGGCTTCTGGTCGCTGACCATGTATGACGAGAACTATTTCTTCGTCGCCAACCCGATCAACCGCTATTCGATGAGCATCCGCACCAACCCGGTCTATGAGCCGGATGGCTCGCTCATCGTCTACATCCAGAATCAGAACCCTGGCGCGGGCAAGGAGGCTAACTGGCTTCCCGCGCCGAAGGGCCAGTTCTATCTCATGTTGCGCCTCTACTGGCCGGATGAGAACGACCCCTCGATCATTGACGGCTCATGGGTCATTCCCGCGGTCACCAAGGTGAACTGAGACGGCATGATGCGATCCAGGACGCTTATCGGCGCGGCGACATTGGTTTCCGCGCTGCTGACCGTGGGAGCGGCCGGCGCGGCGGATATGCCGCCGCCCGCGCCGGTTCTGAAATCGGCTCCCCTCGAGACGGCGTCCGATTGGCGCTTCCAGGCGACCTTCTATGGCTGGCTGACCGCGATCGATGGCGATGTCGGCGTGCGCGACCTACCGACGTCGCCGGTCAACGCCTCGATCGGCGACGTGCTAGGCGATCTCGATGGCGCCCTGATGGGTTCGTTCATGGCCACCAACGGCAAGTGGCTGTTTCTCGGCGATCTCGTGCTGGCGAAGCTCTCCAGCGACAAAGATGTTGGGCTCTATGGCAACACCCGCTTCGACGCCGAACTGAAGCAGACCATCATGACCGGCGCTGTCGGCTACTGGCTGCCACTGGGTCTCAAGAATCTCGATATCGCCGTCACCGGCGGCCTGCGCTACGTCGATCTCTCGGCCGATCTGTCGCTGAAGCCGGCCGCGCTTCCGGTGACGCTCTCCGGCAGCCAGAGCGAATCCTGGGTCGATCCGACCGTCGGCATGGTCGCCAGTTGGAAGATCGACGATAAGTGGTTCGCGAACGCCATCGTCGACATCGGCGGCTTCGGTATCGGCTCGAAGCTCTCGAGCACCGGGTATCTCGGCGTCGGCTATATGTGGACACCGTCGATCTCTACTGCCATCGGCTATCGCTATCTCTATGAGAATTACGAGAGCTCAAACGGCGATGGCGGCTCGTTCCGCTACAACACCACCATGCACGGGCCGACCGTGAGTGTGGCTTGGCACTTCTAGTCAATGTGAGCCTCGCACGGATCTTTCGTCGGCCATAAAACGAAAGCCAAGAGCTGTCAGTTAGCTGTCGGTCCCTTTCCGGCCTATCCAACTGATCCCTACCGCAATGTCCGCTTCTGCGCCCGTCCGACCAAATGCAGCTAGTCCGAAACCGGCCCGAGGCTGTGTGAGAACTCACTGTGGATCGTCGCGCATGTTGTTGCCACGGCGCGCGTCGGCTCCGGTCACCCGGCTATCGCCTTGAGGGTAGAGGCCA
>QFQD01000033.1 GCA_003241485.1 Ancylobacter novellus
ACAATGCCGCGCTGGTCTTCAATCTGTCCGCCGACACCAGCTTTGCCGGGGCGATCTCCGGCACCGGCACGCTGGCGCAGATGGGCACGGGCACGCTGATCCTGACCGGCGCCAACACCTATGAGGGCGGCACCATCATCTCCGCCGGCACGCTGCAGATCGGCGATGGCGGCACCGCCGGCTCGATCCTCGGCAATGTGACCAACAATGCCGCGCTGGTGTTCAATCTCTCAGCCGACACCAGCTTTGCTGGGGCGATCTCGGGGACCGGCACGCTGGCGCAGATGGGCACGGGCACGCTGATCCTCACCGGCGCCAACACCTATGAGGGCGGCACCACCATCTCCGCCGGCACCCTGCAGATCGGCGATGGCGGCACCGCCGGCTCGATCCTCGGCAACGTAACCAACAATGCCGCGCTGGTCTTCGATCTCTCCGCCGACACAACCTTTGCCGGGGCGATCTCGGGCACCGGCACGCTGGCGCAGATGGGCACGGGCACGCTCACCCTCACCGGTGTCAACACCTATGAGGGCGGCACGACCATCGGCTCGGGCACGCTGCGGGTGCTGACGGCGCAGGCCCTGGGCACGGGCGGGCTCACTATCGAGCGCGGCGCGACGCTGCGCGCCAGCGACAGCTTCACCTTCGGTGGCGGCGTGGTGCTCTCGACGGCGGTCACCTCGCCCTCGGCCGCGGCGATCGAGGTGGATGCCAGCAAAACGCTGACGCTCTCCGGCGTGATATCCGGCGGCGGCGGCCTGGAGAAGACCGGCACCGGCACGCTGATCCTGACCGGCAACAACAGCTTCACCGGCACCACCACCATCACGTCGGGCACGCTGCAGATCGGCAATGGCGGCACCACCGGCATGATCAGCGGCGACATCGTCAACAACGCCAATCTGGTGTTCAATCGCTCGGATACCTACACCATCACCGGGGCGATCTCCGGCGACGGCACGCTGACCCTGAGCGGCGGCGGCACGGCCGTGTTCGCCTCCTCCTATACCGGCATGGTGGAGCTGACGAACACCAAGACCGTGCTCGCCCTCAACTCGACGACCGAGGCGAACTTCGTGGTGGATGCCGGCGGCGTGCTGGGTGGCACGGGGACGATCAGCGGGCTGACCGTCAACAGCGGCGGCGTGGTGGCGCCGGGCTATTCCCCCGGCACGCTCACCGTCAACGGTCCGGTCACGTTCAACACCGGCGCGATCTACTCGGTCGACGTGACGCCCCAGGGCGCGCACGATCTGATCGTCGCCTCAGGCAATGTCACGCTCTCCTCGGGGGCGAGCGTCAACATGGTGGCGACGGCGGGCACCTATGATCGCCAGAGCACACTCACCATCCTGACCACATCTGGCACCGTGGCCGGCACATTCGGCTCCGTGAGCTCGAACTTCGCCTTCCTGCGGCCGACGCTGACCTACGACCTGCACAATGTCTATCTGAGCCTGGTCTATACCGGCGCCGAATTCGCCGCCTATGCCAACACGCCGAACCAGGCGCAGGTCGCGGCGGCGGCGCAGACGCTGGGCGAAGGCAATGAGGTGTTCGAGTCTCTCCTCATGCTGTCCGACGACGCCGTGGCCCCGGCGCTGAACCAGCTCACCGGGGAAATCTATCCCTCGGTCAACACCGTCATCCAGCAGGAGAGCATCTTTCTGCGTGACGCGGTCGGCGCCCGGCTGCGGCAGGCGGATGCGGGCGCGGGCACCGGCGCCCTCACCTACGCTGCAAAGGCGGCCGGCCCGGCGACGGCGGTGCTCGGCCCCGAGTTCGCCCCCACCTTGTGGGCGCAGGGCTATGGTGCCTGGGGCGATGCCTTCGGCAACGGCAATGCGGCCACCATCTCCTCCTCGATCGGCGGCTTCCTCGGCGGTGTCGACGCGGCCATCGCCGACAATGTGCGCGCCGGCCTGGTGGCGGGCTACAGCCGCTCGACCTTCGATGTCGACGGCCGCAACTCCTCCGGCTCGATGGATAATGTCGATCTGGGCGTCTATCTCGGCGCACAATTCGGCGCGCTCGGCCTGCGCGGGGGCGCCTCCTATAGCTGGCACGACATAGATGTGGAGCGCTCCGTCGCCTTCCCCGGCTTCGCCGCGCAGGAAAGCGCGAGCTACATGGTCGGCACCACGCAGATCTTCGGCGAAGCCGGCTACCGCATGGCCTTCGCCGGCTATGAGCTGGAGCCGTTCGCGGGTCTCGCCTATGTGCGCGTCTCCGGCGGGTCGGCCAGCGAGAGCTGGCTCGGGGCGGCGGGCCTCGCTGTCGATGTGGCCGGGCAGGACACGTTCTACTCCACGCTCGGCGCCAGGCTGGCGACCTCCTTCGAGGTGGGCGGCCGGACACTGACGCCGAGCGCCACGCTCGGCTGGCAGCACGCCTTCGGGGACACCGCCTCGACCGCCAACATGCGGTTCCTGACCGGCACCACGCCCTTCGAGATCCAGGGTGTGCCGATCGCTGAAGACACGCTGATCGTCGGCGCCGGTCTCGCCTATGGCCTGTCCGATGCCCTCACCCTCCGGGTGAACTATGACGGCCAGATCGCCAGGGAAGCGAGCCAGCACACCTTCACCGCCCAGTTCTCGCTGAGGTTCTGACCGCATGCGCCGAACTGGCTCCGTGCGGAGCGCGGGCGCCCTCCTTTTTCCATCACATGCGTCCGGCGCGATCCTGCTGCGCCGGCGCCAGACACACCTCACCCGTTCAAGGAAAACAGAGACATGACTATGAGCTCGAAGCTGGTCGGCGCCGCCTTTCTGGCCGGACTGATATTTGCCGGCCCCGCGCAGGCTCAAGTGACCCCGGCCGCTCCGGCCCAGGCGGCGCAGCCTCGCCCGGCGGCGCCGGCCGCCACCCGTCCCGCCGCCCCGGCAGCGACCGCCGCCGATCCCTCGCAGCCGGCCGAGACCACTGCGACCTATCAGGACTGGCAGATGCGGTGCGTGACCTCGGACGAGAAGACCCGCGCCTGCGAAGTGCTCCAGAAGCTGCAAATTCAGGGGCAAGGGCTGGTGGCCACCATCGCGGTCGGCCGGGCCGACGCGAAATCGCCGATGATCCTCCTCATCCAGGTGCCGCAGGGTGTGTGGCTGCCTGCCGGGATGACGCTTCAGGTCGGCGAAAACGGCAAGGTGGTGGAGCTTGAATACAAGCGCTGCGCTCAGGTCTGCGCTGCCGAGGCCCAGCTCGACGCGGCCACCGTGCAGAGCATGAAGTCGTCGGCCGGGGCCGGCAGCTTCACCTTCCAGGACGGCGCCCAGCGTCCCGTCACCCTGCCGGTATCGTTCAAGGGCTTCGCTCCCGCCCTCGACGCCAGCCTCAAGCCCTGATTTTCCACCCCTCGCGCCGCCGCGGCGAGCCTTTCGGCCGCGGCTGATGTCTTCTCCACGAAAGCTCGTTCAATGTCTGCCAGCACTCCCGCACCCGGCCTTCCGCCCTTCTATGGTTCCCCCGCGCTGCTGCGCTTTCCCGATCACCGCCTGATCGGCCTGCGCGACGGTGTCGACTACGGCTTCGCCCGGGCGGCGGCGGCGATTCCGCTGGTGACCAGCGAGTTCGTCCACGCCCAGCGCAGCTACCCCCTCGTCTTCTCGATCGAAGAGGGCGCCGCGCCGCTGGCCGTCACCGGACTCACGACCGGAGAGAACCTGTTCGTCAGCCCGGACGGCACCTGGAGCGCCGGCGACTATGTGCCGAGCTATGTGCGCCGCTACCCCTTCATCGGCATCACGCCCGGCGAAGGTGAGCCGATCCTGCTTGGGCTCGACCTTTCCGCCGCCCAGGTGAGCACGGACACGACCCGCGATGCCGCCCGCCCGCTCTTCGCGGAGGACGGCACCCCGACCGAGGCCGCCAAGGCCGCCATCGCCTTCTGCGAGGCCTATGCCATCGAGCATGAGCGCGCGCGGGAATTCGGCGCGGCGCTCGAAGCCGCCAATCTGCTCACCGCCCGCGAGGCCCGCGTCACCCTGCCCGATGGGACGGAGAAGCTGATCCAGGGCTTCCGCCTGGTGGACGAGGCGGCGTTCCGCGCGCTCTCCGGCGCGACGCTGGAAACCTTCCACGCCAAGGGCTGGAGCGACCTCGTCGTCCTCCACCTCGCCTCGCAGCACGCCTGGCGCGCCCTGGTCGGCCGCGCCTTCCCGGCCAACTGACGTCCGCGCTGGTCGGCGCGCTCTGTCCGCCGCCAGCGCTCTTTCCGCAACGTCGGACGAGGCGAAGGAACCGCGTCGCGAGGCGCGGGCCCTGATCTGCGCGCTTATTCACACATCTTTGGCGCCATCGGGCAGCGGCGAGCGACAAAGGGACGGCTGCCGCGCATTTTCAACACCGTTCCGTGCTTCAATGCGAACCACGCCGCGCCGAACGCGCGGCCTCACCCCACGAACATCGACGAGACGCCCGGTTTACGCGCGATCGAGGTGCGTAGAAACGGAGATGCAGATGTTGATGGCAGGTGAAAGCGCGCTCGCCAAGGCCGATGCGAGAAGCTGGGCGCGCCGGCTGAACGACTACCGCCAGCCCGATCCGCGCCGCAGCGTCCGCGAACTTCTCATAACCGCCGTGCCCTTTGCCCTTGCCTGGGCCGCGATGCTCGCCGCGCTCAAGCTGGACCAGTTCTGGCTCTACGCCCTCCTCATCCTCCCGGCGGCGGGGCTGCTGGTGCGCCTGTTCATGATCCAGCACGACTGCGGTCACGGCTCGTTCTTCGGCAACCGGACCGGCAATGACTGGACCGGCCGGGTGATCGGCGTGCTGACGATGACGCCCTACGATCATTGGCGGCGCGCCCATGCGATCCACCACGCCAGCGCCGGCAATCTCGACCGCCGCGGCATTGGCGACATCGATACGCTGACAGTGGATGAATACCTCGCCCGCTCCCGTTGGGGGCGGCTGCGCTATCGGCTCTACCGGCATCCGCTGGTCATGTTCGGTATCGGCCCGATCTATGTCTTCCTGCTGGAAAGCCGCCTGCCCATCGGCTTCGCCCGCAAGGGCTGGACGCCCTGGATCAGCACGATGACGACCAATCTCGGCATCACGCTCGCCGCCGGCCTGCTGATGTGGGCCTTCGGCATTGGGCCGTTCCTGCTGGTGCACCTGCCGATTGTCATATTGGGCGCGGCTGCCGGTGTCTGGCTGTTCTATGTCCAGCACCAGTTCGAGGGCACGCACTGGGACAGCAATGAGAGCTGGGAGTTCCACGAGGCGGCGCTGCACGGCTCCTCGCATTACGACCTGCCAGCCGTGCTGCGCTGGTTCAGCGCCAATATCGGCATGCACCATGTGCATCATCTGTGCGCCCGCATTCCCTATTACCGCCTGCCCGAAGTTCTGCGCGACCATCCGGAACTGCGCGATGTCGGGCGCCTGACCCTTTGGGAGAGCTTCGGCTGTGTGCGGCTGACCCTGTGGGACGACCGACAGCGGCAGCTGATCTCCTTCCGGGAGATGCGCGCGCTCTACCAATAGCCGCCCCGGCAGCGGGCAGACGGTGGCATGGTGCGGCTCGCCGGGCGCGGTCCGGCACGATATTCTTCGCACTGAGACCGGGGGATTTCATGCCGCGCGCGACGAGCACCAGAGGAACGACGACGCCCGCGCCTGGCAACGAGGCGCCCGTTGACCTGCCACATGGCGACGGGCCGACCGTGGCCGCGCTGCTGGAATCGCGCCGGCAGCAGACCATCAATCCCGCCGAAACCGCACGGTCCGGATGGCGCCGGGGCCTGCGCGAGCTCTATGCGGGGACGGACCGGCGGGCGACCCGCTTCCAATGGGCGGTTGCCAGCATCGACCTTGTCATCGTCGGCTTCTTCATTCTGGGCCCGGTGCTTCAGCAATGGCGGGGTTATCTGTGGATCGACTATGCCGTCGCCCTGCTGCTTGCCGCCGACCTCTCGGCGAGGGCGATCTCATCGGTCCATCTCGGGCGCTGGCTTAGCCAGCCAGTGGTCTGGGTCGATCTGGTCGTCCTCGCTACGCTGCTCGCGCCGCTGTGGCTGGCAAATCTGGGCTTCCTGCGGATCCTGCGGCTGTGGTCGATGTCGCAGAAGGACATTTTCTGGCGCGCGCTTCGCCGACGCGGCTATGGCGAGTGGGAGGATGTCGGCCGCGCCGGCATCAACCTCGTCACCTGCCTGTTCGTCATTACCGGCTTCATCTACACGGTCTTCGCCAGGCCGGGCTCAGGTATCGAGGGGTGGATCGACGCGCTCTACTTCACCGTCGCCACCATCACGACCACGGGTTTCGGCGACATCACCCTCCCTGGCCCAGCCGGCAAGCTGACCGCGATCGTCACGATGATCGTTGGGATATCGCTTTTTGTGCGGCTCGCCCAGGCGCTGTTCCGCCCCTACAAGGTCTCGTTCCGTTGCCCGACCTGCGCGCTGATGCGCCATGAACCCGATGCGGTGCATTGCAAGGCGTGCGGGCAGCTGCTCACCATTCCCGACACTGGCGGAGAATGAGCGCGCGGCTCCTCGACCAGTCAGGCGACAATCAAATCCGTCAATGCCGGCATGCCGCTCGGCTGGCTCGGTCGACCGGACGAGTTGCCAACGCGACGGTGCCGCTGGCCTCGGACGCGGCGAGTTTGACAACCGGCACGCTGGTACCCGTGGATGGCGGGACGTCGGCTTAGTAAGACTGTGTCAACGGGAACGCAGGAATACAGGCCACGATGCCAGAGAAAGACATGACGCACACCTCGCCCTCCGGGGCCTGCCTCGACGAGGCGCAGCAATTTCTTGCCGCCCACCCCGACGTGCCGGCCATCGATATCGTCATGACCGATTGCCACGGCATCGGCCGGGGCAAGATCATCCGCCGCCACGAGCTTGAGGCGCTGTATCGGTCCGGGCGTCCGATTCCCACGAACATCTTCGCGCAGGACGTGACCGGCCGCGATGTGGAGGCCACGGGCCTCATTCTGGAAGATGGCGGCGCCGATCAGCGCTGCTGGCCGATACCGGGAACACTCGCTCTGCAGCCGCACGTCAATCGGGGGCAGGTACTCGTCAGCATGTTCACCGATGCCGGCATGCCGACCGATGTGGAACCCCGCCCGGTTCTGCTGCGGCAGATCGAGTGGGCGCGGCAGGCCGGCTTCACGCCCATGGGGGCGTTCGAGCTGGAATTCTATCTGGTGGATCCGCAGCCGGACGCGCAGGGGCGCTATGGGCCGGCTCGCTACCCGCTGACCGGCAGACGCCCAATCGGCCCGAATGCGCTCTCGGTCGACGAACTCGACGAGGTATCTCCCCTGTTCGACGCGATCTATGAAGGCGCCGCCAAACTTGGCCTGACCCTGGAATCGTTGATCTCGGAATATGGCGTCGGCCAGTTCGAGCTGACCATTCGCTACCGCGACCTCGCTCGGGCGGCAGACGACGTCATTGTCGCCAAGCGGCTGATCCGCTCCGTTGCACGGCGCTTCGGGGTGGAAGCGACATTCATGCCCAAACCCTTCGGCGATCAGTCGGGTTCGGGCATGCATCTGCATCTGTCGCTGGCGGACAGCGCGGGCGCCAATCTCTTCGCCGATCAGCCTGACGGCTCTCTCAGCCCGCTGATGCTGAACGCAATCGGCGGCGTGCGGGCGACATTGGGGGAGACGATGCTGATCCTCGCCCCCTTCCTCAACTCCTGGCGGCGCTTCGCCTCCGCTGTCTACTCGCCGGCCTCCGACAGCTGGGGCGTCGACAACAGGACCGTCGCCCTGCGCATTCCCGGCGCGCCCGGCGTCGGCGGCGCCACCCGGCACTTCGAGCACCGCGTCGCCGGCGTCGACGCCAATCCGTATTTCGTCGCGGCGGTAACGCTTGGCGCCGCCCTCGACGGCATCCGCGATCACCGCGATCCCGGCCCGCCGACCCCTGCCGGCGGCCATGCCGAAGGGCGCGGGCAAAGCCTGCCGCGGAGCTGGCTCGACGCGATTGATCGCTGCGAGCACTCCGCCTTCGTCAGGGAGATACTCGGCGCGCGGCTGCATCACGCCTTCCTCGCCATCAAGCGCGCGGAATATGAGCAACTCGCCGCGCAGGCGACCGCCGTGGAATGGGATCACTATGGCTTCATCATCTAACCCGCCATTCGGGCGCGGCGGCGAGCCGGGCCCGGCCCGTCCGCTCGTGGCCATTCTTGGCTGCGGGCTGATCGGGCAGAGCTGGGCAGCCCTGTTCCTTCATCACGGTCTGGATGTTGCCGCCTGGGACCCCGACAGCTCGGCCGTGGCCGCCATGCCGGAGCGCCTCGTGCCACTGATGGCTCAATTGCGTGAGCTGGGCGACGCGCAGCCGGGCACGTTCCAGCCGGCGCATTCACTCGCCGACGCGGTGCGCGCGGCTTCCTGGGTTCAGGAGAATGCCCCGGAAAAGGTGCCGGTGAAGGCGGCGCTCTATGCGGAAATCGAGGCGACGGCGCCGCCGGGGGCCATCATCGCCAGCAGCACCTCGTCGCTGACCTGGAGCGAACTCTCCGCCGGCATGGCCGACCCGGCGCGACTGGTCACGGCGCACCCGTTCAATCCGCCGCACCTCATGCCCCTCGTCGAGATTTACGCCGCCGACGATGCGGTGCGCGCGCGGGCGGTGGCGTTCTATGAGGCCCTCGGACGCAAGACCGTCACTCTGCGCAAGGATGCGACGGGCCATATCGCCAACCGGCTGGCCTCCGCGCTGTGGCGCGAGGCCGTGCACATTGTGGCGGAAGGCATTGCCGATGTGCCGGAGGTGGATGCGGCGCTGGTTCACGGCCCCGGCCTGCGCTGGTCCATCATCGGCGCCCATATGGCCTATCACCTCGGAGGAGGTCCCGGCGGGCTGCGCCACTATCTCGACCATCTCGGGCCCAGTCAGGAACGGCGCTGGTCGACATTGGGGACGCCGCGCCTCACCGCCGAGGTGCAGGCGATGCTCGTCGAAGGGATTGAGCGTGAAGCCGATGGCCGCTCGATCGGCGAACTGGAGGCGGAGCGCGACCGGGCGCTCATCCATGCCCTGCGTGCGCGTCAGGAGGCCCCATGAGCGATAGCCCGCGCATTGTGCTCATCCACGCGCTGGAAGAGTCGGTTGTCCCGTCGCGGAAAGCGTTCGGCATGCAGTGGCCGGAGGCGCTCGTCTTCGACCTGCTCGACACGTCGCTGGCCGTCGACCTCGCCGCGGCCGGCAGCGTCGACGCCGCCATGATCCGCCGCTTCGTCACGCTGGCCGATTACGCTGCGAGCGCCTCGGGAGCCGGCGGGGTGGCAGCGGGCATCCTCTTCACCTGTTCGGCCTTCGGACCGGCCATTGAAGCGGTGAAGGAACGGCTTGCGATTCCTGTCCTCCGACCCAACGAAGCCGCCTTCCGCGCCGCGCTGGCGCAGGGCGACCGTATCGGGCTTGTTGTCAGCTTCGGGCCGTCCGGCGCCGCGCTGTCGAGCGAACTTGAAGCCATGGCCCAGGCGGAAGGTCGCCGCGTCACCATTCAGGTTGCGGTTGCCGACGGCGCCCTCAGCGCGCTCAAGGCGGGTAACGGCGAGGAGCATGACGCGCGCGTCGCCGCGGCGGCGGCGGGTCTACGCGATTGCGATGTGATCGTGCTCGGCCAGTTCTCGCTCGCGCGTTCCCGCGCGGCGGTGGTGCAGGCGGTCGGCGGCGTCGAGGTGGTGACGACACCCGATGCCGCCGTCATCGCGCTGCGCGACCTCGTGCTCGCCCGGCGCGGTGAATAACGAGGACGCAGCACGCCGGGGACGGTTCTCCGCCGAAACTTAGGCCCGGCAACCGGCGAGCTGCGATCCGCTCGGGTTCGCCGCACGCCGCGCTTCGCACTCGCTCAGCTTGGGCTTGTGGCGGCATCAACCGCGTTCAGTCCGGCGCCTTGTGGATCGGGTCGACCCAATAGACCGCCTCCGGTTTCTCCACCGGATCGACATCGGTGATGTTCACCACCACGGCCTCATTGTCGGAGCGGACCAGAACGCATTCCAGCGGCTGGTTCGGATCAGCATTGATCTCCTGGTGCGGCACAAAGGGCGGCACAAAGATGAAGTCACCCGGCTCGGCCTCGGCAACATATTCGAGGCGCTCGCCCCAGCGCATGCGGGCACGCCCGCGCACCACATAGATCACGCTTTCCAGTTCGCCGTGATGGTGCACGCCGGTCTTGGCATCGGGCTGGATGGTGACGGTGCCCGCCCAGATCTTCTGTGCGCCGACACGGGCATGGTTGATCGCAGCCTGCCGGAACATGCCCGGCGTCTGCGCGGTATTGGCATCGAGCCGATCCCCCTTGATGACGCGCACGCCGTTGTGTTTCCAGTGGTCTTCCGAATGGTCATGCGGAGGCTCGTGGGGATGCTCGCTCATGGGTTCGTCCTGTGCATTGCGCCGCCAAGGGCTGCGGCAACCGGGTGACCGGTGCGCCCATCATAATCGGGACAGCGCCGGCCGAGATAGGCGAGTGCACGGGCGGCGTGAGGGCGGGCTCGCTACATCGGCACAAGCAAAATGCCCCAATGCGCAATGGCAACAACCGGCCTAGCGTGGGCCTCTGACGGTATCTCGATCACATCAGTGGCGTTGATCTGCCGGCGCCGCTGCGTTAGGCTGCCTGCAAGTGAGCTAGGGTCAGTGTCGCCCCTGGCCGTTTGGAGCTCCGAAGCTCCCGTCCGTGTAACAGCGGCGGGAGCTTTTTGTTTGGACGTGTCGGTATGGCGGATGACTACCTTGGCTGGGGCGACGGGCCTTTGCCGGTCGGTGTATTGTTCTCTCAGACAGGCGTGACGGCTGCTGTCGAACGCACCCAGCTATTCGCAACCCGCCTGGCGATAAGCGAAATCAATGCCGCCGGCGGGGTGGCCGGGCGGGAACTCGTCGAGGTCGGCCGCGACTGCCAGGCAAACCCGAAGCTCTTCCGGCAGGAAGCAGGCCGGCTGCTGGACGAGGAAGGCGTGCGCATCGTCTTCGGCTGCCACATGTCCAGCACGCGCAAGGCGGTGCTGCCGGTGATCGAATCGCGCAACGCGCTGCTCATATATCCGACCGTCTATGAGGGTTTCGAATACTCCTCGAACTGCATCTATACGGGCGCGGTACCCAATCAGAGCAGCCAGCCTCTGGTTCGCTTTCTTCTGGAGAAGTATGGAAACCGCCTGCTTCTGGTCGGGTCCAACTACATCTTCCCCTATGAATCCAACCGCATTTTCTCCGATCTCGTCATCGAGGCACGCGGCAAGGTTCTCGACGAGATCTATATCCCGCTAAGCTGCACGGCGGCGGAGCTGGAGCGCCCTATCGAGCGCATCCGGAAACTTCAGCCGGACGTCATTTTCTCCACCATCGTCGGCGCCGGCACGGCCATGTTCTACGAGGCCTATCGACGTGCCGGCTTCGACCCCGCCCGCATGCCCATCGCCAGCCTGACGACGAGCGAGGCCGAGGTTGCGGAGATGTCGAGCGAAGCAGCCGAGGGCCACATCACCGTCGCCCCCTATTTTGAAACCATCGACAGCGACAACAACCGCAAGTTCCTCGCCGCCTATCGACGGCAGTTCGGCCCGGGCACTCCCGTGACGGCGGCGGCCGAGGCCGCCTATTATCAGGTTCACCTCACCGCCGCGGCCATCGCACAGGCACGCAGCGTCGACCGGGACGCGGTGGTTGCCGCTCTCGGGCGGGTGCAGTTCGACGCGCCACAGGGAAGGGTGGCCATCGACACCTCCAACAACCATACCTTCCTCTGGCCGCGCGTGGCGCAGATAGATGCGGCCAAGCGCTTCAACATCATTTCGGACCCGCATCGTGCGATAAAGCCGGATCCCTACTTCCTGTCATCCTCGCAGGACGACTGGGCACTCGCCTCTCCCACGGCAGGGATCGACTGACGCCATGCCCATGCCGCCCCTCAAGAGCCTCAAGAACCTACCGGTTCTGGTGGTGCATCCGGCGGATGCCGACGGGCGTACGCTCATCGATCATCTGCGGCGCATCGGGTGCCATGCGGAGGCGACCTGGCCGATCCCGCGCGAGATCCCGGCCAATATCGGCGTCGTCTTCCTCTCGGTGGATCACGAGCACCGGACCGAGATTTCCCGGCTGGCGAAGGGCATCGATGGCATTCCGCCGGCGATCATCGCCATCGTCGACTATGAGATTCCCTCGACGCTCGAACTGCTTTTCGATCTCGGCGCGCTCGCCGCCATGGACCGCCCTATCCGCCCCTTCGGCGTGCTGACCAACCTGCTGCTCGCCCGTGGACTCTGGCAGGAAAGGCTGGATCAGCAAAAGCGCATCCACAAGCTGGAGCGCCGCGTTTCCAGCATGCAGAAGATCCAGAAAGCCAAGGCCATCCTCATGTCGATCCACCAGATCGGCGAGGATGCGGCCTATGAGACGATCCGCCAGCAGGCCATGTCAAAGCGCGTGTCCATGGACGACATCGCCACCTCCATCATCACCGCAAACGAGCTCTTGCATTTCCCGCCGAAGGGTGTTTAGCTCATTTCGTGTTCAGTTTTGAACTTGCCGATTTTATCGGCATAGCGGGTTCGACAGTGCTGTCCCCCGCTCTGGCTAGGTAGCCCGGATCGCCTCGCAGGAGGCGTTTCGGGCTTTTTTGTTTTTGCTCCCGACAGGGCCGTCGGCGGCTTCAGTGCTCCGGTCGAACCCCGGCCCCCGCGGGCCGGGCACGGCTTGGTTTCGGCCACGCGCTCTTCGGGCGCCTCCCCAAAAAAGCAACCTTCCTTCCTCTCAGGGACTGTCTTCATGTCGATGAATCGTCGTCAATTCCTCACGACTTCCGCGGCGCTTGCGGGCGGCGCCCTTGCTGCGCCGTCCATCCTGCCGGGCGCTGCCTTTGGCGCCGACACCATCAAGGTCGGCGTGCTGTTTTCGCAGACCGGCGGCCTCTCCATCGTCGAGCGCTCGCTGACCGATGCGACGCGCATGGCGATCGCCGAGATCAACGCGTCGGGCGGCGTGCTCGGCAAGCAGGTCGAGGCCGTGATCGAGGACGGCGCCTCCGATCCCAAGACCTTCAACGAGAAGGCGTCCAAGCTCGTCATTCAGGACCGGCTGCCGACCGTCTTTGCCTGCTACACCTCGGCCAGCCGCAAGGCGGTGCTGCCGGTGTTCGAGAAGCGCAAGGCGGCGCTGTTCTACCCGACCTACTACGAAGGCTTCGAGTGCTCGAAGAACGTGGTCTACACCGGCGCTGTGCCGAACCAGCAGCTGTCGAACTTCATTCCCTGGATCATCAAGACGCTCGGCAAGAAGAAGTTCTTCATCGTCGGCTCGAACTACATCTATCCGCGCGAGATGGCGAAGGTCTCGAAGATCCTGATCGAGAAGAACGGCGGCGAATATGTTGCCGACGAATATCTCGAACTCGGCCATTCCGAATGGGGCTCGATGGTCAACAAGATCAAGAGCTCGGGCTGCGACGTGGTTCTCTCCAATGTCGTGGGCGACTCGGTGATCGCCTTCTACCGTGAGTTCAAGAACCAGGGCCTCTCGCACGAGCAGCTGCCGATCTGCGCCACCGTGACCTCGGAAATCGAGATCGCGGCGATGGGCGCGGAATATGCCGTGGGCAGCTACACCTCGTTCCCCTACTTCCAGGCCATCGACACGCCGGAGAACAAGTCCTTCGTCGAGCGCTACCGCAAATTCGTCAATGACCCCAAGGCGGTGACCCACCACGCGCTCGAATCCTCCTACTTCCAGGTCTATCTGTGGAAGCAGGCCGTCGAGAAGGCCAAGGACACCTCGGCCGCGGCTGTGCTGGCCGCTGTCGGGGGGCAGAGCTTCAATGCGCCGGGCGGCAAGGTGACGGTGGAGAAGGAAAACCTCCACACCGCCCTCACCCCGCGGATCGCGCAGTGGCAGGCCGATGGCCAGGGCAAGATCGTCGACGCCTATCCCGAGCCGGTCTTCCCGCTTCCCTATGTCGCCTATGGCGAGACCCAGCAGAACCTGTTCTGCACGCCCGCGGGGCTGGATTCCGCCAAGCTGAAGGGCTGATCGCGCGATCGCCCGGTCGGCGCACCGCCGCGCCGGCCGGGCGCTCCTTCCGCCGTTCTCGCGTCACGAGACACATTCCCGATGATCGACACGATATTCATCGGACTGAGCCTGGGCTCGGTCTTGCTTCTGGTGGCCCTCGGCCTCGCCATCACCTATGGCGCCATGGGCGTCATCAACATGGCGCATGGCGAGATGGTGATGATCGGCGCCTATACGGCGGTGCTGACGAGCCTCTATCTCGGCTTCGGGATCATCGCGGCAATGCCGGTCGCGTTCCTGGTCACGGCACTGCTGGGGCTGGCGATCGAGAAGCTGGTGGTGCGCCGCCTCTATGGCCGGCTGCTCGACACGCTGCTCGCCACCTGGGGCGTCGCGATCCTCGTTCAGCAGGCGGTGCGGCTCTCCTTCGGCCTCGCCTTTTTCGGCATCACCATCGCCGGGCTGGGGCCGGGCCTGCAGAATGTCAGCCTGCCGGAATGGCTGGGGGGCACCTATGCCATCGCCGGCTCGCAGATCAGCGTCTACCGGTCCTTCATCATCCTGGTCTCGGTGGCGCTGGCGGCACTGACCTGGGCGCTCATGTACCGCACCTCCTTCGGCATGCAGCTGCGCGCCATCATGCGCAATCCGCAAATGGCGGCCGCCTGCGGCATCGACACCGCCCGCATCAACGCGCTCGCCTTCGCCTATGGCTCCGGCCTTGCCGGCGTCGCCGGCGTGCTCATGGCCGGCTTCAAGACCGTGTTCCCCGACATGGGAACGCCGATGGTGGTGGACGGCTTCCTCGTCGTCGTGATGGGCGGCGTCGGGAGCCTGATCGGCTCGATCCTCTCCTCGGCCATCCTCGGCCAGATCAACGGCCTCACCGCCGCGGTCAGCAACGACATCATCGCCCGCGCCGTCGTCTTCGCGGTGGTCATCGCGATCATCATCTGGCGGCCCAAGGGCCTGTTTTCCTACAAGGGGCGCTGAGATGAAGCTGTCCAAGCGCGGGCTGAACACGGCGGCCTATGTCGTCTTCATCGCCCTCATCCTTGCCGCGCCGCTGGTGTTCGACGTCTTCTGGCTGAACCGGCTGTCGAAATATCTGGTGTTCGGCATGCTCGGCGCGGCCATCGCGCTGTCCTGGGGCTATGCCGGCATTCTCAATCTCGGCCAGGGCCTGTTCTTCGGCCTGGGAGCCTATGCGATCGCCATGTCGCTGAAGCTCGCCAGCGCCACCAGCCTCGCCCAGGGGTCGGACACGCCCATCCCGGATTTCATGCTGTGGAATGCCGAGCCCGGCGCGCCGACCGAACTGTGCTGCATCACGCAAGGCTCCTTCCTCTGGATCCCGTTCCAGCATGTCTGGTTCGGCATCGCGATGGGCATCGTGGTGCCCGCGGCCGTGGCGCTGGCGCTCGGGCTCATCCTGTTTCGCAAGCGCATTTCCGGCGTGTTCGTCTCCATCATCACCCTCGCCGTGGTGCTTTTGGTGCGGCTGCTGATTGTCCAGGCGCAGCCGCTCACCAACGGCTTCAACGGGCTGACCGACCTCGGCTATCTCGACGTTCTCGGTCTCGAATTCGACCCCTACATGCCGCAGACCTACTATCTGATCGCCATCAGCCTGGCGCTGGTGCTGATCGGCACGCGGCTGCTCGTCGAAACCCGCTCCGGGCTCATCCTGCAGGCGATCCGCGACGACGACCGGCGGGCCCGCTTCCTCGGCTTCGACGTGCCGCGTTATCAGGCCTTCTTCTTCTGCGTCTCCGCGGCCATCTCCGGCTATGCCGGCATGCTGTACGTCATGGCTTCGGAGTTCGCCTCGCCGACCTTCATGGACCTCTCCTTCTCCATCACCATGGTGGTGTGGGCGGCGGTCGGCGGACGCAACTCCGTTCTCGGTGCCTGCATCGGCGCCATTCTCATCAACATGATCGAGGCGACCGTTTCGGAGACGCCCGCCCTGATGGAAGCCTGGCGGGTGGTGATCGGCCTCGCCTTCGTCTTCGCCGTGCTGTTTCTGCCGCGCGGCATTGCCGGCCTCGCCACCAGTGTGCGGGACGGGCTGATCGCGCGCAGCGCCCGCGGTTTGCCTCCCCTCGCCGAGCCTTCGCCTGCCGAGGAGAGGAACTGAGCCATGCCCGTGACACCGATCGGTTCAGATCCCGCCAGCGCGGCGCTCACCATTGACGGGCTGACCGTCGACTTCGCCGGCTTCCGGGCCGTCGACACCGTGTCCACCGTGATCGAGAATGGCGAGCTGCGGGTGCTGCTCGGCGCCAATGGCGCCGGCAAGACCACGCTCATGGACCTCGTCTCCGGCAAGACCCGGCCGACGGCGGGCCGCGTCTTCCTCGGCAACGTCGAAATCACCGGGCTTGAGGAGCATCGCATCGCCCAGGCGGGCCTCGGGCGAAAGTTCCAGATCCCGAGCGTCTTCCGCGACCTCAGCGTGCGGCGCAATCTGGAGGTGGCCTCCTGCCGCAATCCCGGTGTGTTCGCCAATCTGCGGCTCGGCTTCCCGACGGCCCAGACACGGCGCGTCGAGGAAATCCTCGCCATGGTCGGGCTGGAGAGCAAGCAGGAGGTGGAGGCCGGGAGCCTCAGCCACGGCGAAACCCAGTGGCTGGAACTCGGCATGCTGATGGCGCAGGACCCGAAAGTCATCCTGCTCGACGAGCCCACCGCCGGCATGACCGAAGCCGAGACCATGAAGACCGCCGCCATCATCAAGGCGATGCGCGGCCGGCACACCATCGTCGTCGTCGAGCATGACATGGCCTTCGTGCGCGAGATCGCCAGCCGCATCACCGTCATGCATCTCGGCCGCATCTTGGCGGAAGGACCGATCACGGAAATCGAGACCAATCCCGATGTCCGCGCCGCCTATCTCGGTTCCAAGGGGATCCAGTGATGCTCACCCTGGAAAAGGTCGACAGCTTCTACGGCCGCAGCCACATCCTGCACGGTCTCGACCTCGATGTGCCCGGCGGAAAGATCACCGCCATTGTCGGGCGCAACGGCACCGGCAAGACGACCCTGCTCAAAACCATCATGGGCCTCACCGACCGCACTGGCGGGCGCATCGTTCTCGACGGCAGGAATCTCGCCGCCGAGCCGACGCATCGGCGCGCCCGCGCCGGCATCGCCTATGTGCCGCAGGGCCGACAGATCATCCCGGACTTCACCATCCGGGAGAACATATTGATGGGCGGCTTCGCCACGACGGGACGCGGACACCCGCGTTCGGGCGGCATCCCGCCGCTGGTGCCCAAGCTGTTCCCCTATCTCATGCAGAATCTCGACCGGCCGGGCGGCGTGCTCTCCGGCGGACAGCAGCAGCAGCTCGCCATCGCCCGCGCGCTCGCGGCCGAACCGAGCGTCCTGCTGCTCGACGAACCCACGGAAGGCATCCAGCCCAACATCGTCGAGGAGATCCAGAACATCGTCGTGCGGCTCAATTCGGAAGAGGGGCTGACCATCATCCTGGTCGAGCAGAACGTCGCTTTCGCCCGCTCCGCCGGCCACCACTTCGCGCTGCTGGAGAAGGGCCGTGCCGTTGCCGCCGGCCCCATCGCCACGCTGACCGACGACCTCATTCACCGGCACATCGCCGTCTGATCCGTTCCCAGACCGTCCCGCGACGGCGCCACTCAGGAGGAATGCCATGCAGCATGGAGACATCACGTCGAGCGCCGATTCCGTCGGCGTTGCCGTCGTCAACTACAAGATGCCGCGCCTGCACACCCGGGCCGAGGTGCTCGCCAATGCCCGCAAGATCGCCGACATGCTCGTCGGCATGAAGCGTGGCCTGCCGGGAATGGATCTGGTGATCTTCCCGGAATACTCGACCCACGGGATCATGTACGACCCGGCGGAAATGTACGAGACCGCGTCGCAGGTACCCGGCGAGGAAACCGAGATCTTCGCCGAGGCCTGCCGCGCTGCCGGCGTGTGGGGCGTGTTTTCCCTCACCGGCGAGCGCCATGAGCAGCACCCCGACAAGGCTCCCTACAACACGCTGATCCTGATGAACGACAAGGGCGAGATCGTTCAGAAATACCGCAAGATCATGCCCTGGGTGCCGATCGAGGGGTGGTATCCCGGCGACTGCACCTATGTCTCCGACGGCCCGAAGGGCATGAAGATCAGCCTCATCATCTGCGACGACGGCAACTACCCGGAAATCTGGCGCGACTGCGCGATGAAGGGCGCCGAACTCATCGTGCGCTGCCAGGGCTACATGTATCCCGCCAAGGAGCAGCAGGTGGTCATGGCCAAGGCGATGGCCTGGGCCAACAATGTCTATGTGGCGGTGGCCAACGCCGCCGGGTTCGACGGCGTCTATACCTATTTCGGCCGGTCCACGATCGTCGGCTTCGACGGGCGCACGCTGGGCGAATGCGGCGAGGAAGAATACGGCATCCAGTACGCCCAACTCTCCATTCCGCTGATCCGCGAGGCGCGCAGCAAGGGGCAGGCGCAGAACCACCTCTACAAGCTGCTGCACCGTGGCTACACCGGCATGATCAATTCCGGTGAGGACGTGCGCGGCACCTGCGCGCTGCCCTTCGAGTTCTACAAGAAATGGGCGAACGATCCCGAAGGCACACGTGACATGGTGGAGGCCATCACGCGCTCAGCACCGGGCGTCGAGGACTGCCCGATCGAGGGCATCCCCACCAAGGTCACCACCGGCCACCGCTGAACCTCCCCTGCCCGGCCGATGCGCCAGTGGCGCATCGGTTCGTCTTCTCCCGGAACCGGTGCCATGACCGAACCTGCCGACCTTCAAACCGACGGGGGCGTGCTCCTTGTCTCGTCCCTCGTCGGATCGCGGCTCGACCACGATCTCGGCCACCGGCTGCACCATATGGAGCATGACGGGACGGTCGAGACCGTGCGGCTCGAGACCCGCGACATGACCCGTCGGCGGCTGCGGGTCGTCACGGACCGAGGCACGGCGTGCCTTATCGCCCTGCCGCGCAGCGAGCAGCTTTTCGACGGCGCGGTCCTGCTGCTGGAGCCCGGCCGCGCCATCGTCGTGCGCGCGCTCGAACAGGCGTGGCTGCGGCTGCGCCCTTCAAGCCTGCCGGATGCGCTTCAGCTCGGCTATGCCGCCGGCAACCTGCACTGGAAGGTGCGGTTCAATGGCGGCGACGTCGAGGTGGCGCTCGAAGCACCGCGCCAGGCCTATCTCGACCGCGTGCGCGACCTCATCGCCGAGGGCCGCGTGGCGGTCGTCGGGGCAGATGGCTGAGCCATGCAGACCTCCGCCCTACTGCTCGCCCTGCGCTTCGGTGACACCGCCTTCCCGAGCGGCGGCTTTGCTTTCTCGCAGGGTCTCGAAGGGCTGGCAGCGGTCTATGGTGCCCGGCCGGATGCCGCAGCCATCGCTGGCTTTCTCGAAGAGCAGCTGCGCCATCGCTGGGGGCCGGCCGAACGGGTGACACTCGTGCAATGCCACCGCGCGCATGGCGACATCGATGCCATCGCCGCGCTCGATCGCGATCTCGACCTGTCGAGCTTCAGCGAACCGCTGCGGCTCGGCGCCCGGCGCAACGGGGCCGCATTGCTCGCCACCCATGGGCGGCTCGGCACGCAAGGCGCGGCGGCCTATCGCGCACAGGTCATGGCGGGTGTGGCACCGGGCACCCTCGCGGCAGTGCAGGGACTGCTGTGGCACGGCTGCGGCCTCGACGAAGCGTCCGCCGAGCTCCTTGCGGGATACCAGCTTGTCGCCGGCGGACTCGCGGCGGCCACGAGGCTCGGTCTGATCGGCGCGCTCGGCGCCCAGCAGATGATGCCGGGCCTGCTCGACACCGTGGCCTCCGTCTGCGCCGAGCCTGTGGCACCCGACGCCGAGCCGGCCGGCTTCGCGCCCTTTTCCGACATCGCCGCCGCGCGACAGGCCCGCCTGCCGCTGCGCCTGTTTTCCAACTGAGAGGCGACCATGCTGCTGACGCCCACCGAATATGAACGGCTCACCATTTTTTCCGCCGCCGAGCTGGCCCGCAAGCGGCGCGCGCGCGGCTGCAAGCTCAACGCTCCCGAGGCGACCGCCCTGATCGCCGACGAGATTCTCGAGGGCGCACGGGACGGCCGCACGGTCGCGGAAATGATGGAGCTGGGGGCCGGCCTGCTCACGAGCGACGATGTGATGGATGGCGTCGCCGCGCTTATTCCCATGCTGCAGGTGGAGGCGACGTTCCCCGACGGCACCAAGCTGGTCACCGTGCATGAGCCCATCCGCCCCGGCCACGTCGTCTCCCCGGAAACGCGCGTGCCGGGCGAGATCATCGCCGCTCCGGGCGAGGTCGAGCTCAATGCCGGCCGCCGCACGACCGGCCTTTCCGTGACCAACACCGGCGACCGGCCGGTGCAGATCGGCAGCCATTTTCACTTCTTCGAATCCAACCGGGCGCTTGATTTCGACCGCGCGCAGGCTTTCGGCATGCGGCTCGACATTCCGGCCGGAACCGCCGTGCGCTTCGAGCCGGGACAGGCGAAGGAAGTGACGCTGGTGGCCTTTGGCGGGCTCGGCGAGGTGAGCGGGCTGAATGCCCTCACCGAAGGGCCGACCGCTCCCGAGCACGCCCCCGCCGCGCTGGAGCGCGCGCGCGCCGCCGGCTTCCGCGGCGCCTGAATTTCACGAAGGAGACGAGCCATGGCCCGTATGAGCCGCGCCGATTATGCCGCCATGTACGGCCCCACCACCGGCGACGGCGTGCGCCTCGGCGACACGTCGCTGATCGCCGTGGTCGAGAAGGATTACGCCGTCTATGGCGAGGAATGCCTGCATGGCGGCGGCAAGACGCTGCGCGACGGCATGGGTACGGTCGCCGGGCTGACCAGCGCCGAGGGCGCGCTCGACATGCTCTTGTGCAACGTGCTGGTCATCGACGCGGTGCTCGGTGTGGTGAAGGGCGATCTCGGCATCAAGGATGGGCGCATCGTCGGCATCGGCAAGGCCGGCAACCCCGCCATCATGGACGGGGTGGATCCGCGCCTGCGTGTCGCCGCCTCCACCACGGTCCGCGATTGCGAGGGGATGATCGCCACTGCCGGCGCCATCGACGTGCATGTGCATTTCGACAGTGCTCAATTGTGCGAGCACGCCATCGCTTCCGGCATCACCACCATGATCGGCGGCTCGCTCGGCCCCATCACCGTCGGCATCGACTGTGGCGGGCCGTTCAATGTCGGCAAGATGCTGCAGGCGTCCGAAGCCTGGCCGATCAATTTCGGCTTTCTCGGCCGTGGCAACTCGCATCTGCCGGCCTCGCTGGTCGAGCAGATGCGCACCGGCTGCCTCGGGCTGAAGCTGCACGAGGACTGGGGCTCGATGCCCGCCGCGATCGACGCCTGCCTGAAAGTGGCGGACGATCTCGACTTCCAGGTGCAGATCCACACCGACACGCTGAACGAAAGCGGCTTCCTGGAAGACACGCTGGCCGCCATCGCCGGCCGTACGATCCATATGTACCACACCGAGGGCGCCGGCGGCGGGCACGCGCCCGACATCATCCGGGTGGCCGGCTACAGCCATTGCCTGCCCTCCTCCACCAACCCGACCAACCCCTACACGGTCAACACCTTCGACGAACACCTCGACATGACGATGGTGTGCCACCACCTGAACCCGGCGATCCCGGAGGACGTGGCCTTCGCCGAAAGCCGCATCCGGCCGCAAACCATCGCGGCGGAAGACATCCTGCACGACCTCGGCGCCATCTCCATGCTCGGCTCGGACAGTCAAGGCATGGGGCGCATTCACGAGGTCATCACCCGCACCTGGCAGCTTGCCTCCAAGATGAAGGACCAGCGCGGGCGGCTGCCGGAGGAGCAGACCTTCGGCGACAATGAGCGCATCCGCCGCTACATCGCCAAATACACCATCAACGCCGCCCGCACCTTCGGCATCGACGCCCATGTCGGTTCGCTGGAGGACGGCAAGATGGCCGACATCGTGGTGTGGCGCCCAGCCTATTTCGGCGCCAAGCCCGAACTCGTCATCAAGAGCGGGTTCATCGCCTGGGGCGCGATGGGCGATAGCGCCGCCTCGCTGATGACCTGCGAACCGGTGGCGCTGCGCCCGCAATGGGGCGCCTTCGCCGGCGCCGCCAAGGCGCTCTCGGCCTGTTTCGTCCATCCCTTCGCCATCGAGGACAACCTCGCCGGCACGCTCGGCCTTACCAAGGCCCTGCTCCCCGCCCGCGGCACGCGCACGCTCTCCAAGCGCGACATGCTGCGCAACGACGCCCTGCCGTCGATCGAGGTCAACCCGTCCACCTTCGACGTCTTCGTCGACGGTGTGCTGGCCACCTGCGCGCCCGCGACCAGGCTGCCGCTCGCGCAGCGCTACATGCTGAGGTGAGGCGATGAACGATCTTTCTCCCTCCCGCCAGCCCGTCCCGCCGGGACGACCCGCCAACGCCGCCCGCATCGGCATTGGCGGGCCGGTCGGCTCGGGCAAGACAGCGCTGATCGAGGCGCTGCTGCCGGTGTTTGCGCGACGCGGCATTTCGGTGGCGGTCGTCACCAATGATCTCGTCACCGCAGAGGATGCCGAACGCCTGCGCCGTTCCGGCATCATCGATCCCGCCCGTGTGCTGGCGGTGGAGGCCGGCGCCTGCCCGCACACCGTGATCCGCGAGGATCCCACCCTCAACATCCTCGCCGCCGACGAACTCGACGCCCGCTTTCCCGGCCTCGAACTGGTCATCATCGAATCCGGCGGCGACAACCTCGCCTCGACCTTCTCGCTCGATCTCGTGGACTGGTGGATTTTCGTCATCGACGTCGCGGGCGGCGGCGACATTCCGCGCAAGCGCGGGCCCGGCGTGCTGCAATGCGACCTGCTGGTGGTGAACAAGGTCGACCTCGCCCCCCATGTCGGGGTTGATCTCGACCTGATGCTCGCGGAAGCACGGGCGGTGCGCGCGGGCGCGCCGATCATCGCCACGGCCTGCCGTTCCGGCCTCAACATCGAGGCGGTGGCGGATGCGATCTCCCAGGCGGTTCTGGTCGGCCGATGAATGCCCCCCTCGCCGGCCTGCGCCGACCGGAACTCGACATCGCGGTGGAACGGCGGGGCGCGGCGAGCTGCCTTGTCGGGCGGTATGTGACCTATCCCTTCCACCTCACGCGGGCCTTCACGCTCGATGCGGCATGCCCGGAGGTGGCGACGCTCTACATGCAGTCCTCCTCCGGCGGATTCTACGCCGGCGAGGACCTGACGGTGCGGGTGCGGATCGGCACGGGCGCGGCGCTGCATCTCACCACGCAGGCCTCGACGCTGGTGCATGGCGACTGCGGCCGGCCGGCCCGGATGCGGGTCCTCATCGAGGTGGCCGCGGGGGGCTTTCTCGCCTACACGCCCGATCCGCAGATCCTGTTTCCCGGCGCCGCGTCAGACACACGGGTGGAGATCGCCCTGCAGGGCGATGGCGCGGCCTTCCTCACCGACGGACTGCTTGTGCACGACCCCAACAGGGCGGGCGGCGCGCCGCTCTCCTACAAGAGTCGCGTCGACGTGCGGCGCGACGGCCAGCTGGTCGCCAGCGACCGTCAGGTGATCGACGGCTCCCACCTCGCCCGGCCAGACGGACCGCTGCACGGTCATCGCGTCGCCGCCAGCGGGCTGTGGCTCGCCGTGCCCGCCGATGCGCACGGCTTCGAGGACGCTCTCGCCTACGCTGGTTGCCTCGCCGGCGTCAGCGCGCTGCCCAACGGGGCCGGCTTGGGCCTAAGGCTGCTGGCGCGGGACGGGGCCGCGCATGAGGCGGCCATGCGCGCCGCCTTCGTCCATGTCTTCGCCGCGCATTTCGGCGTGCCGCCGGCGCTGCGCCGCAAATAGGCTCAGCGCACCGTGAGCTGGTAATAGAGCGCCTCCAGTCGCTGCGGCAGCGCGGCGACGCGGGTGACGGCAAAGGTGTTGCGCCTCCCGAAAATTCCGGCTGCGGCCTGATCCGCCGCCTCCCCCAGCGCCACGCAGAACACGTCCAGCCCCTGTCCGCGCGCACGGGCGACGGCGTGCCGGGCATCCTCGACAAGGTACGCCGCATCCTCGACGTCAATGTCAGACGGTTCGCCATCCGTCACCACCACCAGCACGCGGCGATGATGGGCACGCGGCGCCAGCCGGGCCGTCCCGTGCCGCAGCGCGGCGCCAAGGCGCGTGGAATAGGCGGGCCGCACCCCCGCCAGCCTAGGCAGCGCCGCCTCCCAGCGTTCGTCGAAATCCTTGAGCGGTGTGATGCGCACATCCGCCCGGCCATTGGAGGCGAAGGCATCCGCCGCGAAGGAATCGCCCAGCCCGGCGAGCGACTCCCCGAGGAGGGCCACCGACAGCGCCGCGGTCGACAATACCGTTCCGCCCGTGGGCCCAACCGTATCCGCGGTCGATTGCGAGATGTCGAGCAGCAGCAGCAGCGCGACATCGCGGCCGCTCCGATGCCGGCTCATATGGACGCGCGGATCGGGCAGTTCGTGGAGACGCAGCGCCTGCATCGCCTCCTGCGCCGCCTCCAGATCAAGCTCGTCACCCTGCAAACGCCGGCGCAGGCGTGTCGGGCGGTCAAGCCGCGCCCTGCGCACCAACGCGTCGATGCGGGCCCGCACACTGCGCGCCGCCGCGAGTTCCGCACGCAGCGTTTCAGTGGCGCCGTCGACGGCGGGATAAAGTCGCACGGTGACATGGTCAGGCTGCTCGGCGCGTAGCCTGTGATGCCATTCCGGGTAAAGCGCGACGACAGCCCCCTCTTCCGGCGCGCGCGGCTGGGCGCGGGCGCGTTCGCCCGGCTCGGCCGGCGCATCGGACGAACCCGCGTCGATCTCCTCCTCGCGGATGCGCGCCGCCTCCACCTGCAATTCCAGCGCGTCGGTATTGTCGGGATCGACGTCTTCCCAATCGAACAATCCGAGCCCGTCGTCGCGATATAGCGGCTGCACGACATAGCCCTTCGCGTCGAAGGGAATGCGGAGCTGGCCGAGATCGTGACCGATGATGCGGGCGATCTCCGGCACGAAGGACTGGCGCCCAGGATCGGCCGCGAAAGCTTCGTCGAACAGGCGCCGCGCCTTGGCTATCCAGCCGTCGCCATCCTCAAAACCGGGTTCGGCGAGGCCCCGCGCCAGCCGCGCGAAGAGCGAGGGAACCGTCTGCGCCCGACGCGTCGGCGTGCCATGCCATCCCCCCCATAGCCGCGCCAGACCGGGATAGCGCCGGGCGGCAAGGCGCTCCACGCGCGCGTCCTCCAGCAGCGCGACAAGCGCGAGCTGCACCGGCTTCATGCGCCCGACCGCGAAGCGCGACGTCGTGAAAGCACGATGGCAGGCAGCGTGCAGAACCGCCGCCTCGAAGGCGGCCGGCGCCTCTTCCACCGACAGATCGGTGAAGCGCGCAGGCATCAGCAGCAATCCGCCGGCAAGACGTGTACGGCGCACGGCACGATCGGCGACCACCTGCACATCCGGCTCGAAACCGAACAGCGCGCGCGACACCTTGCGCAGCCGCTCTTCATGCGTCGCATAGCGCACCGCTCCCGCCTGTTCGGCGAGGCGCTGCCGGGCAAGGACATCCGCGAGGCCGAAATAGGCCGCCCGCCGACGCCGGTCGGCCGGATAAAGCGCCAGCCCATCGGCGATCCAGCGCACCAGCCCGGGCGCATCCACAGCCGCGAGGATCTCGTCGAAGGCGTCGAGCAGCGGCAGGACGCCATCCGCCGCGCGTTCCGCGAGACCGGCCAACGCCCGCAGCACAGCGAGGGCATCGCCGTCGTCGCCGCCGTAGTGGACGCGGCCCGCGACGCTGTTCACGCTACGCCGCGCGACGGCGGCGCCGGCATGGCGGCAGAGCGTCCAGGTAGCCTCCCAGAAGTCGGGGAGCGCCTGTGCAGAGGTGCCCGGCAGCAGGCGTGCCTCCAGCGACCACATCGCCTCCATAAGGGCCGGGCCGGCATTGGCGTCGTACAGGGCCGCGACCGCGCGCGACCACCTCTCGGCCTCCGCCGCCCCCGCATGGCGCACGATCCGCCGATGGGCGGCGGCGAAGTGAGCGGCAAGTTCAGGACGTCCCGCCAGCCGTCGCGCCAGCGCCTCCCCCGCGCCAGCCGCTTCGTTCGGAATAGCGAGTGCCATGCCGCCGCTCACAGGCAGGCAGCAACGATCGAGCGCAGCGCGCAGCGCGTGTCGCGATCATCGGTCAGGGCCGAGACGATAGTCATATCGCAGGCCTGACGTATCTCGACGCCGCGAGCGATCAGCTTGCCGGCGCGGATCAGCGTGCGGGTGGAGGCGCCTTCATCAAGACCATGCCCGCCAAGATTGCGCGAGGCGGCGGCAATGCGCACCAGCTTCTCGGCGATGTCCCGGCCGATACCGGCTTCCTGCGCGATGATCGCCGTCTCGCGGCCGGCATCGGCGTAGGTGAAGTCGATGGCGGCGAAGCGCTGCTTGGTGGACTCCTTCAGGTCCTTGACCGCGCTCTGGTAGCCGGGGTTGTAGGAGATCACGAGGAAGAAATCGGGATGGCTCGTCACCAGCTCGTTGCGCTTGTCGAGCGGCAGCACCCGGCGCTCGTCGGTGAGCGGATGGATCACCACGGTGGTGTCCTGCCGCGCCTCGACGATTTCGTCGAGATAGCAGATGGCCCCGTGGCGCACCGCTTCGGTCAGCGGCCCGTCGCGCCAGACCGTACCGTCGGCATCAAGCAGATAGCGACCGACGAGATCGGACGCGGTCATGTCCTCATGGCAGGCGACGGTGATGAGCGGGCGCTTCAGCCGCCACGCCATGTGCTCGACGAAACGGGTCTTGCCGCATCCCGTCGGCCCCTTGAGCATGAGCGGAATGCGCTCGGCATAGGCGGCCTCGAACAGCGCGACCTCGTCGGCGACGGGGGCATAGAACGGCTCTGCGGCTATCGCATACTGGTCGAGGTTCATGCGGCGCGGCTCCTTGCGGCCCGTGTGACGCGAGCCGGAAATAAAAAAGCCCCGCCCGAGCCGGCAGGCTCGGTGCGAGGCGTCATCGCCAGATCCCGGCACGACACTGTGCGGGGAGATGTGAGTGAATAGTGCCGAAGGCCGGTTCCGCCGGCAAGCGGTTTGACGCCGGTACAACAGGGCGCGACGAAAATTCCGGGCGGCGGTGCGGCCAAAGCCCCGCGATGACCTGCCTGGGCGCTCGGCGAAAGCACCGGTCCGATGCCGGGCACCTCAGGCCAGCTGCGGTTGCGCCTTCTTCAATGCCGTCAGGAAGGTGAGAAAAACGACGGCGTAGAAGCGCATGAGGATCGCCTCCAGGGCCGGGCCGGCGCGATATCCGGCGCGGCCCGGATCGCTCAATGCAAGCCCCTTCGCCTCGGCGAGCTGCAGGACAGTGCCGACATGCGCGCGAGAAACCGAGAACTGCCGCGCGAGGTGTGTCACCGACACCGTCTCGCCCGTCACGAGAATTGACACCAGCATGACAAGGCCGGCGTCGCGCTCGGCCAGAGCGAGCAGTTCGGGGGCGGCGTCGAACACGCGCAGCCCCTGCCTGAAGCAGTCTGCCATGGTGTGCGTGCACGGGCCGAACAGCGCCGCGTCCGGCAGGTCGCGGGCAGCATCGGCCGCCGCCGGGTCGATATGGGCAATCGCGGCGAACATGCCGTTCCAGCGCTCACGGTGCATCTGCAGAAGCGCCGCGGTCGGCATCAGACGTTCCTTTGTGCCCTCTTCGGTGCAGGCCGTGAGCAGTTTCTTGAAGCGCAACGCGGCAAGGAAAGCCGTGGCACGTCCGGCGCTGCAGACACCCAGAGCCACCACCTCGCGGCGCAGGCGTGCGCCGGTCACGCCCCTGCCGCCGCTCTCGGTGAAATGCAGATCCAGAATAAGCAGCACCGCCAGAAACCGCCCGCGATCATTCAGCAGCCGGTTGCGCAGCCAGTTGCCATCATAGAGCCGCACGGCGTTGGCGGCGGCCGCGTGAATGGCCGCCGGAAATCCCGGCGCGGCCATGAGGTCGTTGATCGCCTCCGCGCCGAACATCCTCACGACAGACTCGGGGAAGGAAGCCGCCGCCCCGGGTGCCGCGCTGATGATCGAAGCCGCTTCGTGCATAGGCGATCCGACGATTCCAAAAAGTGACGTTGCGTATAACACACGCGGTCTTCAAACCTTAGCCGGGGATCCTCCTCGCTCTCTCGGCGCCATCGCAGCCGGGGACGCCCGCTGTGGAGTTAGGGACGCGCATGACTGGCCTGACGTTGCTTCTGCGGAATCCGAAGGCGGCTTCACATCATCAGCGCGTGCCCCTGCAGTTTTTGATGTCATCGGTCGCCCTGTGCGCGCTCGGCACGCCGGCCCTCGCCCAGAGCACCGCGCCGTCGATCGGCCCCACCGTCTTCTACACGCTGCAGGACACCGGCTCTAATGGCGGCGGGGGCAAGAATGCCAGCGGCAGCGATCTGTGCGTCGATGCACCCACCGATGGCGGCGGTGGCGGCACGGGCGGCCTCGTTATGGCCTGGCCCAGCTACAGTGGCTCTTCAAGCTATAACGGGACCATGGTCGTCGCGAGCTCGACCGGTGGCGCGGGCGGCACGGGGGGCAGCGGAAGCACCTGCGGCTACGCCGGCCGCGGCGGCGGCGGCGGCGGCAATGGCGGCGAAGTCCAGGTAGTCACCAACCAACCCGGCAACACCTACAGTTTCACCTCCTCCGGCATGGTCGTCTGGTCGCAGGGCGGTCGGGGCGGCAATGGCGGGTCAACAGGCTCGACCGAATATAATGGCGGCAATGGCGGTGCGGGCGGAAATGGCTCGGGCGTCATCGTAGACAACTATGTGAACATCAATGCCACCGGCTCCTCCGCCTATGGAATCTGGGCGCAGAGCATCGGCGGACAGGGCGGCAATGGTGGCAACGAGACGAGTTCCATCAGCAGCGGCAATGGTGGACAGGCCGGCGCGGGCGGCGCAGGCGGCCAGGTAATTCTCTCCAATTACGTGAACGTATCGGCGCAACAGGCGACGGCCATCTTCGCCCAGAGCATTGGCGGGAATGGCGGCGATGGCGGCTCCGCCAATGGGTGGTTCGGCGGGGTGAGCGGCGGCGGCGGCTATGGCGGTGACGGCGGAAACATATCGGTCGTCCTCTATGGTCCGAACGTCAACCCGTTCGCCGTGGGCAGCACCACCATCAGCACAGGCGGCAACGGCTCCTACGGCCTCTTCGCGCAAACCGTTGGCGGCGGCGGCGGCAATGCCGGCGTCGCGGCGGGGCTCACCGCTCTCGGCGGATCGGGCGGGCCGGCCGGCTATGGCGGCACGGTGTATGTGCGCAGCTATTCCGACATCTCGACTTCCGGCGCCTCATCGACGGGCATCTTCGCGCAGTCGATCGGCGGCGCGGGTGGCACGGGCGGCATGGCCTTCAGCGGCGCGCCCGGGCTCTCGGTGGCGATCGGCGGCTCCGGCGGCCTTGGCGGCGATGGCGACACCGTATCGGTCCAGAGTTACGGCAACATTTGCACCGGCGGCACCTGCAGCGGCGCCAGCGCGCCGGCGAACAGTGCTGGCGGGGCCTTCGGCATTCTCGCCCAATCCGTCGGTGGCGGCGGCGGCGCGGGTGGGTTCGGCCTCTCGGGATCCGCCTCTCTGGTCGCGGGCACCGCCTTCGCCGTCGGCGGCACCGGCGGAAGTGGCGGTTACGGCGCCAACGTCTCTGTCCTCAACACCGGCAGCATCTCCACGCAGGAAATCAATTCCGCCGGCATTCTGGCCCAGTCCATCGGCGGAGGCGGCGGTTCGGGCGGCGGCTCGGTGGCATTGGCCCTGAGCGCAACGTCCGGCGCGGCCATCTCCCACGGCGGCTCGGGAGGAGCGGCCAGCAGCGCCAATGCGGTGACGGTGAACTGCACCGGGGGGGATGCCGGCGCGAACTACGGCGCCGCCTGCACGACCAGCGGCGCATTGATGCTGACCTCGTTCAATGGGGGCACCATCACCACCAACGGCACCGGCTCGGCCGGCATTGCGGCCCAGTCCATCGGCGGCGGCGGCGGACATGGCGGCTATGCGGTCTCGCTGTCGGGCAGCGCCGTCGCGGCCTTCTCCCTTGGGGTCGGCGGATCCGGCGGCGCGAGCGGCAATGGCGGCAACGTCTTTGCCGGTACGGGCGGGGTCGGCATCACCACCAATGGGACGGATTCGCCCGGCGTGGTGGCGCAGTCGATCGGCGGCGGCGGCGGCAATGCCGGGGCCAGCATCTCCGGCAGCCTTTCGGAAGGTGCTTCCGTCGCTCTGGCCATCGGCACCAAGGGCGGCGCCGGCGGCTATGGCAGCACGGCCACGGCGGTCAATCAGGGCAGCAGCATCGTCACCACAGGCGATCGTTCGCCCGGTCTTCTCGCTCAGTCCATCGGCGGCGGCGGCGGAAATGGCGGCGCGGCGGTTTCGGCGACCGCCGGCGAGGTGGCCGCGGTCAGCCTCTCGCTCGGTGGCACCGGCGGAGCGGGCGGCTCCGGCGGCTGGGCGTATGCCTATAACGACACCAATTCGGGTCCGGCGGGCCCCACCAACATCACCACGAGCGGCTACCAGTCCAGCGCCATCGCCGTTCAGTCCATCGGCGGTGGCGGCGGCACGGGCGGCTACACCACATCGCTGCCTCTCTCGCTCGGCCCGACACTCGGCGCCAGCATTGGCGGGCTTGGCGGCAGCGGCAATTATGCCAACATCGCCTTCATCGAAAACGCAGGCGGCACCCTCACCGCCTCCGGCGGCGGCGCGGCGATCATCCTCGGCCAGTCCATCGGTGGCGGTGGCGGCAATGGTGGTTTCGCCGCCAGCGGCAATGCCAGCCTGGAGGGCGCGGCAAGCCTGGCCGTGGGCGGCAGCGGCGGCGCCGGTTCGTTCGCGAACACGGTCTCGATCACCAATTATGGTGATCTGGTCTCCCCCGGCACGGTAACGGAAACCACATCCCAGCAGGTGGCGACCACCATCTATGTCACCCAGCAGGTGGTGACCTATGAACCGGTGCTGGTGTGCCCCGACTATTGCTATGAAGAGATGCAGGCGGTCATTACCACGCAGCAGGTTCCGGTGACGACCTATTCCACCGTTACCACGACGGCGACGGTGGCCAGCGGCGCAGCCATTTATGGCAATGCCCCCGGTATTCTGGGCCAATCCATCGGCGGCGGCGGCGGTTCGGGCGGGTTTGCGGTGGGCGGCTCGGTTTCGGGGTCCTTCACCGCCGGCCTGGAAGTGGGCGGCTCCGGCGGCGACGGCGGTCAGGCCAGCGCGGTCACCATCTACAACAGCGCGAACGTGTCCCTTGTCGGCCCGCTCTCGGCCGGCCTGGTGGGCCAGTCACTGGGAGGAGCTGGCGGCACCGGCGGATTCGCGGTGGGCGCAGGTCTGTCGTCAGGCGCCGGCGCCACGACGACCATCGGCGGCGGCGGCGGCAGTGGCGGCACCAGCGGGGTGGTCACCCTCACCCAGCTCAACGGCACCATCACCACGGCGGGCGAGCAGTCTCCCGCCATCCTCGCGCAGTCCATCGGCGGTTCCGGCGGCAGCGGCGGCTGGGATATTGCCGGCTCTCTGGCCGGGGTTGGAACGGCAAGCGTGGGCCTCGGCGGCAGCGGCGGCAGTGGCGGCGTTGGCAATCAGGTGACGGTCTCCGCCGACGGAGCCTTGACCACCAACGGCCTGATTTCGCCGGGCATTCTGGCGCAATCCATCGGCGGCAATGGCGGCAATGGCGGCTTCAGCGCCGGCGCGGCGGGGGCCATCGTCCTTGCAGCCGATGTCACCATTGGCGGCGGCGGCGGCACCAGCGGCAGCGCGGGCGCCGTGACCGTGACCGGCAGCGATCTCATCACCACCTTGCTCTCCCAGTCGCCGGGCATTCTGGCGCAATCCATCGGCGGCTCGGGCGGTAATGCTGGCTTCGCCATCTCCGGCTCGGGCTCCACCGGCGGCGGCGATGCGAAGGTGTCAGTGGGCGGCGCCGGGGCGACCGGGGGCGGCGGCGGATCCGGGCAGGATGCCGGCAGTGTCACGATCACCGCGGTGGACATCTCGACCAACGGCTATCTCTCCGCCGGCATCCTCGCCCAGTCCATCGGCGGCGCCGGTGGCAATGGCGGATCGAGCCGCGCCTTCAGCCTTTCCGGCGTCAGCGACAGCACCGACGGCGTGGCGGCGAGTGTTGCCATCGGCGGCAGCGGCGCGTCGGGCGGCGACGGCGCCTCGGTGCAGGTGACGCAGAACGGCACGATCGTCACCGGCTCGTCCGGCCTGTTCAGCGACCAGTCCGCCGGCATCGTCGCGCAATCCATCGGCGGCTCGGGCGGAAATGGCGGTTCGGCGGACGCCAATGCGGCCTCGACCACCACGTCGGTCGCACTCGCCATCGGCGGCGGCGGCGCGGATGGCGGTGCAGGCAACACCGTGACCGTCAACACCAACGCAAACGGTGGCGGCGGCATCACCACGATGGGGCTGCACTCGTCCGCCATCCTCGCCCAGTCCATCGGCGGCGGCGGCGGCAATGGCGGCTGGACGCAGGCCACCGCCTCCAGCAATGACTACGCGGCGGGTCTCGCCATTGGTGGCTTCGGCGGCGGCGGCGGCGACGCCGACAGCGTGACCGTAAACAGCGGCGGGACGCTGGTGACCTATGGCGCGCTGTCCTATGGCGTCCTCGCCCAGTCGATCGGCGGCGGTGGCGGCAATGGCGGCGCCGCGTCCAGCACGAGCGACGCCGGCGACGGGCAGGAACTTCAGGGCGGCGTGACCTCGGTTGCGGGAGCGGGGGCCGGACAGGACGCCAGCAATGTCAGTTCCGCCATCTCGGGCAGTTCCAGCAGCCAGCCGGAAAGCAGCGACGACGGCGCGGCCTCGGGCATCGCCGCGTCAGTGACGATCGGCGGTTTCGGCGGCACCGGCGGCACCGGCTCGACAGTGACGGTCAACAACACCGCGTCGATCATTACCTATGGCGACCAGTCCACGGCGATCCTCGCCCAATCCATCGGTGGCGGCGGTGGCAATGGCGGCGCCAGCAGTGCCAACGCCAGCGGGGATTCCTATGCCGCCTCGTTCAGCCTCGGCGGCGGTGCGGGCGACGGTGGCGACGGCGGCACTGTCAGCGTCACCTCCTCCGGCTCCCTCCAGACGTCCGGCCTGCTCGCGGCGGGCATTTTCGCGCAATCTGTGGGTGGCGGCGGCGGCAATGGCGGCTCCTCGTCCAGCACGGCGGACAGCGGCGGGCAGGCCGCGGTCAGCATGAGCCTCGGCGCCTCCGGCGGCAGCGGCGGCGATGGCGGCGCGGTAACGGTGTACTCTTCCGTGCTGGCCTATGTGAACACGCTGGGTCCTAATTCGGCGGGCATTTTCGCCCAGTCCGTGGGCGGCGGCGGCGGCAATGGCGGTTCCAGCTCCGCCAGTTCCAGCGCGTTGTCCTCCAGCGGCTCGAGCGGGTCCTCCTCCAGCTCCACCGGTACCCTCTCCGGCTCCGCGAGCGGCAGCACGACGTCGGCATCGGCCGGCGCAAGCGGCGGCAGCAATGGAAGCCAGTCCGGCAGCGATGGCGGCTACTCGCTGGCGATGAGCCTTGGCGGCGGCGGCGGCACGGGCGGCGACGGTGGGGACGTGACGGTCACGAATGCCTATGTGGTTGCCACAGGTGTCGACCTTACCGGCTCGACCACCCTGGTCGCGGCCGGGGACCATTCAGCGGCCATCTTCGCCCAGTCCGTCGGCGGTGGCGGTGGAAATGGCGGCTCCAGCACGACGAATTCCTCCGCCAGCGAAGCCTGCGTGGCGCTGTCCATCGGCGGTTCGGCCTCCGGCGCGGGCACGGGTGGAACGATCAACGTCACCACGCAGGGAACGCTCTACACCGCCGGTTTCAACTCCAGCGCCGTGTTCGCCCAGTCAGTGGGCGGCGGCGGCGGCTCCGGCGGGGCCTCATCCACCACGTCCGGCAATGGCGGCACGGCCTCCATCGCGCTCGGCCTGGGCGGCAGCGGCAGCGGCGGCGGCTCGGGCGGCAATGTGACCGTCTCCGTCAACGCGCCGGCAAGCTGGAGCGGCCTTGCGACGGGGATCACCACGCTGGGCGACAGCTCCTATGGCATCTTCGCGCAATCGGTGGGCGGCGGCGGCGGGTTGGGCGGCGCGCTCGTGAGCGGCACGAGCAGCAGCTCCGCCTCCAGCGGTTCAACCTCCACCTCCGCCAGTGATGGTGTCGCTCTGGCGCTGGGTATTGGCGGTTCCGGTGGTGGTGGCGGCGCGGGCGGCATCGTGCAGGTCACGTCGAACACGCCGATCACCACCTTCGGCGCGAATGCCACGGGCTTGTTCGCGCAGTCCGTCGGTGGTCAGCAACAGCACCTACGCCCTCGCCTTCGGGCTCGGCGGATCGGGCAGCGGGGGTGGCATTGGCGGAAACGTCACGGCGACGGCGAATGAGGCGATCTCGACCCAAGGTGTTCAGGCCTACGGTCTGCTGGCCCAGTCCGTGGGTGGCGGCGGCGGAACGGCGGGAACGTCCAGCGGCGGCGCATCGGGCGGGTCGGAAGCGTCCTTCAGCATGGCGCTCGGCGGCAGCGCCGGCAGCGGCCAGACCGGCGGCACAGTGACGGTAACCACCGCTAACACCATCACCACCACGGGCGTGGCGGCGGCGGCGATTCTCGCGCAGTCGGTCGGTGGCGGCGGCGGCGTTGGAGCCGCCAGCTCGTCGAGCCTCAGCAGCGGCGGCGTCAGTGGCACGCTCTCCTTGGCGGGAACGGGTGGCAGTGGCAATGACGGCGGGAGCGTATCGGTTACGGCGGCTGGTCTCTCGACCTCCGGCGGCGCGGCCTTCGGCATTCTCGCCCAGTCCATCGGCGGCGGCGGCGGTGTTGCCAGTGTGAGCACGGGCTCGGCAATGGCGAGTGGGCTCGCCACGACGCTTGGCGGGTCGAGCAGCGGATCGGGCGGGACGGTCACCCTGTCCACCTCCGGGGCGATTTCCACCACGGGTAACGCGGCGATCGGCATTCTGGCGCAGAGCATCGGCGGCGGCGGCGGCGTGGCCAATGCGGGTGGCAACGTCACCTTCGCCGGGCCTTCCACCGCCGCCAATGGTGCGGCTGTCGAAGTGACGGTGGGGGGATCGTTGACCACCTCCGGCACCAATGCGGTCGGCGTTCTTGCCCAGTCCATCGGCGGCGGCGGCGGTGCGGCGATATCCGACGGCCAGACGGCGAGCTGGACATCCTCGGGCGGCACTGGCACGGGCGGCGCGGTGACGGTGAACGTCAACGGCACCATCTCGACCACGGGCGCCGGCGCCTATGGCGTTATCGCCCAGTCCGCCAGCAATGGCGGCGGTCTTGTCATGAATGGCACCAGCATGGAGCTGGTGAATGGCAGTGCGTCCGCGTCCGGCAAGGTGGCGGTCAATCTCGTGAGCAATACGGCGGTCAGCGCGACCGGCGCCGGCGCCGTCGGCGTGCTGATGCAGGGCAATGGCGATCCAATCATCAACATCGCTCAGGGCGCCAGCGTCATCGGCGGCGTGGGCGGGGCCGCCATCGTCAGCGATGGCACCGAGAACTATGTCAACAGTTCCGGGTGGATCGGCACGGTCGACGGATCGGAGGGTATGGCTGTCCGCACCACGGGGGGCTACAGCGCCATTACCAACGCGGGCGATCTGCTCGGCAACCTCTCCCTTGCCGATGGTTTCGTGAACAGCGTCGTCAATCTCGCGACAGGAACGATCTACGCCGGTTCGTCGCTCGACCTCGGCGGCCCCCAAGCCATCCTGCGCAACGAGGGTGTGCTACGCCGGGGCGCCACCAGTCTCGGCGTCACCACCATCGACGGAAGCCTCGTCCAGACCGCAACCGGCAGGCTTGTCGTGCGCACCGACCAGATTTCTCTCGGGGCCGATCAGTTCAACCTGAGCGGAACGGCTGAACTCTCAGGCGTCATCGAGGGCCGCATCTACCGCCCCGGCCTTGCCATGCCAGGGGCTTTCTCGGTCCCCTTCCTCACCGCGACGGGGGGCATAAGCTGGTCCAATCTGACGGCAATGGGCGACACGGCGATCCTCGATTTCTCGCTGTCGGGATCGTCCACCCTGCTGAACCTCGACACCCGGATCGATTTCACGCCCGATGGGCTGTCTCCCGACGCGCGCAATGTCGGCGTGGTCGTCGGGCTCATCCAGACCCGGGGTTCCTCGGCCCTGTTCCAGACCATCGTCCCCACTCTTCTGGAAATTCCCACGGTCGACGAGCTTGAAACATCCTACCAGACGATCGGCGGAGGCGCGGTCTCTCTGGTTCCCCAGAGCATGATGAACGCAAGTTCGGCGGCCATGGCGAGTGTAACCGACCAGATGGATAATTGGCGCCTGCGCCAGCACCGGACCGCCCCGGCGACGGCCAACCATGTGGTTGGTGGCGGTGCGGCTGACACTCCGACCTATTTCTGGGGCGCGCCGATGGGCAGTTCGACGAACGGCGGCGGGCTCTCCGGCACCCTTCTCGGCATGACGATCGGCGCCGACGGTGAACTGCCGGACATGCCCGCGCTGGTGGGTTTCGCCGGCAGCTACTCTTCCACCAATGTGTCGGCGGACGAGTACGGGGCCAGCACCTCAACCCACTACGGCGCGTTCAGTGCGTATGGCGTTTATCAGAGCGAGGCCGCCTACATCTCTGCGATCGCCACGCTCGGCTATGGGCGCGCCGATTTCGATCGCAACCTTTACAGCCTCGGCCTTAACCTTGCGACCGATGTGGAGCTGGATGGCACCCTGCTGGGCGGCCGCGTCGAAATTGGCTACGGCTTCTCACTCGGCGACAGCGGCGCGACCCTGACACCGTTTGCGGCGTTCCAGCCCATGCAACTCTGGCTGGGATCGGACACGGAGAGCTTCGGCGCACTGGGTGCCGGCCTGACCTATCACTCCGACACGATCACCGCGCTGCCGGTTTATCTCGGCGTGCAGTTCGACAGCGTCTGGCGTGTGAAGGACGGAACAACCTACGCGCCGTTCCTGCGCGCCGCATGGATGCACGACTTCAGCCCTGATCGGAACGTATCGCGCAGCTTCGCCGAGGCGCCGGACCTCGTCTTCTCGGGAACGCCTATACCGGTCGTCAGCGACGCTCTCGACCTGCATGCGGGACTTCAGATCAATCTGAGCGAAAACATGAGCATTTCCGCAGGCTTCGACGCGCAGATCGCCGACGAATATTCCATTCTCGGCGCCAGCGGCAGCCTGCGGGTCCGGTGGTGAAGCGATGTAGCTTTAAGTCAGCGCGCGGTTGCCAAACCGCCGCCGACGCTCAGCACGCGGCACCACGCATCTCGGCGCCCCGTGCCGAACGTTCGACCGATCGACGCGGCGATCGGCTTTCGCGCGTGACTTCCTCGGTGATCACTTCGAACTTCTGCAGGATATGCGGTCCGAAAGTGTGAATCATCGGAATGTCGGCGGCATCGCGGCCGCGCGCGACGAGGATGCGGCCGATGCGGGGCACGTTGTGGCGCGCATCGAACGTATACCAGCGGCCGCCGAGATAGGCCTCGAACCACGCATTATAGTCCATCGGGGCGGGATCTGGCGGGACACCGATATCGCCCAGGAAACCATTGCAGTAACGCGCGGGAATGTTCATGCAGCGACAGAGCGCGACCGCCAGATGGGTGAAGTCCCGGCAGACGCCGACCTGCTCGGCCATGGCCTGAGCCGCCGTGCGGGTGCTTCTGGCACATTGATAGTCGAAGCGCAGCCGCGCGTTCACGTAATTGCAGATCTGCTGCACCCGGTTCCAGCCCGGCGCATAGCCACCAAAGAGCTGCCAGGCTGTGGCAGAAAGCTCATCGACCTCGCAATATCGGCTCGACAGCGTGTACTCGAACACGTCCGACGGCAGATCGCCGGCGAACACCTCACCCGCATCACGGTCGAACTGATCTGGCATACCGGAATCGTGCACGACAAGATCGCTGCTCAGCGCCACGCCGCCAGGCGGCAGGATCAGCCGCCGGCAGCGATTGCCGAAGCCGTCTGTGTATTCGGCACTTTCGACAGCGCTGCCATCCACCAATGCCGTCACAGCGGCATCCGTGCCACTGACGATATCGTGGTCGCGATCGGGATGCGGGTCGAGGAGAAGAATGGCCGGCGTCGGCTGGGGACAGACCAGCTCAATCCGGTAGCCGCAGCGAATTTCCATGGGCCTCACCTGTGCCTGAGATGCCAGCCCAACCTCCTTAATGCCGCTAGGTTCCCGGCAAGGCGAAAACAACGTCGCCAGCGGCGCCCAAGCACCAGCGCGGACTACATGCGTACCACTTTGCCGGGATTCATAAGGTTCTCCGGATCGAGGGCGGCCTTGATGGCCCGCATCATGTGCAGCTTGGCGGGATCGCCATATCGGTCCAGCAGATCGAGCTTCACGACGCCGATGCCATACTCCGCGCCGAAGGAGCCGCCGCTCGCGACCGCCAGATCGTAGAGGCGCGGGGAGACCTCGCGCTCGAACCAGGGCTTGTAGCTGGAGGGCTCAACTCCCACGGGGGAAACCACGTTAAAGTGGACATTGCCATCGCCGACATGGCCGTAAATGGACAGCCGCCCGCCGGCGCTATGGGTCTCCACGAGAGCGCTGGCCTGCGTAATGAAGGCGGGCAGCACGGAGGTCGGCACGGAGATGTCGTGCTTCACCGAGCCGCCATTCGCGACTTCGGCCTCGGGAATATGCTCTCGCAAATACCACAGCCGATCGCGCTGCTGCGCGCCGGCGGCGATCGTGCCGTCGGTCACCAGCCCCTCTTCCATCAACTCTTCCAGAAGCTGGCCGACGGCATCCTCCATGGCGAACACGGGCGAACAGGTCTGCGCTTCCAACAGCACGTAATGGAGCGAGGGCGTCGAGAGTGGATGGCGCAGACCGGCGTGCGCGGCCAGCAGCAAAGCGAGCGAATGCTGCGAGATGTACTCGAAGGAGGTGATGTTCTCGCCAGTGAACAGCTGGGCCCGCGCGAGGATGGCCGTGAGCGCATCGATCTCGGCGACCGCGAGGAAGGCAGTGACAGTCTGCACTGGCCGGCGCGCCAGCTTCAGGGATACGGCGGTGATGACGCCGAGGGTGCCCTCCGCGCCGAGCAGGAACTGCTTCACGTCATATCCGGTGTTGTTCTTGCGCAGCGGCTGCAGAACGTCGAGTAGCTGTCCATCCGGCAAAACGGCTTCCAGCCCCAGCACCAGGTCGCGGGCCATGCCGTATTTCAGCACGGAGACGCCGCCGGCATTGGTGGAGAGATTGCCACCGATCTGGCAGGACTGGCGCGAGCCCAGGTCAAGCGGCAGCATGAGGCCCGCCTCTTCCGCCGCCTCCTGCAAAACGCTCAGCACGCACCCCGCCTCGGCGGTCAGCGACAGGTTTGCGGCATCGATCACGCGCAACGCATTGAGCCGCTCAAAGCTCAGGATCAGTTCATCGCCCTGTGCGTTCGGTGTCGCAGCGGCGCAATAAGAGGTATTGCCCCCTTGGGGCACCAACGGCACACGATGCGCGGCACATGAGGTGACGATGCGCTGCACATCTGCGGTCGTACGGGGCCGCAGCACGGCGCGGGAGGCGCCGGTGCGGAAGCGGCGGAAATCGGTGAGATACCTCGAAACCACGTCCTGGTCCGTGGTGTAGAGATCCGTCGGCAAGCCGCCGAGAACGCTGTCGATTCGATCCATGCCTGCCTCCGCCCTTCCTCATACATCGATTTGAGGTCGGGCGAGGAGGTCGATCAGGCACGGCCGTGCCGCGCGGCTTTACGCCGGCAGCACCACCACTTTCGTCTTCACCGGTGTCTCGTTGTAGAGCTGGATCATGTCCTGGCTCAGCAGGCCCACGCAGCCGCTGGTGACGCCCGAGCCGATCGATTCCGGGTCGCTCGTCGCGTAGATCGTGTACAGCGTGTAGACCCCGTTCTGGTAGAGATGGAGCGTGCGCGCGCCGAGGGGGTTGTCGAGACCGCCTGGCATGCCGCGGGCATATTTCGCCGCCTCCGGCTGGCGCTTGATCATCTCCTTGGGCGGCGTCCAAGTCGCCCATTCGCTCTTGCGTCCGACATAGGCGTCCCCGCTCCACAGGAACCCCTCGCGCCCGACATTCGCGCCGTAGCGCGTCGCCATGCCCTCGTCCTCGACGCGATAGACGTAGTAGTTGCTCGGATCGACGATGATCGTCCCCGGTGCCTCCGCCGTTTCGTAGCGCACGGTGCGGCGGAAATACTTCGGATTGACCTTGCTGACGTCGACCGCCGGAATGGGGAATTTCTCTTCCGGCACCGGACCATAGACCTTGGCCGCTTCGGCAAGGCTCATGCCGTCGGGCTTGGCGCAGCCCGCCAGACCGAGCGCACCGAGACCGATGGCAGAGCCGGCAAGAAAGGAGCGGCGGCTGACGAGCCCCGCGTGACGCCGGAGCGAAGCGGGCTCGTCCATCGTACCGGCATCGGCATGCCGACCGTCCATGATGTTCACTTTGGACATTCCATGTTGCGACCGGTGCACTGCTGACTGCGCCCGCAAGGCCCGGTGCGGTTATCGAGGTATGCGCTACGCTGTCCGTCCGGCAGGCCCGGAAAGCGCATCACGGGTTGTTCATGTGCGATGCGAGTGTGACGGATAGAGGGCGATATCGGCAATACCGGGTCGATAGTTCGGTTGAACGCCCGCGCATCACGTCGCGTTCTGCCTCCATCCGGGAACAAGGTGCGTGCGTGGACGTTTCGCCTCTCAAGCAGCCCGGCTCCGCACAGAGGATGCGCAGCCCTCGGCAATG
>QFQD01000034.1 GCA_003241485.1 Ancylobacter novellus
ACATTGGCGTATTCGGACAGGACGAGCGAATTCATCGACAGCCCGTGCACCCCGGCCGACGAGGTCGGCGCGGCGAGCAGCGTGCCGCCGTCCTCGACCATGACGTTGCCATTCACCGAGGCGCCCGCCAGCCCGCTGGTCTCGCCCTTCAATGTCGCGCCGGACTTGACGGTGACATTGCTCGCGAGCGTAACCCCGCTCAGGATTTCCAGCGTGCCCGCCGCGACCGTGGTGCCCGCATCCGCACTGTTGGCGCCAGAGAGCGTCAACGTGCCGGAGCCGTTTTGCGCCAGCGCCCCCGTGCCGGTGATCGCGCCGGCAGCGGTCACATCGTCCGAACGGTTGAACACGACCGTGCCGCTGTTGGCGATCGCGCCCGTCAGCCAGCCGCTGGTCCCGCCATTGCCGATCTGCAAGGTCCCCGCCGCGACGGTGGTGCCGCCGGTATGGCTGTTGGCGCCAGTCAGGATTAGCGTGCCGGTGCCCTTCTGCTCCAGGGCGCCGGTGCCGGAGATGACGCCGGAATAGGTCACCACGTCCGAACGGCTGAAGGCGAGCGTAGCGTCGTTCACGACGTCGCCGCCGAGCCAGCCGCTGTCGGCGCCGGTGCCGATCTGTAGTGTGCCACCGGTGATGGTGGTCGTGCCGGTGAAGCCGGAACCGTCGCCGGTATAGAGGGTGGTGCCGGCCACATGCCGGATCTCGCCGCCCGTGCCGGACAGCTTCTCATCGAAGACGTAGGCCGTCCCGGTGTGGTTGAACACCAGCGTGGCAGCGCCGGCGCCGAAGAAGATGCCGTTGGTGGCGCTGATCGTGCCCGCCTCCGCGGCCGCATCGGTCGCCGCCGCGCCGATCGACAGCACGCCGGTGCTGCCGGCATTGGTCGCGATGTCCAGCTGGCCGGCCACGACCAGCGACGCGCCGTCCTGCACCGTGACCTTGCCGTCGCCGTCGAAGCCGACGCGCATATTGCCGGCGAAGCCCGTGCGCGACAGGATTTCCAGCTTGCTACCGGCGCCGGTGAGCGTGAGCTCGCCGGTCGAGACGGGACCCGTACCCACCGCGCCGTTATAGGCCGTTACGGCGGCGCCATCGGAGACGGTCAACCGGCCATAGCCGATATTGCCGTTGTCATCGCCGCCGACATAGAGGTCGAGATCGTTATGCCAGGTGGTGCCGGCGCCGGTCACGGTCACCTCGGCCGGGCTGGAGCCGGCGCGACCGACATAGGCGCCATCGGCAACCAGCCGGGCACCGCCGGAGATGGTGACGGTGCCCGCATTGGCGTTGAGCCAGCCGGCCGCGGAGACCCGGTCGGGCGGCGGCACCGTGGTGCGCGTGCCGATGTCGACAAGGGTGCCGTTTCCGCTGATGGTCAGCGAGCCGTCGGCATAGAGATTGATGCTGCCATCATAGGTCGTCAGCTGCGCGCGGTCGCTGACGGTGAGCGCGCCCGCGCCGCCATTGCCGATGTCGATCGCGTTGACGTTGGTCCAGCTCGAACCCGTGCCGGAGACGAGAACGCTGCCCGCGCCGGACGCGCTGCCGATGGCGGAGGTCCGGGCCGTGACAGCGCCGCCGGCCGTCACGTTCATCGCGCCGCCCGCAACCGTGACGCCCGACGTCGCCGAGATCGCCCCTGTGACGCTCAGCGTCCCGTCCGAAACGGTGGTGCGGCCCGCATAGCCGTTGGCGCCCGCGAGAACCAGAACGCCATCGCCCGTCTTTTCCAGCCCGTCGGAACCGCCAAGGGCGGAAGCGATGGTCGCCGTGACGCCAGTGTCCACCATGATGGAGGGCGTCTCGCCGGCATGGAAGGCGGCCAGCGTGATCGCCCCGCCCTCGATCCTGTAGCCGTCGCTGAGGAATTCCATCGCCACGACGGTGGGCGTCGTTGCCCCCGCCACGGTGACCGTGCCGCCCTGCCCTGCGAAGATGGCGAGCCCGTTCTGCTGCCAGGCTTGCGCCGTTGTGCCGGCCTGGTCGGTCCAGTTGAGGGGCGCCGCGCCCGCATCCCACGTTCCCGAGCCACCGGAGAGGCCCGCCCCCCCGGTGCCGTTCCACCACTGGCCGGACGCGACGATGAGGCTCAGCGTGCCGCTGCTGCTCGTATCCAGCGTGTACAGCGAGTGGGCCGGCTTCGTGCCGAGCGTGACGCCGTTATTGGTCAGCGCGCCGGCGTGATCGATCAGCGCATAGGTGCCCGAGCCAAATCCCGTTCCGGCGATGAGGTTGATCGTGCCGCCGAGCGTCACGGCGCCGCCCACCGACAGGACCGGCGTCGCCGACGGGGTGAGCAGTGTCAGCGCCAGTGTGGCGTTCGACCCGACCATGAGGTCGCCGCCGACCTGGAAGGCGCTGCCGCTGCTGCCCTCGAAGGTGGCGTTGTCCTTTACCGTGAGCGCGCCGCCCACCGAACCCGACGTATCGCCCCTCAGAATGGCTCCGGCGCCGACCTCCACCGCGCCGCCGAGGCTGCCCGCGAGCGCCAGCCGGCCGGCCGACACGGTGGTCAACCCCGCCAGGGTGTTCGTGCCCGTCAGTGTGAGAGTGCCCGTGCCCTGCTTTTCCAGCGTGCCGGTGCCGGAAATCGCGCCCGCAAAGGTCAGGTCGTTCGAGCGGTTGAAGATCAGGGCGGCATTGTTGGCGATGTCGCCGGCAATCGATCCCGTCGTGCCGCCATTGCCGATGGCCAGCGTTCCCGCCGAAATCGTGGTGCCGCCGCCATAAGTGCTCGCGCCCGTCAGCGTGAGCGTGCCGGCGCCCTTCTTCTCCAGCGTGCCGGTCCCCGAGATCGCGCCGGCATAGGTCAGGTCGTTCGAGCGATTGAAGAGGACGGCGGCATTGTTGGTGATGTCGCCGACGACCGATCCAACCGTGCCGCCATTGCCGATCGACAGCGTTCCGGCCGAAACGGTGGTCCCGCCGGTATAGGTGTTCGTCGTCAGCAGGAAGAGTGTGCCGCTCCCCGTCTTGGTCAGGCCCCCGGTCGACGAGAGAACGCCGCTGAGCGCGGAACTGCCATCGGTGGAGATGGTGCTGTCCGGCGCGGCCAGCACGATGTTGTTGTCGAACGTGGCGAGGGCGCTATTGGTGAGCGCCAGTGCGCCGCCCTCCAGCGTGAGCGCGCCGGAGCCCAGATTGGCGTCGGCGCCGACTGACAGCGTGCCCTCCTTCACCGAGGTCGCGCCATAGCCATTGGTGCCGGAGAGCACGAGCGTGCCGCCCCCCTCCTTGGTCAGCACCGACGACCTGTTGGAGACGACGCCCGACAGCGTCAGGCGCGACGAACTGGCCACATTGATCGTGGAGTCCGACAGAAGGCCGACGTCGCCCGTCACGGTGTTGTTGCCGGCAAGATTGGCCAGCGCGCCCGCGTTGCCGGCGCCGGAACCCGCGATGCGGAGCGTTTCGGCGCTGGTGATGCCGCCGCGCAGGCCGAGCGTGCTGCCGCTGAGGACGGTGGTGTTTCCCGTGTTGGCTCCGCTCGTGCCAAGCGCCGTATCGCTTTCGGCGATGAGCGTGCCGCCATCGCGTACCGAAATGTAGTTCGCGAAGGTATTGTTGCCCGACAGCACCACAGTGCCCGTGTGGGTCGTGCTGCCGAAATAGAGGTTACGCTGCGCGTTGCCGGAAATGACACCTGACATGGTGAGAGTGGTGCCGGTCTCGGCCGCGATCAGCGGGTTACCGGCGTTGACCGCGCCGGTGAAGCCGCCGGTCAGCGTGTTGTCGCCGCCTTCGCTGAGCAGCGTCGCCCCGTTCCGGTCGAGCACGAGGCTCTCCCCGACGGTGATGCCGCCCTTGAGGATCAGCGTCGCGCCGTTGACCTCGGTACCGCCGGAGGTGGAACCGAGCGCGGTGGCATTGGCGACCACCACCGTGCCGGCCGAAACCGTGGTGACGCCGGTATAGGTGCTGGCGCCGGACAGGGTGAGAGTGCCCGCGCCGGACTTGGTCAGCCCGCCGGCGCCGGAAATCGAGCCCGCATAGGAGGCGCTGTCGCTGTGGTGAACACCAGCGCGCGATTGTTCGCGATGTTGCCGACGAGCGAGCCTGTCGCGCCGCCATTGCCGATCCTGAGGGTGCCGGCGGTGATCGTCGTGCTGCCGGAATAGGTGTTGGCACCGGTGAGGATCAGCGTGCCGGTACCGGTCTTCTCAAGACCGTTGCTGCTGGCGATGCTCGACGCAATGGTCGCCGTGCCCGACCCTGCAACATCCACCACCGGCGCGGACGCCGTATTCTCCAGCGTGAGCGTGTCGCCGGTGATGGTGTAGCCGGACGTGACGAATTTCAGCCCCTTGGCACCCACGGTGCCGCCGGAGGCGTCCACCGTCACCGTGCCGGCCGTTCCGGCGAAGGTTGCCTCCTTCGTCGCGTCGGTGACGATGCGCGTGGTGCCGGCCGCATTGGTCCAGTTGGTGAGGCCCGCCGATGCCGTCGTCCAGGTGCCTGCCCCGCCCGCGATCGGGCCGCTGCTTCCCGTCGTCGTCGTACCGTTCCAGTACATGCCCGACGCCGTGACCTGCAGGATCACCAGCCCGGAGGTCCCGGTATCCACGCTGTAATCATAGTTCGACGGGCTGGAGACGGTGCTGAAACTGCCGGACAGGGTGCCGTAATACTCGAAGAGGCGGTAGGAGCCCACGCCCACGCCGGCATCGAGGATGTTGAGCGTTCCGCCAAGGGTGAGATTGCCTCCGAGCAGAACGAGGGTGTTGGTGCCCGGCGCGCCCAGCGTGACATCGAGCACCGAGCCCGACTGCAGGGTGACGTTCTTCTCCAGCGCCAAGGTCGAAAAGCTGTCAGAACGATAGCCGGCGGCCAGATGCCCGCCACTCTGCACGGTGAGGCTGTGGGAGAGGTAGCCAGCCGTCGAACCGGTCGCCGCAGCGATCGAGAGCACGCCCCCGCTCTTCACGGTGACGGAGCCGCCAAGGCGGCCGTTGAGCAGCAGCGTGCCGGCCTCCACCGCCCACGGCCGATCGAGCGATGAACTCGTCACGCTCGAATTGCCCTGCATCGTCCAGGTGCCGGTCGTGTTGACTGCGTATCCGGTGAAGCCGCTGAACTGGGCGCTACCGCTGGAGTTGAAGAGAACGTTGGACAGGTTGAAGCTGCCGCCCGATCCGCTGAATTTCAGCGTGGACGTGCCGGTGGCAAGGACATTGCCGGTGATGGTGCCATAGGTCGAGCCGTCGCCCTGCAGCTCCAGCACATTGGTGCCGGAGCTGAAAACGAGGGCGCGGTTGTACGTCGAGCCGCTGCCGTTAAGGCCGCCCGAGATCGTGCCATTGGCGAGGACGACCGTCGCATTCCCGGCCACGACGCCGATGCCGCCGGCTCCCGATGTGCCGACCGGCGAACTTTGTCCGCCGCTCACGGTCGCGCCCGATCCGATCTCCAGTCGCCCGTTGGAAAGGCTTATGCCCGCGCCACCCGTGCCGGTCAGCCCGTCGGTCGATCCGCCCTGTCGCACGCCGCCATTGCCACCGCGGCCGCCGCGCACGGTGGCGCCGCTCTGGAGCGTGATCGTGCCGCCAGAGGACGAGATACCGACGCCGCCGTCCCCGCCATTGCCGCCGCCGCCACCGCCGGTTCCCCCGTTGCCGCCATAGCCGCCGGCGCCGCCGGTAACGGTCGAATTGGCGCCGATAAGCAGTGTGGCGCCCGCGTTGGTGTTGCTGATGCCGACACCGCCACTGCCGCCCAAACCGCCATTGCCGGCGCCCGCTCCACCCGAACCGGCATTGCCGCCGGCACCGCCGGTGACCGTGTTCCGTGACAAGGTGAGCGAAAGTCCCGCCGTGGTGATGGCCCAGCCGCCGCTGCCGCCGCCACCGCCGCCGCCACCATTGCCGGTACTGTCCACCCCACCGGCGCCGCCCGATCCACCGGCACCTCCGGCGACCGCAATGAGACTGGCGAGCGAATAGACCGCCGTCGAGCCTTGCAGCACCAGACCGTAGCCGCCGCCACCGCCTCCGCCGCCGCCACCGCCTGGCGAGGCGGTGTTGCCGAAACCACCACCTCCGACGCCGCCACTGCCACCTGTGGCGGCCGACAGCATGGACTGCGATGCGGAGTAACTCGCGCCAGTGCCGCCGCCGCCACCGCCCGCGCCGCCGCCACTCGTCAACACCCCGCCGGGCAGCCGACCGCCCGCGCCGCCGCCGATACCGCCATTGGCGCCGCTATTTGCACTGTCTCCCGCGCCACCACCGCCGCCGCCGCTCCCAACGCCGCCGCCGCCGCCGCCGCCGCCACCGCCGCCGGTCTTGGCGCCGCGACCGCCGGCGCCGGCACCGATGCCGCCCGCGCCGCCTGTGCCCGTGGTGCCGCCGGCGCCGCCCTTGCCGGCGTACAGCCCGTCACCGCAGCCGGCGCCGGGGCCGGATAGCGTCGCCGAATCACCTGTCGGGCAGGCGGCCCACGCCGGATTGGGCGGCAGCACGAACATCAGCGACACCAGCGCCGTGCCCGCGAGCAGGGATGAAGCGCCGCGAACGGGGGCCGCACCGGCACCAGATAGAGAAAGCTGGCCAGGATCCTTGCCCGTCACGTTCGCGACGACGCGGCCGAGATCGACGTTCTGAAACTGCATAGCCAACCCACCCCGAAGCCCGGCCGCGCGAAGGCGCCGATGCTCGTTCCATTCCCCGCGCGACAATCTCCCCCCGAGCCCAACGGACGGAGTGCGCCTTGCATCACCGGGTTTCATATACTTCGAGACGAGCGGGACTCGTCAATGTCTCGACTGAAAAATACTTTTGTTACATTTTCTTTCATTCAAACGAATATCGAAATAACGAACCTATACGCTCTATCTATTGGAATTATGCTGGCGAACCAAAGAGTATAGAACGGGAAAAACTTCCCGGTTCGCGCTCCCGATACACGCCGATTGCGCAGGAAAGTTCAAATCGAACGGCCGAATGCGGCCGTTTCGATTTGATATCGAGGCCATTTATCGGCCGCACGCGCGTGAAAATGGAGATCTTGCACGACCCTGAAAGGAAATAATCCAGAAAATACAGGGATTTTTCAAAAATAATTCAAATTTTGTAGCATTATGTTTTTCATAACTACCAGCTCGATGTGCGGATCATCTGGCACGCGATACTGTTACGTTTTCTTTCAGCACGTCCTCGGCACCGTTGAACGCTGCGCGATTCAAAACCTCCGGTTGTCCATCAGATTCGGCAACAATTGGCCAAAGGGCCTTTGACACCCCCGCTCATCAAGATTAGTTGGGTAGTCCACCTGAACAGTTCGCGCATGACAATAATCGTTAGAGCCGACATGCGGCCGCCCCCGCCTCGCCTCCGGCGACGGTGGAACGACGTCTTGCGCCCGTTGCGTGGGGCCTGCCCTTCCGGCCCGTGGGACGGGTGGGCGGCACCGGTAGGGATCGCGTTGCTGTGGCTGCTGGCTCTGGCGGCGTTCATCGGCATGGCCATGCCCGTCGAGGCCTCGCCGCTGCGGCTGGACGGACAGGCGCGAAGCGTTTCCGGCACGGGGCACCTCGAGACCTTCTACGACCCCGAGGGCACACTGGGTGTCGAGCAGGCGTGTGCGCCCACCACGCCTTTCACCTCCATTCCCGGCAACTTCAACGGCAGCTACACGCCGAAGGGGGCCTGGTGGCTGCGCCTCAAGGTGGAGCCGGGACCGGCGGCCGGCGGCATCTGGTGGCTGGAGATCTTCGCGCCCTATACCGACAGGATCGACGCCTATGTGCCCGATGCGGACGTGGGCGACACCATCTCGGTCCGGCACAAGGAGGCGGGAGCGCTCAAGCCGTTCGACGCGCGCGAATGGCCCACATTCACCAATGTCCTGCGCATGGAACTGGTCGCCGGCCAGCCCGCCGATCTCTGCATCAGGCTCTCGGGCAAACGCGCGCTCAACGCCCGGCTGGTGCTGTGGCGGGAAGCGGACCTGGTCGGCTGGCTGACGCTGAACATCCTCGTCATCTCGCTGGCCGTGGGCGCGGCTCTGATCGTCTCGTTAGGCGCGCTGATTATAGCGGCGTGGCTGCGCAGCGCGGCGTTTGGCTGGTACGGCGTCTATGTCGGTGCGGTCTCGCTGAACTTTCTCGCCAACAGCGGATTCTGGCCGGTGCTGTTCCGCTCGGTCGATCCCTCCTCTCTCCTGCGCCTGCAAAGCATGGTGGGCTGCTTCTCGGTCATGGCCGGCGCCATGATGGCCCGGTCCATCTTCGGGGCGCCCGCGCACGCGCCCATCGCCAACAAGGTGATACTGGCGATCGCCCTGTGGGCGGCGGTGTGCATCCCCGTATCGGCACTCGGCTATTACGGCGTCGTGGCGCCCTATCTGATCGTCGGCGTGTTCACCCTGGCGCTGCTCGGCCCCTGGCTGGCGCTGCGGATGTTGCTGCGCCGCGAGCCCGCCGCCATGTGGTATCTCGTCGGTTTCACCACCTATTGCGCCGCCACCATCTGGTTCGCCTTGGTCGTGCTGGGGCTGGCGCCGCTCAACGACTTCCTGGAATGGGGCTACCAGAGCGCCGGCCTGCTCCATATGGCCGCCACCTTCGCGGGCCTCGCCTCCGCGCTCCAGGCCGGCATGCGCGAGCGCCAGAGGCTGGAAGCGGAGCTGCTGCAGGCCTCCCAGCGCAACATGCTGGAACTGGAGCGCGCCGTGGAGCAGCGCACCTCGGCACTCAACGAGGAGGTCGGCGCCCGCCGCCGCGCCGAGACCGCCCTCCTCAAAGCCCTCAAGGAACAGAGGAACTTTCTCGCCATGGTCAGCCATGAGTTCCGTACGCCGCTCTCGACCCTCCGCCTTTCCGTCACCCTGCTCGAACGCGGCGTGGAAGCGGCCGATGAGGCGCTGAAGCGGGAGGTCGAGAAGATGCGCCGCGCCATCCTGCGCCTTTCCGGGCTGATCGACACGTTTCTCGCGGAGGAATGGCTGGAGCGGGCCACGATGACGATCCAGCGCAAACTCCTCGATATCGGCGCCCTGACCGCGGATGTTGTGCGCGAGCTCGCGGCGCATGCGCAGGGGCGTATCGTGCGGGCCGAGTGCCTGCCGATCCGCATCGACGGCGATCCCGTGCTGCTGCGCACGGTGGTCGACAACCTCGTCGGCAACGCTCTCAAATATACCGACGGCAGTATCTTCGTTTCCGTCAGCGAGCGCGACGCCGGCGTGCTGATCTGCGTCGAGGATCAAGGTCCCGGCATTCCGGCCGACCAGCGCGAGGAGATCTTCGATCGCTACTATCGCGCGCCGGAGGCCATTACAAAATCGGGCACGGGTCTCGGGCTCTATCTCGTGCGCCTCATCGTCGAAAAGCACGGTGGCCATGTGCGCCTGACCGATGCGCGCGACGGCGGCAGCCGCTTCGAGGTCTGGCTGCCGGAACGGCTGCCTCCGTCGTCAACCGGTCCGGCCGAGGATGCCCGCACGTCGCACGCGGCGTCCGGCGGCGGCGTGGCGTGAGGAGGCTGAGGTGACGATCCGCGTTCTTATCATCGAGGACGATGTCGACCTGCGCGACAGCCTTCAGGCCTATCTGGCGACGACCGGCTGCCAGGTGCGTGTGCTCGGGGATGCGCGGAGCGTGGACGAGACGCTCCTCGCCTTCCCCGCCGACATCGTTCTGCTGGATGTCAATCTGCCCGTCATGGACGGCTTCGCCGCCGCGGTCCACCTGCGGCAGAACCGGCCGGAAACCGGCATCATCATGCTCACGGGCCGCACGTTGCGGGACGACCGGCTGCGCGGACTGACCGAGGGTGCCGATCACTATGTGACCAAGCCGGTCGATCCGCAGGAGCTTGAACTGCTGATCCGCAATCTCGCGCGACGCCTGCCCCGGCCCGCCGCGCCCCCCGCCGAGGAACCCGCGCGTGCGGTTGCCGGCCACTGGACATTCCCGACATCGCGCTGGGTGATTACCTCGCCCGCCGGGATTTCCATCGCCCTGTCGGCGGCCGAGCACCACCTGCTCGACCGGCTGACGGCGCAGGCCGGCAAGCCGGTGCCGCGCGAGGAACTCGTCGCGGATACGCGCCGCCCCTCGGACGACGCGCTCGGCCGGGGCCTCGATCTCGTCGTCTTCCGCCTGCGCCGCAAGGTGGAGATGCTGACCGACGACGCGCTGCCGGTCGCCTCCGCGCGCGGCATCGGCTACGTGTTCACCAGCCCGGTCATCCGCGAGGAAGACGCGGCGGCGGGTGGAGGACACGGCGCGCGCGACTAGAAGCCGAAATGGCTCAGGCCCGGATGATCGTCCGGCCGGCGGCCGAGCGGCCAGTGGAACTTGCGCGCGGCGTCGGCAATGGGCTGCTCGTTGATGCTGGCATGGCGGTAGCGCATCAGCCCGTCGGCGTCGAACTCCCAGTTCTCGTTGCCATATGCCCGGAACCACTGGCCGCTGTCGTCGTGGTGCTCATAGGCGTAGCGCACGGCGATGCGGTTTCCCGTGAAGGCCCAGAGTTCCTTGATCAGCCTGTAGTCGAGTTCCTTGTTCCACTTGCGCGTGAGGAAGGCCTCGACCTCGGCGCGGCCGCTCAGGAACTCGGCCCGGTTGCGCCAGCGCGTGTCGACGGTATAGGCCAGCGCGACCTTGGCGGGATCGCGGCTGTTCCACCCATCCTCGGCGAGGCGGACCTTCTCGATCGCGGTTGCTTCGGTGAAAGGCGGCAGCGGCGGGCGGGACATGGAACTCTCCTTTGAACGAAGGCCGGCGCGACGCGGGCGAACGCCTCCGCGTCTGCGTGACGTTGCAAAGGGATAGCATCCGGCAGGCCGACGCAGCTTTCAGATTCTGAGAACTAACCTCCCGGAATCACCGGGTAGTCGGGCCCGGGAGTTTCACCCTAACCTTTGGGCAGGCGAGCACGCTCCCTCACAGGCCCGCATTGGGCACGGCCGCGCTCCGAAGGACTAATGCCATGACGGATCAAACCCGCCGCGCTTTCGCGCTTGGCTTGCCCCTGCTCGCGCTCGGTAGCGGCGCTCTTGCCCATCTCACGCCCGCCTCCGCCCAGACGGCGCCGGCCGACGTCCCCTTCCTGCCGTCGGCACAGATCAAGGTCGGGCGGTTCACCATCACGGCGCTGACCGACGGCTATGCGGACATGCCCTATAGCTATTTCCCCGGCCGCACGCCCGCGCAGGTGGAGGAATCCGCAAAGGCGCAGTTCGTCGCCCGGCCCAGCGGGGTGCGCTTCCTGTTCAACCAGTACCTCATCGAGGACGGTCAGCGGCGCATCCTGATCGACACCGGGCCGGCGGGATCGCTCGGCCAGACCGGCCTGCTGCCGCAGGGCCTTGCCCGGCTCGGCCTCACGCGCGAGCAGATCGACGCCGTCATCGTCACCCACATGCACCAGGACCATATGGGCGGGCTGGTCGCGGGCGGGCGGAACAATTTTCCCAATGCCGACCTCTTCATCGACCGCCGGGATGTGACGTACTGGACCGATCCGGCCAAGCGCAACGGCGCGGCGGACTACCTTCAGACCAGCTTCCGGATGGCGGACGACGTGGTGCGGCTCTATCCGCGCCTGCAGGCGATCGACGGTGAGCGCGAGATCGTCGGCGGCATCTCGATCGTCGACCTGACAGGCCATACGCCCGGCCACATCGGCGTGCGGATCGAAGATGGCGGCCAGAGCCTCATCATGGTCTCCGACATGCTGTTCCCCGTGGTCCATCCGCAGGCCACCGATGTCTATTTCCTCTTCGAGCAGGACAAGGCGGCGGCGGCGGAGATGCGCAAGCGCTTCTATCCGCGCGCGGCGGCGGAAGGCGCCCTGATCGCGGCGACGCACATGGCGTTCCCCGGCCTCGGACGCATCGTGCCCGACGGGGGCAAGCTGCGCTGGCAGCCTGCGGACTGGGCGTTCCAGAACTGAAGGCAGGCGACAGGCCTGTCAGCGGCGGTCGCCGGCAAGGGACGCAATCGCCCCGTCGAGGCTGAGGCGGCCGCCGCCGAACACCATGAGGGCGAGCGCCATCGCCGCCCATGGCAGGTGGAAATTGGCCCACCCTTCGGGCACGGTCAGCTGGATGATCGCCGTCATCGCCAGCAGGCCAAGCGCGGCGAACCGCGTGCCGAGGCCGAGCACCAGCAGGCATGGCAGCACGATTTCGCCGATGCCTGCGGCGGCCGCCATGGCGGTCGGAAATGGATAGGCGATCTCGCTGCCGAAGATGTGGAGCCTGAACTCCTCCTCGAACAGGAAGTGCGCGCCGGTCGAGAGCGTCAGGAAGCCGTCCCATTTGGTCAGGCCCGACAGGAAGAACGGGATGGCCAGCGCGACGCGCAGTGCCAGCAGCGGCAACCAGACCGGTGTCGAGGCCAGAACGTCGTTCGCGCGGGCAACCCATGCCGGCAGGCCGCGGGTCGGGCGCTGGGAGTGAACGGTTTCGTGGGTCATGGTTGATCTTCCGGAGGGAGCGGGGCGAACGCCCCCAATGCGTGCAGGCCGACCAAAGCGGGACCGATGTCGAACGTCGGCGCGCCGGCGGAGGCGATTTCCGCGGCCTCCCCCAGGGACTCGACCGGCAGCACTTCGTCCGCCTGATGCGCCGCCCAGATCGTTCCGATTGGATGGGCCGACGGCACGATGGCGGCCGAGGGATGGCGCGGCAGACGGAGGCCGAACAGCTCCTCCGGCGGCAGGCTTGAGAGGGCCGCCAGATCGAGCGAGGGCTCGTCCGCCGCGTGATAGGCACGCGTCCAGGCCGCCTCAAGCCGCGCCACATCGGCGAGGTAGTCGAGCGCTGCCGCGGGCGCGAACCCGGCGATGAAGTCGGGGAAGTCATCGCCATAGGCCATAATCAGCGGCGAGGACGGCTTGTTCTCCTGCGCGAAGGCCCGCGCCATGGCGGTGAAGAACTCGGTGCCGACCAGACGCTCCGTCACGGGAAAGCGCTGTGCCAGCGCCCGTGTCAGCCCGACAAAGACATTGTTGCGGTAGACCGCGAAACGGGAGGCGTCCGCGTCCCCGCGCGCCGTCGTCACCCCCGCCGGCAGCGGCCTGTCGGGGTTCAGCAGGGCGCGTGCGAAATCGTTCTGGCTGCCTGCGAAATCCATGGCTCAGGCCACCCGCGCCAGCCGGTTGCGCCGCACGGCCTCGGCCGCGATCAGCGCATCGGCCCGCTCCGCCTCGGCAAGCAGCGTCGGGAAGTCCGGCACGTCATTGTCCCACTCGATCAGCGTGGGCACCGGCCCGGTGCGCGCCAGCGCATGGCGATAGAGTTCCATGACGTCGGCTTTCACCGGCGAGCCATGCGCGTCGATCAGCAGGCGGTCGCCGGCGCCGTCGACGGTTTCGTCATAGCCCGCGAGGTGGATCTCCCCCACCCGCTCGACAGGGAAGCGGTCGATATAGGTGGCTGCATCCATGCGATGGTTGACGCTGGAGACCACGACGTTGTTGACGTCGAGCAGCAGGCCGCAGCCGGTGCGCGCGGCAATGGCTTCAAGGAAATCGATCTCGTCGATGCTGCTTTCCCGGAACAGCACATAGGTCGAGGGATTCTCCAGCAGCAGGCGCCGCCCGATTGCCTGCTGGGCCTCGTCGACATGGTCGATCACCCGCGCCAGCGTCTCCGGCGTATAGGGCAGCGGGAGAAGGTCGTTGAGAAAGCTGGTGTCGTGGGTCGACCAGGCGAGGTGTTCGGAAAAGCTCTGCGGCCGGTAGCGCTCGACCAGATCGCGCAGCCGGCGCAGATGCGCCTTGTCCAGCGGACGCGCCGCGCCGATGGAGAGGCCGACGCCGTGCAGCGACAGCGGATAGAGGCCGGCAACCGCTTCCAGATAGCGGTGCGGCGGGCCGCCGGCGCCCATGTAGTTTTCGGCATGAACCTCGAAGAAGCCGACATCGGGCCGGTGCTCCAGCACATGGTCGTAATGTTCGGGCTTGAGGCCGAGCCCCGCGCGGGGCGGCAAGGCGTCGAGGTGAAGAGGCAAGCGGTTCATCGCGAAGCTCCCGGAAGGCGCGGGACGGGAAGGCAATGGAGGAAGGGGAGGCGCGCGGATCGGCCTCCCCTCGCCGGCTCAGCTCTTGATCGGGGTGAGCGAGCCCATGTGCATGCCGCCCTTCATGGTCACGCAGGTGCCCTTGGGAACCGCCTTCCAGGCATTGCCCTGATAGTCCATCGTCGACGTGCCCGCGCAGGTCGTGCCGGCCCCGGCGGCGCAGTCGTTCTGGCCCTTCAGGGCGACGCCGTAGCACTTTTCATTGCCGACCATCTTTTCCGGCGCGAGCGGAGCGGCGATGGCGCTTCCGGCAAGAGCGGTGACCAGCGAGCCGGCGAGTGCGAGAGCCAGAGTGGAACGGTTCATGGATCGTCTCCTGTGATCTTTGCCGCAGCCGCCATCGGCCCGGCATCGACCCATTCGAGCGAGGCGCGCGGTGTGTTACATCTTCCCCAGACACGAAGTCGTGATGAGCCGAACGGCCGGTTTGGACAATATTCCCGCAGCCACGTAACGAAGAACCGCCGGCCTTCGTAAGAGGAGACAGACGCATTGGGCGGCAGGGGCGAACGCGAGCTTGCCGATCTTTTGCGGGCCGCGATCGCCGGCGACGAACGCGCCTATGCGCTGTTTCTGGAGGGCGTCTCGACGCCTGTTCGTGCCTATCTGCGCCGGAAGATCACGTATGGCGGGGTCGATGCCGAGGATGTCTTGCAGGAAACGCTGCTGGCAATTCACCTGAAGCGCCACACATGGATGCCCGACGCGGCGGTCATGCCCTGGGTTTACGCCATTGCGCGTTTCAAGCTGATCGACGCGTTTCGCCGGCGCGGCCGGCGTGTGGAAATCGATGTCGACGACATCGCCGACAGCTACGCCCAGCCGGAGGAAGAGGCGGTGAGCGAGCGCGATATCGGGCGCGCGCTGGAAGGGCTCGCGCCCGGGCAGCGCTCCGTCGTTGCGGCGATCTCGGTCGAGGGACGCTCGGTCGAGGAGACGGCGCGACGTTTCGGCATGAAGGAGGCGGCCGTGAGAGTGGCGCTGCACCGTGGACTGGCCGCGATTGCGCGGCGATTTGGACGGGACTGACATGAAGACGGACGAGCTGATCAGAGCCATGGCTGCGGACGCGAAGCGCCACTCGATGCCGCTCGACACGGCATGGCAGGTGGCCGCCGCGCTGGCGGTTCTGATCGCCGGCGCCGTTTTCCTCGCCACACTCGGCCCCCGCCCGGATGCGCTCGCCTCGCTGGAGACGGCGCGTTTCGTATTCAAATTCGTGGTGACGCTGACACTGGCCGCGAGCGCCTTCGCCCTGCTGCGCGCCTTGTCGCGCCCCGGCGGCAACGTGCGTTCGCTCATGCCCTGGCTGCTGGCGGCACCGCTCGCGCTGGCGGCCGCCGTGGGCCTTGAACTGCTCGCCGTGCCGTCATCGCAATGGGCCGCGCGGCTCATCGGCGCCAATAGCCGGCTTTGCCTGACCTTCATTCCGCTGATCGGCGCGGGCCCGCTGGCGCTTTTCCTGCTCGCCCTTCGCCACGGCGCACCAATCCGTCCCGCGCTGTCGGGCGCAGTCGCCGGGCTGCTGGCGGGCGGTCTGGCGGCGGCCTTCTATGCCGCGCATTGCCCGGACGATTCACCGCTCTTCGTCGCCACCTGGTACAGCATCGCCATACTCGGCCTGGCGGCCATCGGCGCCCTGCTCGCCCCACGGCTGGCGCGCTGGTAGGCGTCAGAGCCGCGCGCGGGTGGTGCGCGGGGTGGCCAGCAGCAGGCTGGTCTCCGAGGCGGTGATGCCGGGAATCAGCCGGATACGGCGCAGAACGGCATCGAGATCGGTCAGGCTGTCGGTACCGAGTTCAACCACCAGATCCCATTTGCCATTGGTGGTGTGGACGGCCGAAATCTGCGGGAAGCCACCGAGCGTGTCGACGATGCGGTCCGCCGCGCGCCCCTCGACCTCGATCAGCATGATGCCGCGCACCGGCATGGCGATGGCGTCGGCCCGCAGGATCACGGTGTAGCCGAGAATGTCGCCGGAGCTTTCCAGCCGCTCCATCCGTGCACGCACCGTGGCGCGCGAGAGACCCAGCTCAGTCGCGAGATCGGAAATGCTGCGCCGCCCATTGTGGCGCAGCAGGGTGAGCAGCTTGCGGTCCTGATCGTCCATCGTGCCAATCTGTCGATTTCAGCCGCCATATTGATAAACCGATCTGCCCGATTTGCCAATTTTGGCTGTTCGTTCCGCCAGTCGCCGACGCTAGCCTCTCCTCATCGAATGTGAGGAGAGGCTGCGTGAAGACCTGCATCTTGCTGGGTGCCCCGGTTCAGGACGGTGCCGGCCGCCTCGGCTGCGACATGGGCCCCAGCGCCTTTCGCGCCGCCGACATTGCGGGCGCGCTGCGCGAGCTTGGCTATGCCGTGCACGACCGCGGCAATCTCAGCCCCATCGAGGTGCCGGCGCGGGCGCACGCCAACCCGGCGATCAAGCGGCTGCCGGAGGTGATCGGCTGGACGCAGGTCCTCGCGCAGGCCGCCTATGAGGCGAGCGCCGAAGGGCTTCCCATCACGCTGGGCGGCGACCACAGCCTCGCGGCGGGCACGCTGTTCGGCCTCAGCCGTCGCGCGGCGGAGACGGGGCGCCCGCTCTTCGTGCTCTGGCTCGATGCGCATCCCGATTTCCACACGCTCGACACCACCCAGAGCGGAAACCTGCATGGCGTGCCGATGGCCTATGCCACCGGGCGCGCCGGCTTCGAGGGCGTGTTCCCTGCCCTGCCGCACCCGCTCGATCCCCGCCATGTCTGCATGATGGGCATCCGCAGCGTCGACCCGGCCGAGCGCGCGGCGCTCGCGACCAGCGGCGTCACGGTGCACGACATGCGGGCGATCGACGAGCACGGCATTGCCGCGCTGCTCGGCGCCTTCCTGCGGCAGGTGGAAGCCGCCAACGGCCTGCTGCATGTCAGCCTCGACGTCGATTTCCTCGATCCGGATATCGCGCCCGGTGTCGGCACCACCGTGCCGGGCGGCGCGACCTTCCGCGAGGCGCATCTGGTCATGGAAATGCTGCACGACAGCGGGCTGGTGAGCAGCCTCGACCTCGTGGAGCTGAACCCCTTCCTCGACGAGCGCGGCCGCACCGCCCGCCTGATGGTCGACCTCGTTGCCAGCCTGATGGGCCGGCGCGTGCTCGACCGGCCGACACGGAGCCACTGAGCATGACGACGAACGCCAGCCCCGGCCCCCGGCTCAACGTGGTGCCCTTCGTGAGCGTCGACAACATGATGAAGCTGGTGCTCGCCATCGGCATCGAGCGCTTCCTCGTCGAGCTTGCCGGCTTCATCGAGGACGACTTCCGGCGCTGGGAGCGTTTCGACAAGACGCCGCGCGTCGCGTCGCACAGCCGGAATGGCGTGATCGAACTGATGCCGACCAGCGACGGCACGCTTTACGGCTTCAAATATGTCAACGGCCACCCCCGCAACACCCGCGACGGCCGCCAGACGGTGACGGCCTTCGGCGTGCTGGCCGATGTCGCCACCGGCTATCCGCTGCTGCTGACCGAGATGACCATCCTCACCGCCCTGCGTACCGCCGCCACCTCGGCGCTGGCCGCGCGCTATCTCGCGCCGCAGGGCGCGCGCACCATGGCGCTCATCGGCAATGGGGCGCAGGCGGAATTCCAGGCCGTGGCCTTCAAGGCGCTGCTCGGCGTCGACCGCGTGCGGCTCTACGACATCGACGGCGCGGCCAGCGCGAAATGCGCCCGCAATCTCGCCGGCTTCGGCATCGACATCGAGATTTGCACCTCCAGCCAACAGGCGGTGAACGGCGCCGCGATCATCACCACCGTCACCGCCGACAAGCAGTACGCCACCATCCTCACCGACAACATGGTCGGGCCGGGCGTCCACATAAATGCCGTCGGCGGCGACTGCCCCGGCAAAACGGAGCTGCACGCCGACGTGCTGCGCCGGGCCGACATTTTCGTGGAGTACCCGCCACAGACCCGCATCGAGGGCGAAATCCAGCAGCTGCCGGCCGATCATCCCGTCACCGAGCTGTGGCAGGTCATCGCCGGCACCGCGCCGGGGCGGCGGGCGGACCGGCAGATCACCCTGTTCGATTCCGTCGGCTTCGCGGTCGAGGACTTCTCGGCGCTGCGCTATGTGCGCGAGCGCCTGGCCGGCACGCGCTTCTTCGACGAACTCGACCTGCTCGCCGACCCCGACGAGCCGCGCGACCTGTTCGGCATGGTGCTGCGGGCCAAGCTCGCCGCATAGGCTCGTCGGCCCGCGCCCCGACCTAGCTCTGGCGGATCAGCGGCACGTAGTGGTGCGGCTGGCGCATCGTCACCAGATCCTTGCGCCGCACCACATTGGTGGGGTAGCGCGTGTCGAGGTTCGAGGTGTCGACCTCGGCCGCGATGACGCCCTCGCCTTCCCCGAGAATGGCCTCGCGGCGGGGGAACTCGAAGGTGTCCGGCCCGAACACGCCGCTCTTGCCGAGATAGCCGGACGCTTCGTCGAGCACATTGGCAAAGGCGAGGTGGACGTTGTTCTCGCCGGCGCGCGCGCGCATCAGGTGCCAGTGGTGCGGGTCGGCGCCGGTCGGGATCGGGTAGTTCTGCGCCACCGCGCTGCCGGCATGCGGCGCGGTGAGCTTGCCGCGCAGCGCGGCCGGGCACAGCACGAGATCGCAGCCGCGCAGCGCCAGCACGCGCCCGGCCTCGGGGAAAGCGGCGTCGTGGCCGATCAGCAGGCCGACGCGCCCGAAGGCGGTGTCGAACACGCCCCACTCATCGCCGGGCGTCGCCCAATTGTGGTCCGACGCGTCGAGATGGGTCTTGCGGTAGCGCCCGATCACGCCCTGCGGGCCGACCAGCACGGCGCTGTTGTAGAGCGTGCCGTCGTCCTCCTCGGCGAAGCCGGCGGCGATGTGGAGGCGAAGGCGGGCGGCAATAGTGACCAGCCGGGCGACCGCCGGCCCGTCGAGCCGCACCGCGTCCGGCGCGTCGAGGCCGGTGACAGCGCGTTCGGGGAAGACAACGAGTTCGGCCCCCTCCTCGCGCGCGGCGGTGGCGGCCACTTCTTCGATGCGGGCGAGATTGGCGGCGACATCGCCGCCGGGAGCGAACTGCGCGACAGCGACGCGCGAGCGCCGGCCGGGCGGCAACGGGCGGTGGCCATAGAGGCTGAAGAAGTCGAGCGGGTTCCAGCCGAGCGTGCCCGTCGGCAGCTCCATGTAAAGCTCGGGCCGGCGCTGCTCGAACACGCTCTCGCCGAGCACCCGGCGGGCGCGGGCGCGCTCAAGGTCGATCTCGACGCAGGCGATGCCGTCGCCGCCGTCGATGACCGCCTCAAGGGTGCCGTCCGGCCCGATCACGCAGCTGCCGCCGGAGAACTGCACGGTGCGCTCCAGCCCCCAGCGATTGGCCTCGATGAGATAGCAGCTGTTCTCGACCGCGCGGGTGATCCAGTAGGGCGCGGGGGTGCGCTCGGCCAGCCAGTTGGAGATGTGGCAGATGATGTCCGCGCCGCCGAGGCCGACGAGACGGGCGGTCTCGACGAAATGGATGTCCATGCACACCAGCAGCGCGATGCGGCCGATCGGCGTGTCGAACACCTGATGGCCGCGATCGCCCGGCGCCGACCATTTCGGCTCGGCGATATAGGGGTGGGTCTTGCGGTGCGTGCCGACCACGCCCTGCGGGCCGATGAGCACGGCGGAATTGAAGTAGAGGTTGGTGTCGGGATCGACTTCCGGCATGCCGACGACGATGAAGCAGTCGTGCTCGCGCGCCAGCGCGGCGAACCGGTCCGTGGTGGGACCGGGGACCGGCTCGACGAAGGGCGCGACTTCCGCGCGGTCGAACCAGCAATAGCCGGTCGTGCCCATTTCCGGTGTCACGATCAGCTTCGCGCCCTCCCGCGCGGCCTGCGCCACCATGTCGAGGAGGCGTGCAATGTTGCGCTCCTTCTCGAACAGCGTCGGTTCAAACTGGACGGTGGCGACCTTGAGCAGGCTGGACATGGCGGTTCTCCGGGCAAGGCAGGGCCGTGCTCTCCCTTCGAGGGGAAAGCCGGCGTGCCAGGCAGGCTGATGAGGCGAGCGCGGGTGCGGCGCGAGGCGGGGCCTCGGTTCCGCCCCCTCCCACCGGGGAGAGGGCGTTTGCCGCGAGCGATCAGGGCTTGAGGTACGACTTCAGGATGGAGGCCCCCAGCGTGTATTTGGGATCCACCATGTTGCCCACGCGGACCCGGCCGCACTGGGTCAGCAGCATGTAAGCCTCGATCTCGTCGAAGCCGTAATCGGCCGCCATCCAGCGGATGAGGTCGCGATAGGCCATGCGGGCGGCGTCCTCCATCGGGCGGGTGGAGCCGATGGACATGATGAAGTCCTGCGTCTCCAGGCGCGGCGTGCCGATGGTCCAGCCCTTGATGAGGTCGATCTGGATGGTGGTGACGGTCGGGTGCTCCAGCGCGACGCCGCACAGTTCGCCGTCGCCCTGCGTGGCATGGCAGTCGCCGAGATAGAGCAGGCCGCCCTTGATGTTGACCGGCAGGTAGATGACCGCGCCGATGCCGACATCGGGCAGGTCCATGTTGCCGCCGTAATAGTCCGGCTGCAGCGAGGTGATCGCCTCGATCTCCGGCGAGGTGCCGATGGTGCCGATGAACGGCACGTAGGGCAGCGTGATCTTGTCGCTCCACTTGGTGCCGGTCTCGGCATCGACATGCAGCTTCTTGACCTTGATCGGCAGCGGCGCATTCAGCATCGCCGTGTCCTTGGTCGGCACGAGGCCGCCGAAATCCGGCATGATGAGCGTGGTGCCGACCGGCTGCGCGCCGCGCGGCACGATGTTCTTGATGTAGACCGCCAGCGTGTCGCCCTTCTCCGCGCCATTGACGTAGATCGGGCCGTTCTGCGGGTTGAGATAGGGGAAGTTCAGGATATCGAGCGGGTTGTCGGTCTCGTTCTTGATCTTGCCCTCGAAGGCGTCGTGCGTCTCGGCGGCGACCACCGCACCCGGATCGACCTTCAGCGCCGGCTCCACATAGGGACCGTAGACATAGTGATACGTGCCCTGCTCCGCCTCGGTGAGGGAGTGGGACGCGCCCGCCTGGCCCTTGGCGAGGCCTTTGCGAGCCATGATGGAGTTCTCGAGCCAGGACATGATGTTCTCCTTGGAAACTGGCTTTCGCGATCAGACGGCGAGGTGGCGTCGCATGGCTTCGCCGTCGGCGAGCGCGTCGCGCTCGAGTTCGGCGACGATGCGGCCCTTGTCCATGACGTAGCAGCGCTGCGCCATGGCGCGGATCATGTCGATGTTCTGCTCCACCAGAACCACGGTGACGCCCGTGTCCTTGTTGAGCTGGACCATGATGCGGGCGATGTCCTGCACGATGTTGGGCTGGATGCCCTCGGAAGGCTCGTCGAGCAGGATCAGCGAGGGGTCGGCGACCAGCACGCGGGCGATGGCGAGCTGCTGCTGCTGGCCGCCGGACATGGTGCCGGCGCGCTGCGCCCAGCGCTCCCGCAGGATCGGGAAATAACCCAGCACCCGCTCGCGCGCCGCCTCCGGGACGCTGCCCCGGCGCATGGCACCGACGGCGATGTTCTCCGCCACGGTGAGGCGGGGGAACACGTCGCGGCCCTGCGGCACATAGCCGATGCCGAGCCGGGCCCGCCGGAAGGCCGAGAGCTGTTCGATCGGCTTGTCGCGATAGATGATCGAGCCGTCCATCGCCGGCACGAGGCCGATGAGACTCTTCATCAGCGTCGACTTGCCGACGCCGTTGCGGCCGATGACGGCAACGATCTCGCCTTCGCGCACGCTGAGGTCGAGCCCCTGCAGCACGGGCTTGCCGCCATAGCCGGCGCGCAGGCCGACGGTCGAGAGCATGACTTCCTTACGCATTAACGCCCCCGGTCTGCGCGTGTGCCGTGGTCTGGCCGAGATAGATCGCGGCGACGTCCTCATTGGCGACGATCTCGTCGATCGAGCCCTGCGCGAACACCTTGCCCAGATGCAGCACCGTGACCTGCTGCGCGACCTGCCGGACGAAGGCCATGTCGTGCTCCACCGCCAGCACGGTCATGCCCTCGCTGTTGAGGCGCTTGACCATCTCGCCGGTGGCGTGGGTCTCCTCCGGCGACATGCCCGCGGTCGGCTCGTCGAGCAGCAGCAGGCGCGGCTTGAGGCTGATCGCCATGCCGATCTCCAGCCACTGCTTCTGGCCGTGGCTGAGATTGCCGGCGAGGCGCTTGGCATCAGCAGCGAGGTTGAGGAAGACGAGCAGCTTGTCGATCTCCTCGCCCAGCGTCGCGGGCGGGTAATGGTGCTGCATCGCGATCTCAAGGTTCTGCCGCACGCTCAGCGCCTTGAAGATGCCCGGCACCTGGAACTTGACGCTCATGCCGCGGCGGATGCGCTGGAACGGCTTGAGGCGCGTGATGTCCTCGCCGGCAAAAAGGATGGCGCCCGAATTCGCCAGATGCTCGCCGAGGATCAGCCGGAACAGCGTCGACTTGCCGGCGCCGTTCGGGCCGATGAGGCAGTGGATCTGGCCTGTCTCCAGCACGAGGTCGACATTGTTGGTGACGTGCAGGCCGCCGAAGCGCTTGTTGAGGGCGCGGGTTTCGAGGAGCGACATCAGGCGTCTCCCGACTGGCCGTTCGAGGCGCGGCTGGCGAAGGGACGGGCGATCAGCGCGGCCAGCGCGAAGATGAGGCCGCGCGGGGCGAGGAGTACGGTGAGCACCAGCATCGCCCCCATCACCACCAGCGCGTACTGGCTGCCATGGATGGTCAAGGCCTGGAACACGGCGAGCACGGTCACGGTGCCGACGAGCGTCGTGGTGAGGTCGGAGCGTCCGCCCACCGCCACCCAGACGATGGGCAGCGCGGCGGCGGTCATGCCCATGCTGGAGGGCGTGATGTACTGGCCCCATGAGGTGTAGAGCACGCCCGACAGCCCGGCGAGCGCGGCGCCGATGACGAAGGTGCCGAGCTGGTATTTGCGGATGTCGTAGCCCAGCATCTCGGCCCGCTCGGGATTCTCGCGGATGGCGACGAGAATGTTGCCGAAGGACGAGTTCACCAGAATGCGCAGGCCGAGATAGATCACGACCAAGAGGCCCAGCACGACGTAATAAAGCTGCACGTCCGGGAACAGCACGATGTCGCCCCCCGGCCAGGGAATGGTCAGCGGCGGCATGTTGCTCATGCCGTTGAAGCCGTTCAGCCGGGCCGCGCCGATCTTCCATTCCGGGCCGGCGGTCTGCGCCATGAAGCGCTCCAGAACCAGCGTTACCGAGAGGGTGACGATGCCGAGGAACACGCCGGAGATGCGGCCGAAGAACAGGAAATAGCCGAGCAGCGCGGCGAAAAGCGCCGCCACCGCCACCGCGCCCACCAGCGCCACCAGGGTGAAGCCGTAGGCCGCGCCGAAATTGATGGTGAGGATGCCGTAGCTGTAGCCGGCGATGCCGAAGAACGCCGTCTGGCCGAAGCTGAGCGAGCCGCCATAGCCCCAGATCAGGCACAGGCCGAGCGCCATGAAGATCCAGGTGAAGAAGTACACGGTGTTGCCGACGGTGTAGCCGTCCGAGAACTGCGGGTAGGCGCAGGCGCCGGCCAGCACGATGAGGAAGCCGGCCCAGAAGCCGGGCCCGCGGCCCAGCGTCTGCGGGCCTTCCAGGCGGGAGAAGAAGCGGGAGAGCGCGTTCATGGTGCTTTTCTCGTGTCCAGGTCAGGCGCGCTCGCGCAGCAGGAAGCCGGAAATGCCACGCGGCAGGACCCGGATGACGATGATGACGGTGAGGAGCAGCCCGATCTGGCCGAACAGCTGGCCGTACCAGGAGGTCATGGTGGCCTTCACGATCGCCAGCACGGCGGCGGCGGGCGCGGTGCCGAGGAACACGTCGGCGCCGCCGACCACCACCGTGACGAAGGCTTCCATGATGAAGGTGGTGCCCATGGTCGGCACCAGCGTCATGGTCGGCGCGTAAAGGCCGCCGGCAAGGCCGGCGAGGCCGGCGCCGAGCGCGAAGGTCAGGCTGTAGACGAGGCGCGTGTCGATGCCGAGCGCGGCGGCCATGTGCGGCACCTGGATGGTGGCGCGTGCCATGACGCCGAAGCGCGTCCAGTTGAACAGCGCGTAGAGGCCCGCCAGCACCGCCAGCGCCATGACGAACAGCACGACGCGGTACAGCGAGTAGGAATAGGCGCCGATCTGGAAACTGCCGAAAGGCGTGCCCACGCCGGCCATGGTGGAGCCGAGCACGATCAGCGTGCCCTGCGTGGCGATGAGGCTGATGCCCCATGTGGCGACGATGGTGTCGAGCGGCCGCTCATAGAGATGGCGGATCACCAGTATCTCCACCACCGCGCCCACGGCGCCCGACACGATCGCGCCGATGGCGATGGCGAGTGGCAGCGGCACCCCGGCATGGGCGGCGGAGACGGTGACATAGGCCCCGCACATGATGAATTCGCCATGCGCCAGATTAATCACCCCCATCATCCCGAAGATGACGGCAAGGCCGCAGGCGGACAGCACCAGAAAGGCGAAGGCGTCGCCGAACTGGTAGAGCGCGGAGAAGGCTAGAGTTCCGACATCCATCGGCGGCGGCCCTGGTCTGGAGGAAAAGGTTGTCCCGGCACGGAGGGGGGTCGGCCGGGACAACGCGCGGGAGGTGCCGGTGCGGCGGGCCTCCCGCGAAGGGGTCAAAGAGCGATCGGAGGACCGATCAGTTCTTCGGCGGCGGGTTCGAGGGCGTGTACTGCGCGCTCGGGTCGCTCTTGGTCAGGTCGCAGCCGGCCTCGCCCAGCCAGTAGGGCTTGATGTCCTGCCAGACCTTGGGGAAAGAGATCGAGTGATCCGCGCCCACCTTGGCGAGATAGATGGTGTGGGACATGTGCTGGCTCTTCGGATCGAGGCACACCTTGCCCTCGGGCGCGTCCATGCAGACATCGCCCTTGGCGATCTCCTTGCGCAGGTCCTCGCGCTTGGTGGACTTCGCGCGCTCCACCATCTGCTTGTAGAGATAGACCGCGAGATAGGAGTTCTCGGCTTCCTGGTTCACATAGGGCTCGTCCGGGAACTTCGCCTTGAACTTGGCGACGAACGCCTTGGATTCCGGCGTGTCGATCTCTTCGATGTAGTTGGTGGTGACGTACATGTCCTTGAGCGACGGCGGCTTGAAGCGCTTGTGCTCATAGCCCTGGCCGACATTGACCGAGGAGGCCATCGGCAGGTTCACATTGGCGGACGCGGCCTGCTCGTAATAGGAGGCCTGCGCGGTGCCAACCAGCAGCGTCACCACGAAATCGGGCTTGGCCTTCTGGATGTTCTGGATGTTCTGGGAGAACTGCGACACGCCGAGCGGGATGAAGTCCTCGCCGACCATCTCGCCACCGTGCTCCTTGACGATGTTGCGCACCCATTCGGCCGAGATCTGGCCGAAATTGTAGTCGGCGGCGAGCGTGTAGACCTTCTTGCCGTACTTCTCCATCATCCACGGGATGAGCGTGGAGAACTGCTGCTCGGGCACCGCGCCGGTGACGACCATGTTGGCGTCGCAGACGCCGCCTTCATACTGGTTGTTGTAGAAGGCGAAGCCGTCGAACTGGTTGACGATCGGGCGATACGCCTCGCGCGAGGCGGAGGAGAAGCCGGCGAACACGACGTCGACCTTGTCGCGCTGCAGCACGCGGCGCATGAATTCCTGGTAGCGGGTGTTGTCGGACTGGGTGTCGTAGATCACCAGTTCCAGCGGGCGGCCATCAATACCGCCGGCCTTGTTGATCTCCTCGGCGGCGAGCTGGATGGCGTGCACCTTGCCGATGGTGGCGGCGGCGAAGTCGCCGGACTGGTCCTCAAGGACGCCGAGCTTGATGGGATCGGCGGCGAAAGCGTTGGCGACGCTGAGCAAAAGCGTCCCCGAGAGGGCCGCGACACGCAGCCCCCGCATGGTCTTCCCAGACATTTTATTCTCCTGTGAAAGGTTATATTCGTCCCACGCGAGACTCCGGCACCTGGAGTTGCGTCGGTTCATCGAGGGCTTCCGCCCTCGCCTTCAAAAAGGCCTCGCAGAAATCTTCGAGAGTCTGCCGCGAGCGCATGCTTTCACGACGAAGCCACTCATAAGCCTCGTCATCATCGACGCCCGTGGCGGTCATACGGGCGATGATGGCCTTAACCACCGCCCGGCGACCGCGCCGGCGGCGATCCATGTCGTCGAGCCGCGTCCGGAGATCGCCGCGCAACAGGAACTGGTTGATGCCCAGGAACAGGGCCGTGTAGACCGCCGCGCCCTGCACGGGTTTGCGCAGGAAAGCCGAGGCGCCCAGATTGATCAGGTGCTTGAGCCGGCTCGGCGCTTCGACCCCGACGAGGCCGATGACCGGCACCGGCGGCTGGCGTGAGCCGGCATTGATGTCGAGCGCGACCGGGTTGTCGAGGTCGCCGTCGATGAACAGGATGTCGCGCTCGGCCTGCAGCGCGCCGATGTCGATATCCGCGCACCCGTCCACAAGGGCGGGGTAGCTGGCGGCGACGCCGAGCTTGCCCAGCGTCTTTTCGAGCGCCTCCACGGCCGTGTGGTTGGACGTAACGATATACGCCCGGCCGCCATTGAAGTTTTGCAGCAGACGAGGAGCCATCACTTTACCACTCTCAGTGAAGGGCTGCGGGTCGCGACCGCGTAGCGCGGCGATGACTGGACAAGATAGGGATCGGGCCGGACCGGGCCCGGCGCCTCGACGAGAATGTCGAAGCGCGACGAGGCGTTTGAACGACCTATTCGTGGCGTCAGATAGGCGTGGAGCGTCTGGGGATCGATGTGCACCTCGCCTTGCGGGGCGATGAGATGCTGGCGGGTGGCGGCATCCTTCACCGCCTCGACATCGTCCGTCCCCACTTCCGCCAGCGAGAGAATGAGCAGCTTCATCGCGATGTAGGAGGCTTCCGCATCCGCCGAGGTGGAGGGTCCCTGCGGGAACATCGCGCGATAGGCGCGGGTGAAGGCCTCATTGGCCGGCGTGGCGAGGGAGGAGAAATAGACGCTGGAGCTCAGATGCCCGTCCACCGCGTCCGCACCGATCTCCTCCAGCTCCGGCTCGGACAGCGTGCAGCTCACCACCGGGATCACCCGGGGCTGGTCGATGCCGCGCGTGACGCAGGCCGCGCGCAGGCTGCGCAGGAAGGCATAGTTGCTGGTGCCAATGAGATTGTTGAACACGAAAGCGGGCCGGGCTTCGAGGATGGCCTCGACCACCTGGTCCATCTCCGTGTCGCCGACCGCGACATAGCGCTCGGCCAGCACCCGGGCGCCGCGCGCGGTCATCGCCTCGCGGAAGATGCGGGTGTTCTCCCACGCCCAGATATAGTTGGAGCCGACGCAGAACGCGCTCGAACCGATGGTCGCCAGCACATGATCGACGAGCGGGAGAACGTGCTGGTTCGGCGAGGCGCCGGTGTAGATGACGTTGTTGGAGCTCTCGAACCCCTCATAATGGGAGGGATACCAGAGCAGCGCGTCATGCTTCTCGAAGCAGGGGATCACTTCCTTGCGGCTGGAGGAAGTGTAGCAGCCGACGACGTGACGAATGCCCTCATGCAGCAGGTCGCGGCTGAGCGCGGCATAGCTGGCGAGATCGCCGCCCGGATTCACCACCACCGGCTCGATGGTGATATCCGCGGCCGGCTGCTCGGCAACCGCCAGCAGCGCGCCGTTCAGCATGGAACGGGCGACGATGCTGTAGGGTCCCGTGGTCGAGAACATGACCCCTATGCGGAAGTGCTGCGACACGCTTCGCTCCGACAAAAACAAAAAACGCCCTCCGGTCGTCAGACCGTGGGCGTCTTTGCCACCAACCCGCAGCGCTAAACACGCCGTCGTTGGAAATGTTCACCAAATTGCCGCGACATTAGGCATCTTTGCCCGCCGCTCTTTTGTTAGGCTCTCGTGTAGCCCCCTTTTTGTCAAGTGGTTTTGTCGCGCGAGCCAAAGGTAGATGTGGGCCGTGGCGCCTGACGCGCGGATCGGCCTTATCTCCGTTGCAAAATCCGGGCGATCAGGTCGCGGGCCGGCGCGGGCCCGCGACGCCTCACATCAGCCGGCCGGCCCGGTTCGCCGCGCCGGGCGAGGTCTCGACATACTGGATGGCGCGGCGGATCAGATCGGGCAGCGTGGTGGCGCCCAGCTTCGCCTTGAGCTGAGAGCAGGTGTTCGCCACCGTCTTGTAGCTCACGCCCAGTTCCTCGGCGATCTGGCTGTAGTCGCGTCCATCGGCGAGCAGCGCCAGAGTCTGAAGCTCGCGCTGGGTGACGTCGGCCAGCGGCGTGTCCTTGCGCGCGCCCAGCAGCGCGACCTGCATCGCCAGTTCGTGGCTGATATAGGGCTGGCCGCGCCGCACGCGCTCGAACGCCTCCATCAGCGCGCCGGATGAGGTATCCTTCAGCACATAGCCATCGGCCCCGGCCTCCAGCGCGCGGCTGGCGATGACGGGATCGCCGTGCATGGAGAAGACCAGAATGGGGATGCGCGCATTCTGCGCACGCAGCCGGCGCACCAGCAGAATGCCGCTGAGCCCGCTGCCGTGCAGCGCCAGATCGACGATCACCATGTCCGGCTTCTCGCGGCGGAACAGCCGGTAGCCGGCGAGCACGGTGCCCGCTTCGAGCACCCGCTCCACCCCCCAGTCCTCCAGCAGGCGGCGGCAGCCCTGCAGCACGATGGGGTGATCGTCGATGACAAGAACGCTCATCATGAAGCGGACACCTTCCTTGGAAAGCAGCAGGCGGACCGGCAGGTCCGTAACGGCACGCGCGCAGGACGGACCGGCGCAGAACTATGGCACCTTGCATGCCCGGCGCGCGGCGTGGCGATGCGCCTCATGGCGTGCCCTCCCCCGCCGGCGGCGCATCGTCTGAGGGCCGGGGCGCCTCGCGCCGCAGCACGGCCAGCGCCGCCTCGCGCGTCAGCCCCTGAACGCGCAGATTGTAATAGTGCTGGCACAGATCGCTGAATCCGCTGCGCGAGCCCTTCGCCGCCAGCGGGACGAAATCAGCGATGATCTCGCGAGCACTCTGCGTCACGCGAATCTCCTGCAGCATCGCCTCAAGCTGCACCGCGCGGTTGGCGATCATGCGGTCGGTCTCGCCGAAACGCGCATCCGCATCGGTGAGAATGGCGCGCCACGCCGCCACCCCCGGCGCGCCGGGCGCCACATCGTGCCCGGCGTCGCGGCTCGCCAGCCAGACATCGGGATCGTCCGAATCGGTGGGCTGCAGCCAGGTCTTGCGCGCCAGCGCCGAGCGGGTCGCATCGTCGCGCGCCGGCGCGGCGACCCGCTCGCGCGGCTCGGGCGGCGCCTCGCTCGGGCAGCCCGCCAGCGCGAGGGCCAGCCCGGCGCCGGCAAGCGCGCGGGAGAGCCGGGGCAGGGACAGTGTTGGCAGAGCGCTTTCCATTTCTACTTATGACTTTCTTATTTGACGCGCCACTACTTGCAGTTTTGAACATTCCCCTGAGGCCAGCGGAAACGCCGCCCGAACGTCCGCCGGCAACGGACGGCGGCGCTACGCGCGCGCCAACCCCCTGAAATGGAAGCACTTTGTTGGGGCCACGGCAAGGGTTCAGCGCAGTATTGGCGCAATACCCAACGTCCGGGGAAAAGTTCCCGATCCGAATTACCAACTCACCTAGAGACAGGGACGACTGTCGTGTCGAAGAATTGGAATGCGCCAATACCAATAATTAGAAGATCATAAGAGAATTTCTCACTGTTTGAAGTGCACCGCAAACGGGATGCACTTCAGCCAACTCGACATGAAGAAAGCAAAGAGTTCGCGGCACCCCGAGGTTCGACCACGGGGGGATGCAGGACGACCTGGGAATTGGAAACGCGAGGGAAGACCCAATGAGCCGAATGTACTCTTCGGTGTCCGCGCTCACCGTCGCCGCCGCACTGGCGGCCGCGGTCAGCCTCGGCGCCACGGCGCCGGCGGCTGCGAACGACAAGCTCGTCGAGCTGTCCAAGAGCACCGACAACTGGCCGATGACCGGCAAGAACTACAGCGCCAACAATTACAGCGAGGCCGACCAGATCAACAAGCAGAACGTCAAGCAGCTCAAGGCTGCCTGGTCGTTCTCGACCGGTGTCCTCAGCGGGCATGAGGGAACGCCGCTGGTCGTCGACGGGGTGATGTACATCCACGCCCCGTTCCCGAACACGACCTTCGCGGTCTCCCTTGCCGAGCCCGGCAAGATCCTGTGGCAGCACAAGCCGAAGCAGAACCCGACCGCCCGCGCGGTGGCCTGCTGCGACGTCGTCAACCGCGGCCTCGCCTATTGGCCCGGCAACGGCACCGTGCCCCCGCTCATCATCAAGACCCAGCTCGACGGGCATGTCGTCGCGCTCAAGGCGGAGACCGGCGAGGAATACTGGAAGCTGGAGAACTCCGACATCAAGGTCGGCTCCACGCTCACCATCGCGCCCTATGTGGTGAAGGACACGGTGCTGATCGGCTCCTCGGGCGCGGAGCTCGGCGTGCGCGGCTACGTCACCGCCTATGACATCGCCACCGGCGCGCAGAAGTGGCGCGCCTACGCCACCGGCCCCGACAACGAGGTGCGCCTCGGCGACGACTTCAACAGCGCCAACCCGCATTACGGCCAGAAGGGCCTCGGGCAGGCGACGTGGGAAGGCGAGGCCTGGAAGATCGGCGGCGGCACCAACTGGGGCTGGTACGCCTACGACCCCGGCACGAACCTGTTCTATTACGGCTCGGGCAACCCGGCGCCGTGGAACGAGACCATGCGTCCGGGCGACAACAAGTGGACGATGACCATCTGGGGTCGCGACGCCGACACCGGCATGGCCAAGTTCGGCTACCAGAAGACCCCGCATGACGAATGGGACTATGCCGGCGTCAACGTCATGATGCTCTCCGAGCAGCAGGACAAGACGGGCAAGATGCGCAAGCTTCTCACCCATCCTGACCGTAACGGCATCGTCTACACGCTCGATCGCGAGAACGGCGACCTCGTTTCCGCCGACAAGATCGACGACACGGTCAACTGGGTGAAGCAGGTCGACCTCAAGACCGGCCTGCCGCAGCGCGATCCGGAATACGCGACCCGCATGGACCACAAGGGCCGCGACATCTGCCCGTCGGCCATGGGCTATCACAACCAGGGCCACGATTCCTACGATCCGCAGCGCAAGTCCTTCTTCATGGGCATCAACCACATCTGCATGGACTGGGAACCGTTCATGCTGCCCTATCGCGCGGGCCAGTTCTTCGTCGGCGCGACGCTGTGGATGTATCCCGGCCCGAAGGGCGACCGGCAGAAATATGAGGGCCTGGGCCAGGTGAAGGCCTATGACGCCATCAACAACAAGTACAAGTGGGAAGTGATGGAGCGCTTCGCGGCTTGGGGCGGCACGCTCGCCACCGCTGGCGGCGTGATGTTCTACGGAACGCTGGACGGCTTCATCAAGGCCCGCGACAGCGACACCGGCGAACTGCTCTGGAAGTTCAAGCTTCCCTCGGGCGTCATCGGCCACCCCATGACCTACACCCATAACGGCACGCAGTACGTCGCCATCTATTACGGCGTCGGTGGCTGGCCGGGCGTGGGCCTGGTGTTCGACCTCAACGACCCGACCGCCGGCCTCGGCTCGGTGGGCGCCTTCAAGCAGCTCCAGCACTACACCCAGATGGGTGGCGGCGTGATGGTGTTCTCGCTCGACGGCAAGAGCCCCTATGACGACCCGAACCTCGGCGAATACTCGAACGAGATCATCCGTTCGGGCGGCTGACGCTCCACGCGCCATCGCGCGCGGCTCTCGCCTGACGGGCGCACCATGTGCCGGGCCCCCGTCAGGCGACCTCCCCGCAGCCCCGTCTCATCCCGTTCCCGCGCGTCAGCCAGCTTGGCGGCCGACCGCGCGAAGGAGGAACAATCCATGTCGCCTTCCACCTCTCACCGTCCCGCCGGGAGCCGACGCCGGATCGGCCGCGCCGCGCTCGTCGCCGCCAGCGTCGTGTTCGCCGGCCTCGCCAGCGCCGCCACGGTGGCGCCCGAGCAGGCCCCCGCCGCCGCTGCGAATGAACTGCGCGTGTGCGCCTCCACTGTCGAGGCGCCGTTCTCGGAGAAGGATTCGACCGGCTTCGAGGACCGCATCGCCAAGGTGCTGGCCGAAACCATGGGCCGCAAGCTCACCTTCGTGCGCAACGACAAGCCCGGCATCTATTTGGTGCGCGACCAGCTCGACAAGAAGAACTGCGACGTGGTCATGGGCGTCGATGTCGGCGACGAGCGTGTGCTCACCTCCAAGCCCTATTACCGCACCGGCTACGTGCTGGTGACCAAGGCGGACCGCAACATCACCGCCAGCGACTGGCAGGACCAGCAGATCAAGGACCAGACGCGCTTCGCCGTCCGCTTCTACTCGCCGGCCGAAACGATGCTGAAGCGCATCGGCCGCTTCGAGGACAATGCGGCCTACATGTATTCGCTGGTCAATTTCGTCTCCCGCCGCAACCAGTGGACCCAGGTGCCCGGCGACCGGCTGGTGACCGAGGTGGCGAGCGGCGAAGCCGATGTCGCGATCGCCTTCGCGCCGGAAGTCGCCCGCTATGTGAAGCAGTCGCCGACAGCGCTGCGCATGACGGTGATCTCCACCGACATCGAGCAGCCGAACGGCAAGCCGATCCCCATGCACTACGACCAGGCCATCGGCGTGCGCAAGGACGACGCGGCGCTGCTCGGCGAGATCGACGCCGCGCTGGAAAAGGCGCGCCCGCAGATCGAGGCCATCCTGGTCGAGGAAGGCATCCCCCTGCTCAAGCCGAACAGCTGAGCCGAGAACGCCCGGCAGCCCCGCGCCGCCGCCGGCCTCCCCCGTTCCGACGCGAAGAAGGTCCTATGCGAACGACAACCCTTGTGAAGACGGCAGCGGCACTCATCACCGTCGGCACCCTCGTCTGGGGTGCCCACGCCGCCATCATGCTGACCAACACCGTCACCGGCCAGCCGCTGGATCTGTCCGAAGCACCGGAGGAAGGGCGCGATACGGAGGCGGTGAAGACCTTCCTGCAGACCGGCGTAAACATCTACAACGAGAAGCAGATCTGCTTGCCGAAGGCGCATGAGATCTTCCTGTCCATGTGCTCGGGCTGTCATGGACATTATGCCGAGGGCAAGATCGGGCCGGGCCTCAACGATTCCTACTGGACCTATCCGAAGAACGAGACCGACCAGGGCCTGTTCGAGACGATCTTCGGCGGCGCGAACGGGCAGATGGGCCCGATGTACGGCGCGCTGAACATGAACGAGATGCTGCTCGTCATGGCCTGGGTCCGGCATGTCTACAAGGACGACCCGAAGGGCGCGGTCTGGCTGACCAGCGAACAGCGCAGCAAATTCAAGCCCTTCGACGCGAACGCCCCGCACATCGAGCCAGCCGAGGAGCTGCTTCCCCAGTGCGGTGGTCCGGCGGGCTGAACCCGCCGGCAACAAGAAGCGATGGAAACCCAAGGAGACAGACCATGAGCATGATCGACCGCAGCGTGAAGTTTACGTGCCTCCTCGCCGGCGCCGGAGCGCTCGGCCTCGCCATGGTGGTCAGCGCCGCCGCCTATGACGGCACCAACTGCAAGGCGCCGGGCAATTGCTGGGAACCCAAGCCGGGCTATCCCGAGAAGGTGGCCGGCTCGAAATACGACCCCAAGCACGACCCGAAAGAGGTCAACAAGCAGTCTGAATCCATCAAGGCGATGGAAGCGCGCAACGCCCAGCGCGTCGAGTATTTCCAGAAGAGCGGCAAGTTCGTATACGACGTCAGCAAGATTCCGACCGCCAACTGAGTGCCCGCCGGAACGCGCGCTCGTCGCGACCCCTCCGTTCCGGGCCACTCGTTTCGAGAACCCACTTGCGGGCGGACGCCATTCTCCTGTCCGCCCCGCGATCCTCCGGGCACCCGCCCGGCAGTGGGCAACTGGCGCGGTCGACGTCGCGCATCCGCGTCGCGTCGGCCGTGCCCCCTTCGGGTTCGGCCCACGCGCCGCGCCCTGCACGGTGGAAGGACGTCCCGCATGCGCCTCGTTCGCGAATCCGATGCCATCCTGTCGGATTGGCGCGACCGTGCCCTGCGCTTTGAAGGCGAGATCGGCAAGGTCGTGCTGGGTCAGGCGCGGGTCATCCGCCTGCTGACCATCGCCACCTTCGCGCGCGGGCATGTTCTGCTGGAAGGCGATGTCGGCGTCGGCAAGACGACGCTGCTGCGCGCGCTGGCCCGTGCCATTGGCGGCTCGTTCGAGCGGATCGAGGGCACCATCGACCTGATGCCCGCCGACCTCATCTATCACGCCCATCTCGGCGAGGACGGCAAGCCGCGCATCGATCCCGGCCCGCTGCTCAAGCAGGGCGAGAACCTCTCCGTCTTCTTCTTCAACGAGATCAACCGCGCGCGGCCGCAGGTGCATTCGCTGCTGCTGCGGCTGATGGCCGAGCGCTCGGTCTCCGCCTTCAACCGCGAATACCATTTCCCGCATGTGCAGGTGTTCGCCGACCGCAACCGGGTGGAGCGCGAGGAGACCTTTGAACTGCCCGCCGCCGCGCGCGACCGTTTCCTGATGGAGGTGCAGGTCGGCACGCCCACCGACGCCGAGGCACGCCGCAGCCTCGTTTTCGATCCGCGCTTCCACAATGTCGATGTGCTGCTGCGCGATGTCGAGCCCGGCGTGCTGGAGCCCGAGGCTTTGGAGACCGTCGCCCGCATCATCCAGATCGGCGTGCATGCCAGCCCGACGCTGGAAGCCTATGTGCTGGCGCTGTGGGACGCGATACGCGATCCCCGCCAGCACGGCATCGCCGTCGAGGGGGTGGACATGGCCCGGTTCATCCAGGGCGGGGCGAGCCCGCGCGGCCTGTCCTATCTCGTGCGCGCCGCCCGCGTGCGGGCCTGGCTCGAAGGCCGCGACATGATCGTGCCGGAGGATGTGCGCGCGGTGTTTCCCGAGGTGATGGCGCACCGCATCTTCGTCGATCCGGTCTATGAGCTGCGCCGCGAGCGGCTGGTGGGTGAGCTGATCGCCGGCGTCTTCGCCCGGGTGCCGGCGCCATGAGCGAAGCGCCAGCCCCGCTGTCTCCCCTGCCCTACCGGCTGCGCTGGCGGCCGCAGGGCGTGTTGCCCGGCGCGCATCCCGGCCATGGCGACGGCACGGAGGGCGAGTTCCGCCGTCATGTCTCGCTGCTGCGCCAGCCCGATCCCCGGCGGATCGACCTGCGCGCCTCGCTGCGCGACCCGCTGGGCGATCTGCATGTGCGCCAATACGCCCCGCGCCGTGCCGTGCCGGTGGCGGCGCTGGTGGACCTGTCGGGCTCGATGCGCTTCGGCGACGCGGTGGCGGGTCGGGTGGCCGAGTTCTGCGCGCTGATGGCGCTCTCCGCCTTGCGCTCCGGCGACAGCTTCGCGCTGTTCGGCTGCGACGCGCGGCTGCGCGAGGCGGCCAGCCTGCCCTTCACCCGCCGGCGCGGGCTGGAGGACGAGGTGCGCCAGCGCCTTTTAAGCGCACGCGCCGCCGGATGCGGCGCCGCCGGCCTGTTCGAGGCGGCCGAGCGCCTGCCGACGCGCCGCGCGCTGGTGTTCCTCGTCTCCGATTTCCTGATGCCGCCGGACGAGATCGAGCGGCTGCTGGACGCGCTGTGGCGCCATGACGTGGTGCCGGTGATGGTGAGCGACAGCGCGGTCGAGGACGGCCTGCCGCGCTGGGGCTTCATCGAGCTTGCCGATCTGGAGAGTGGCGCCTCGCGCACCGTCTTCATGCGGCCGGCGCTGCGCGAGCGCTGGCAGCGGCAGGCCCGCGCGCGCCGCGAGGCGCTGGAAGCCGCCTTCGCCCGGCGCGGCCTGCGCGGCGTCGCGCTCAGGGACAATCTCGACCTCGACGCCCTCGCCCGCCGGCTGATGGAGGGGTGATGACCGCGCCGCTCCGCCTGTTCGTGCTTGCCCTCGCCCTCGTCGCGGCGACGCCGGCACTCGCCCAGCTGCGCTCGCTGGACCTCTATGCGCCGCGCCCCTTCGGCCATGTGATCGGCGACACGCTGGAGCTGACGGTCGAGATCGCGCTCGACGCGCCGTTCCGGCTCGATCCGGCCTCGCTGCCACGCCCGCGCGCGCTGAACTACTGGCTCGAACTGAACGACGTCGCGCTGGTGGATGACGGCGTCAAGGGCGAGGTGCAGCGCTACACGCTGAACCTGACCTACCAGACCTTCTACGCGCCGCTGGAGCCGCGCCGGCTCGACATTCCCGCCATGGCGCTGACGGCGATGGATGGCGACCGGCGGATCGAGCTGCGCGTGCCGGCCTGGTCCTTCCTCATGTCGCCTCTGCGCGAGATCGTCTCCACCGGGGCCGCCTCGGCGATGACGCCGCGCCCGGACCTCGCGCCGCGCCCGATCCCGACCGGCCGCACGCGGCTGGGGCTCACGCTCGCGCTCGCCGGGGCACTGGCCGCCCTCGCCGCTCTCGCCTGGCAACTGGGGTGGCCGCCCTTCGGCCGCCGCGCGCGCCGGCCTTTCGCGCAGGCTGCCCGCGCGGTGCAGGCGAGCCTGCCGGGCGCGTCGGATCCGCCCTCGCCCTCGGCCTATCGCAGTGCCCTGCTGGCGCTGCACCGCGCCTTTGATGCGACGGCGGGACGCGGCGTCTTCACCGAGGATCTGCCGGGCTTCTTCGCCGCCCATCCCGCCTTCGCGACCGTGGAGAAGGAGGTGCAGCGCCTTTTCGCCGCCTCGCGCCGCGTCTTCTTCGGCGAGGACGCGGCCGGCGCGACGGGCGAGCTGCCGCCGGGCGAACTCGTCGCGCTGGCGCGGCGCCTGCGCGCGGTTGAGCGGGGCAGCGCATGAACGCGCTCTACGCGATGGCGGAAAGCCTGACGCGCAACTGGGGCGTCGACCATCCGCTCGTGCTCGCTTTGCTCGTTCTCGCCCTGCTGCCGCTCGCGGCGACGGTGTTGGTGCGGCGCGGCATCCCCGCCACGACGCTGGTGCCGGATGATGTGGTCTCGAAGGCCATGAGCGCCGGCCTGCATATGGCCGGGGTCATTGCCATGGTCGCGCTTGTGCTGGGTCTCGCCGGCCTGCACCGGCGCGAGCAGGCGATCGCGCGGCAGGGCACGGGGGCGCATCTCGTGCTGCTGCTCGACCGTTCTTCCAGCATGGACAACAGTTTCGCCGACCGCGCTCCGACCGGGGACCAGGAGGCGAAATCCGTTGTCGCCAAGCGCCTGCTGGCGGAGTTCGTCACCCGCCGCCCGCAGGATCGCATCGGCGTCGCCGCGTTCTCCACCTCGCCCATGCCGGTGCTGCCGCTGACCGACCATCACGAGGTGGTGCGCGCCGCCATCGCCGCCATCGACCGGCCGGGCCTTGCCTTCACCGATGTCGGGCGCGGCCTTGCGCTGGCGCTTTCCTCCTTCGCCGACGACACGGACGAGACCTCGCGCGCCATCCTGCTGGTATCGGACGGCGCGGCGCTGATCGACCGGCGGGTGCAGGAGGCGCTGCGCGATTCCGTGGCACGCACGCCGGTGCATCTCTACTGGCTGTTCCTGCGCTCGCGCGGTGCCAAGGGCATCTTCGAGGTGCCTCCCCCCGGCGAGGACACGCCGCAGGCCAACCCCGAGCGGCACCTGCATCTGTTCCTGCAGAGCCTGGGCGTGCCCTATGAGGCGTTCGAGGCGACCAGCCCGCGCGCGGTCGAGCAGGCCATTGCCGAGATCGACCGGCAGGAGACGCGGCCCATCACCTATGTCGAGCGCGTGCCCCGCCGCGACCTCGCGCACACCGCCTTCGCCGTCGCCGCCGCGGCGGTCGGCCTGCTGCTGGCCGCCAAGCTCACCGAGCGCACCCTCGCGCGCGGCTTACCAGCACAGGCCGTGCGTCCGGCCAGCGTGTCCCAGCGGAGGGCGGCATGACACGCGAGCGGCTTCTCGTCTTCACCCTTTCCGCCCTGCTGGTCGCCACCCTCGCGGCCGCGGGCACGTTCGCCACGCGCCTGTGGCTCGACCATCGTGCCAATGCGGAGATCGTCGCGCTCGCGGCCGGGCGCGATGTTCCCGTCGCCGCCGATGCCCGGCCCGAATTGCTGTTCGCGCGGCTCGCCTTCCTCACCGCCCGCGACCGTTTCGACGAGGCGCAGCCGCTGATGAACCGGATCGCGGCGGCGGGTGAGCGCGCCATTGCCTCCGCCGCCTATTACGACCTGTCCAATGCGCGGCTGCGCGCCGCCCTCTCGCATCTGGAGATCAACGAGATCGATCCCGCCGTGCCGCTGGTCCGCCTCGCCAAGGAGGGCTACCGCCGCGCGCTGGCGCTCGACCCCGGCTTCTGGGACGCCAAGTACAATCTCGACATCGCCATGCGGCTGGTGCGCGACTTTCCGCAGATCGAGACATCCGGCGAGGAACTGCCACCGGAAGCCGCCAAGCGGCTGTGGACCGACCTGCCGGGCCTGCCGCGGGGGCTGCCCTGATGGCCCGCAGCAACCTTGTCCGCGACTGGCGATTCTGGCTGCTCGGCACGGCCCTGCTGGCGCTGGTCGCCGCGCTCGCCGTGCCGCGCATGGCGCTCACCCGGCAGGCGCGCGACGTGCTGCTGGTCATCGACGTCACCGGCAGCATGAATGTGCGCGACTACATGGTCGGCGGCGAGCCCGTCTCGCGGCTGGCGATGGCCAAGAGCGCCTCCCGCGCCCTGCTCGCCGCGCTGCCGTGCCAGTCGCGGCTGGGGCTCGCCATCTTCAGCGAGCGGCGCAGCTTCCTGCTCTTCGAGCCGGCCGAGGTCTGCGAGAACTTCGCCGCCATCGACGGCGCCATTGACGGGCTCGACTGGCGCATGGCGTGGGAGGGCGACAGCTATGTCGGGCGCGGCGTGCATGCCGCGATCGCGGCGGCGGCCGGCCTCCACGCCAATCTGCTGTTCCTCACCGACGGCCACGAGGCGCCGCCGCTGGCGGGTGGCGCGCTGCCCGCCTTCGATGGCGAACCGGGCGCGGTTCCCGGCCTGCTGGTCGGCGTCGGCGCGAACGAGCCCTCCCCCATCCCCAAATTCGACGAGGACGGGCGCGAGATCGGCTTCTATGGCGAACAGGACGTGACGCAGGAGAACCGCTCCGGCCCGCCGCCGGAGGATGCGCCCTCGCGCGCCGGCTGGAATCCGCGCAACGCGCCCTGGGGCAGCGAAGCCGCGACGGGGACCGAGCATCTCAGCGCCATGCGCGAGACCTATCTGCGCCAGCTCGCCGCGCAGACCGGCCTCGGCTTTGCAGCCCTGCGCGCGCCTTCATCGCTCATCGCCGCCATGGAGGCCGGGACGCGCGCCCGGCCGGTGGAGGTCAGCGTCGACATCGCCCCGCTTCCCGCCGCGCTCGCGCTGACATGCCTTGCCCTTCTCTTCGGCCTCGGCGCCCTGATCGGCCGCCGTCCCGAGCGCCTTCCCGCCTGACATCAAGGAAACCGGAATGCTGCAAAAACTCGTGCTCGCTTTTGGCCTTCTGGCTGCTGGCCTCGCCCCCCTCGCCGCCCATGGGCCGACGCCGCAGCGCGCGGATGAAAGCGCCGCCATCGCGGCCGCGCCCGACCAGGTGTGGAAGCTCGTCTCAAGCTTCGGCACTCTCAGTGACTGGCACCCGCTGGTGAAGAAGGTGAGCGCGACCGGGGGCGACGCCGCCGGCGCCGAGCGTGTGCTGACACTGGAGAAGGGCGAGATCACCGAGGGGCTCGACGAGGTCGACCCCGCAGAGCGGCGCATCTCCTACCGCCTGCTCAAGGAGAATGCCGAGGCGATCCCGGTCAGCTTCTACACCGCCACCATCGAGGTGAAGCCGTCGGGGAACGGAAGCGAGGTGAGCTGGAGCGCGCGCTTCTACCGCGCCGACACCACCAATGAGCCGCCGGAGGACCGCAATGACGAGGCCGCCATCGCGGCGATGACGGATTTCATCCGGCAGGGGCTGGACGGGCTCAGGCTCAAGGCCACCGGCAAATGAGGGGCCCGGCCCTGCCCGGCCTCGTGGCGGGGCTGCTCCTCGCGGCGGCGGCGGCTTCGCATGCCGACCCGCTCATGGCCGTCGTCTCGCAGCAGGCGGGCGTAGTCACGCTGGTCGATGCCGATCCGGCGCGCGTCGGCGGCGTGATCGCGGTACCGCGCGTGCCGGCCGGCATCGCCGCGACGCCGGACGGGCGCACGCTCTATGTGACGCATCCCGATCTCGGCCTCGTCTCGCGCATCGATGTCGCACAGCGACGTGTGGAGGCGAGTTTCGCGGTCGGGCGCGAGCCCTTCGGCATCGCTACCTTGGACGGCGGCCGCACGCTGCTGGTCAGCGACTGGAGCGCGGATGCGCTCATCCGCGTCGATGCCGCGACCGGCGCGGAGACCGGGCGTGTCGCCATCGGCCGCGCACCGGCGGGCCTCGTCGTCGACGCGGCAGGCAACCGCGCCTATGTCGCGGATCGCGAAAGCAATGAGGTGAGCGTCGTCGACCTCGCCACGATGAGCCGCCGCGCGACGATACCGACGGGACGGGCGCCCTTCGCCCTCGCGCTGTCGCCGACGGGCGACCGGCTCTATGTCGCCAATGTGCAGAGCGGCGACCTCTCGGTCATCTCCACCGGGAAGCTGGAGGAGACCGCCCGCTTCAAGGTGGGGCTGATGCCCTATGGCGTCGCGGTGACGCCGGAGGGCGACACCGTGCTGGTCAGCAACCAGCAGAGCGGGACGCTGGCGGTCGTCGAAGCCGCCTCGCACGCCATCGCCGCGCGGCCGCGCATCGGCGAGTACCCCGAGGGTATCGTGGCGCTTTCCCCGCACCGTGCCGCCGTGGTCAACTGGGCCGGGGACGAGGTGGGAATCGTCGAGATCGCCGCCGCCCGCGTCGTCGCCCGTATTCCCGTCGGCGCCGGTCCCCGCAGTCTCGTGGTCCTGCCCGCCGCGACGAACCAAAGCCCGGACGCAGATTCCGGGAAGTAACGAGACCACCGGGAGGGAACCCATGAAACTCATCCGCATCGCCGCGCTGGCCGCCGGGCTGCTGCCGGCGATGGCGCACGGCACGGAGGACGCCCCGCGCGAGCGCGGCGCCTATCTCGTCAACGCCGTGATGATCTGCGGGCGCTGCCACACCACGCCGGGCCCCGCCGCCAAGCCGTTTGCCGGCGGGCGCAGCATCGAGACGCCGGCCTATAAGGTGCAGGGCTCCAACATCACGCCCGACCCCGAGACCGGCATTGGCAGCTGGAGCGACGAGGCCATCGGCCGCGCCATCACGAAGGGGCTTCGCCCGGATGGCAGCCGGATGGCGTCGGCCATGCCCTATGAGTTCTATGCCGGGCTGACGCCGGCCGATCTCGCCGCCATCGTCGCCCATCTGCGCACGCTGGCGCCGGTAAAGAACGCCGTCGCCGCGCCGGTCTATGTGACGCCGCCCTCCGTGCCGGCCGCTGTTCCCGGCGCCGAGCCCGTCGCGCCGGGCGCCGGGCCGGCCGAGCAGGGCCGTTATCTCGGCACGCTGGCGCGCTGCCTCAGCTGCCACTCCGCGCCCGGCGCCGATGGCGAACCCGATCTCGCGGGCGGCCTCGGCAAGGGCGGCGCGCGCTTCGAGGGGCCGTGGGGCGTGGTGGTGGCGCCCGACATCACCCCACGCGGGCTCGGTAGCTGGAGCGACGAGCAGATCCGCCGCGCGCTGGTCGAGGGCATCACGCCGGACGGCCGCAAGCTCGCCGCGCCGATGCAGGCCAAGGCCTATGCCCAGCTCGCGCCCGACGATGTGAGCGCCCTCATTGCCTGGCTGCGCACGCTGCCGGCCGGGAACTGAGCGCGCTAGGGCACCGCCTCGCGCGAGGTCATGGCGCCGACGACAAAGGCGAGGTTGGCCGCGCCGATGAGCGCGGCGGCATGAGCGTCGGCCTGCGCCTGCTTCGCATCGAGCAGGCCGCTATCGGCGGCGGTGAGCGCGGTCACCGTGCCCACGCCGTTGCGATAGGCTTCCAGCGCCGCGTCATAGGTGGTGGCGGCGGCGCTGGCGAGCGCGCTGGCGGCCTTGTAGGATTCCAGCGCCGTGCGCAGCGCGTTGCTGGCGGCGACGATCTCGGTCACGGCCAGCGTCTGCGTGCGCTGGAAGGTGCTTTCCGCCGCCGCCGCGCGCGACTGCGCCTGCTTGAGCTGGGCAGCGCGCAGGCCCGCATCGTAGATCGGCACGGTGGCGCCGATGAGCACGCCCGATCCCGTGGCCTGCTGGCCGATGGTGGGCAGGCCGTTGGCGTTGAAATTGCCCTGCCCGGTGGCGGCGCCGGCGGCGAGGAACACTTTCGGCAAATACTCGGCTTCCGCCGCCTTGATGCCGGACTGGCTGGCCTGCAGCACTGAATAGCTGGCGATGACGTCGGGCCGCTGCGCAAGAGCGAGCTTTATCATCGAATCCAGCGGCACATTGGCCGCGTCCGGCAGGCGGCGCCTCCCGGCATCCTCGACATGGAGGCGCAGTGTCGCGTTCACCCCCATGGCCGCGAGCAGGGCCTGATAGGCGTCGCGCTGCTGGCCTTCCGCCTGCACCCGGCGCAGCTCCGACTGGGCGACCTGCTGGCGCGCCTGCGCCATTTCCACCGTGGTCGCCAGCCCGCGGCCGAGCCGATCCTCGACCGCGCTGCGGATGGCGATGGAATTGCGCAGCGTCTGCTGGGCGATCCGCGCCCGCGCCACCGCCGCGCCATAGGTGTAATAGGCGCGGGTGACGTCGAAGATCAGCTTCTGGTGCTCGCCATTGAACAGCACATTGGCGGTAATGGCGCCCTGCTTGGCGGCATCCGCGACGGCGGCGCGCTGGCCGAAGTCGAACACCAGCCATTGCAGGGCGATGGAAGGCGAGACGCCTTCCGAGGTCGCGGTGAAATAGCGCTGGGTGCCGACGGGAATGGCGAGCGGCGTCTCCGCCGTCTGCCGCCCGGCAATCACATTGGCGGTCACCAGCGGCAGATAGGTCGCCTCCACCATGCCGACCGCCAGCGCCGCCGTGCGTGCCCGCTCCCAGGCGGCGCGGGTGGAGGGGTTGTTGCGCTGGGCGATGTCGATCAGTTCGGGCAGCGTGTAGTTGCGGTCGGGCTCGACTTCCGGCGTCACCGGCATGACCGCGAGCTGCGGATTTGCCGGCACGCGAAAATCCGCCGCCCCGTTCAGTGTGGAAGGTGCTTCCGGCGAGGGTTGCGTCTGCGCACTCCACAACCCGTCCTCCTTGCCGTTCGGCGCCCATGGCTTGTCGGCGGCGGGCGAGGTCATGTTGGCCGCATTCGGGGCGCAGCCGGCGAGCAGCAGGGCAAGGCCAAAGATGAGGAGGAGACAACGCTTCATCGCGCCAACGCCGCCTCCAGCCGGCCGATCCGCGCCGGTGCCCCGCCCGCGTCGCGGCCGAGATAGATGTCGCGCGCCAGAGCGCTGATCTCGTCAGTAGCGTCGCGCAGGATCGCCTGCGTCTCGGCGCGCGGGCGGATGGCAGGCGGCTCGAAGGGGATGAGTTCAAGCGCGTCGGCAGCCTTGCCGACCTCGTTCTCCAGCATGGCGGCATCGGCGATGGCGCCGGGGCGCCGCTCCGGTGCGAGCGCCGCCAGCCGCTTGAGCCCGTCCAGCGCGGCGTGCAGATGCGCCCGCACCGCGCTCTCCACCGAGACCGGCCAGAGCCGCGTGAAGATGAGGTAGACCACCACATTGCCCAGCAGGATGCCGATGATGCGGTCCCGCGCGGTGGCGAGGTCCAGCGTCGGGCCAAAGCCCTGCACCACGGTGAGCAGGAAGGCGAGCGCGATCTGCACCCCGCCATAGGCGATGCGCTCATTGCCCGTCGACACCCAGGCGCCGACCAGCGTACCCGCGAACACCAGCGCCATCAGCCCGCCGATCGTCTCAATCTGCGGCATGACGAAGAGGATGCCGGCAAGGCCCATCGCCGCGCCGATCAGGCAGCCGGTGATGCGCAGGCCGAGCTTGTGCACCGTCTCGCCCGTGGTGCCCAGCGCGGCGACGTAGCAGGTGATCATGGCGGTGTGGATGCCCTGCCAGTCGAGCCCGGCATAGATGAGATAGCAGGCCACCGCCGCCGCTGTCGTCTTCAGGGCGAAGCGCTGATAATCGGGATTGGAGAAGGCGTCGGGCGCGAAGAACGGCGCCTTCGGTGCGGGCGTCACCTCACCTTCCGGCTCGCCGGCGATGATGGCCATCGCGGCCCGCACCTCGCGCTCGGCGGCATTCGCTTCGCCCTCGGCGGGCGCGGGCGGAGGCGGCTGCTCGCCGGCGTCGAGGGCGGCGATGGCGCGGCGGATCTCGCCGACCAGCGCCTCGCGCCGCGCCGCGGGAAGGTCCGCCGGCAGGCCGGAGGCCGCCAGCATCAGCCGGTAGGAGGCCCGCACGTCCCGCGCCACCTGGCCGGCGGCGGCGGCGCCGACGAGGCCGAGCACCTTCACGAAGCCGGCCTGCTTTTCCACCGCGCCATTGTCGGCGCGCAGCTTCTGCGTGAGTTCTTCCGGCGTTCCGGCGGCGATGGCCTCGGCGGTGGCCGCGAGCCGTTCGCGCAGCGTCGCGCGCAGCAGCCGCACCGGCGAGATGCCGAGCACCAGGTTGAACGCCGCCATCATCGCCATCGGCATCGCCGCGAGATACCAGGCGTAGCGCAGGCCGTAGCTCACCGCCTCGCCCACCGGCGCCATGTTGATGAGCGTCAGCACGAAGGCGATGACCAGCGCGATCACGCCGCCGATCTCGCCGAGCTGGCTCGCCGCGCCGATGAACAGGAAGAAGAACGACACCAGCGCGATGGCCAAGAGCCGCAGCAGCGGGGATTCGATGGTGAGGTTGATCAGCAGCACCACGAAGGCGACGACCAGCGTGACCAGCACGATCAGCCCCAGCGCGGTGCCGATGTTCTGCACCGCGTCCGGCTTCATCAGGAAGATGACGAGGTAGCAGCTGATCGCCGCTTCCGGGATCTGGTAGAGCATGGAGACGGCGCAGACCAGCGCACAGAGCAGCGCGATGCGCCAGGTCAGCGCCGCGCGGCCGGGAAACGGCGCGAGGTCGGCCAGCGCCTGCGCGAACAGGGAACGGTCCGTGCGCGCGCCCGCCGCCATCAGCAGCGCTCGCCATGGTTGACGATCGCCACCGCCGAGCCGCCCATGCGCATCAGGTCCTCGGGCGGGTCGATCAACCGGATGCGTACCGGGAAGCGCTGCACGATGCGCACCCAGTTCAGCGATTTCGGCACATAGGGCAGGCCACGCGGCAGGTTGACCACGTCTTCGGAGATGACGCCCCAGCCTATGCCTTCCACCGTGCCGGCGATGGCGCGGGAACGATCGGCGAGCGCGTAGACCCGCGCGCAGTCGCCCACCGCGATGGAGGGGAGCTCGGTCTCGCGGAAGGAGGCGCTGGCGAACCAGTTCTCGGTGTTGACGAGGGTGAAGATGGACTGTCCCGGCGCCACGATCTCGCCAGTGGAGATGGTGAGGCCGACGATCCGCCCGTCATGCGGGGCACGCACCTCGGTGTTGGCCAGCGCCCGCTCGGCAATGGCGAGTGCCGCGCGGCGCGCCTCGACCAGCGCGTCGGAAGCGTCAAGCGTGCTCACCAGGCTATCGGCGGCTTCCGCCTGCCGGTTGGCCTGGGCAAGGCTGGTGCGCGCATCGTCGCGGGCGGTGCGGGCATCGTCCACCTGCTGCGCCGTCACATAGCCCTTCGGCAGCAGCGGCGTGAGGCGCGCGAGCGTCTGTTCGGCGAGCGCCAGATTGGTGCGCGCCCGCGTGACCTGTTCGGCGGCTATGGCGGCATTGGAGCGCTCGGCGCTGATGGTGCGGCGCTGCCCGTCGCGCGTCGCCTCGGCGAAGCGCAGATCCGCGCGGGCCTGATCGGCGGCGAGCCTGTAGGGCTCGGGGTCGATGGCGAAGAGCAGCTCGCCCCTGGTCACCTTCTGGTTCTCCGCCACGGGAAGGGCGACGATCCGCCCCGCCACGGTGGAGGCGATGTTGATGACGTTCGCCGTCAGCACCGCATCCTCGGAGAGCGGGTTGTTCTCCGCGCGGTGCAGATAGAGCCAGCCCAGCACGATGGCGCCGACGATGATGAGCGCGGCGACACTGGTGCCGAGAAGGCTGCGCTTATGCGAATAGGCGGAAGCGGCCATGGCTCAGCGCCCGTAGACGGCAAGCGCGAGCACAAAGCCGATGCCGGCGGCGAGGCAGGCATAGACGAGAAGCCGCAGATCAGCCAGGACGGGAAATAGGCACCGAACAGCGGCAGGGACGGGCTGGTCTGCGCGACGCAGCCGCTTATGGCCAAGGACAGCGCCATTATGGCGCCTGCCCTCGGCCGCAGCCACATGCCTCGACGCTGCATTCCTGTGGCCCCGCCCCGTTTATCCCACGCCCCGGCGAGAATTAACAGGCGCAACCGGCCATTCCAACCCCGACCGGCCCAACGGGGCGGGAGATCAGGCGGCAACCGCGTCCCTCAGCA
>QFQD01000035.1 GCA_003241485.1 Ancylobacter novellus
CTGACCCCCAGATTCGTAGTCTGGTGCTCTATCCAGCTGAGCTACGGGCGCCCGGCTTCCCGTCAGGCGGGAAACCAACCTCGCAACAGCATTGCTGCGGCGAGGGCCCGTGAGCTACCCCGTTTTGCCGAGCAATGCAATACGTTCTGACGACAAGTCGAGCTGTCCACAGGCAAAAGGAGAGCTGACGCAGCGGCGGCCTGCACCAACACGGCAGCCAGCGCGTTCAACGCACCTCGAATGGCATGTTCGCCGTCGCCGCCGCGCCGCGCCCGTCACGCACCTCGACAAAAAGCCGGTACCGCCCGGCTTTAAGGCCCGCAATCCGCACGCCCGAGGGCCCGGCAAGCCGCGCGGCGTCCGGGAAGGCGGGAGGCGCCGCCTCAGGATCACCGCCAATGCCGCGAGCCGTGCTCTCTGCCCGCACGGTCCAGCGGACGTCGAGCTTGTCGCCGTCCGGATCCAGCGCGTCGAGCGTGAAGGCGCCCTCGCCGCCGACAGCCCAGCTGGCGAAGGGCGCGCTGGCATTGGTGGCCACGTTGAGTGCGACGATGCGCGGAGCGTGGTTGCCGCCGGGCGTGTGCCCGCCCCACGCCTGCGCCATCGCCTCGGCGCTTTCCGTCCATTCGCCGGAAGAAAGGCGCAGGCTGTGCCAGCTCGGTGTCACCTCCTGCTTCTGGCCCCAGAGAAAAACGATCGCGCCCGTGTCGCCCAGCGCCTTGAGATAGCGGCGCAGCTGGATCGCCTTCTGGGTCGATGTCGGCTCAAAGGGCGCGCCCCACGGGGCGGTGGCCGCCTGCCACTGGCCCAGTGCCCCGAGTTCGGTGACGATGATGGGGCCTTTCCATCCCTGCTCACGGGCCCGCGCCGTAACGGAATAGAGCGCGTCGCCATAGGAATTCAGCCCCAGCACCTCGATGCTCGGGGCCTGCGCGATGAGCTTGGCCACCTTGTCGCTGCCGGTCTCGGCGAGGACGCCAAGCGTGGGGTGGGCGGGATCGACCCGGCGCACCATGGCCGCCACCTCCTCGATGGCCGGCCAGACGGGCGAATCGTCCGCGAGATCGACCTCCACCTCATTGCCGATCCCCCACATTAGCAAAGCGGGATGATCCTTGTAGGTCTCGACGATGCGCTGCAGCTCGGCGAGCTGGCGGGCGACGAAGGCACGGTCGGCATAGTCCGCGCCCTGGCGGGGGTGGCCGACCCACAGCCCGACAATGACCTTCAGCCCCGCCTTCGCCGCGGCATCGAGCTGCGGACCGGGATCGCCGCCATAGGTGCGCAAGGTGGTGGCGCCCAACCCGGCAAGCTCGCCGAGCGGCCCCTCGCCCGCCGCGCCGCGGACGGCGAACGGCGTGCCGTCGACCAGCAGCCGCGTGCCATCGACGGTTACATCCGCCCGCGCGACGGCCGAGGCCAGCGGCGCCAGGATGAGACCGGCGACAAGTGGCAGCGCGTGCCACAGACGCATGGGAGAACGGGGGCCTGTTCGGCGGCTAACCATGCGAGCGCGCGGCGCGGTGGGCGTCGAGATCGACCGGACGGTCCGGCACGCGCAGCTGGAAGGTCGCGCCGATGGTGCCGGGCACCAGCTGGATGCCGCCGCCATGCGCCTGCATCAGCTCGGCCGCGATGGCGAGGCCAAGACCCGTGCCGCCGCGGCGCGCGGAGCCCTGGAACGGCTCGAACAGATGCGCGCGGGCGCGTTCGGGCACGCCCGGACCGGTGTCCGCCACCTCGATCACCGCGATCGACCCCTCCCGCCGCCCGGTGATGCGGATCTGATCGCGGTCGGGATCGTTGGGCGCGCGGCTGGAGAGAGCCTCCATCGCGTTACGCGACAGGTTCAGCAGCACCCGGAACAGCTGGTCGGGGTCGGCATCGACCGTCATGCCGTGCTCAATGGAGGCGACCCACCCGACGGCGGCGGGCTCTTCTCCGCCGAGGCCAAGCGTGTCGCGCACCTCGGCGACCAGCGGGGCGAGTTCGACGGGGCGGCGCTCCGGCGCCGGCTCCTGCGCGCGCCCATAAGCGAGCGTGTGCTCGCAATAGGCGATGGCGCGGTCGAGAGCGGCCTCCAGCTTGGGGGCGAAGCGCTGCACGGTTGGGTCGTCGACTTCGGCAAGGCGGTCGGAGAGCAGTTGCACCGAGGCGAGCAGGTTGCGCAGATCGTGATTGATCTTCGACACGGCGAGGCCGAGCGCGGCGAGATGGCTCTTCTGCTGCAGCGTCTCGGTGATCTGGCGCTGCATGACGATGAATTCGCGCTCGGCGAGGCCGATCTCGTCCATGCGCTCGCCCGGTTCCGGCGCCATGGCAGGCACGGCCGGATTTTCCCGGAACGCCACCATGCGCTGGGTCAGCCGACGCATCGGCCGAACGAACATCCAGGCCAGGCCGAGATAGACCAGCGCGCCCGTGAGCGCGGCGATGACCAGCGAGACCAGCAGCACGTTGCCGGCGAAACGCAGCATCGCCTTGCGCAGCGGCGTCTCGCTCAGCACGATTTCGACGAAGCCGCCGCCACGCGGCGGGGTGCCGACGACGCGGATCACCCGCCCGTCATGCGCCAGCAGCGTGTCGAACCCCTGCGACACCGCCTGCCAGGGCGAGATGTCGCGCAGGTCCGAGAAGCTGTCCACCTCCGGCGGCATGTCCGAGGAGGCCAGCAGCCGGCGGGTGTCATCCCGCTTCAGCGCCACGGTTATAGCGCCGACGCTGCCGAGCAGTTCGCGGGTGAGCTCCGGGGGAATCATGCCCTCGGGCGCCGCATCCAGCACGAGAGCGGCCGTGCGCGCGCCGGCAAGACAATCGGAGAGCCAGTTGATGCGGAAGGCCGCCACTGCCGGCACGAGGATCAGCACCTCGGCGAGCAGCACGAACGCCAGGGTGAAGGCGAGCAGCTTGCCCGAAAGGCCGAGATGACGCACCGTCGGGGATGCCGGACTGGCCGCGCCGGCGGCGGGCGGCGGGCTCACGGACGCGCGTGCGGCATCGACGGCGTCCCCCTCACGCCGCAGCTCCACCGTCTCGCCGGCCCTGATCACGCGCTCGTCCATCGTCCCTCATGATTGCGCTACGCGACCGAATAATTGCGGCGGTCCGACGGCGGCAGCGCTCAGCCCGTGCCTAATTTGCTTTTCTGCCGTCCACAGTGCCTACGTAGCGGACCGCCGGGGCGGATCCGCTCGCGGAACCCTGCTCGCGTTTCTGTGATGTATGGTGCCGCTGGTAAATCGCCAGAGGGACGTGGAGCACGCGCGGTCGGGACGGGCGGAATTCGAACCCGTGCGCGGTGGAATGCGCAAGCGGGCCGCGCGGGCGCAAAGGTTGGCGTCGATCAAGTTGACTTCGGCCCGAGCCCCCCCTATAAGCCCGCTCCAACCACGGCTGCCCTCGCGGTCGGGTTGCCCCCTTATGTGCGTCTTGTGCGGCGACAAATGTCGCAGCTCGCGTCATGTGGAGGGCATTCCGGTCCGGTCAGCTCATTCGAACAAGCGGAGAATTACCCGTGAAGCGCACTTATCAACCGAGCAAGCTCGTGCGCGCCCGCCGGCACGGCTTCCGTGCGCGCATGGCGACCCGCAACGGCCGCAAGATCCTCAATGCCCGCCGGGCGCATGGCCGCAAGCGCCTGTCCGCCTGAGCACGACTTCGGCCCCGTATGGCTGGGGCGCGCCGCCCTGCCGCCTGAGGATCGGCGCCCCGCCATGCACCGGCTCGTCAAGCGCAAGGACTTTCTGGCCGCTGCCGCTGGGCAGCGTGCCAATTCCGGCACCCTGCTTCTGCAGGGCCGTGACCGCGCGGACGACGATGCCCCCCGCATTGGCCTGACCGTCACCAAGAAACACGGCAATGCCGTGGAACGGAACCGCATCCGCCGGCGCCTTCGTGCCGCCGTGCGCGACGCCCTGCCACGCGCGGGCAAGGACGGTTTCGATTATGTGATTGTCGCCCGCCGCGCCGCGCTTGGCGCCCGTTTTGCCGATCTCATCAAAGACATAGAGCGGGGCATCTCCCGCCTTCATTCAGGAAGCCGACGTCCGCCAAAAACTGCGGCCCGCGATATCGCGGCCCAGCGGCCGGCGTGCGCCGACGGAGAGCACCTGCCATGACGTCCGAAAACCGCAACATGATCGTCGCCATCGTGATGTCGATGGCCGTGCTGATTGGCTGGCAGTATTTCTCCGGCGCCTTCCATCCACAGCCTCAGCAGCATGCGGCGCAGAGCCCGGCGACGCAGAACCCGGCGGATCCCTCGGCGGCGCCCGCGCCGGGCACCAGCGCGCCGACCGCCGGCGCGGTGCCGGCCAAGGCCCTCACCCGCGAGGAAGCCCTCGCCCGCTCGCCGCGCGTGGCCATCGAGACGCCGCGCGTCATCGGCTCCGTCGCGCTCAAGGGCGGGCGCGTCGACGACCTCTCGCTGAAGGATTATCGCGAGACGGTGCAGCCGAACTCGCCCATCATCGTGCTGCTCTCGCCCTCGGGCGGGCCCAACCCGTTCTATGCCGAATTCGGCTGGGTGCCGGGCGCGGGTGCGAATGTTCAGGTCCCCAATGCCGACACGCTGTGGACCGCGCCCGAAGGAAGCAAGCTGACCCCGGAGACGCCGCTCGTCCTCACCTGGGATAACGGTGCCGGCCTCACCTTCCGCCGCACCATCACCATCGACATGAACTACATGTTCCATGTGGTCGACGATGTGGAGAACGCGACGAGCGAGGCTGTGGCGCTGCATCCCTATGCGCTGGTCTCGCGCCACGGCACGCCGCACACGCTCGGCTACTACATCCTGCACGAAGGCCTGATCGGTGTGACGTCCGAGGGCGGCCTTCACGAGATCAAGTACAAGGACATCGCCGAGAAGAAGTCCGAGGTGTTCCCCTCGGTCGGCGGCTGGCTCGGCATCACCGACAAATACTGGGCCGCCACCGTCATTCCCGGCACGCAGGAAAAGGTGCAGGCCCGGTTCTCCGCCTCGCAGGCCGGCAACGATCTCACCTACCAGACGGACTTCCTCGGAGACGCGGTCTCCGTCGCGCCGGGCGGGAAGGCGACCACCGACGGGCGTCTCTTCGCCGGTGCGAAGGAAGTGCGCGTCGTCGATGGCTACCAGAAGACCTACAATATCGACCGCTTCGACCTGCTGATCGACTGGGGCTGGTTCTATTTCATCACCAAGCCGCTCTTCCTGCTGATCGACTGGATCTACAAGGGCGTCGGCAATTTCGGTGTCGCGATCCTGATCGTCACCGTGATGCTGAAGACCGTGTTCTTCCCGCTCGCCAACAAGAGCTACGCCTCTATGGCGAAGATGAAGGCGGTGCAGCCGGAAATCCAGGCGCTGCGCGAGCGCTTCGGCGATGACCGCGTGAAGCTCCAGCAGGAGATGATGGAGATCTACAAGAAGGAGAAGATCAACCCGATCGCCGGTTGTCTTCCCATCGTGATCCAGATCCCCGTCTTCTTCGCCCTCTACAAGGTGCTGTTCGTCACCATCGAAATGCGGCATGCGCCGTTCTTCGGCTGGATCAAGGACCTCTCGGCCCCCGACCCGACGACCATCTTCAACCTGTTCGGCCTCATTCCGTGGGATCCGGGCACGGTGCCGGTGATCGGTCACTTCCTGCTGCTCGGCGTCTGGCCGATCATCATGGGCATGACGATGTGGGCGCAGATGAAGCTCAACCCGGCCCCGCCGGATCCGACGCAGAAGATGATCTTCGACTGGATGCCGCTGATCTTCACCTTCATGCTCGGCTCGTTCGCCTCGGGCCTCGTCATCTACTGGGCGTGGAACAACACGCTGTCGGTGATCCAGCAGTCCGTCATCATGCGCCGCAACGGCGTGAAGATCGAACTGTGGGACAATCTGAAGAGCCTGTTCGTCCGCAAGAAGCCAAAGGCAGGCTGATCGCGGCCGACATCCCGGCACAGTCGCAGCGGCGGAACGGCAACGTTCCGCCGTTTTCGTTTGAGGGCCGCATCTTGCGGTTCCACGCTGGCCGGCCGATAAGCGGGGGATGAGCACCACGGACAAAGACGCCCCCACCGACGACGCCCTGATCGAAACCGGCCGCAAGCTGTTTGCGGGCGAATGGCAGTTCCTCAGCGCCGCGCCCACCATCGCCACCCTTCCGCCGATGCGCGGCATCGAGATCGCGCTCGCCGGCCGCTCCAATGTCGGCAAGTCGAGCCTGGTCAACGCGCTCACCGGCCGCAAGGCGCTGGCGCGCACCTCGGTGACGCCGGGGCGCACCCAGGAACTGATCTTCTTCGGCGTCGGCCCCGATCTCACCCTGGTCGACATGCCCGGCTACGGCTTCGCCAAGGCGCCCAAGGACAAGGTGGATGCCTGGACCGCCACGGTGCATGCCTATCTGCGCGGCCGGGCGAACCTTGCCCGCGTCTTCGTGCTGATCGATTCCCGCCACGGGCTGAAGCCGATCGACCTCGAAGTGCTGGACGGGCTCGACAAGGCGGCGGTGTCCTACGCCATCGTGCTGACCAAGGCCGACCAGTTGAAGAAGGGCGAGCTGGAGACCCGCATCGCCGAGACGCAGGCCGCCCTGCTGCGCCGCCCGGCAGCGTTCCCGACGATTTTCCCGACCTCCAGCCGCGAGGGCGAGGGCCTGGGCGAACTGCGCGCCGCCGTGGTGCGGCTGATGAACGAGCGCGGCGTCGGCTGATCTCGGGCTGGGCGCCGGCTATTGACCCGTGTCATGGCCCTGCCGGCCCGCCCTAGGGCATGGTGAGGCACACCCTGTTCAGGAGCCCGTCATGCCCAAGATGAAAGCCGCCATCTTCGTCGAACCCGGCCGCATCGTGCTGGACGAGAAGCCGGTGCCCGATGTCGGGCCGCTCGACGCGCTGGTGAAGATCACCACGACGACGATCTGCGGCACCGACGTGCACATCCTCAAGGGCGAGTATCCCGTCGCACGCGGGCTGACCATCGGCCATGAGCCGGTCGGCATCATCGAGAAGCTCGGCTCCGCCGTCACCGGCTATCGTGAAGGCCAGCGCGTCATCGCGGGCGCCATCACGCCGAGCGGCCATTCCTATGCCTGCCTGTGCGGCTGCGGCTCGCAGGACGGCGCCCGCACCCGGCATGGCTTCAAGGCCATGGGCGGCTGGAAGTTCGGCAACACCATCGACGGCACGCAGGCGGAATATGTGCTGGTGCCGGACGCGCTGGCCAATCTCTCGCCCGTGCCGGACCATCTCTCGGATGAAGAGGTGCTCATGTGCCCGGACATCATGTCGACCGGCTTTTCCGGCGCGGAAAGCGGCGCGGTGAAGATCGGCGACCATGTGGCGGTGTTCGCGCTCGGCCCCATCGGCCTGTGTGCGGTGGCCGGCGCCAAGCTGAAGGGCGCGACGAAGATCATCGGCGTCGACACGGTGCCCGAGCGCCTCGCCATCGCCCGACAGCTCGGCTGCACCGATGTCGTCGACTTCAAGCAGGGCGACGTGGTCGAGCAGATCATGGCGCTCACCGACGGGCGCGGCGTCGATGTCTCGATCGAGGCGCTGGGCACGCAGGGCACGTTCGAGGCGGCGCTGAAGGTGCTGCGCCCCGGCGGCACGCTGTCCTCGCTCGGCGTCTATTCCAGCGACCTGAGGATCCCGCTCGGCGCCTTCTCGGCGGGGCTGGGCGACAACAAGATCGTCACCACGCTCTGCCCCGGCGGCAAGGAGCGCATGCGGCGGCTGATGGATGTCATCGCCTCCGGCCGCGTCGACCTCAAGCCGCTCGTGACGCACCGCTTCAAGCTGGATGACATCGAGGCGGCCTATGACCTGTTCGCGCACCAGCGCGACGGCGTGCTGAAGGTCGCGATCACGCCGTAGGCGTCTCTCTCGCTAACCGTCATCCTGGCCGAGCGCAGCGAGAGCCGGGATCGCTCGAATGTCACGCGATCCCGGATCGGTCCTGCGGGCCGTCCGGGATGACGGGCGACGCGGGCGGCCTCACACGTCGTTGGCCGAACTCAGGCTCTCCGGCGGAATGTAGCCGCCCTTCTGCTTGATGCGCAGACCCGCCCCGCCGCCGCTGCTCGGCTCGCCCGGCGCCAGAAAGTCGATGCCGGCATCTTCCAGTGCGGCACGCAGCCGCTCGACCTCATTGGGGTCCGCGTCGATGCCGGGCTCGCGGCCGCGTTCAAACTCCTCAAGCCAGCCCGGAGTCACCCGCGCGCGCTCCGCCAGCTCGGCCGGCGCCCAGCCCAGAAGCGCGCGGGCGGCGCGGCACAGCTCGGGCGCGAGCGCGAGATTGGCGGGAAAGCTCTCGGACATATGCGGATCTCCCAAGGTTGAAGCCAGAGTGCGCGGCTTGGCCACGGAGAGCAAGCTGGCGCGGGGAGCAGCCGGAAGCGCGCCGCTCGGGCAAGGACCGGCTCAGGCGGCGTCTGTGGCCGGCGTGCCGGTGAGAATGGCATGAATGCCAGCGGCATCGCGTGACGAGCGCAGCTTGCGCGCCACTTCCGGGTCGCGCAGCAGCCGCGCCACGCGCGCCAGCGCCTTGAGATGGTCGGCACCGGCGGCCTCCGGCGCGAGCAGGAGGAAGATCAGGTCGACCGGCTCTCCATCCAGCGATTCGAAATCAATCGGCCGCTCCAGCCGCGCGAACATGCCGAACAGCCTGTCCATCTTGGCCAGCTTGCCATGGGGAATGGCAATGCCGCTGCCGACACCGGTGGAGCCGAGGCGCTCACGCTGGTTCAGCGTCTCGAAAATCTCCCGCTCGTCCCGGTGAAGGAGCTCTGCGGCACGGGCGGCCAGTTCCTGCAGTGCCTGCTTCTTGCTGCCCACTCGAAGGGCGGGAAACACTGCCGAAAGCGCCAGAATGTCGTTCAGGGCCATGGATGGATCCGGGTCCGTCGTGCGCCGATGTGCGCGGCCACCGAAGCGGCCGCGCGCATCGCGCCAAGATGAGCGTTAATGGACGTCTTCCGCCGCAGCCTGGGCGGGCGGATCGACCCAGCCGACATGCCCGTCGACGCGTCGAAAGACGACGTTGATGCGGCCATGGCCGGCATGGCGGAAGACCAGAACGGCCGCGCCGGTGAAATCGAGTTCGAGCACCGCTTCGCTGACGGAAAGGCGCGGGAGATTGGTCGTGGCCTCGGCGACCACGGTCGGGCTCCAGCCCTCGGGCGCTTCGTCCTCGTCGTCAGGCACGGTGAGGACGGTCAGTGCGGCCATTTCGGGCAGGCTGGCGCCGTTTTCCCCATTGGACGGCCGACGCTTGAAGCGGTCGCGGTAGCGGCGCAGCCGTACTTCGATGCGCTCCACCGCCGCGTCGGCGCTGGCATAGGGATCCTGAGCGTCGGCATGGGCCTGAAGTATCGTCCCGCTGTCGAGATGCAGCGCGCAGTCCGACCGGTAGCCGGAGCCCTCGCGGGCAACCGTGACGTGGCCGGACCAGCCACCGTCAAAGTACTTGCCCATGGCCCCGGCGACGCGATCGCTCACGCGCTGACGCAGCGCTTCACCCACGTCGAGATTTTTTCCTGAAACCCGCAGCGGCATCGTGACTAGTCCCTCTGCTGGGGCATGTCCGCGGCTACGCTGGAAATCGGCGCCCCGCGACCTGCCCGAACCCCCTACTTGCCCGGCCGGTGCCTTAAAGAGGTAGGAGCCGAGAGGGAAAGTGTCAACGACGGCGGTGGATAGCTCACCGAAACCACTCGTTCACAAGGGTTTGCGGTGCGGTGCAACATGCCGCGCCTCACCTGGCGCCGGTAGAGGGATGCCATCTTGCTTCCACAATGCCGCCACCTTGATGCCGCACGCGCGCCGTCGCGCTCTTATGGGCGTGGTCGCGGTGGGTGGCGTCAGCCGTGGGAAACCGCTGCCTGCTTTTCCCGCCGGCGCTGCACCGAGGAGGGAATCCGCATCGCCTCACGGTATTTAGCAACCGTACGTCGGGCGATGTCGATGCCCGATTCGCGCAGCTTCTGCACCAGCGTGTCGTCGGACAGCACGTCGTCCGGCGCCTCGGCATCGATCATCTGCTTGATGCGGAAGCGCACGGATTCCGCCGAATGCGCCTCGCCTCCATCGGAAGAAGAAATGGAGGACGAGAAGAAATACTTCATCTCGAAGATGCCGCGCGAGGTCGCCATGTATTTGTTGGAGGTAACGCGCGAAACGGTGGATTCATGCATGCCGATGGCGTCGGCCACCATGCGCAGGTTCAGCGGGCGCAGATGCTGCACGCCGAGCGAGAGGAAGGCCTCCTGCTGGCGCACGATTTCCGTCGCCACCTTGAGGATGGTGCGCGCGCGCTGGTCCAGCGAGCGCGTCAGCCAGGTCGCCGTCTGCATGCAGTCGGTGAGGAAAGCCTTTTCCTTTTCGCCGCGCGTCGTCTTCTGCACGCGGGCGTAATAGGCCTGGTTGACCAGCACGCGCGGCAGCGTGTCGGAGTTCAGCTCCACCAGCCAATTTTCGGGCACGCCGCGCACGAACACGTCCGGGACGATCGGCTGGATCACACCCGATCCGAACGCCAGGCCGGGCTTGGGGTTCAGCCGGCGGATCTCGCCGACCATCTCGGCCAGATCCTCGTCATCGACGCCGCATACCCGCTTGAGCGCGGTGAATTCGCGCCGCGCCAGCAATTCCAGGTGGTTGAGCAGCGCGGCCATGGCCGGATCGAAGCGGTTGCGCTCCTTCAGCTGCAGCGCGAGACACTCGGACAGCGAACGCGCCCCGATGCCGGGCGGATCGAAGGTCTGGATCACCTCCAGAACCTTCTGCACAGCCGAAAGCGGCGCGCCGAGGCGCTCGGCCACGCTGGCCAGATCCGTCGTGAGGTAACCGGCCTCGTCGATCAGGTCGATCAGGTGATGGCCGATGAGCAGCGCGACCGGGTCGTTCAGCGCCAGCGTGAGCTGACCTTCAAGGTGGTCGCCCAGCGTCGTCTCGGCGGAGACGAAGGCTTCGAGATTGTAATCGTCCTCGTCGCGCCCGCCACCGCCGACGCTCGACCAGTCGCTGTAGGAGCCGGTGTCGCCCGTCGTGGGGCGCACCGCCTCGCGGCCGGCATCGTCGGGGAAGACGTTTTCCAGACCCGTGTCGAGCCGGTCCTCAATGGCGCTGCGGCTGGAATCGAGGCTCTCTTCCAGCCAGTCGGCCGTCCGCCCCTCCTCCCGCGTCTCGTCGGCATGCGCGCGCGGGTCCAGCTGGTGGTCCTCGCTGCGGAGCACCACAGCGTCACGCCCGCCCTCGCCTTCGCCCTCAGTGGGGCTTGTCCCTTCCGGCTCGACCTGTCGCTCCAGCAGCGGGTTGCGCTCCAGCTCGGCTTCGACATAGGCGACAAGATCGAGATTGGAGAGTTGCAGCAGCTTGATGGCCTGCATCAGCTGCGGCGTCATCACCAGGGACTGCGTCTGGCGGAATTCGAGACGCGGACCTAACGACATGGCACGCACCCTCCGGGGGCGACGCGTGACAGGGCGGCAGAGGTGGGCGGCCGGGCATCCATGCTACAGACGGAACTCCTCGCCGAGATAGAGCCGACGCACCTCCGAGCTCGCGACGATCTCGTCGGGAGACCCCTCCATGAGCACGCTGCCGGAATGGATGATGTAGGCGCGGTCGATTAGCCCGAGCGTCTCGCGCACGTTGTGGTCGGTGATCAGCACGCCGATGCCGCGCTGGGTGAGATGGCGCACCAGCGCCTGGATGTCGCCCACCGCGATCGGGTCGATGCCGGCGAAAGGCTCGTCGAGCAGCATGAAGGTCGGCCGCGAGGCGAGCGCGCGCGCGATCTCGACACGGCGCCGCTCGCCGCCCGAGAGCGCGATCGAAGGCGACTTGCGCACATGGGTGACGCGGAACTCCTCCAGCAGCGCATCGAGTTCACGCTCGCGCGTCTTGCGGCTCGGCTCCACCGCCTCCAGCACGGCGCGGATGTTGTTTTCCACTGACAGGCCGCGGAAGATCGAGGCTTCCTGCGGCAGATAGCCCACGCCGAGCCGCGCCCGGCGGTACATGGGCAGATGGGTGACGTCATGGCCATCCAGCTCGATGCGGCCGGCGTCGGCCTTCACCAGGCCGGTGATCATGTAGAAAATCGTCGTCTTGCCGGCACCGTTGGGACCGAGCAGCCCCACAGCCTCGCCGCGCCGCACATGCAGGCTCGCCTCGCGCACGACCTTGCGCCCGCCATAGGATTTGGCGACACCGACGGCGTTGAGCACGCCCTGGCGCTGTTCGGGCAGTTCGGAAAAGCGCGGCGCCTCCTCGGCCAGCGCGGCGAGGGACGGCTCACGCGCGACGCGGGCCTCCCGAGACGGGGATTCGGGCTGCCGCTGGCCGCCGCTTCCGAAGCCACGCGCTGTCTGGGCTGACGAATCCTTGCCGCCGCGACCACTCAATCCCGAGAAAAAGCCCACGCGTACCCTCCGTGGTGAGGCACCACTACGAAGGTGATAAACTCTCCGGCGCGCGCTGGCAAACGTAGAGAAGCAAAAAGCGGGCCGAATTAGGCCCGCCGCATCGCAAACAAAAATCGGAAGCGCCGCCGATCATCTGCTGGTGGCGGGAGACATGCGCGCGATCAGGGAGTGGGCTTGGCGGGCTTGGCCGGTTTGGCTGCCGGCTTCGCGCCGGGCGCGCCGGGCGCGCCGGCGGCACCTTCCATCTGCTTGACGCTGTTGGGCACGATCAGGCTCTCGACGCGACCGCCCTCGAAGCGCGAGGCGCCATTGGCCAGATCGACCGTGAGCTTCTTGCCGCGGATGACGTTCGGACCCTGCGTGAGCACCACCGGATTGCCCGTGAGGGTGATCGTGTTGCTGGCCGTCTCGAACACGCCCTGATCGCCAGTCGCCGTCTGCTCCTTGGTGGTCACAACCACCGAGCCGTTGATCTCCAGCCGGCGGATGGACGACGAACTCATCGGGTTGCCGGACGCCAGCGCCTCGCCGGCCTTGGCCGTGTTCGCCGCCCCCGCGCCCGTGCCTGCCCCCTTGCCGTCATAGAAGACGACGAGTTCCTTGGAGCGCAGCGTCGTGTCGCCCTGCTGCACCACGACATTGCCGGAGAAGATCGCCTTCTTCTGCTGGTCGAGCACTTCGAGGCTGTTGGCGTCGATGCGGATCGGCTGGTCGCGGTTGGTGGCGAAGCCCTGCAACGCGTTGGGCACGTTGCGCGACTGCGCAAGCCCGGCGGCGGGCGCGACGACGAGCAGAACCAGACTGGCGGCGGCAAAGCGGACAAATGCGATCATGGTCTCATGTCTAGCCGTGCACGCGCGGCCGTTCAACGAAATAGGCTCAGGGTTGAGCGCTTAACGACGAGCCCCGCAGCGCGGGGGCATCGCCCGGGGCGGCAGCACCCGCAGCACGCGGTGCGTCGTCGGGGGGCGGCATGCGGAAATTGAGCTGCACATGGCCGGTCAGCAAGGCGCGGGAATCCTTCTGCGACACTTCCATCCGGTCGGCCGTCAGCTTGCCGTCCATATAGGTCAGCTTCACCGGGTGTTCGGAAACCAGCCGTCCACCCTTGATGTCGATGGTCGCCTCGGAGAACTCGCCGCCATAGCCGGCGGAGGTGGAGAAGTGCACGCCGTCCCCGAGCTTGATCAGTTCGGTCTTGGTGTCGTAGCTGCCGGCCTTCGCCGCGAGCTTCGCCCAGCCATGGTCGGCGAGTTCGAGATTCGCCGCGATGGTTTCCAGATCGATGCGGTTGGGTTCGGTGAGGTCCTGCGAGGCCGCCTCAGCCGTGACGGAATAGCCGCGATTGTCCTGCGTGAAGCCCTGGAGCTTGGGGAACTCCATCTTCACCTTGGTGCCCGACAGCGAGATCCGTCCGAGTTCAAAGGGCAGATCCACCGCGAGGGCCAGCGGCTTGAGGTAGTTCACCGCCAGCGTCAGGCCGAGCACGATGAGCACACCGGCGGGCAGCGCGCGGCGAAAGAAGCGCACGCGGCGGCTGTGACGGCGCGCGCGCTTGAATTCGTTGGCCTCCCGGCGTGCAGCCTCGGGCGAGCGGCCAGAGCTTTGCTCTTCCGCGACCGCCCGGGGGCGAACAGGAGGTTGCACATGCCGGTTCATGACGCGACGAAAAATCCCGAGCGGCCGGCCCCCCGACCGGCAACGTTGCAAGATGGCGGCTTGTGGGCGCCTGTGCAAGCCGAGCTGCAGGGCCGGCACACAGCGCCCGTTCAAGGCCTATTGGACCAGCCGATTGCGGCCGGGATGGGAAGCGGGCAAGGCGCGAAGGTGCGCAATCGCCGGCCGCATTCAGGAATGCGAGAAAATATCCTGCTCCGGCCAGCCCGCGAGATCGAGCTTTGCGCGCGTGGGCAGGAAGTTGAAGCATTCCTGCGCCATCTCGGTCCGGCTCTCGCGCGCCAGCATCGCCGCCAGCTTGATCTGCAGCGCATGCAGGTGCAGCACGTCGGAGGCAGCGTAGACGAGCTGCGCGTCCGACAGCTCCTCCGCCGCCCAATCCGAACTCTGCTGCTGCTTGGACAGGTCGATGCCGAGCAGTTCGCGCACCAGCTCCTTGAGGCCATGCCGGTCGGTATAGGTCCGGGTCAGGCGCGAGGCGATCTTGGTGCACCAGACCGGGCCGACCGTGAGGCCGAAGGCCTTGCCGAGCACCGCAATGTCGAAGCGGGCGAAATGGAACAGCTTGATGATGGCCGGATCGGTCAGCAGCTTTTCGAGGTTCGGCGCGCTGCCAGGGCCCGCCCCGGCGGGAATCTGCACGACGTCCGCCGTTCCGTCACCGGGGGAGAGCTGCACCACGCACAGGCGGTCGCGATGCGGGTTCAACCCCAGCGTCTCGGTATCGATGGCCACGAAGGGCGTGCGCTCGGCCGAATAGCGCGAAAGGTCGACAAGATCGCCGCGATGCAGGCGGATGCTCATGGGCGGACGGTTCCGACAACAGGATTTCGTGAATAGGCCGCTCCTTAGCACCCGCAGGGCCGCAGGGGCAACCAAAGGTCGCGCCGAGGACGCGGGCGGATCAGGCGAGCAACGCGTCGAGCAGCAAGCCGGCGAACAGGATAAGCCCCGCATCCCGGTTCGACTTGAACAGGGCGAGGCACAGGTCGCGGTCGTCGATGTCGAGCCGGCGCACCTGCGTGGCAAGCTGCACAGTGAAGATGCCGAGCCCGCCCCAGGCATAGGGGCCCGCCCCCGCCGCCACCAGCGCGGCCCCGATCAGCACCACCGCCCCCGCATAGAACGCAACGAGCCAGGGCTTGGTATGGCGCGCGAACAGGCGGGCGGACGATTTCACGCCGACAATCGCATCGTCCTCGCGGTCCTGATGCGCATAGATCGTGTCATAGCCGACGACCCAGAGCACCGAGCCGGCATAGAGCAAGAACGCCGCCGGCGGCAGGGCGCCCAATAGCGCTGCGAAGCCCATCAACGCGCCCCATGAAAAGGTGAGCCCCAGCACGGCCTGCGGAATCCAGATCACCCGCTTCATCAGCGGATAGATCGCCACCAGTCCGAGCGAAGAGAGCGCGACGACAATGGCAAAGCGCGGCAGACACAGCAGCACCACCAGCCCGGCCAGAGCCTGAAGGCCGAGAAACACGAAAGCGCCGGTGACGCTGACCTGTCCCGACGGCAGCGGGCGGCCGCGCGTGCGCTCCACCATGCCGTCAATGTCGCGGTCGAGAATGTCGTTCCAGGTGCAGCCCGCGCCGCGCATCGCCACCGAACCGATGGCGAACAGGACGAGGAGGGCCGCTACCTGCCAGGGGTCAACGGGAACGCCATCATGCCGCGCCATGGAGGCGGCGAGAGCGGTCGACCACCCGCAGGGAATGAGCAGCAGCCAGCTGCCGATGGGACGGTCGGCGCGCGCGAGCCGCAGGAAGGGCCGCAGGAAGGCCGGGGCGTAGCGGTCAACCCAATTGCCGGCGGCATCCGCCGGCACGAGCGTGGGAGCAGGCGCGCTCATGCATCCCCTCAGCGCAGCGCGCTGCCGCCGAGCGTGTCGAACACACCGCCCTTGCCGCCATCGGTCGTGCTCGGCAGGCCGCTCGACAGGCCAAGGCCCGACGCCACGGCGCCCTGGGGCGGAGGACCGCCGCCACCACCGCCGCCGCTCTCCTGCAGCTGGGCGGCCTTGCACACCTTGTCACGGATCGAGGCCACCTGTGCGGAGTTCTGCTTCAGGTCCTTCAGCGCCTCATCGGGCACGCCGCACTTGGTCTTGTTGGCGTTGAGGTAGGTGTAGAATTTCTGCTGGGCGGTGGCGAAGCCGCGGAACAGCGGGCAGATCTCGGACGGGGTCGCCTTGCGCTCGGCGGCCTTGCGCAGGGTCGCGTTGCGGCTTTCGAGATCGTCGCGCAGCTTGGTGACCTGCGACTGGCAGTCCGCCATGTCGGCCTGGTTCGGCCCGGCCGGCGCGGCGGGCGCTGGCGCGAAGCCGCCGACCGCGGGCGAAAAGCCGCCTGGCGCGTCCGGCGCCGCAAGGCCGGGCGCGGGCGTATAACCCGGAGCCGGGGTCATGGCCGGCGCCATGGCGGGCGCCGGTGCCGGCACCGGTTCGGGGCTCGGCGCCGCGGTGGCCGCATCGCCCGAACCTCCGGGCGTGCCGATCCACTGCGCCTGCGCCGGCGGGATCAGCATGAGGCCGCCGGTGAACAGGCATGCGGCGAAAAGCGCACCGCGCGCATGCAATATCGTCCGTGTCATCAACATTTCCGCCCGTAAAGCGTCCTTGACCCAGCGTGATACAGAGCCCCTAAGGATTGGGCAACATCACGGCGGGTGGCTTCTGACGTCGAATATGCGAGAAAATGGCCCGTATCATGGCTCGCCCCGAAGATTCGCCCGATCAACCCTATGATTTCCGCGCCCAGCGCCTTTTCGTCGAGGACGACCTCGGCGAAGGCGCGCTGGTCAGCCTTGACCGCGACCGCGCCCATTATGTCGCGGATGTGATCCGGCTGCCGGTCGGCGGCCGGCTGCATCTGTTCAACGGGCGCGACGGCGAGTGGCGCGCGGTGCGCGAGGCGGGCGGCCGGCGCGAGGCGCTGCTGCGCTGCGAGGTCCGGTTGCGGGCGCAGGCCCCGGTGCCGGCGCTCGACTATGCCTTTGCCCCGCTCAAGCATGCCCGGCTCGACTATATGGTGCAGAAGGCGGTCGAAATGGGCGCCGGGCGGCTCCAGCCGGTGCTCACGCAGCATACGCAGGCCACGCGCGTGAACATGGAACGCATGCGGGCGAATGCGATCGAGGCGGCGGAGCAATGCGGCATTCTCTCCATCCCCGAGGTGCTGGAGCCGCAGAACCTCACCCGCTGGCTCGCCGCGCTGGACCCCGCCTGCACCCTGGTGTTTTGCGACGAGGCGGCGCCTGTCGCCGACCCGCTGGCGCCCCTGCGCGCGGCCGTCGCCGGCAGGGTGGCCGTTCTGATCGGGCCGGAGGGCGGGTTTTCCGACCTTGAAAGGCGGCAGATTCTGGCCCGCCGCGGCACGGTGGTGCTCTCGCTCGGCCCCCGCATCCTGCGCGCCGACACCGCCGCGGTTGCGGCGCTCGCCCTGGTCGAGGCGGCCCGGCAATCGGCGCCCTGACACGGCCGCTGCCCCGGCTTCGCAGCGAGAAGCTGGGGCACGACGCCGCGTCGAAGCCGCACGACGTCAAGCACACGCTTAGGTATATCCTCCGCTCTTCCCGAATAAATATAATAAAAATGTGACGTTCTCCGCAGCGAATACGGGGTCACATTCCGGTCTCACTCCTCGATCATCAAACGACCGCGCCGCAAGCGGCCGATTCTGCGTCGGCTAAGCTGCCTGCGCCCGTTAACATTTCGATTCCTTCGGAGAAAGACGCCATGATCGAAGAATACCGCATCGGCATCGAGGAGGAATATTTCATCGTCGACGGCGAGACCAAGAGCGCGCTGCGCCGCATGCCCGCCTCCTTCATGGAGAAGGCCGCCGACGCGCTCGGCGACCGGGTGTCCGGCGAGATGCTGCAGTCGCAGATCGAGGTCATGTCGCGCCCGCATGTCAGCGCCGCCGATGCGCGCACCGAACTGCTCGGCCTGCGGCGGGTGCTGGGCGACGTCGCCTCCAATTTCGACCTCGCCTTCTTCGCCGCCGGCACGCATCCCACCGCGAGCTGGCAGGGTGGCAAGCGCACGCCCACCAAGCGCTATGACGGGCTGATGCACGATCTGCAGATGCTCGGCGAGCGCAACATGCTGTGCGGCATGCATGTGCATGTCGAGCTGCCCGACGCCGATCTGCGGATCGACGTGATGCGCCGTATCCTGCCCTATCTGCCGATCTTCGTGGCGCTCTCGACCTCCTCGCCGTTCTGGGAATCCAAGCGCACCGGGCTGATGGGCTACCGGCTCGCGGCCTATGACGAGCTGCCGCGCACCGGCCTGCCGGAGTTGTTCGAGACCGCCAAGGACTACCAGGACTATGTCGACGCGCTGGTCGCGGCGCGGGCTATCCGCGATTCGAGCTATGTCTGGTGGACTATCCGCCCCTCGCAGAAGCAGCCGACGCTGGAATTGCGGGCGCCCGACAGTTGCACCCGCGTCGAGGATTCCGTCGCCATCGCCGCGCTTTATCGCGCGCTGGTGCGCCATCTCGTGCGCGATCCCAAGCTCAATGCCGGCATCGACGCCGTCGACCGTGCCATCGCGGTGGAGAACAAGTGGCGCGCCCAGCGCTACGGCATCCATGGCAGCTTCGTCGACCGCGATTCGAAGCAGGCGATTCCGGTAGCGCAGGCCGTCGACACGCTGATCGACCGGGTGACGGACGATGCCGACGCGCTCGGCAGCCGGCAGGAGCTGCAGCATCTGCGCACCATTCTCGACGGCGGCACCAGCGCCGACATCCAGATCGCGGTCTATCAGGAAGCCGCCCACCGCACCGGCAATCGCAGCGAAGCGTTGCGGGCGGTGAAGACCTGGCTCACCCACGCCTCCGCGCAATGACGTTACGGAGGGTGGCGCGCCAACGTCACCCCGGCATTGTCCATGAGATATCGGTAGTTACGGCGATTTGCGTCGCCGCGCCGCCTGTGTATGGTCTCGCGCCCCAGCCTACCCCCCGCGGAGCCCACCATGGCGCGAGACCAGATCGACACGCAGCCCATCGAAAGCCGCGACGAGCTCGTCGCCTGGTTCGAGGAAGGCTGCAAGGCGCCCTCGAAGTTCCGCATCGGCACAGAACACGAGAAATTCCCCTTCACCCTGAACGGGCACGAACCCGTGCCCTATGAAGGGCCGAACGGCATCCGGGCGCTGCTGGAAGGCATGCAGGCGCTGAATGGCTGGGAGCCCATCATGGAGGGCTCCACCATCATCGGCCTTGCCGACAATATCGGCGGCGGCGCCATCTCGCTGGAGCCCGGCGGGCAGTTCGAGCTCTCCGGCGCGCCGCTCATCTCCATTCACGAGACCTGCGCCGAGGTGAATTCGCACCTCACCCAGGTGAGCAATGTCGCCACGCCGCTCGGCTTCGGCTTTCTCGGCCTCGGCATGAGCCCGAAATGGACATTGGCGCAGACGCCGGTGATGCCGAAGGGCCGCTACAAGATCATGACCAACTACATGCCGAAGGTCGGCACACGCGGCCTCGACATGATGTACCGCACCTGCACGGTGCAGGTGAATCTCGACTTCGCCTCGGAAGCCGACATGGTGAAGAAGCTGCGCGTCGGCCTCGCGCTGCAGCCGATCGCCACCGCGCTATTCGCCAATTCCCCGTTTACGGAAGGCAAGCCGAACGGCTTCCTCTCCTATCGCTCTGAGATCTGGCGCGACACCGACAACAACCGCGCCGGCATGCTGCCCTTCGCCTTCGAGGAGGGCATGGGCTTCGAGCGCTATGTCGACTACGCACTCGATGTGCCGATGTATTTCATCAAGCGCGGCGACACCTATATCGACGTCGCCGGCTCTTCCTTCCGCGACCTGCTGGCGGGCCGGCACCCGGCCGTGCCGGGCGAGACGGCGACCGTCTCGGACTGGGCCAACCACCTCTCCACCATTTTCCCCGAGGTGCGGCTCAAGCGGTATCTCGAAATGCGCGGCGCCGACGGCGGGCCCTGGGCCAATCTGTGTGCGCTCCCCGCGTTGTGGACCGGGCTCTATTACGATCAGGCGAGCCTCGACGCCGCCTGGGAACTCGCCAAGGGCTGGAGTGCCGAACAGCGCCAGAAGCTGCGCGACGACGTGCCCCGGCTGGCGTTCAAGGCGGAGATCGCCGGGCGCCCTGTGCTCGACGTTGCGCGTGATGTGGTGGCGATCGCCCGCGCCGGCCTTGCCCGCCGCGACTATCGCGACAGCCAGGGCCGCGACGAGACGCGCTTCCTCAAGCCGCTGGAAGAGAGCTTGGCGGCGGGGCTGACACCGGCAGACGTGCTTCTGCGGCGGTACGAGACCGAATGGAACCGCTCGGTCGAGCCGATCTTCGAGGCCTGCGCGTACTGAGGCGCCGTTCGGGGGCGCCGCAGCCGTCCGTCACTCCGCCGCGATCGCCGCGTCGGAAATGTTGTCGAGGCCCTGCACGATGTGCTGGGCGAGCGCATCGGCAAGCGGCGACACATCGTGCCGGTTGCGCAGCAGCCCGATGCGGCAGGGTGCCAGCGCGGGAAAACCATCCGAGGGGCCGAGCACACGCATGCCCGGGCGCAGGCCCGATTCCGGCAGCACGGATATGGCCAGACCCGCGAGCACGGCCGCCGAGACGGCGGTGCTGTTCGACGAGGTGTAGAGGATGCGGAAGGGCCGCCCCGCTGTCTGCAGATTGGCGATCGCCTCCTGCCGCCAGTTGCAGCTCTGCCGGCCGAGCGCCAGCGGAACCGGGTCGTCGAGATGCGAGGAATGGCGCATGGAGCCGACCCAGAGCAGCTGCTCGCGCCGGATGATCTCGGTTTCGCGATGCGCCATCTCGCAATCGGTGATGATGGCAAGGTCGAGGTCGCCGGTATCGATGCGGTCGATCAGGTCGGTCGAGGGATCGCAGACCACCGTCAGCTCGACATTGGGGTGGGTCGCCGAGAAGCGCGCCATGATCTCCGGGAGATAGCGGTCGGCATAATCGTCCGGCACGCCGAGCCGCACGCGACCGGAAAGCTCGGCACTGGCCAGGCTCGCCATGGCCTCGATATTGAGCTTCACGATGCGGCGGGCATAGTCGAGCAGCCGCTCGCCCTCATCCGTCAGCCGCGAGGCCCGTCCGTCGCGGGCGAAAATGGGCTTGCCGACCCGCTCTTCGAGTCGCTTCATCTGCATGGAGACGGCGGACTGGGTCTTGTGCACCACCTCCGAGGCTTTCGTGAAGCTGCCCGTTTCGGCGATAGCTATGAATGTTCTTAATTGATCAATATCGAGCAGCACTGACATGGGGCTACGTCCCGGCAGGTGATTATCAAGGATGATGATAATTCAGATCATAAACATTCGCTAGTGTGATTGATCGCCCTCCGCCATAAGTCTGGCATCGCGAAACGACGTCGTCGGGATCGGGTGGCCGCCGGGCACGGCAGCCATCACAACACCCGCCATCGTCCCACGCGGCCGACAGATGGAGGGTTCAGTGTCGTATATTGGCGAAGTTCGGAGAAGCGCGTTCGCGTCCTTCGGCGCCGCGGCCAGCGGTCTGCTGGTTGCCAGCGCCATGGGCACCATTCAGTTCATCAAGGCGCTGGGTCGCCGCCGCTACCTCGTGCAGCTCGGCGAGTTCGACGACCATATGCTCAAGGATATCGGGCTCACCCGCGCCGACCTGCGCGACGCCTCGTCCGGCCCGATCTGGCAGGACCCGACGGCGACGCTGGTGGTCCGTGCCGTGGAGCGCCGGGCCAGCCGGCGGCAGGTGGCGCGTGCCAATCTGAAGCTGGTCAGCTCGCAGGTGCCCGCCCAGCAGGCCCCGGCGGCCAATCTCATCTCGTGCGGCTGACAATGGCAGGCCGCGGCCGAATTACCGGCGGCATCGACCCCCTCGTGTCGCCCACTTGAGCCCGCTGGTTCGTCCAGCGGGCTTTTTTCATGCCTGTCGATCGGCTCATAAAAGCCAGCGACGCTTGCAGCCACGAAAGAATGCCCTTGCATCCGGGGTAATGCGCCGCGCCCGGCATCGGTCCATATGAAGGCAGCCGGCGCGTGCCGGCTCTCTTTCAAGAACCGGAGCGTGCGCGTCATGGCAAAGCATCTCGATTTCGGGCTCGACACCTTCGGCGACGTGATGGCCGATCCGCAGGGCCGCCCGCTCACCCAGGCGCAGGCGCTGCGCCATGTGGTGGAACAGGGCGTGCTTGCCGACGAGGCCGGCGTCGACTTCTTCGCCGTGGGCGAACATCACCGTGACGATTATGCGATTTCCGCGCCCGAGGTCGTGCTCGCCGCCATTGCCGCGCGCACCAAGCGCGTACGACTCGGCTCGGCCGTGACGGTGCTGTCGTCGGATGACCCCATCCGTGTCTATCAGCGCTTCGCCACGGTGGATGCGATCTCGCAGGGGCGCGCCGAGATTATCCTCGGCCGCGGCTCGTTCACCGAATCCTTCCCGCTGTTCGGCTTTGACCTGAACGACTACGAAAAGCTCTTCAGCGAGAAGCTCGACCTGTTCGTGCATCTGCTGCGGCAGAACGGAACGCCGGAAGGCGTGACGTGGAAAGGCGAACTGCGTCCCCCGCTGGCGAAGCAGCATGTCTATCCGCTGCCCGAGAGCGGCACGATGAAGACGTGGATCGGCGTCGGCGGCTCGCCGGAATCGGTCGTGCGCGCAGCGAGCTACGGCCTGCCCATGATGCTCGCCATCATCGGCGGCAGCGCCAGCCGCTTCAAATCCTATGCGGAGCTTTACCGGAAGGCCTTTGCCCAGCTGGGCACGGCGCCGCAGCCGCTTGGCGTGCACAGCCCCGGCTATGTCGCCGACACCGACGAGGCGGCGAAAGAGGAGTTCTTTGCGGCGTTCAAGGCCAATCGCGACCGCATCGGCCGCGAGCGCGGCTGGCCTGCGATGGGGCGCGACGAGTTCGAGCGCGAGGTCGCGCTCGGCTCGCTCTATCTCGGTTCACCCGAAACGGTGGCGCAAAAGATCGCGCAGACCGTCAAGGCGCTCGACCTCGACCATTTCGACCTGAAATACAGCGCCGGCCCTCTCGGTCACGACAAGGCCATGCGCTGCATCGAGCTTTACGGCACGAAGGTCATCCCGCGCGTGCGGGAGATACTGGCGGAGGGGTGAGCCCTCCGCCTTTCCTCACACGTTGAGCAGCAGGTATTCGCGCTCCCAGGGCGAGATGACCCGCATGAAGGTGTCGAACTCCTGCTGCTTCACCGCCGTGTAGGTCTTCACGAAGCTCGGGCCGAGCACGTTGGAGATTTCCTCCGAGTACTGCATGGCGGCCACCGCCTCCAGCAGGCCGCGCGGCAGCTCGAAATCGAGCCCCTTGGCGTCGGATTCCAGCGGCTCGGTCGGACGCAGGCTCTCGACCAGGCCGAGATAGCCGCAGGCCAGCGAGGCGGCGATGACGAGATAGGGGTTGGCGTCCGAGGACGGCACCCGGTTCTCCACCCGCCGCGCCGCCGGCGAGGACGGCGGCACGCGCAGGCCCGCGGTGCGGTTGTCATAGCCCCACTGCACGTTGATCGGCGCCATCGAATCGCGGGTAAGCCGGCGATAGGAATTCACATAGGGCGCGAGGATCGACATCACCGCCGGCAGGTAGCGCTGCTGGCCGGCGATGAAGGAGAAGAATTCCGGCGTCGGGTCGCCATCCTTGTCGGAGAAGATGTTCTTCCCCGTTTCGGCATCGACGATCGACTGGTGGATGTGCATGGCCGAGCCCGGCTCGTCGGCGATCGGCTTGGCCATGAAGGTGGCGTAGATCTTGTGCGCCAGCGCCGCCTCGCGGATCGTGCGCTTGAACAGATAGACCTGGTCGGCGAGCACGATCGGGTCGCCATGCAGCAGGTTGATTTCCATCTGCGCGGCGCCGTCCTCGTGGATCAGCGTGTCGATCTCCAGCCCCTGCGCTTCCGAATAGTCGTACATGTCCTCGAACAGGGCGTCGAACTCATTCACCGCCTGAATGGAATAGGACTGACGACCGATTTCGGGCCGGCCGGAGCGGCCGATCGGCGGCTTCAAGGGGTAGTCGGCATCGACATTCGGCTCGACAAGATAGAACTCGATCTCCGGCGCCACCACCGCCTTCCAGCCCTTCTTGGCGTAGAGGTCGACGACGTTCTTCAGCACCTGGCGCGGGGCGAGGTCCACCGGGCGCCCGTCGCGATGATAGGCGTCATGGATGATCTGCGCGGTCGGATCCTGCGCCCAGGGAACCACCGACAGCGTCGAAAAATCCGGTTCCATCACCAGATCCGAATCGACGACGACCGAATCGACAAGATTGTCGTAAGGCGGATAATCGCCCGAAATGGTCTGGAAGAACACGCTCAGCGGCAGGTTCATGGTCGGGCCGTTGAGGAATTTCGACACCGGCATGATCTTGCCGCGCCCGACGCCGGCAAGGTCCGGCACCGCGCATTCGATCTCGGTTATGCCGCGTGCCGCCATCCACGCCTTCGCCTCCTCGAGCGAGGCTACGCCGCGTGGAGAACTCACCGCGTCCTTCTCGGAACGCCTCTTCTTGGCCATGATATCACTTTCCCGCTGCGCCTTTCGCGCCTGCCGAGGCAACCATGCCCTCACGACAGCCGTCAAGGCACGCTGACGCTGCCTGTTTGCGGGCATGGTAAAATTGTTTGCATTGTGCCGTTGAGCCGCCGCCCGAAGCCGGATAGCGTTCCTTCAAGAGCCGAACCATTCGGCCGGGGACAACGGGGCTAGGCATGAGCACAGGCGTCGCCGAGAAGACGCAGAAAACCGTCGGCGGCATCCGACGCAAATTCGCCCCCTGGAACGATCCGAGCGCGGTACCGCTGATCCGCTATCAGAACGTGACCAAGCGCTTCGGCGATTTCGTCGCCATCGACAACCTTTCCCTCGACATCTATGAGCGCGAATTCTTCGCGCTGCTCGGGCCCTCCGGCTGCGGCAAGACCACGCTGATGCGCATGCTGGCCGGCTTCGAGGATCCCACCTCCGGGCAGATCACCCTCGCCGGGCAGGACCTCGTGGGCACGCCGCCCTACAAGCGGCAGACCAACATGATGTTCCAGTCCTATGCGCTGTTCCCGCATATGAACGTGTGGGACAACATCGCCTTCGGCCTGCGGCAGGATGGCATGGAAAAGGGCGCCATCGCCGCCCGCGTCGAGGAGATGCTCAAGCTGGTCAAGCTTGAGAAATTCGCCAAGCGCAAGCCGCACCAGCTCTCCGGCGGCCAGCGCCAGCGCGTGGCGCTGGCCCGCTCGCTCGCCAAGCGTCCCAAGGTGCTGCTGCTGGACGAGCCGCTCGGCGCGCTCGACAAGAAGCTGCGCGAGGAGACCCAGTTCGAGCTCATGGATATCCAGATGGAGCTCGGCATGACCTTCCTGATCGTCACGCACGATCAGGAAGAGGCCATGACGGTCGCCGACCGCATCGCGGTGATGAACCACGGCAAGCTGGTACAGGTCGCCCCGCCCGCCGTCATCTACGAGCAGCCGGCCTCGCGTTATGTCGCCGAGTTCGTCGGCGACGTGAACATCCTGCCCGCCCGCATCGAATCTATCGCGCCCGGCCTGCTCACTTTGCGGCCGGAAGTGGCGCCCGACATGCCCTTCCTTGTCACGCAGGAGTGCCCGGCCGCCGTGGGCGACACCGTCGCCCTCGCGCTGCGCCCGGAAAAGCTGCGGGTCGAGCTGGAGCCGCCGGCCGATCCGAACGTGAACTGCCTGTCCGGCACCATCTGGGACATCGGCTATCTCGGCGACCTCTCCATCTATCATGTGGAACTTTCCGACGGCTCGCGCATCAAGGCCGCCAAGCCGAACCTCACCCGCATGGTCGAACGGCCCATCACCTGGGACGACAAGGTCTATGTCTCCTTCGCGCCGGATGCCGGCGTGATCCTGACGAGCTGAGGAGACAGGACATGGCGGGCAAGGCGAAGGGGCGCGGGCTGGTCGTCGCCATCCCCTATCTGTGGCTGCTGGCGCTGTTCCTGGTGCCGTTCCTGATCGTCTTCAAGATCAGCCTGTCGCAGGACGCGATCGCGCAGCCGCCCTATTTTCCGACCTTCGATCTGTCCGAGGGCTGGCAGGCGTTCAAGGACGCCTTTGCCGAACTGTCATTCGACAATTACGGCTATGTGCTGAGCTGGGACAACGAGTTCATCGAGGCCTATGGCTCCAGCCTGTGGATCGCCGGCATCTCGACGCTTCTTCTGCTGCTGGTGGGCTACCCCATCGCCTACGGCATGGCGCGGGCGCCGAAATCGATCCGCCCGACCCTGCTGATGCTGGTCATCCTGCCGTTCTGGACCTCGTTCCTGATCCGCGTCTATGCCTGGATCGGCATCCTCTCGCCGGAGGGGCTGCTCAACCAGCTTCTCATCGCGCTCGGCATCATCTCGCCGGATGCGCCGCTGCAGATCCTCGCCACCGACACGGCGGTCTATATCGGCATCGTCTATTCCTACCTGCCCTTCATGATCCTGCCGCTCTATTCGGCGCTGGAGAAGATGGACGAGACGCTGCTGGAAGCCGCCGCGGATCTCGGCTGCCCGCCCTTAGCGGCCTTCTGGAAGATCACCTGGCCGCTCTCGCTACCGGGCGTGTTCGCCGGCTGCCTGCTGTGCTTCATCCCGGCGGTGGGCGAGTTCGTCATCCCCGACCTGCTGGGCGGTTCCGACACGCTGATGATCGGCAAGGTGCTGTGGACCGAATTCTCGGTGAACCGCTCCTGGACCGTGTCCTCGGCGGTCGCGGTGCTGCTGCTGATGGTGCTGGTGATCCCGATCGTGTTCTACCAGAACGTCCAGCAGCGCGAATTGGAGGGCCGCTAGATGCGCAAGGGGCTCTCCTGGTTCAACGTCACCTCGATCGTGCTGGGATTTGCGTTCCTGTACATCCCGATCGTGCTGCTGGTGATCTACTCCTTCAATGCCTCGCGCCTCGTCACCGTGTGGGCCGGCTTCTCCACCCACTGGTATGGGCAGCTGCTGCAGAACGACCAGTTGCTCGACGCCGCCTGGGTGACGCTGCGCGTCGCCTTCATCACCGCCACGGTGGCGACGGCGCTCGGCACCATGGCGGCCATCACGCTCACGCGCTATGGCCGCTTCTACGGCCGCACGCTGTTCTCGGGCATGATCTACGCCCCGCTTGTCATGCCGGAGGTCATCACCGGCCTGTCGCTGCTGCTGCTGTTCGTCGCCGTGGGCATTGATCGCGGCTTCTGGACCATCACGCTGGCCCACATCACCTTCACCATGTGCTTTGTCTGCGTGGTGGTGCAGTCGCGCCTCGTGACCTTCGACCGCAGCCTCGAAGAGGCGGCGCTGGATCTCGGCTGCCCGCCCTTCAAGACCTTCTTCGTGGTGACGCTGCCGATCATCCTGCCGGCGGTGATTTCCGGCTGGATGCTGGCCTTCACCCTCTCGCTCGACGATCTGGTCATCGCCAGCTTCACCACCGGCCCCGGCGCGACCACGCTGCCGATGCGCATCTACAGCCAGGTGCGCCTCGGCGTGACGCCGGAGATCAACGCGATCTGTACCATCATGATCGGCATGGTGACGGTGATCGTGATCTTCGCCTCGATCATGACCAAGCGGCAGGAAATGGAGCGGCAGAAGGCCGAGCGGCTGGCGGCGGCGGGATAGGCGGCCTCGTGCTCTCCCACATCAATATCGGCATCGCCGATTTCCATCGCGCCTACAGCTTCTATGCGCCCCTGCTCGCGGAGCTTGGCCTGCAGTTGAAATTCGCCGAGCCCGAAAAGCACTGGGCCGGCTGGATGCAGCCCGGCGTGGCGCGCCCGCTCTTTCTCATCGGCCGCCCCTATGATGGCGGCCCCGCCGCTCCGGGAAACGGCCAGATGGCCGCTTTTCTGGCGACCGATCGTCCCACGGTCGAGCGTGTGCACGCGCTTGCCCTGCAGCTCGGCGGCACCGATGAGGGCGCGCCGGGCCTGCGCCCGCACTACCACGCGAATTATTACGGCGCCTATTTCCGCGATCCCGACGGCAACAAGCTGTGCGTGTGCTGTCACGATCCGGTGGCATGAGGCAGGCCTTGCTAGGTCTGTCCGCCTCCTGCGGCTAGACTTGGTGCGCGCCTCGAATCGGACCGCCCTGCCATGCCTCTTCGCCTGCTGCCTCCCACCCTCGTCGACCGCATCGCCGCGGGCGAGGTGGTCGAGCGCCCGGCGGCGGCGCTGAAGGAGATTGTCGAGAACGCGCTCGATGCCGGTGCCACCCGCATCGAGATCGTCATCGATGGCGGCGGGCGGCGCCTCATGCGCGTGACCGACGACGGTTGCGGCATGAAGGCGGACGAGCTGGCGCTGGCGGTGGAGCGCCATGCCACCTCCAAGCTCGACGACGAGGACCTGCTCGCCATTTCCACCCTCGGTTTTCGCGGCGAGGCACTGCCCTCCATCGGCTCGGTGGCGCGGCTTTCCATCACCAGCCGGCCGCAAGGGGCCGAGGCCGCGCACGAGATCCGCGTCGAGGGCGGCGTCAAGTCGCCGGTGAAGCCGGCCGCGCTCGGCTTCGGTACGCGGGTCGAGGTGCGCGACCTGTTCTATGCGACGCCGGCGCGGCTGAAATTCCTCAAATCCGAGCGCGCCGAGACGGCAGCGGCTGTCGATGCGGTGAAGCGGCTGGCCCTCGCCCGCCCCGATGTCGGCTTCACCATCATCACCGACGACCGTGGACCCATCACCTGGCCCGCGCGCGACGCCAATGCGGGCGGGCAGCGGGCGCGGATTGCCGATGTGCTGGGCCAGGACGTCGGCGCCAACGCGCTCGACGTCGACGGCAGGCGCGAGGGCGCGCGGCTCACCGGGCTGGCGGGACTGCCCACCTTTTCCAAGGCCAACTCCCTGTCGCAGTTCCTGTTCGTCAATGGGCGGCCCGTGCGTGACAAGGTGCTGATCGGCGCCATCCGCGCGGCCTATGCCGATCTGCTGCCGTCCGATCGCCACCCCGTGACCGCGCTTTTCCTCGATCTCGACCCGCGCGAGGTCGATGTGAACGTGCATCCGGCCAAGACCGAAGTGCGCTTCCGCGACCCCGGCCTGATCCGCGCGCTGATCGTGCGCACGCTGATGGACGCGCTCACCGCCGGCGTGCCGCGCACCGCCTCCACCGCCGCCGACCGGCTGGCGCAGTTCGCGCGCAGCGATTTCACCCCGGGTTATCGCCCCGAGCCGCGCCCGGCCAACTACGACTGGACACGCTCCTGGGCGATGCCGGACGCGACGACGACGGGGACGATGGCTTCGGGCTTTCACGAGGCGCCGGCCCGGTTCGACTTCGACGAGACGGGACCGGGTGCCGGTCTCGGCCTTGCCCTCGCGCCCGGCGCCGATGCGCGCGCGCACATGGCGGACGCCGCGATGCAGGTGATGGAGCGCCCACTCGGCGCCGCCCGCGCGCAGCTGCACGAGACCTACATCATCGCGCAGACGACTGACGGCGTCGTCGTGGTGGACCAGCACGCCGCGCATGAGCGCATCGTCTATGAGAAGCTGAAGACCGCCATGGAGCGCGACGGCCTCGCCCGGCAGATGCTGCTGGTGCCCCTCGTCGTCGAGCTCGACCCGTCCGAGGCCGCGCGGCTGGCCGAGCGGGCGGGGCCGCTGGAAAAGCTCGGCCTCGTCATCGAGCCCTTCGGCCCCGGCGCGCTCCTTGTTCGCGAGGTGCCCGCGCTGCTCGGCGATGCCGATGTAACGGCGCTGGTGCGCGAACTGGCCGAGCACGCCGCTGAATGGGACGACGCGCTGCCGCTGGAGCGGCGCCTCTTGCACATCGCCGCCACCATGGCCTGCTACGGCTCGGTGAGGGCGGGGCGCCGGCTCAGGGTCGAGGAAATGAACGCGCTCCTGCGCGAGATGGAAGAGACGCCCAATGCCGCCCAGTGCAACCATGGCCGGCCGACATTCGTCACGCTGGCGCTGGCGGATATCGAACGCCTGTTCGCGCGCCGCTGAAGTCTGACATAGAGTGCCGGCACAATGGCGTTGATTACCGATCACCCCAACAGCTGGTACGCCGCGACGGCGCATGAGCTGCCGCCCTACCCGCAGCTCACCGGCGTGGTGCGTGCCGATGTCTGCGTCATCGGCGGCGGCTATACCGGGCTCTCCGCCGCGCTGCATCTGGCCGAGGCCGGGCTCCAGGTCGTGCTGCTGGAGGCCTCACGCGTCGGCTCCGGCGCTTCGGGCCGCAATGGCGGGCAGATCCATTCCGGCCAGCGCCGCGACCAGGACTGGCTGGAAGCCCGCGTCGGGCTCGACGATGCCAAGGCGCTGTGGAACATGGCGGAGGACGCCAAGGCGCTGCTGCATGCGCTCATCGCCCGCCATGGAATCGACTGCGACGTGCGCCCCGGCCTCATCGCCGCCGACCACAAACCGGCCTATGTCGCCCACAGCCACGCCTATGCCCGCCGGCTGAACGAGGTCTATGGCTACGACAAGGCCGCGCCGCTCTCGCGCGAGGAGCTGCGTGCTCTGGTTGGCACCGACGTCTATTTCGGCGGCATGATCGATCATGGCGGCGGCCATCTGCATCCGCTCAACCTCGCGCTTGGACTGGCGAAGGCCGCGACCAAGGCCGGCGCCACGCTGTTCGAGCACTCGCGCGCGCGCTCCATCGAGGAGGCCGCCAAGGTGCGGGTGAACACGCCCAACGGGTCGGTGGAGGCCGACTGGGTGCTGGAATGCGGCGACGGGCTGCAGGACGGGCTGGACCGCCGCGTCGACAATTACGTCATGCCGATCGCCAATTACATCGCCGCCACCGCGCCGCTTGGCGCGCGGGCCAAGGCGATCATCACCAATGACGCGGCGGTGGCCGACAGCCGCTTCGTGGTCAATTACTACCGCATCTCGTCGGACGGCCGCCTGCTGTTCGGCGGCGGCGAGAGCTATACGCGCCGGCTGCGCGCCAATCCCGGCGCCTTCGTGCGCCCCTATATGCTGAAGATCTTCCCGCAGCTGGAGGACGTGCGCATCGACTATGGCTGGGGCGGCATCCTCGGCATCACCATGAGCCGCATGCCCTTCGTGCGCAAACTCTCCCCGCGCGTGCTGACCGCCGCCGGCTATTCCGGCCAGGGCGTGATGCTGGCACCCTATTTCGGCATGCTGCTGGCGCGCGCCATCAAGGGCCAGCTCGGCGAGATGGACCTGCTCGCGCGCCTGCCGGTTCCGCCCTTCCCCGGCGGTCCGCTGATGCGCTGGCCGCTCCTGGTCGCGGGCCTGAGCTATTACGCTTTGCGCGACCGACTCTGAGGACAGGAATTGCTGGAATATGAGAGCTGGGCGCGCGACGCGCTCGCCTTTGTCGAGGCGCATGGCCACCTTGCGCCCTATATCGCCGGCGCGCTCGCCTTCGGTGAATCGCTGGCGGTGATCTCGCTCATCGTGCCCGCCACGATCATCCTTCTCGGCATGGGCGCGCTGATCGAGGCCGGCGGCATCCCGCTGATGCCGGTATGGGCCGGGGCGACGGTGGGGGCGGCACTCGGTGACGCCTTGTCCTATTGGGTCGGGTTCCACTTCAAGCAGCACACCCGCAGGCTCTGGCCGTTCAGCCGGCATCCCGCCATGCTGGAGCGCGGCGAGCGCTTCTTCCAGCGCTTTGGCAGCTGGAGCGTGTTCATCGGCCGTTTCTTCGGACCGATCCGCGCGGTGATCCCGCTGGTGGCCGGCATGTTCGCCATGCCGCATTTCATCTTCCAGATGGCGAATATCGCGTCCGCCATGCTCTGGGCTTTCGTGCTGCTGGCGCCGGGTGCGGCGGTGATGAAATTCTGGGGCGGCTGAGGCGCCGGGGAGACGCGCGAGGGATGTGACGCCACATCAATTGTCAGTATTCTCCGCAGACGGAAAATACGCCGCGTGCTTCCCGACGACGAGATCACCGTGCATGCCGCCCCAGGACCCAAGCCTACCCGTTGAGGAACACCCCGAACTGGAGCCGGAAACGCTGGCCGCGTTGCTGCTCCGCATGTTCGAGTTCTCGCCGGTCGCCATGCTGATTTCCACCACCGGGCCGGAGGCCCACCGCTACCTCAAGGCGAACAAGGCCTTTCTTGAGTTGTCGGGCTTCAGCTGGGAGGAAATCGCCGGGCAGGACATGACCGCCGCCGGGCCGGCCATCGACTCTCCCGCCCGCAACCGACGCCTGCGCCTGCTCGACGAGCAGGGCGGCTACCGGCTGGAAGAGGTCGAGATCAAGCATGCCAGCGGGCGTATCGTCCACACGCTGGTGTCCTCGCAGCGCTCGATGATCAATGGCCTGACCTATGATTTCGACGTGCTGCTCGACGTGTCCGATCTCGTGGCGCTGCAGAAGGAGCGCGAACAGCAGCTCGCCAGCGCCGCCCGCACGGACGGATTGACCGGCCTGCCCAACCGCATGGCTTTCGATCTCAAGCTGGCCGAGCGCCTCGCTGCCGCCGGCACGGATACGCGCGTGGCGCTGGCGTTCATCGACCTCAACCGCTTCAAGCCGATCAACGACCGATACGGCCACAGCATAGGCGACGAGGTGCTGCGGGAGCTGGCGGCACGTCTGCTGCAAAATTGCGAGCAGGATGAAGTTGCCGCCCGCATCGGCGGCGACGAGTTCGCCATCATTCTCAACCTGCCCGCGGGAGAGACCTCGAGCCTCGCCGCGCGGCTGGGCGGCATCGCCGCCGCGGTGTTCAGGCCGATCGCTATTGCCGAGGGAACGCTGCTTCAGGTGGGAGCGGCGATCGGCGTCGGCATACAGACGCGGGCGCACGACAGGGAGGCAGACTTGCTGCAGCTCGCCGACCGGCAAATGTACATCGCCAAGGCGACAGGAGAGCCCGTCTGCATCCGCATGGCAACGACGGATGAGGCCGGGTGAGGGGTTGCGTGAAGAAAGTTGATTCCGCGCGGGCGCCGAACGGCTGATGAGGCTGGAATCGCGGGAGCGGCAGGTAGCTCGGCGCGTATTACTCGGCGGCTTCCTTGGGCGGCGTGTTCGACGGCTGCTTCTCGCGCCGCGCCTTGGCGGGGATGACGAGATCGAACTCGGCGAGTTGCTCCTTGGTGGGCCAGGTCATGTCCTTGTCCCAGGCCCAATGCGCACGGATTTCCTCGTCCGACATGGCGTCGAACTTGGACCAGTCAAACTCCTTTGCGAGACGATACGCCTCTTCCAACTGCTTCTTGGTAGGCACGCCGTTCATCCCGGTGCGCGACACGAAAGGAAATGATCCGGCGACGCTCGCCTTCCCAAATCCACACGCAGAATAACACACGGCCTTCCAATTCGGCCATGGTTTCGAAGCGCGTCTCGCCGACAGGTGATTTCGGCGAGACGTCCTCAATACGTGGCCGGCCATCGAAGAGACCGGCCGCCATGATGAACGGCAAATCGCGTTCAGCGCGATTTGCCGCGTCCTTGTTATCGTCCCACTCGAAGTCGTCCGTCTCGCCCATCAGGGCGTCTCCGTGAATCGCTGCAACCTTAAAATGATAAGTTGTCGAGACTCGCGGCGCCGACTCTGATGAGGTGCATCCCCGATATTCACTCAAACTGTGTATTGATGTGAATATCAAAGATTTTGCTTGACGAACTTCAGTTCTTCGCCTTGTCGACCAGCTTGTTCTTGCCGATCCACGGCATCATGCCGCGCAGCTTGGCGCCGACTTCCTCGATCTGGTGGCTGTCGTTCAGTATTCCTGCATCCACTCCGAGGTGAACTTGCCCGTCTGAATGTCCTTCAGGACGCGCTTCATCTCGGCCTTGGTCTCGTCGGTGATGATGCGCGGGCCGGTGACGTACTCGCCCCACTCGGCGGTGTTGGAGATCGAGTAGTTCATGTTGGCGATTCCGCCCTCATAGATGAGGTCGACGATCAGCTTCACTTCGTGCAGGCACTCGAAATAGGCCATCTCCGGCGCGTAGCCGGCTTCCACCAGCGTCTCGAAGCCGGCGCGGATCAGCTCGACAAGGCCGCCGCACAGGACGACCTGCTCGCCGAACAGGTCGGTCTCGCACTCTTCCTTGAAGGTGGTCTCGATGATGCCGGAGCGGCCGCCGCCGACGCCCGAGGCGTAGGACAGGCCGAGGTCGAGCGCGTTGCCCGAGGCGTCCTGATGCACGGCCACGAGGCACGGCACGCCGCCGCCCTTCTCATATTCGCCGCGCACGGTGTGGCCGGGGCCCTTCGGCGCGATCATCAGCACGTCGACGGTCGCCTTCGGCTCGATCAGGCCGAAATGCACGTTGAGGCCGTGGGCGAAGGCGATGGCCGCACCGTCGCGGATGTTGGGGGCGATCTCGTCGCGGTAGATATCGGCCTGCAGCTCGTCCGGGGTGGCCATCATCATCAGGTCGGCCCACTTGGCGGCCTCGGCGACGGTCATCACCTTGAGGCCGTCGGCCTCGACCTTCTTGGCGGTCGCCGAACCCGGCTTCAGGCCGATGGCGATGTCCTTGGCGCCGGAATCGCGCAGGTTCAGCGCATGGGCGCGGCCCTGCGAGCCATAGCCGATGATGGCGACCTTCTTGCCCTTGATCAGGTTCACGTCGGCGTCGCGATCGTAATAAACGCGCATGGGGTGTCTCCTTATGTCACGCGTTGGTCTGGTGCCGGCCCGGCGCATTGGCGTCCGTGCCGTAGAGAGTGAGAAACTGGTCGGTGGCGCGCGCGGCATCGCGCTCGATCTCACGCGGCCCGAGGTTCAGCGCATCGCCGAGCAACAGGCGGATCTGCACGTCGCGCCCGACAAGGCCGAGAAAGCTGCGGAACGCCGTCTCGGTGTCGTCGAAATCAATGAGCCCCGCCTCGCGCCCGGCCTCGAACATGGGCTTCAGCCGCTCGCCGATGGCAAAGCGCCCATTCGCCAGCATGATGGCGCCGAGCGTACCGCCGCGGGCGCCGGCCTGCGCGATGGCGAAGCGGTTGAGCGCGATCGAGGTCGGGCTGGAGATGACCGTGAGCCAGTTGACGGCGAAGCGGATCAGGCTGTCGCGCAGGGCCAGCGCATCGAGCCGCGTGCGGTCGTAATTGCCGGCCCGCACCTTGGAGGCCTGCCAGCGCACCGTTGCGCTCAGAAGGCCATCGCGGTCGCCGAACCATTTGTACAGGCTTTCCTTGGAGCAGCTGGCGCGACGCGCGACGGCGGTCATCGTCAGGTCGCCACCCTGCTCCACCATCAGTGCGAGCACGGCGTCGAGAACGGCCTGCTGCCGCTCTGTCAGCGTCTCGCTGCTCTGGTCGGAATGCGTCCCCATCGGCCTCGAAATGTCCGTACCGTACGTTACGGTTCTCTCCTACATGAGGGTTCCGTCCTCCGCAAGCGATCCGAGCGCGGCGCCGCGTAAATCAGCGACGCAAACGCCCGCGCCACGGCAGGCGCTGGATCGAGGCGAGCGCGACCCCCGAGGCGGCCAGCGCCATGCCGGCCCAGGCAAGCACGGGCATCGGCTCGCCCAGCAGCGCGAAGGCGATCAGCGCCGAACAGGGCGGCACCAGGAAGAACAGCGCCGAGACCTTGGAGACCTCGCCGGCGCGGATCATGGCGAGATAGAGCGAGATGGCGATGAGCGAATTGCCGATCACCAGATAGGCCAGCGCGGCGATGAAGGGCAGCGACCAGTTGACATGGCCGTCGTCGAGCAGCAGCGCGAGCGGCAGCGTGCAGATGAAGCCCACCGCATATTGCACGGTGTTGGTCACCAGCGGATGCTGCGGCTCGCCGAAGCGCTTCTCATAGAGCGAGGCGGCCGACATGGCGAACAGCGCACCCACCGCCAGCAGGAGGACGCCGGGCGAGGCAACCTCCACCGCCGCGCGCGAAACGATGACCAGCGCCGCGCCGGCCAGGCCGAGCAGCAGCCCGGCCCAGCGCCGCAGCCCCACCCGCTCCCCGGCGAAGGCGGGGGCCACGAGCCCGACGACAATGGGCTGCATCGAGACGATAAGGGCGAGAGCGCTGGCGGAGATGCCGAAGCGGAATGCGAAATAGCACAGGTCGAAATACAGCACCTGGATGAGGAAGCCGACGACGGCAAGATTGATCCAGGCGCGCCGCGTGCGTGGCAGCGCGGGACGGAACCAGGCGACGAGCGGCAGCAGCACCACCAGCACCAGGCCGTAGCGCAGCGCGAGCAGCGTGAACGGGCCGGTGGAGAGGGTGCCGATCTTGCCGACGGCGAAGCCGCCCGACCAGAGCAGCAGGAAGAGGAACGGTGCCGCCTGCAACCAGAACGGCTTGCCGCCCGCCGCCACCGCAGGCGGCGCGGCGACACGCTCGTTCATGATGCGGTTTCCCTGATGCGGCGCTTTCGCGCGCTCACATGCCGTCCGGGCCGCGCCCGATCGCGGCGACGCCGGTGCGCGAGACCTCGACGAGGCCGAGCGGCTCCAGCAGCGAGACGAACTGGTCGATCTTCTCCGGCTTGCCGGTGATCTCGAACACGAAGCTCTCCAGCGTGGTGTCGACCGTGCGGGCGCGGAAGCTCTCGGCGATCAGCAGCGCCTCCTGCCGCATCTCGCCCTTGCCGCGCACCTTGATGAGGGCGAGCTCGCGCTCCACCGCCTTGCCGACCACGGTGAGGTCGACCACGCGATGGACCGGCACCAGGCGGTCGAGCTGGCTCTTGATCTGCTCGATAATCATCGGCGCACCGGTGGTGACGACGGTGATGCGCGAGAGCTTGGAATCATGGCTGACCTCCGAGACGGTCAGGCTGTCGATGTTGTAGCCGCGCCCGGAGAACAGGCCGACGATGCGGGCAAGCACGCCCGGCTCGTTGTCGACCAGCATGGAAAGGGTATGGCGCTCGGGAGCTTCGTGATTGACGGGGGGCATGGGGGGAACTCTGAAAAGGCCGCTGATGTGAGTGTCGGTTGGCTTTGGGCCGTCATCCCGGCTTGCGGGGGGATCCAGAACCCTGACGGGCGTGGATGGCCGGGACAGGCCCGGCCATGACGTCGTTACGACGGACGACCCGTCACACCAGCATCTTGCCTTCCTCGTCGATGGCCTCGTCGAGCCCTTCGATGGTGTCGGGCAGGATCATCTCGTGGTGGCCCTTGCCCGACGGGATCATCGGCAGGCAGTTTTCCTTCTGGTCGACGATGCAGTCGAAGAGCACCGGTCCGTCGACGCTCAGCATCTGCTTGATCGCGCCGTCGAGATTGGCCGGGTCGGCGCAGCGAATGCCGACGCCGCCATAGGCTTCGGCCAGCTTCACGAAATCGGGCAGCGATTCCGAATAGGAATGCGAGTAGCGCCCGCCATGCAGCAGGTCCTGCCACTGGCGCACCATGCCCATATACTCGTTGTTCAGCACGAAGATCTTCACCGGCAGGTTGAACTGCAGCGCGGTCGAGAGTTCCTGCAGGCACATCTGGATCGAGGCCTCGCCGGCAATGTCGATGACGAGGCTGTCGGGATGGGCGACCTGCGCGCCGATGGCGGCAGGCAGGCCATAGCCCATGGTGCCCAGGCCGCCCGAGGTCATCCAGCGGTTGGGCTGCTCGAAGTGGAAGTGCTGCGCCGCCCACATCTGGTGCTGGCCGACTTCGGTGGTGATGTAGACGTCCTTGTCCTTCACCTGGTCGTACAGCGCCTTGATGGCCTGCTGCGGCTTGATGATGCCGGGCGCGGTCTTGTAGGACAGCGACTTGCGCGCCCGCCACTTGTCGATCTGCACCCACCAGTCGGCAATGGCGCGCCGGTCGGGCTCGGCCTTCATGCCGCGCCACACCGTCAGCATGTCCTCGAGCACATGCTTGACGTCGCCGATGATCGGCAGGTCGACCTTGACGTTCTTGTTGATCGAGGACGGGTCGATGTCGATGTGGATCTTCTTCGAGTTCGGCGAGAAGGCATCGAGGCGGCCGGTGATGCGGTCGTCGAAGCGCGCGCCGACGCAGACCATGACGTCGCAATCATGCATCGCCATGTTGGCTTCATAGGTGCCGTGCATGCCGAGCATGCCGAGCCACTGCTTGTCGGAGGCGGGATAGGCGCCCAGCCCCATCAGCGTCGAGGTGACGGGATAGCCGGTGAGGCGCGCCAGCTCGCGCAGCAGGCGGCTCGCCTCCGGGCCGGAATTGATGACGCCACCGCCCGTATAGAAGATCGGCCGCTTCGCCTTGGCCAGCATCTCGACCGCGGTCTTGATCTTCTCCGGGTCGCCTTTCAGCCGCGGCTGATAGGTCTTGTGCTGGATGTTCTCGGGGCCGACATACATGCCGCGCGCGAACTGCACGTCCTTCGGGATGTCGACGACGACGGGGCCCGGACGCCCGTTCTGCGCGACGTAGAACGCCTCGTGCAGGACGCGGGCGAGATCGTTGATGTCGCGGACGAGATAGTTGTGCTTGGTGCAGGGCCGGGTGATGCCGACCGTGTCGCACTCCTGGAAGGCGTCCGAGCCGATCAGATGCGTGGGCACCTGGCCGGTGATGCAGACCAGCGGGATCGAATCCAGCAGCGCGTCGGTGAGGCCGGTGACCGCATTGGTCGCGCCGGGACCCGAGGTGACGAGGACGACGCCGACCTTGCCGGAGGAGCGGGCATAGCCCTCCGCCATATGCACCGCGCCCTGCTCGTGACGCACGAGGATATGGTGCACCTGGTTCTGGTGGAACATGGCGTCATAGATCGGCAGCACCGCGCCGCCGGGATAGCCGAACATGTGTTCGACGCCCTGGTCGATCAGGGCCTGCATCACCATTTCGGCGCCGGTCATCTCGCGCATCATGGTCGGGTTCCTCTGAGCTTACTTGGTTCTTGCGAGTACGGGGGTCCAGAAAATCAAAAGGCCCCGAGAGGGGCCATTTTCGCGCGTCACCGGTGGCGGAGTTGCTGTCAGGCAAGCTCCGCGGCGACGCGCCGTCCTACGATAAGGATAATTTTCTTGCGCATCTCAGCGCCACTCCTTCAAAAAGTTGCGCGACCTGTACAGCCGCACCGAACGCCCGTCAAGCCATAGGCAGATCATCGCGCAGATTGTCTAATGATCAAGCACTTTTCGTAAGGCCTCCGGGTCGCTATACGCGGTCAGGCAAGCGGAGAATTGAGTGACATGACGCAGATGCGGCTCGTCGTCGTGGGAGCGGGTGGCCGCATGGGCCGCGCTGTCATTCGCGCCATCGCGGAAGCACCCGACCTCGTCCTGTCGGCCGCCGTCGACAGCCCCGGCAGCGAATGGCTCGGCAGGGATGCCGGCGACCTCGTGGGCTTGCCCCCCTTCGACATCAAGGTGACGGACGACGCGCTGCCCGCCTTCGCCGCCGCCGAAGGCGTGATCGACTTCACCGTGCCGGCAGCGACCGTCGCCCATGCCGCGCTCGCCGCGCAGGCCCGCATCGTGCACGTCATCGGCACCACGGGATGCTCGCCCGAGGATGACGAGAAGATCGCCGCCGCCGCGCGCCATGCCGCGATCGTGAAGTCCGGCAATATGAGCCTCGGGGTCAATCTGCTCTCGGCGCTGGTGAAGCGCGTCGCGCGCACGCTGGACGAGGGCTTCGATATCGAGATCGTCGAGATGCACCACCGCGCCAAGGTGGACGCCCCCTCCGGCACTGCGCTGCTGCTCGGGCAGGCGGCGGCAGAGGGGCGCGGTGTGGAGATCGGCACGCAGGGCGTGTTCGCCCGCCACGGCCACACCGGCGCCCGGCGCACCGGCGACATCGGCTTTGCCACACTGCGCGGCGGCTCTGTGGTCGGCGAGCATAATGTGATCTTCGCCGGCGCCGGCGAGCGCATCGAGCTGGCGCACAAGGCCGAGGATCGCTCGATCTTCGCCCGCGGCGCGCTCGCCGCCGCGCGCTGGGGGCGCGGGCGCAAGCCCGGCCTTTATTCCATGGCCGATGTGCTCGGCCTGGGCGATATCTGACCGAACGGAGAACGAACCGATGTCCGAACGCCTCCTCGTACTTGTCCGCCACGGCCAGAGCGAATGGAACCTGAAGAACCTCTTCACCGGCTGGCGCGACCCGGACCTCACCGCGCTCGGCGTCGAGGAGGCCAAAAAGGCCGGCACGCGCCTCAAGACTGACGGCTACCAGTTCGACATCGCCTTCACCTCCGCGCTCACCCGCGCGCAGAAGACGCTCGACCTCGCGCTGACCGAACTCGGCCAGACCGGATTGCCGATCATCCGCGACCAGGCGCTGAACGAGCGCGACTATGGCGACCTCGCCGGCCTCAACAAGGACGATGCCCGCGTGAAATGGGGCGAGGAGCAGGTGCATATCTGGCGCCGCTCCTATGACGTCTCCCCGCCCGGCGGCGAGAGCCTGCGCGACACGGTGGCCCGCGTGCTGCCCTATTACGTCACGCAGATCCTGCCCAAGGTGCTGCAGGGCAACCGCGTGCTGGTCGCCGCCCACGGCAATTCGCTGCGCGCGCTGATCATGGTTCTGGAGAACCACACGCCCGAGAGCATCATGAAGCGCGAGCTCGCCACCGGCGTGCCGGTGATTTACCGGCTGAAGGCTGATTCCACCGTCGAGAGCGTGGTCGACCTGGCCCATTGATCGCGCCAATTGGCTGACCTTCTGGCCGGCGGGCAACGCCGGCCGGCCTTGCCGTAGAGCCGAGCAGACTTATATGGACAGCGTGAAGACGACTTCCCCCACCGTGGGAACCCATGCGGGACGGCCCGACGGCAAGGGGAAAACCGTCATGCGCGGCACCGCCGATCGCCTCCGCCACGTCGTGAGCTTCGAGATCATCGCCCTGTCCATCATCACCCCGCTCGGGGCGTGGCTGTTCGGCGTGCCGATGCTGGAAATGGGCGCGGTGGGGGCTGCGGCGGCACTCATCGCCGCCGGCTGGAACTACCTGTTCAATCTCGGCTTCGACCACGCGCTGGCACGCCTGCGCGGCTCCGTGCGCAAGACGCTCCTCCTGCGCGTGCTGCACGCCGTGCTGTTCGAGGCCGGCCTTGTCGCCGTCCTCGTGCCCTTCGTCGCCTGGTATCTAGGAATCGGGCTGGTCGAGGCGCTGCTGATGGACCTCGCCCTCACGGTGTTCTTCCTGGTCTACGCCTTCCTGTTCAACTGGGCCTATGATGTCCTGTTCCCCCTGCCGGGGGTCCACCCGCCGTCAGCCATAGCCGGTCAGGCGTAAGCGCGCGGCTCAATCCTGGCAGAGCTGGCCGGCTTCCCAGCCGAGAATCGCCCGCTTGCGGGTGAGGCCCCAGTGATAGCCGGTGAGGTCGCCATTCTTGCCGAGCACGCGATGGCACGGCACGACGAAGGAAATCGGGTTCTTGCCGATCGCCGCGCCCACCGCCCGCGCCGCCTTCGGCCGCTCCACACAGCCGGCGATGCTGGAATAGGTGGTCGCCTTGCCGAGCGGGATGCGCATCAGCGTCTCCCACACCCGCACCTCGAAGTCCGTGCCGATGAAGACGATGCGCAGCGGGTCGTCGAGGCTCCAGTTCTGCCGCTCGAAGATGCGTGACGCATAGGGCCGGGTGGCCAGCGGGTCCTCGATATAGATCGCATTGGGCCAGCGCCGGCGCATATCGGCCAGCGCCTTGTCCTCCTCGCCGTCATCGGCGAAGGACAGGCCGCACAGGCCGCGCGGCGTCACCATCGCCAATGCGGTGCCGAATTGCGAGGCATGGAAGCCATAGCGCACCACGAGGCCTGCGCCGCCGGTCTTCCATTCGCCCGGCGACATGCTCTCATGCACGACGAAAAGGTCGTGCAGCCGGCCGGGGCCGGAAAGGCCGACCTCATAGGCCGCGTCGAGCACATTGTCGGATTCCGAAAGGACCCGCCGCGCCGCGTCGATCGTGACCGCCTGCAGGAAGTCCTTCGGGGTCAGGCCGCACCAGCGGCGGAACAGATCGGTCAGCGCGCGCGGATTGACGCCGGCGGCGCGGGCGATCTCCTCGACCTCCGGCTGGTCGCGGAAACGCAGATTCACATATTCGACCGCCCGGCGCACGATCTCGTAATCGTGGGCGGCGATTTCCAGCGGGTGGGCGGCATCGAGATTGGGAGCAAGCACGGTCGTTCTCCTGCTGTCTGCCCTATCGGACCACGCCACCGTGAGGGGGGCCACCCGATTTCGACGCACGTTCAGAAGGCGACGCGGTCGATGCCGCGCTTGGCGGCGCTAAGAGCCTGCGACAGGTGCTCGGCGAGTTCCTCGCGCTGCGCCGTGTGCAGGAAGCCGCCAACCACGACGGGCGTCCCGCGCGACAGCAAGGTGAGCTTCTGCACGCCGAAATCCTCGTGCAGTTCCTTGTCGAGCCGGGTCCAGAGCGGGTTCATCCGCGCCTCGCGCGCCTCCCCACGGGGCGACACCTGCCGCACCCGGATCAGGCTCGGCGTCACCACGATCTCCTCGACCGCGCGGGCCGAGCGGAAATTCATGCGGAACGCCCACCAGATCGCCAGCACGTCGAGCCCGAATACGCCGAAGACCGGCCAGGCGCCCATCAGCAGGAAGGCGAAGCCGCAGACGAAGCTGATGCCCGCCACGATGGCCATGACGATCAGGAAACCGCGCTCATCCAGCGAGCGGTAGGGCGTGAACCGTGCCTCGAACAGACGCGGTTCGTCGTCATCCTCCATCCGGGCGACACTCCCGGCGGGCTCTGGGCTCTTGGCAGCGTTCATGGGCAGGCATTATAGGTCGGAAATGGCGGATGGTGACAAGGATTCGGCGCGAAAGCGCCCACGGGCCGGCCCGGCGAAAGGCAAGCCCGCGTCACCTTCCAAACGCGCCGCCGACACGCCGGGACGCGCCGCCAAATCCAGGACCGCGCCCAAGGCCCAAGCCCTCCTCGAAGAACAGGCCGCCGCCCGCCCGACGCGGCGCCGCGCGGTCGCCAATGCCGCCGCCGCGGCCATTGGCGGCGGCTTCCGCGCCTGGAGCCGTCAGGAAGTCACGACCGCCTTCGCACGCTTCGAGGCGGCCGACCCCGAACCCAAGGGCGAACTCGACTATCACGACCCTTTCACCCTGCTCGTCGCGGTGGTGCTCTCCGCGCAGGCCACCGATGTCGGGGTGAACAAGGCGACACGCGGCCTGTTCGCCGCAGCGCCGACGCCGGCGGCGATGGTCGCGCTCGGCGAGGAGGGCGTCGCCCAGCACATCCGCACGCTCGGCCTCTATCGCGGCAAGGCGAAGAACGTGGTCGAGCTCTCCCGCCGCCTGATCGCCGAGCATGGCGGGCAGGTTCCACCCGACCGCGCGGCGCTGGAAGCGTTGCCCGGCGTCGGGCGCAAGACGGCGAATGTGGTGCTCAACATCGCCTTCCAGCTGCCCACCATCGCGGTCGACACGCATCTGTTCCGCGTGGCGAACCGCACCGGCCTCGCGCCCGGCAAGACGCCGCTGGAGGTGGAGTTGGGGCTGGAGAAGACCATCCCCGACCGCTTCAAGCTGCACGCCCATCACTGGCTGATCCTGCACGGGCGCTATGTGTGCAAGGCGGTGAAGCCGGACTGCCCGCGCTGCCTGATCGCGGATCTGTGCCGCTGGCCGGAGAAGACTACCGCTTGACCGCGTAGGAGCGCGAGCGGGTGAGCCGCTTGTGCAGCAGCACCATGAAGATGGTCGCGAAGATCGGCGTGATGAGATTCAGGATCGGGATCGAGACCACAACCGCAATCAGCAACCCCGCCAGAAAGATCGCCAGCGCATGGTGGCGCCGCACCAGCGCGGCCTGATCCTCATCGCGGTAGCGCATGGCGGCGAGCTGGAAATATTCGCGCCCGAGAAGATAGCCATTGGCGACATAGAACACGACGAGGTTCACGCCGGGCACCAGCAGAAGCAGCAGCGCCACGAGATTGACCGCGATCATCAGGCCGAAGAACTTGACCGACAGCCAGATCGAGCGGCCGACCGGCAGCGCCGTGCCCACGGCCTGATCGAGGAATTCGCTGCCCTCGACCCTCTCGGCCACATCGTCGAGAAAGAGGCCGGCAATCAGCGAGGTGACGGGCGGCACCAGGAAAATGGCGGCGATGACGATGCCGATCGCCCCCAATATGTCGACCGTTATCTCCGCCCAACGCATGTCGAGCGTGACGAAATAGGTGAGCCCGTAATGCGCACCGATGCCAAGCGCGACGAGGAGACCAATGGCGAGCCCGACCGACCGGATGAGGAAGGTTCTGTAGTCCCGCGAGAAGGTAAGGATGAGAGCTCTGAACGCGTCTTGCAGCATGATCGATTCGACACCGGGAAGGCTCCTCACATAAGCACGCCCGCGATGCGCCGGGAATGCCTTTGCGGCAGGCCGTAACCAGGCCTTGCGCTTTCCGATTCGTCCATCGAGTCCCGATTCGTTCCGCTGCGAACAAAACATGATTCAAAACAGCGGCTTAGCCCGTCTTCCACAGGACGAGCGCCCGCGTGCCGGAAAGACGGCGCACGGCGTCGCGCGGCAGGGTCCGGGGCGCTTCCGCCCGCCGGAGCCGCCGTGCTAGCCTTGGCGCCTCCTGTCGAGGTCGCCTGCCGCATGAACTCATCCGCCCCGCGCGCCAAAATCCCCTCGCCCGGGTCGATCACCCGTCGCCGGCTGCTGGCCGCCAGCGCGGGCGCCGCGCTCGCCTTGCCGCTCGGCCGGAGCGCCTGGGCGCAGGCCGGCGTCACCGATGTCGATGTCGCCATCGTCGGTGGCGGCGCCGCCGGCATCGCCGCGGCGCGCAAGATCGCCGAATCGGGCCGTTCCTATGTGCTGCTGGAGGCGGGGCCGAAGCTGGGCGGGCGGGCGCGCACCGACACCGCCTTCGGACAGGTGTTCGATCTCGGCGCCGGCAGCTTCGGCGGGGGTGGCGGGCTGACGGCGGCCGCGGATGCCGGCAAACTTCCCACCGCCGACCTTCCCAGCGGGCGGCGCCTGTTCATCGACGGGCGTGAGGCGCGCGCGGGACGCTACGACGCCTTCACCGCCGCGCTCGGCCGGGCGCGACGCGAGATATTGGCTGCCGCCGATGGTGGCAAGGACCCGGCCGCCTCGACCACGCTCACCACGCCCGACGACTGGTCGGCGACGGTCGCCGCGCTGCTCGGTCCCCTGAGCTGCGGGCGTGGTCTGGCGGAACTCTCCAGCCTCGATCTGTCGCTGCGCCATGTGCCGCCCGACGACACCACCAGCCCGATCGGTGTCGGCGCCATGCTGGAAGCGCTCGGCGCCTGGCTGAGCACCCAGACCCACGCGCCGGTGACGGCGATCAGCAATTCCGGGCGGACCCATACGCTGAGCCTTGCCGGCCAGCGCGGCCAGATCCGTGCCCGCGCCGTCATCCTCGCCGTGCCGGCGGCGGTGATCGCAGCGGGGGCCATCCGGTTCAATCCGTCGCTGCCGCCCCGGCTGGTGGGCGCTTTCCGGGCCCTGCCCTCCGGCGCGCTGGAACAGGTGGCGTTCCAGCTGCCGGGCAATCCGCTGGCGCTGGAGCCAGATGAGAGCGTGCTCGCCAAGGTGAGCGGCAACGCCGTCCCCGCCTTGCTGCGCGGCCGGGTCAACGGCAGCGACCTGCATGTGCTGACCTTCGGCGGCGCGCCGGCGCGCGAGATCGGGGAGAAGGGCGAGGAGGCCGCCCTGCGGCTGACGCGGGGTTTCCTCAACACTGCCTTCGGCCGCTCCCATGGCGAGGCCGTCACCGAGGTCGCCTGCTCGCGCTGGACCACCGATCCGCTGATCCGTGGCGCCCTTGCCGCCGCCCTGCCCGGCCAGGGCGCCCAGCGCCGGCTGTTTGCCGAGCCGGTGCAGAACCGCATTCTGCTCGCGGGCGAGTACACCGTGACGAATGACTGGGGCACGCTCAACGGCGCGTGGGAATCCGGCGAAGTCGCCGCCGAGAAGGCGCTGCGTCTGGTGGGTGCCGGGCCGGCGTGACGCCGGCCCGCAGGTTCAGCCGCGCAGGCTGGCGCCGGTCTTCTTCGTCACTTCCGCGACGATCTTGCCGGTGACCGCCTCGATCTCCGCGTCGGTCAGCGTCTTCTCGCGCGGCTGCAGCGTGACCGAGAGCGCCACCGACTTCTTGTCGGCATCGACACCCGGCCCCTCATAGACGTCGAACACGTTGACGCCCGTGATGAGCTTGCGGTCGACGCCGGCCGCCGCCTTGACGATGTCGCCCGCCGCGACGGTCCGCGCCACCACGAAGGCGAAGTCGCGCTCCACCGGCTGGAAGGCGGCGAGATCGAGCAGCGGCTTCACCCGCGTCGCCTTAGCCTTGGGCTCGGGGATCTTGTCCAGCAGCACCTCGAAGCCAACGAGCGGCCCCTCGACGTCGAGCGCTTCCAGCACCGAGGGATGCAGCTCGCCGAAATGGCCGAACACGTTGGCACCGAGGCGGAACGTGCCGGAACGGCCGGGATGGAACCAGCCCGGCGCGTCGGTCGAGATCTGCAGGTTCGCCACCGGCGCGCCGGCTGCGGCGAGCACCGCCAGCGCATCGGCCTTGGCGTCGAAGGCGTCGACCGGCGTGGTCTTGGCCGACCAGTGCCGCCCCGCGCCCGCGGGCCTTGCGAAGGCGCGGCGGATGCCGGTCGCGGCAATGAACTGGTCCTGCGGACGGTCGCCCTTGAAGACCTGCCCAACCTCGAACAGCGCCACATCGCCAAGCCCGCGATCGGCATTGGCCTGCGCCGAACGAATCAGCCCCGGCAGCAGGCTCGGGCGCATGTCGGAGAGGTCGGAGGCGATCGGGTTGGCCAGCGCCAGCTCAGGCGCGCCGCCGCCGAACAGCTCCGCCTGCGCCTTCGGCACGAAGGACCAGGTGACCGCTTCCACCAGCCCGCGCGCGGCAAGCCCGCGCTTGGCCTTGCGGGTGCGCAGCTGCAGCGTGGTCAGCACCGGCTTGCGGGCGTTCTCGTCGCGCGGGAAGGGCGTGGACGGCACGCGGTCGAGGCCGGCAATGCGCAGCACCTCCTCCACGAGGTCCGCCTTGCCCTCGATGTCGCCGCGCCAGGACGGCGGGGTGACGCGCACCGTGCCGGACGTGCCTTCGACCTTGAAGCCGAGCTTTCCGAGCGTTTCCACCTGCTCGGCATCCGACGCGACCAGCCCGGTGAGCTTCTCGGTGAGGCTGAGCGGGAAATCGATGACGCGCGTGGTATCGGGGATGGCGCCGGCCAGCACGATCTCCGAGGGCTCGCCGCCGCAGAGATCGAGGATCAGCCGCGTCGCCAGTTCCAGCCCCGGCACGGTGAAGGCCGGGTCGATGCCGCGCTCGAAGCGGAAGCGCGCATCCGAGTTCAGCCCCAGCTTGCGGCCGGTCTGGGCGATGTTGATCGGATCCCACAGCGCGGATTCGACCAGCACGTCAGTGGTCGCGGTGTCGCAGCCGCTCTCCTCGCCGCCCATCACGCCGGCGAGCGATTCGACCGCCTTGTCGTCCGCGATGACGCAGATCGAAGGGTCGAGCGCATAGGTCTTGCCGTCGAGCGCCAGCAGGCTCTCGCCCTCGCGCGCCCGGCGCACGACAAGGTTGCCGTGCACCTTGGCCGCGTCGAAAACGTGCAGCGGACGGTTCTGGTCGAAGGTCAGCAAATTGGTGACATCGACCAGCGCGTTGATCGGGCGCAGGCCGATGGCGCGCAGCTTGGTCTGCAACCAGTCCGGCGAGGGGCCGTTCTTCACGCCGCGAATGAGACGGAGGCCGAAGGCGGGGCACGGCGCGTCGGGCGCGAGAGTGACCGTCACCGGGCACGGGAAGGTGCCCTTCACCGGGGCGATCTCGTCCTCGATCAGCTCGCCGATGCCGGCAGCAGCAAGGTCGCGGGCGAGGCCGTGAATGCCGAGCCCGTCGGCGCGGTTCGGCGTCACCGCGATCTCCACTACTGGATCGTCGATGCCCAGCCAGTCGACATAGACCGCTCCCACCGGCGCATCGTCCGGCAGCTCGATGATGCCGTCATGGTCTTCCGAGAGCTGCAGCTCGGCGGCCGAGCACAGCATGCCACGGCTCTCGACGCCGCGAATCGTGCCGATGCCGAGCGTGATGTCCTTGCCGGGGATGTAGGTGCCGGGCGGCGAGAACACGCTCTTGAGGCCCGTGCGCGCATTGGGCGCGCCGCACACCACCTGCACCGGCTCGCCCTGCCCGGTGTCGACCATGCACAGACGCAGCTTGTCCGCATTGGGGTGCTGCACGGCGGAGACGACATAGGCGATGGTGAAGCCCTTGAGCTTGGCCGCCTTGTCCTCGACGCCCTCGACCTCGAAACCGATGCGGTTGAGCGTGCCGACCACATCGTCGAGCGTGTAGCTGCCGGCAAGGTGCTCGCGCAGCCAGGAGAGGGTGAATTTCATGGGTGAGCCCTCATGTTCCGCTTGTTCATATGCCGGGGCATCACTGGCCTACCGGTAGCCCTTCTCGTCCGCCCCCTCGCCCGCCCAGGCGAGAGCCGCATCGTCGGCGGCGACAAGGAACTCGATGCCGACATTGCGCTTCTTGCCGGCGTCCTCGGGCGCGATGCGATAGTCGAGGATCTTGCCCTGGCGGTAGGATGGCTCGGTACGGGACTTGTGCAGCGCCAGCCTGGCGCCGGACTTGACGGCCTTGATGACCTCGTCCTCGGGCACGATCCAGAATCCGGTCCAGAAGAACCTCTCACCATCCATGCTGACGCCGCGGTCGTTCTCGCAGACGAAATGGAACGCGCTGACGCCGTTACGGGTCACGGGCTTTGCCGCCGTCGCGCTGCTGGACGAGGTTCTGCCGGAGGACACCGCGCCGCGGGCAGCGGGGCTGCGCTCGGACAGTACCTCCTCGCACAGCGCGGCCAGTGCCGAGGCATCGCGCTTCTGCGCATTGGCGAGCAACTGCTTGAGCTGGGGTGTTTCCATCGCCCGCAGCCGCTCGGCCGACCAGTCCGGAGCCTTGCTCATGCGCTCAAGCCCCCCGCCAGCGTCGGGAAGTCGAGCGGGCGGAAGCCGTAATGCGACAGCCAGCGCACATCCGCCTCGAAGAAGGCGCGCAGGTCCGGCATGCCGTATTTCAGCATGGCGATGCGGTCGATGCCCATGCCCCAGGCGAAGCCCTGATACTCGTCCGGGTCGAGCCCGCAATTCTTCAGCACATTCGGGTGCACCATGCCGCAGCCGAGAATCTCCAGCCAGTCCGAGCCCTCGCCGAAGCGGATCTCGCCCGGGCGGGAGCGGTCGCACTGGATGTCGACCTCCATGGACGGTTCGGTGAACGGGAAGAAGGACGGCCGGAACCGCATCTTCACATTGTCCACCTCGAAGAACGCCTTGCAGAACTCTTCCAGGATCCACTTCAGGTGGCCGAGATTCGAGCCCTTGTCGATGACCAGCCCTTCCACCTGATGGAACATCGGCGTGTGGGTCTGGTCGCTGTCCGAGCGATAGGTGCGGCCGGGGCAGATGACGCGGATCGGCGGCTTCTTGGTCATCATGGTGCGCACCTGCACCGGCGAGGTGTGGGTGCGCAGCACGAGGCGCGAACCGTCCTCCTTGGTGGGGAGGTAGAAGGTGTCGTGCATCTCGCGCGCGGGATGCCCCTCGGGGAAGTTCAGCGCGGTGAAATTGTGGAAGTCGTCCTCGATATCGGGGCCTTCCGCGACCGCAAAGCCCATATCGGCAAAGATGGCGGTCAGTTCGTCGATCACCTGGCTGATCGGGTGCACGCGGCCAAGCTCGGCCGCGGTCTCGCGCACCGGCAGGGTGACGTCGACGCGCTCGGTCTCAAGGCGCTTGGCCAGCACGGCGGTCTTGATGTCGCCGCGGCGGGCAGCCAGCGCCGCGTTCACGCGGTCGCGCAGGCCGTTAATGGCGGGACCGGCGGTCTTGCGCTCGTCCTGGCTCATGCCGCCAAGGCTTTTCAGCAGTTCGGAGACCGAACCCTTCTTGCCGAGCGCGGCGACGCGGATCGCCTCCAGCGCCGCCTCGTCGGCAGCGGCGGCGATGCCGGCGATGAGCTCGCGCTCCAGCGCATCGAGATCGGGAGGTGCGGCGACGGACATGATCGTTCTTCTCGGCTGGAACGGGCGGGCGATATGAACTCTGCCGTCATCCGGGCTCGTCCCGGGATGACGCTGTTCGGGCGGGCGGCTTGAGGGCGGCTTATAGCCGGCCGGGCGGGGAGCGCAAAGCCACGAACGCGAAAAGCCCCAACGCTTGCGCGCGGGGCTCTCCGATTTCAGGTCCCGGCATTATCGGGAGATCAGGCGGCCTGCTTTTCCAGCGCGGCCTTGGCCTGCTCGACCAGCGCCGCGAAGGCGGCGGGCTCATGGATGGCGATATCCGAGAGCACCTTGCGGTCGACCTCGATCCCGGCCTTGCCGAGACCGTCGATAAATCGGCCATAGGTGAAGCCGAGCTCGCGGGTGGCCGCGTTGATGCGCTGGATCCAGAGCGCGCGGAAATTGCGCTTCTTCACCTTGCGGTCGCGATAGGCGTACTGCTGCGCCTTCTCGACGGCCTGCTTCGCGACGCGAATGGTATTCTTGCGGCGGCCAAAATAGCCCTTCGCCGCCTTGAGCACTTTCTTGTGCTTGGCGTGGGAAGTTACGCCGCGCTTGACACGTGCCATGGGAGTTCTCCTCGGAACTGGCTAAGGGGTGGCGTCAGCCGTTGGGCAGAAAGAACTTGCGAACATTGAAGGCATCACGCTCGGACATGACCGTGGTGCCGCGCTGGTCGCGGATCTGCTTGTTGGTGCGCTTGATCATGCCATGGCGCTTGTTCGCCTGGGCCATGATCACCTTGCCGGTGCCGGAGAGCTTGAAGCGCTTCTTCGCTCCGGACTTGGTCTTCATCTTGGGCATTTGGCTCGGTCTCCACAGGCACGGGCTCCCTCTCGCGAGGCAACCGGCCCAATCTAGTGTGAGCGTTCGAACCGCCACGGCAGCCCTTGTAGCCGGGCGGTTCTTGAAGGTCGCACCCTCTACAGGAGCGGCCGGCGGATTTCAAGTACGGCGCATGTAAGAAGACACCGGCCGAAGGAACGGCTTCCGGCCGGTGTCGAATGTCACTGCCCGCCCGCGCCCGGACAGCCGGGGAGCTTGGGCTGCATCGCGCAGCGCTGCTCACGGCTCATCTGCGGCGAAAGGCCCGGCGTCTGCATCTGGGGCGGAAGCTGCCCCTGCTGCGGCGGAGGAGCCGGCGGCGGGCGCTGGCCCTGCTGGGGAGGCGGACCCGGCGGGGGACGGCCATTGTTACCGCCATTGTTCCAGCCACCGCCAGAAGGAGGTGCGCCCCAATTGCCTCCCTGCGGCGGCCGGCCACCACCATTCCAGCCACCTCCGGGAGGGGGACCACCCCAGTTGCCGCCGGGCGGGGGCGGTGGCGGGCGTCCGCCGCCATTCCAGCCGCCACCGGGAGGCGGGCCACCCCAGTTTCCGCCGGGCGGGGGCGGAGGCGGGCGTCCGCCGCCATTCCAGCCCGGAGGCGGGGGCCCATAGCCGGGGCCATAGCCCGGACCGCCATAAGGCGGGGGACGGTAGCCGCGCGGCGGGGGCGGGCCCCAGCGGTCATAGTTGGAGTACCAGGAGCGGCCGCGATAATACCGGCCCCAGTAATCATCGAAGCTGAAGGCGACGATCGGCACGCCGATGGTCGGTGCGTAGTCGTAGAAATCCACGCGCCGGCCGCGATAGTCGTAGCCGAGATAACGCGCGGCGATCCAGCCGCGATTGCCGCGCCAGTCGACGTCGCACCAGCTGTAGTCGTCGATGCAGCCATAAATGCCGAGCGGCGTGCCGCCTTCGAGAATGACCACCACGGGATAGGCCGTACCCGGCCCGGCCCGAAGGTTGACGTCGGTCGTGACATAGCCGCGCTGCTGCGCGACCGCACTTCCGCCCAACGCCAGCAGCACGGCGGCTGCGGCGAGAATTCGTTTCATTGAAACACTCTCCTGAGGCTGTAGTGCCATCAACGCCGACCAGGCTCGAATGGAGCCATGCTCTTTGGCGGATTCGTGTTGCCAAAGTGTTGAGGGCCGGTTTGCCCGCGAAAAACTGACGCTTCGTCAGATAGCCCGGCGCTTTCACCTGCCACAACGGCACGTTGATCGGAAGCGCCGAAGCAGACAGGATGCGCGCGATCCGACCCCGGGTCCCGCCCCTTTCTCCGCCCCGCACCAGACGGACCCCGCCTCATGTCGTTCGGCACGCTGCTCGAAGCCTTCCTGCTCGGCCTTCTCGAAGGCTTCACCGAGTTCATCCCGGTCTCCTCGACGGGCCACATTCTGCTCGCCGGGCATTTCCTCGGCTTCGAGAGCCAGGGCAAGGTGTTTGAAGTACTCATCCAGCTCGGTGCCATCCTGGCGCTGCTGGTGGTCTATTTCCAGCGCTTCTGGCAGGTGCTCGTGACGCTGCCGTCGAGCCCGCGCTCGCGCAATTTCGTGCTCGGCATCCTCGTCGCCTTCCTGCCGGCCGCCATCATCGGCGCCTTCGCGCATGGCTTCATCAAGAGCGTGCTGTTCGAATCACCGGCGCTTATCTGCGTCACGCTGATCCTCGGCGGAATCGTGCTCCTGTGGGTCGATACGCTGAAGATCCGGCCGATCCATACCGACGCCATGGCCTTCCCGAAATCGCTGGCGCTCAAGGTCGGCTTCGCCCAGTGCCTGGCCATGATCCCCGGCGTGTCGCGCTCGGGCTCGACCATCGTGGCCGGCCTGCTGCTCGGCGCCTCCAAGCCCGCCGCGGCCGAGTTCTCCTTCTTCCTCGCCCTGCCGACGATGACCGGCGCCTTCGCCTATGACCTCTACAAGAATCGCGACGCGCTCTCGGCCGATGACGGGATCATCATCGCGGTTGGCTTCATCGCCGCCTTCATCGCCGCGCTTGCCGTGGTGCGCTCGCTGCTCGCCTTCGTGTCGAAGCACGGCTACACGCCGTTCGGCTGGTGGCGCATCGCAGTCGGCGGCGTCGGCCTCGTCGCACTGGCGCTGGTCGGCTGAAGGCTCACTCAATGAAAAAGCCGCCGGACGCACCCGCGCCGGCGGCTTTTGCTTGTTAGGGCCGACTGGATCGGCTCAGGCGGCTTCGGGCCGGCTGAACTGACCCGCCTTGCGGTAGCGCCAGAGATAGGAGGGCAGGATGGCGCCGAGCGCCGTGGGATGGATGCCGAGCCCTTCCAGCGTACGCCCCTCCGTCTTCGCCGCCTCCGAGACCACATTGTCATAGGCGAGCAGCTTGACCTGGTCGCGGGTCAGCAACGGGTTCGGCAGCAGTTCCAGAAGGCGCGCCTGCAGCGAGGCGATGCTGCCCGGCACCGGAAGGAGCAGCCGCTTGCGGTCGATCTCGCTCAGCGTGAGTTCCATCAGCTGCCGGAAAGTCAGCACTTCCGGCCCGCCGAGCTCATACACCGTACCGGGCCGGGCCTTGCCGTCCACGGCCCTGGCGAAGGCTTCGGCGACATCACCGACGAACACCGGCTGGAAGCGCGTGTGCCCCCCGCCAATCAGCGGCAGGAAGGGCGAAAGCCGCGACATGGCGGCGAAACGGTTGAAGAAGTTGTCTTCCGGGCCGAACACGATGGAGGGGCGGAAGATCACCGATTCCGGCAGCACCTCGCGCGCCGCAGCCTCACCGGCCGCCTTTGAGCGGGCATAGAGCGCATTGGAGGCGGCATCGGCGCCGATAGCCGAACCATGGATCAGTCTCGCGCCGACCTCGCGGGCGGCAAGCGCCACCTGCCGGGCGCCGAAGCCGTGCACCGCCTCGAAGCTCTGCCGGCCCCCCTCATGGAGAATGCCGACAAGGTTGATGACCACCTGCGAACCCTCGGCGGCGCGCAGCACCGAGGCGGGATAGCGCAGATTGGCCTGCACCGGCATGATCTGGCCAACAGCGCCGAGCGGCTGGAGATGACCGGCGAGGTCCGGCCGGCGGACGGCCGCGCGGATGCGCCAGCCCTGCCGCGCCAGCGCGCGCACCACATGGCGACCGACAAAGCCGGAGCCGCCGAACACGGTGACCAGCCGATCCATCGGCGCGGCGCGCTTCACCAGCTCGGCTTCGCTTTCCAGCGGCAGTTCATTGGCGGCGGCGTCGACCATGTTCGCTCTCTCCCGGCCCGGCGATTGGGATGCGAGAGGATTAGCGCGCCGCCGCCCCATCGTCCAGCGCGTGTGTATACCACGCACATGTGAGGCCCCGCGGCGCCCGCGCCGCACCGTTCCGCGAAGGACGGGAAACCCGATAGCGAATAAAAACGAGCGACAGGCGGGGACATCGCGAAAGCCACGTTGACAAGACGGATGTCCCCCGACTATGTCTCGCCGCCGTGCCGCAAGGCACAGTGCCCAGGTGGCGGAATTGGTAGACGCGCTGGTTTCAGGTACCAGTGGGTAACACCGTGGAGGTTCGAGTCCTCTCCTGGGCACCATCGGCGTTTTCGTTTGGTGGATCCGATGATCGCGAATGTACGGCGGCAAGGCAAACGGGCGCGGCGCGTGGGGGCGGGGATGCTGGTCGCCCTGCTGCTTGCCGCCACACCCATTCGCGCCGAAGAGGCCGCGCCGGGCTGGCCGGACACGTTGCCCTCCCGCCTTGCGGCGCTGGCGCTGATCCAGACGCTGAACGCCGACCTCCTGAGCAATGCCAGCGCGACGCTGACGCTCGACCGCTGGTGCGGCACGCATAAGCTCGCGGCCACGCCCATCATCGTCGCCGATCGCGTTACCGGCCAGGACAAGCCCGCGACGGCGGAAATCCGCGCTCTGCTGAAGGTCGGCGAGCAGGAGCCGGTGCGCTACCGCCGCGTGCGGCTGCGCTGCGGCACACAGGTGCTGTCCGAAGCCGACAACTGGTATGTGCCGGCGCAGCTCACCCCGGCGATGAACAGCGAACTCGACAGCACCGACACCTCCTTCGGCCGTGTGGTGCGCCCGCTCGGCTTCCGCCGCACCACGCTGGCCGCGCGCCTGCTGTGGCAGCCCTTGCCCGAGGGTTGGGAGATGGGCGCGGCGCTGCCGCCGGCCGGGAACGGCGCGCTCGCCATTCCCGACTTCGTCCTGGAGCACCGCGCCGTGCTCACCCTGCCCGACGGCACGCCGTTCAGCGTGCTGGTGGAAAGCTATACGCGCGCGGTGCTGGCCTTTCCCCCGCCGGCGCTGACGCGCTGACGCGACATCTCAGAAAGCGCCGAGATAGTCGCTCTTGCCGACCGGCACGCCCTTGTGGCGCAGGATGTCGTAGGCGGTGGTGACGTGGAAGAAGAAGTTCGGCAGCGCGAAGGTCAGGAGATAGCTCTGGCCGACAAAATGCCGCTCGCCGCGCCGCGACTTGGTCACAATCGCGCGCGTTTCGCTGCCCTCGAAGGCCGCAGGGTCGACGCTGGCGATGAAGTCCAGCGTCTTGGCGATGCGCTGGTGCAGTTCCTCGAACGTCGTTTCGGTATCGGGAAAGCTCGGCGCCTCCGTGCCGGTGAGGCGGGCAACGGCGAACTTTGCCGAATCGCTGGCGCTCTGCACCTGGCCGGTGAGCGGGAACATGTCCGGCGCGAGCCGCGCCGTGGCAAGTTCGGACAGGTCGAGGCCTTGCGCGGCGGCATATTCCTCGCCCTTGACGAGGAGCGCGTCGAGATTGCCGAGCGCGCGCTGGAGCACCGGCACGGTGGCGTCATACATGGAAAGCGGCATGGGATTTCCTTGCGGAGAGTGACCGCGACAGGCGCGGCGCAAACGGGTAACGGCAATAAAAAACCCCGGGGCGGCGGAGCGACCCGGGGTTCTTATTGTCAGGCGGACAGCACGTTCATATCGCGCTGTTGATCCACTGCAGCATCTTGGCCTTCGGCGCGGCGCCAACCTGGCGCGAGGCGAGCTGGCCATCCTTGAACAGCAGCAAAGTCGGGATCGACATGATGCCGTACTTCGACGCGGTGGCGGGATTCTCGTCCACGTTCAGCTTGACGATCTTCAGCTTTTCGCCGAGTTCGCCGGCCACTTCGTCGAGAACCGGAGCCACCATGCGGCAGGGGCCGCACCACTCGGCCCAGAAATCGACGAGAACCGGACCGTCCGACTTGATGACATCGGCCTCGAAGCTCTGGTCCGACACTTTTTCGACGCCCATTGGGACACCTCTAGAAATGTGAAAAATCACGAGAAGTTGGATGGAAGGTAGGGAGCCGCCCCCCGCTCCGTCAAGGCGCCGTCACCGTGCTGTGACGTCCTCCACCGCGCGTTCGAGCATGGCGCCGTCGAGCCCATGCACGCGCGGACCGGCCGTATAGACCAGCAGCGCCCCTATCTCCTTGTCCGGATAAAGCTTTCGCAGCAGCCGGGCATAGAGCCCGACCTGACGGACATGCGCGGGCGGCAGGTCAGCCGCGCTGTGGGGGACATGCCGGTCGGTCTTGAAGTCGGCAAGGACGACGCGGGCCGGCGTGACGAGCAGCCGGTCGATTCGCCCGTTCACCGACACGCCGTCTGCCACTTCGCCGATCAGCGCCACCTCGGCGAGCGTGCCCGGCCCGAACAGTTCGGCAAGCTCCGGCACCGCGAGCACGGCGAGGCTCTCCGTGAGCAGGGCCTCGCGCGCCTCTGCGGGCCAGTCGGTGGCGACGGCGAGTAGCCGGCGGCCGGCCTCCCCGCGCAGGTTCAAAGGCAAGGGCGCGAGCGCCGCCATCAGCCGGTGCAGCAGCTCGCCACGTTCCAAGGCGCGCGCGGCGGCGCCGTCGGGGGGCACGGCCACAGGGCCGGCGAGCGAGGGGCGAAGGGTCGGGCGCGCTGCTAGCCCCGGCACCGGCCGGCGCAGCGCTACGGCGAGGTCGTGCTCCTGCGCGGGCGCGCCCTCCGCCTCCGCGACGGGCGCGAGGGCCGCGGGCATGGGGGCGGTCGGCGCGCCGGCACGCCAGCGCCATACCGAGCCGGCAAAGCCCGTGGCGGGGTGCTCGATGGCCTCAGGACCCAGCGCGCCGCGCACGAGGTCGTACCAGCAATCGGGCGGGCGCTTCTTCGCGCCATCGGCGCCGCACAGCACCAATGCAGTCTCCGCGCGGGTGAGCGCGACATAGAGCAGGCGGCGATATTCGTCCTGCTGCGCGGCGTCGCCCTCGGCGCGCGCCTGCGCCATCGATGCGGTGTCGGTGCGCTTGGAGGGGGCGTGCAGCAGGACGCGCCGCCCCGTGCGCGTTTCCACCTTGAGCAGCCCGGCGCTGCGGCGGGTCATCGGCCCGGACGTGGTGTCGGCGAGAATGACATAGGGCGCCTCCAGCCCCTTGGCGCCATGCACGGTCATCACCCGCACCTCGTCGCGTCCGGCCTCCATGTCGCGCTTGGCCTCGGCCCCGCCACGGCGGAGGAAGTCGAGGAAGCCCGCCAGCGAGGGCGCCTCGATGCTCTCATAGGCGCGTGCCAGCGCCAGCATCTCGTCCAGCGCGTCCGCCGCTTCCGGCCCGAGGCGCGCCAGCATGGCGGCGCGGCCGCGCTCGCGCCCGAGCACACGGGCATAGAAGTCGAACGGCCGTAGCCGCCGCGCCTCCTCGCGCAGCCGCGCCAGCCGGCGCGACGCCGCCGCCCATTTCGGATTTTCAATGGCGCGGGTGAGCAGGGCCTCCTCCAGCAGGCCGGTCCTTCCAGGGGCAAGCCGCATCAGGTCGCCGTCATCGAGGCCGAAGAGCGGGCTTTTCAGCACGACGGCCAGCGCCAGTTCATCGTCGCGCGACAGCAGCGCCTCGCCCAGCGCCATCAGGTCCATCACCGCGATATGCTCGGCAACGACCAGCCGGTCGGCGCCCGCCACCGCGACATGCGCCTGCTTCAGTTCGCGAATGATCGCCTCGAACAGCGAATCGCGCCGGCGCACCAGAATGAGGAAATCCCCCGGCCGCGCCGCGCGCGCGCCATGCCGCCCGCTCAGCGGGAAGCCCTCGCGGATGCGCGCGGCGATGTGGCCGGCAATGTTCTTCGCCAGTCGGCCCTTGGGATCGTCGGTGGCCGGTGCGTCGAGCGGGCGCTGCCAGGCGTCGACATCCATCTTCTCGGCCGGCGCCTCCGGCTCCCACATCTCCACCATCGCCGGCAGGGACGCATGGATCGCCTCGTGCAGCGGCCGCTCGGCGATGGCGGAGAGGCCGGCATAGGCGGCGGGCTCGGCGAAGACGGTGTCGACCGCGCTGAGAATGCCCGGCGCCGAACGGAAGGAATGGCGCAGCTGGATATGAGCGAAGCGCGCCCCGGCCGCGGCCTCGAACTCCCGGCGCACCGTATCGAAGCGGCGCGGATCGGCGCCCTGGAAGGAAAAGATGGACTGCTTCTCGTCACCGACCACGAACAGCGTACGCGGCAGGCTGCGGCTGTCGTCACGCGTTCCTTCGCCGGCAAAGAACTCCGCGACCAGCGGGCGGATCACCTCCCACTGGTCGGGACTGGTGTCCTGCGCCTCGTCCAGCAGCACATGGTCGATGCCCTGATCGAGCTTGTAGTGCACCCAGGCGGAAGCGCCCGAGGCGAGCAGGCGCCGCGCTGCGGTGATGAGGTCGGCAAAGTCGAGCACGCCGCGCGCCGCCTTGGCCCGCTCATAGCGCCGCACCGACTCGCGCCCGAGCACCAGCAGCGCGCGGCTGCGTTCATAGGCGCGTGCGGCGGCCAGCAGCTTGGCCAGGGGGGCGATGCGCTCGCGCTCGGCGAGAAGTAGCGGATAGCGCGCCCGCACCCCCGCGGCGCCGAACTGCGCGTCGCCATAGGGCTCGCCATCGTCCTTCAGGAACACGTCGGCATAGGCATCGGCGCGCGCATCCTCCGGCGCCTGCGCGGCGGCGAGCAGGGCATAGCCGCGCCGCGCCGCATTGCCGCCCTCCAGCACCAGCGCCTGGCCGAGCCCCAGCCAGGCGCCGGGTGCGATCAGCGCCTCCTCGACGAGGCGCCGCTCGATGTCGCGCGAGGCTACGGGGGCATCGAGCCCGACGGCGGCGGCGATATCGGCTTCCGTGGCGTCGAGCGCCTGCGGGTCGCCGACAAGGCCGGCGATCAGCTGGTCGATGCCATCATCCGAGGTTTCGCCGATGATGAGGGCGAGCGCCTGCCCGAGCTCGCTCTCGGGGTGGCCGGCACCTTGCAGCACCACCTCGGCGCGCACGCGGGCCAGCAGTTCCTGCCGCGCCGCCTCTTCCAGCTCGCCGAAGCCCGCCGGCACGCCGGCCTCGAAGGGGAAGGCGTGCAGCAGCGCGCCGCAGAAGGCATGGATGGTCTGGATCTTCAGCCCGCCCGGCGTCTCCAGCGCCTGCGCGAAAAGCCGACGCGCACGGGCGCGGCGCTGCGCATCCGGCTGGCCGCCGTCGGTCTTCACGATCTCTACGTCGAGCGCGTCGTCGTCCAGCGTCACCCAGCGGCGCAGCTCGTCCAGCACGCGGTTCGCCATATTGGCCGCCGCCGCCTTGGTATAGGTAAGGCACAAGACGCGCCCCGGCAGCACGCCGCGCATCAGGAGGCGGATGACGCGGCGCGCCAGCACATGGGTCTTGCCCGAGCCGGCATTGGCAGAGACCCAGGCGGAAATGCTGGGATCCGATGCCCGGCTCTGCAGCGCAGTGGCGTCGCGCAGAGCGGCGGTCAGCGACAATTCGCTCATTCCTCGCCCTCCCCGCCGGTCGACCATTCCTTCACGCGGGCAAGGTGGTCATAATCGCCGAAGCGGCCGCGGAACATCGGCCGGGCCAACGAAGCATAGCCGCGCGTCGGGTTCTCAAAGGCGGCGACCAGCTGCTCAAGCCGCTCGCGGGTCGAGGCGGCGAGGCCGGCGGCGCTCTCGTCCTTGTCGACCGCATTGCCTTCCCTCAGCTCGCTGATGCCGAGCTTCACATAGGTCAGCGCGCCCGCCGGTTCCGCCGGCACGTCTTGGAAGCCACCGGAGGCGGCGATGGCGGCCTCCAGCGGCAGTTGCGGGGAATAGCCGGCCTTCACCTGTTTGGCGGTCGGTGACTGTCCGGTCTTGAAGTCGAGAATGGCGAGGCCGCCCTCCTTCAGCTGCTCGATGCGGTCGGCGCGGCCGGTGAGCGTGAAGCGCCCGCCGGGCAGCACAAGGCGCCCGCCCACTTCGGCGAAGATACGGCGCGCCTGCGTGCGGCGGATACGCTCCCAGGCGATATAGCGCCCCGCCAGCCGCTCGAAGCGCGCCCACCACAGCGCGTATTCCGCCGGGAACGCCTCCAGCCCCGCAAAGGCCGCGCGCCCCTGCGCCAGCAGCGCCGCCTCGGCCTCGGCCGGCAGCGCCTCGGGAAAGGCGAGCGCGAAGGCGCCGAGCGCCTCGTGAATGGCGTTGCCGCGCTCAGCCGCGCCGGGCGCCTCGTCCAGCCCGTCGAGCGGGCGCAACCGCAGCACATGGCGGGCATAGATCGTGTAGGGATCGCGCAGCCAGGTCTCGATCTCGGTCACGCTCAGCCGTGTCGGGCGCAGCTCCACCGGCGGCGCCGGCTCGGGCCGGGCGAGGCGCGGAGCCGGCGGGTCCTCGTCGATCAGCCTCGCCAGCCGGCGGTAGCGGTCGCCACGGGCCATCGCCGCCTTCCAGCGCGCCTCGCCGGAAACGGCGGCAAGACGCTGGAGAAAGCGCGAGGGCACGGTCGGCGCACCGCCCAGCTTGCGCGGCCGCGACAGGATCAGCTCCGGCGCGCCGCAGGCCTGCGCGAAATCGTGCGCGGAAAGGCCGATGCGGCGCTCCGGCGCTTCCAGACCCAGCGCCGCGCGCATCGGCCGCGACAGCCAGGGATCGGAACGCACCGCCTTGGGCCAGGTCTGTTCAACAAGCCCGGCAAGCACCACGCGGTCGACATGCACGAGGCGCGCTTCCAGCGGCCCAAGAATGCGCAGCCGCTCATCGGCGAGCAGCGGCGGCCGCACCGGCTTGTCGGCCAGCAGAAGCGGCAGCGCGGCGGCGTAGTCGGCCAGCGTCATGTCGGGCGCGGCGGGGGCGCCCTCGGCCATCTGCCGGAAGGCCTCCATGAGCACGTCGAGCGCGATCTGGTCGGCCTCCGAGCCGGCATCGAGCCCGCTCCACGCGGCCTGCACGGCGGCGGCGTGCGCGTCGAGCAGCGCCGCGAAGGCGTGCACGCCCTGCCCTAGCGCCAGCAGCGGCTCCAGCGCCGAGCCGATGCGCGCGGCGAGATCGCCCGCCCGCTCGCGCACATCCTCGCCCAGCCGATAGCGCGCGTCGCTGGGGTGGAAGGTCTTCGGGTCGAACGCCGTGACGGCGCCGATCAGCCCCTGCGCACCACCGGCGGGCCGGGGTCCGCGCAGCACCATCAGCTCCAGCGCGTCAACGGAGCCGTCGAGCACCGTGCGCTCCAGGCCGAAACGCGCGAGATCGTGGCGCAGCAGCGCCGCCAGCGGCACGGGAGCGAGCGCCTGATGGCAGACATCGGCCACCAGCCGGGCGAAGCGCCCCGGCGCGCTTTCGGACAAAGGTTCGCCAGCCGAATCGTCGATGGCGACCTCGAAACGGAGCAGCTCCGCCGTCACCCGGCGCGCCAGGTCGCGGTCCGGCGTGATGAGCGCGCCGGTGCGGCCGGGCGTCTCCAGCACCTCGCGCAGCGCCACCGCGATGGACAGCGCCTCCTCGCGCGAATCCTCCGCCTCGATCACGCAGACCGCCTCCAGCGCGACGTCGATCTCGCCCGCACCGACGCGGCTGTCGAGGCTCGCCCACGCCTCGGTGCTGGCCACCGGGCGCAGGGCTTCGGACAGCAGCACCTCGCGGCCATGCGGCGCGGGCGGGCTGAGCGATAAGACCGCCTCGCGCCCGACCCGCATATGCCGCGCCAGCAAGAGCGCGAGGCCATATTGCGGGTGGCTCGGCGCGGGTGCCTCCGCCTCGGTCAGCGCGGCCCAGGACGGCTCATCGAGATGGGTGTCGAGCCCCGGCAGCACGACGCAGCCGCGCGGCAGATGGGCCACCGCCGCCAATAGCCGTGCCGTCGCCGGCATGGAGCCGGTCGAACCGGCGGCGATGACCGGCCCGCCATCAGGAATGGCGCGCAGCCGCTCGGCCTCGGCATCGACGAGGCGGTCGTTGCGCACGCGGGCATCGACCATCTTCTCGCCGGCGAGGTAGGCCGGCCAGAACTCGCGGGCGATCTTCAGGAAATCCAGCGCCATGTCCCAATAGGCATCGTGCTCGCCGGGAACCAGCACGTCGAGCTTTTCCCACGGCACTTCCTGCGCCGCCATCTCGTCGATCAGCAGCGCCAGCGCATCGGCCAGCGCGATCTCGGCGCCGGGGCCCGAAGCGACGGCGACCCGGCCATCGTCGCCCCTGAGCAGGGAGCGCCAGCGCGCGACCAGATTGGCCAGAGCAAGGCGCCGCGTGGTCTGCGGCACGGCGTGCGGAGGGTCGATGAAGCCCTCGGCGAAGGCGAGCGCGTCCTCGTCCACATCGCCCAGCGGCACGATGCGCGGCAGCAGGGTGACGCCGGACGGCATGCGCTGGCGCAGCGCCTCGGCGAGCAGCCGGCCGGCGCGGCGCGTCGGCAGGAAGACCGTGGCGGTCGCCAGCGCCAGCGGATCGTGGCGCGGCGCAAAGCCCTCGACGAGCCGCCCGTCCAGCAGCGCGTCGGCCAGCGTCGGCAGGAAAGGCACCGAGGACGGGATGGTAAGCAGGCGCGGCGCGCGCAGGCTCATGCGCCCGCTCCCCGTTCCGTGCTGGCGGGGCACATGGCGTCAGTCCTTCGAGCGCCGGATGGCCTCTTCGGCCTCCTCGACCGCTTCGGGCGTGCCGACATGCATCCACACCCCTTCCATACGCAGCCCATAGAGCCGCCCCGCTTCCGCCGCGCGGAAGAACAGCCTGTTCAGCGAGAACGCGCCGTCGGGCGTGTCGGCGAAGATGGCCGGCGTCATCACCGCCGCGCCAGCATAGACGAACGGGGCGACGATGCGATCGGGGCGCGCGACCAGTCGGCCGTCGCCCTCCATGAGGAAATCGCCATTGCCCTCATAGCCCACGGATTCCGCCGTCGGCGCCAGCAGCAGCCGCAGGTACATCGTCGCAGGATCGAAATCCTCGGCGAGGGCGGGCAGGTTCGGGCGGATGCCCTCGATCCAGATCGTGTCGGCATTGATGGAGAAGAACGGCGCGTCGCCAAGCAGCGGCAGCGCCTTGCGGATGCCGCCGCCGGTCTCCAGCAGTTCCCCGCGCTCGTCGGACAGCACGATGTGCGGGTGGCGTCGCTGGGCGAGATGGCGCTGCAGCACATCGGCATGCCAGTGCAGGTTGACCACCGCGGTCTCGACGCCGGCCTCCTCCAGCCGGTCGAGCACATGGTCGATCAGCGGCCGGCCATCCACCTCCACCATCGGCTTGGGGATGCGGTCGGTCAGGGGGCGCATGCGCTTGCCGAGGCCGGCAGCGAGCACCATGGCGGTGCGGATCACGGTCATTGAGCGGCCGGAGAGGGAGAAGCGGGTGGGTTGGTGGGGTCGTCCGGGACAGGGGCCTCGGCGGAAGGCGCATCAGGCACCTGCGCCTCGGGCGGCGGGGAGAGCGCAGGGTCTAACGGCACAGGCGCGTCGCCGGCGGGCGCCGAGGGCGTTGCGGCCTCCGACGCCGGGCTGACTACCGGCTCGGCCCTCGTCTCCGGCAGCGGCGTTTCCGGCAGGCGCGGGGGAACCGGCGGGGGAACCGGGCGCGGCTCTTCCGGCAGGCGCGGCGGCGGGACGAAGGAGGCCCGCGGCGGCTCCGCCGGCCCGGCCATCCGCGCCAGCAGGGTTGGGGGGATCGGTCCGTCCGGCGCGGGCACATGCGCGTCGAACCACTCCTTCAGCGGGCCGAGATCGGTAAAGGCGAGGCAGCGCTGGAGATAGGTCCAGATGCGCGGAATGTGGCGGAGATAGCCGGGCTTGCCGTCGCGGTGGTTCAGCCGGGCGAAGATGCCGAGGATCTTGGTCGCGCGCTGGGCCCCCATCACCGCATAGGAGGCGGCGAAGGCGCGCATGTCGAAAGCGGGGTCCGCCTCGCGGCGCGCCTTGATGTAGCGGCCGAGCAAAGCGAGTTCGAGGTCCTCGGGCACATCGACCCGCGCATCCTGCGTCAGCGAGACGAGGTCATAGGCGGCCGGCCCCATCACCGCGTCCTGGAAGTCCAGCAGGCCGATCTGCTCCAGCCCGTCGCGCTCGGCCATCCAGATCAGGTTGGGCGAATGATAGTCGCGCAGCACCCACACCGGCTTCTGCGCCAGCGAGGGCGCCAGCGCCTGCGTCCACAGGCGGCGGAAGGTCGCGCGCGGCAGCGCCGGCACGGACGGCACGCCGCGATGCGGCAGGTACCAGTCGAGCAGCAGCTCGGTCTCGATCAGCAGCGCGTCGATATCGTAGCCGGGAAGGCGGTAGTCGATCTCCGGCGACACGGTCAGCGTGTCCGGCAGGTCGAGTTCGTGCAAAGCCGCCAGCACATCCGTGGCGACCTCGTAGCGCTCGGGGATCGGCGCGCGCGGATTCTCCGTCAGCACGCCTTCCTCGCCGAGGTCCTCCATGACGAGCAGGCCCGCGTCGAGGTCGGCGGCATAGATGGTGGGCGCGGAAAAGCCGCGCGCCTTCAGGCCCCGCGCCAGCGCCACGAACGGCTTCACGTCCTCGGCGATATGGGCGATGGCGCTGTAGGGCTTGCCATCGCGCACTGGCGGGCCGTCCGGACGGCGCGGCGCATTCATCAGCACCGCATTGCGGCGCGAGCCGATCAGCCGCTCATAGGTGCGGGTCGAGGCATCGCCCTGCAGATGCTGCCGGCGCGCCGGGCCGAAGCCGGCGACGTCGATGAGCGAGCGGATCGCCTTCATGCGCTGCAGCGCGAGCGCAAGCCGGCCATAGGCGAGCAGGCGCACGCGCCGGCGCGTCTCCGGCGCCTCGGGCGGGATGGTGATGCTCACGTCCAGCCGGTTGGCCTGCAGCACGCCCTCGCCGGCACGCTCGGGCCATTCCACCAGCGTGACGGCCCCATCCGTCTGGTCGGCCCAGCCGAGTTCGTCGAGTTCCGAGGCATCGCCGAGGCGGTAGAGATCGGCATGCACGACACGGTGACGCGGCAGGTCATAGGTCTGCATCAGCGTGAAGGTCGGGCTGGGCACCTCCAGCATGGGATCCTGCGCCAGCTCGCGGATCAGCGCGCGCGCCAGCGTCGACTTGCCCGCGCCGAGATCGCCGGTCAGCGCCACCACGTCGCCCGCCACCAGCATGGCGGCGAGGTCCATGGCGAGGCGGCCGGTCGCCTCCTCGTCGGGCAGCAGGACATCCCAGTGCGCGACCTGTGGCGCGGTGGCGCTCGTGCGCATCTCGACCATGGCCTACTCCGCCGCTTCCCGGCTGAAGCCGGCTTCCAGGGGGAAGGTGCACGTCACCAGCGTGCCGCCATCGGGCGGCGTCTGAATGGACACGCTGCCGCCGTGCAGCGCCACCAGCGAGCGCACGATCGACAGGCCGAGCCCGACGCCGCGATGGCGCGAGCCGGTGGTGTGGCTCTCGAAACGGTCGAACACCCGCGCGCCGATTTCCGGCGGGATGCCCGGTCCGACATCGCGCACGCGGAACACGATGTCGCGCTCGCGCCGTTCGGCCGAAAGGGTGACGACCGAGCCCTCCGGCGCGAAGCCGACGGCATTGGAGAGCAAATTGTAGAGAATCTGCCGCACGCGCTTGGCGTCGGCCTGGAAGCTGCCGGTGGCGTGGCTCGCCTCGATGGCGAGGCGGATGCCGCCCTCGGCGAGCCGGTCGCGCAGCCCTTCGGCCGCCGCGTCCATTGCCGCGCGCACCTCGACCTCGCCAAGTTCCAGCGTCATGGCGCCGGCGTCGATGGTCGCGAGATCGAGAATGTCGTTGATGATGGCGAGCAGCGCCGCGCTGCTCTCGGTGATGTGGCTCACATAGGCGCGCTGGCGGGTATTGAGCGGGCCGATGCCGGTGTCGTCCAGCAGCTGGGCGAAGCCGATGATCGTGGTCAGCGGCGAGCGCAGCTCATAGGAGACATGGCTGACGAAGGTGCTCTTGAGGTGGTCGGCGGCCACCAGCGCCTCGTTGCGGTCGACCAGCGCCCGTTCGACATGCACGCTGTCGGTGACGTCGCGCAGCGTGACCAGCGTGCCGCCATCCGGCAGAGGCTGGGTCGAGCCGTCCAGAATGATGCCATCGGTGCGCTCCAGCCGGAAATCGGTCGGGACACGCGCCTCGATGCCGGTGACGGCGGTGCGCAGGCGCGCCCACACCGCGGTGTCGAGCGACATTGGCCGGCAGGCCTCGGCCACCGCGTCGATATGGGGATGCGCCTTGAGCAGCGCGGTATCGAGCTCCCACAGCCGCGCAAAGGCGGAATTGCTCAGGCCCAGCCGGCCATCGCTGCCGAACACCGCCACGGCTTCCGCCAGCGCATCGAGCGTTTCGCTCTGGATGCGGGTGAGCGAATTGTAGCGGCTCTCCAGCGCAAGGCGCTCGGTGACCTCGTCGAAGAGATAGGTGACGCCCCCTTCCGGGTTGGGCGCGGTGACCACACGCAGCGTGCGCCCGGCGGGCAAATGCCACCAATATTCGCTCGGCTCGATGGCGCGGTAGGCGGCGTGCAACTGCTCGCGCCACAGGCGGAAATCGGCCTGCTCAGGCAGGCGCCGGGTCGTGCGCAGACGCTCCAGCACCGCCGTGTCGGTCGGCCGGTCGTCGAGGAAGGCCGGATCGAGCTCGAACAGCGCGGCATAGGCGGCATTGTGGAAGACGAGGCGCTGGTCGGCGCCGAAGATGGCGACGGCGGTCGCCAGCTGGTCCAGCGTGCGCCGGTGCGCGCTCACCACATGTGCCAGCTCGCTGCGGACCGCCTCCGCCTCGGTGGCATCGAGCGCGAGGCCGGCGACCCCGCTGCCGCCGGTGCCGACCTCCAGCACGTCCAGCACCTTGCGGGTGCCCGCGACCACGACCGGCAGGCGCGCGGCGAAGGCCTTGCCCTCGGCATGGGTGCGGCTCGCCTGGGTGCGACTTGTCTGGTCGAGCAGCTTCAGGTCGCGGGAAGCGGCCTCCTGCGCGTCACGCGCCTCCACCGCATGGGCGTAGGCGGCATTGCCCCAGCGCAGCCGCCCGTCCTCGCCGCCGACCCAGGCGGGCGCGGGCAGCGCATCCAGCAGCAGGCGCAGCGCCGAGCTTTCCGCATCGAGCGCGCGATAGGCTTCCTGCAGGCGGGCATGGTCGAGCCGCACGCCGGTGATGTCACGCAGGCGCAGGATGACGGCAGAACCGACCGGCCGGCCGTCCGCCTCGAAATGCCGGCCGTCCTGCGAGGTCAGGATCAGCGCCAGCGGCATGCCGCGCGCGCGCAGCCGGTCCACGCCCGCCTCGATCTCGCGGGCGGAGGCCGGGCTGAGCCAGGCGCCGAAGGCGAGGATGCGGGTCGGCGAGGCGACGCCGGTGAAGGCGGGTGTGTTGCCGATGATCTCCGGATCAGCCGCCGGATCACGCCAGACGACGACGATCTGCGGTTCGGCCATCAAAAGCGCGCGCCCTTCCTCGATGCGCGCCTCCAGCCGGGAGATTTCGCCGAAGGCAAACGCCTCGCGCGCCAGCGCCAGACGGCGGAAGCGCACATGCACGATGGCGGTGGTGGTGGCGAAGGCGATGAGGCCGAGCACGAGGGCAAGGCCGGTCAGCGTGCCGGGTTCGAGGGTCGACAGCGTGGCCGCAAGGCCGGCCACAACATCGCCTCCCGCCGGCGCGGGATCGGCGGGCGCGGCGAGGGCAGGCAAGGGCAGACCAAAGGACGCCACGAGCGTGAGGCGCGACACACAGCGCGCAAGCCTATGGCGAATAAACATAAATCTCCTGCCGCGCCCGAGCGGATCACAGGCGTCGGGTCTTGTCCCGTTCATGCCGGCCGGCTGCGCCATCCGCGCCCGTCCCCCCTTGCCGACTGCCGCATTCGGACCTGCGAGCTGTCCGGTCGACCACCCCCCGGTGACCGAATCACCGAGACTTTACCGAAGCGGGAGTCGCACTAGAAGGGCGGCGAAAAGGATCGGGGGAAACCGACGGTAGCCGGGCGCCGGCAGACACGCGCCGCGGGACGCCAGGATCGGAAAAAGCAACATCCCGGCCACGGTTTAGGCCGCGCCGGGATGTCGATTTTCGCCTTACCGGGATGAGCGAAGCTCAGAGGCCTTCAAACAGCGCGGTCGAGAGATAGCGCTCGGCGAAAGAGGGGATGATGATGACGATGGTCTTCCCCTCATTCTCCGGCCGTGCCCCGATTTCCAGCGCCGCCGCAATGGCCGCGCCGGAGGAAATGCCGACCGGGATGCCTTCCAGCCGGGCGATGGCGCGGGCGGTCTCGAAGGCGGTCTGGTTGCCGACGGTGACGACCTCGTCGATCACCGAGCGGTCCAACACCTCCGGCACGAAGCCGGCGCCGATGCCCTGGATCTTGTGTGGACCGGGCTGGCCGCCGGACAGCACCGGGCTGTCCTCGGGCTCGACCGCGACCATGCGCAGGCTCGGCTTGCGCGGCTTCAGCACCTGGCCGATGCCGGTGATGGTGCCGCCCGTGCCAACACCGGAGACGACCACGTCGACCTCGCCATCGGTGTCGTTCCAGATCTCCTCCGCCGTGGTGCGGCGGTGAACGGCGGGGTTGGCGGGGTTGCGGAACTGCTGGGGAATGATGGCGTCCGGCAGTTCCTTCACCAGTTCCTCGGCGCGCGCCACGGCACCGCGCATGCCCTGCGCGGCCGGCGTCAGCACCAGTTCGGCGCCGAGCAGCGCCAGCATCTTGCGGCGCTCGACCGACATGGATTCGGGCATCACGAGGATCAGCCGGTAGCCATGCGCCGCCGCCACGAAGGCGAGCGCGATGCCGGTATTGCCCGAGGTCGGCTCGACCAGCACCGTGCCCGGCTTGATAAGGCCCGCCTCTTCCAGCGACTGGATCATCGAGACGCCGATGCGGTCCTTCACGCTGCTGAGCGGGTTGAAGAATTCAAGCTTGGCGAGGATGCGCGCCTTCACCCCCCGCTCGGCCGGCAGCCGCTTGAGCTCGACGAGCGGCGTGTTGCCGACGGTCTCGGTGATCGACGAATAGACGCGACCCCGCCCGACCTTCTCGGCGGGAACGGAGGAGTTGGTCGTGGCCTCGGCCATGGGTGTCTCCAGCGGACGCGGGTACGGATGTTCCGTAGACCCTTTATTGGCGTTCAGATCTCGCCGACATCGCTAGCTTATTCACGATATAATGTCGAGGAAATAAAAATTAAACAACATTAAATTGTGAAATCAATTCCCTCAGGCATGCCCTTGCGCAGCGTGTTCTGTGCGGCCACCCGGCAGAGGTCCTCCACCGTCACGCCATCCAGTGCGGCCTCGAAGGCGCGCTCGGCTTCGGCCACCGCCGGCTGGACGATATCGCGCACGATCGGCGGCGAATTATCAATGGTGACGTCGCTCTCGGCCTCGACCACGCGCACCACCTCCGCGACGGAGATGCGGCGGCGCTCGCGGGCGAGTTCATAGCCGCCACGCGGCCCGCGCACGCCTTTCAGCACGCCGGCATGCACCAGCGCCTGCAGCACCGGTTCAAGATGGCGGGGCGGCAGCTCATGCCGCGCGGCCAGCGCCTTGGCGGCGACAGGCGTGCCGCGCGCATGCAGGGCGACATCGACCACGGCGGCAATGGCAAGCAGACTCTTGTCGGAAAGGCGCGGCATGCGTCATCGCTCGCGTGAGACAGCCCGTCCGTCGAGCCCCGTGGAACCGAAACCACCGCTTCCGCGTGTTGTTTCTTCCAAATTACCGGCTTTGACAAGATGAATTCGGGTTACCGGCGCGACAATGAGCTGGGCGATGCGCTGTCCGCGCTCCAGCCGCACCGGCGAATCGCCCAGATTGATCAGCAGCACCTTCACCTCGCCGCGATAATCGGCGTCCACCGTGCCGGGCGCGTTCAGCACCGTCAGCCCCTGCTTCAGGGCAAGGCCCGAGCGCGGGCGCACCTGCGCCTCGAAGCCTTCCGGAAGAGCAAGGCACAGCCCCGTCGGCACGGCGGCGCGGGCGAACGGGGCGAGCGTCAGCGGCCCGTCTTCCGGCAGGGCGGCGATGAGATCCAGCCCGGCGGAACCCGCGGTGGCATATTCCGGCAAAGGCAGGCCCTCGCCATGCGGCAGGACGAGGACGGGAACGGCAAGTGTCACGAAAGAGCCTCCAGCGGACCGAGCGTCGTGGCAATGCGCGCAATGAGGCGCTCGGCAACCTGCGCCTTGGAGGCGCGCGGCCAATGCTCGACGCCCCCCTCCGCAATGAGGTGAATAAGGTTCTCGTCGCCGCCCATCACCCCGCCATCAATGCCGCTGCGGGGCGAGACGTCATTGGCGAGAATCCAGTCGCAGCCCTTGCGCAGCCTTTTCGCCTGCGCATAGGCGACGACGTTCTCGGTCTCGGCGGCGAAGCCAATGACGAGGCGCGGCCGGCGGTTGGCCAGCTGCGCCACGGTGGCGAGGATGTCGGGATTCTCCGTCAGCGCCAGCGCGGGAAGCGCCTTGCCATCTTTCTTCATCTTCTGGCCCGCCTCGGCCGCCACGCGCCAGTCGGCGACGGCGGCGGCGAAGATGGCGGCATCCGCCGGCAGGGCGGCTTCCACCGCCGCCAGCATCTCGCGCGCGGTTTCGACATGGCGGACCGCGACGCCGGCCGGATCGGGCAGGTTCACCGGGCCGGAAACCAGCGTCACCTGCGCCCCCGCGCGGGCGGCCGCCGCGGCGATGGCGTGGCCCTGCTTGCCGGAGGAGCGGTTGGCGATGTAGCGCACCGGGTCGATCGGCTCATGCGTCGGGCCGGAAGTGACCAGCACGTGGCGCCCCTTCAGCGGACCCGCTCCCGCGACAAGCCGCTCGGCGGCGGCGACGATTTCCAGAGGCTCGGCCATGCGGCCCGGCCCGTCCTCGCCGCGCTCGGCCATGGCGCCGGCATTGGGGCCGACAAAGGCGACGCCGTCGGCGGCAAGCTGCGCGACATTGCGGGTCGTGGCGGGATTGGCCCACATCAGCGGGTTCATCGCCGGCGCCACCAGCACCGGCTTGTCGCAGGCGAGCAGCACCGCGCTGGCGAGATCGTCGGCGAGGCCATGCGCCATCTTCGCCATCAGATCGGCGGTCGCCGGCGCGACGATGACGAGGTCCGCCTCGCGCGAGAGCCGGATATGGCCGATATCGTGCTCCGCCTCGCGGTCGAACAGTTCGGTGAACACCTGGCCATGGCTCAGCGCCCCGGCGGCGAGCGGCGTGACGAAATGCTGCGCGGCCGCGGTCATGATGACGCGAACCGACGCGCCGCGCTCCTTCAGCCGGCGGATGAGATCGAGGCTCTTATAGGCGGCGATGCCCCCGCCAATGACGAGCAGAATGCGCTTTTGGGCGAGCATGATGCCTCCTGCCAGTTCCCGGCAGTAGTAAACGGGAAGCCTGCCGGTGCAATGGCGTCAGAATAATATGTTGAACGCCAGCAGCGCCGCGATGACCCAGAGCGCGACCGTCATCCAGCGATTGCCGCGCCCTTCCGCCCGGCCGATGGCTTCCATCGTCTCCGGCGCGAGCGCCAGCCCGTTGCGGGTCGAGGCATCCAGCTGGGTGGCGATGCGCTGGCCCTGCGCGATCAGCTCGGGCAGCGTCTGCAGCGAGCGGCCGAGCGCGCCGATGCCGTCCGCCACCTCCTCGATGCGCCCGACCGGGCCGAGATTGCGCTCGATCCAGCTGCGCACCACCGGCTCGGCGGTCTTCCACATGTCGAGATGCGGGTCGAGATTGCGCGCCACGCCCTCAACCACGACCATGGTCTTCTGCAGCAGCAGCAGTTCGGGCCGCGTCTTCATGTCGAACAGCGAGGTCACCTCGAACAGCAGGGTGAGCAGCTTCGCCATGGAGATCTGGTCGGCACGGCGCGAATGGATCGGCTCGCCGATGGCGCGGATCGCCTGCGCGAAATCCTCCACCGAATGGTGCGGCGGCACATAGCCGGCTTCAAAGTGCACCTGCGCGGTGCGCAGCCAGTTGCGGGTGATGAAGCCGAACAGGATCTCGGCAAGGAAGCGCCGCTCCTTGTGGCCGAGCCGGCCCATGATGCCGCAATCGACCGCCACCAGCCGGCCCTCGGCATCGACGAACAGGTTTCCCGGGTGCATGTCGGCATGGAAGAAGCCGTCGCGCAGCGCGTGGCGCAGGAAAGACTGCATGACGATGCGGCCGAGCGCGGGCAGATCGTGCCCGGCGGCGCGCAGCCCCTCCAGATCGTTCAGCTTGACGCCGTCGATCCACTCGGTGGTCAGCACCTCGCGGCCGGTGCGGTCCCAGTCGACCGCCGGCACGCGGAAATCGTCTTCGGCTTCCGTGTTCTGCGCGAGTTCGGACAGCGCCGCCGCTTCCAGCCGCAGGTCCATCTCCATCGCCACGGAGCGCGCGAGCGTATCGACGACGGCGACCAGACGCAGGCGCCGCCCCTCGGGCGAGGTGCGCTCGCCGAGCCGGGCAGCGCGGTAGAAGGAGGAGAGGTCGACACGGAAGCGCTGCTGCACGTCCGGCCGCAGCACCTTCACCGCGACCTGCCGGCGCGTGCCATCCGCGTCCACCACCGCGGCCTTGTGCACCTGGGCGATGGAGGCGGCGGCGATCGACGGGCCGAGTTCGTCATAGACCACCCGGGCCGGGCGGTCGAAATTGCGCGCGATCGTCGCCTCCGCCACATCCTGCGGGAAGGGCGGCATGCGGTCCTGCAACAGCTCAAGATCGCGCGCCAGCTGCGGGCCGACCACGTCAGGGCGGGTGGCGAGGAACTGGCCGAGCTTCACATAGGATGGGCCGAGCCGCGACAGCGCCGCGCCGAGGCGCGCCGCGCTGGAGGCCGGGCCGCGCCGCTCGATCAGCCGGGCAAGGGCGAAGAGCGGTTCGGAACCGGGCGGCAGCACGGCGGGGTCGATGCGCGAGAGCACGCCCTCGCGGGCCATGACGAAGCCGGCGCGCGCGAGACGCAGGAAATCACCGAGGGAGGTGGCCACGCGCTAGATCCGCACGCCGGAATGCAGCGCCACCACGCCGCCGGTCAAAGGCGTGAAGCCGACCCGCTTCAACCCCGCCTGCCGCATCATCTCGGCAAAGGCCTCGGGGGCGGGGAACTTGCGGATCGATTCGACGAGATACTGGTAGGATTCCGCGTCGCCGGTGACGAGGCGCCCCATGCCGGGGATCAGCTTGAACGAATAGGTGTCGTAAATCGCGTCCAGCCCGGGCACGTCGACGCGGGAGAATTCCAGCACGAAGCAGCGCCCGCCGGGCTTCAGCACGCGGCGCATCTCGGACAGCGCCTTGTCCATGCGCGGCACGTTGCGGATGCCGAAGGCGATGGTGGTGGCGTCGAACGACTTGTCGGGAAAGGGCAGCTCCTCGGCATTGGCCTCGACGAACTCGACCCGGTCGGCAAGGCCGAGGCCCTGCGCGCGCTCGCGCCCGACCGCCAGCATGCCGCCATTGATGTCGGCGACGGTAGCGCTGGTGCCCTCACCGCCGGCCTCGACGGTGCGGAAGGAGACGTCGCCGGTACCACCCGCCACATCCAGCAGCTTGAAGGCGCGCGCGCCCTTGGGCGGACGCAGCCGCGAGACCAGAAGGTCCTTCCACGCCCGGTGCAGCCCCATCGACATCAGGTCGTTCATCAGGTCGTAGCGGCGGGCGACCGAGTGGAACACCTCGTCCACCATGCGCTGCTTCTCGCCGAGCGGCACGGTACGGAAGCCGAAATGGGTGTCGGAGTCGCTCATCGCCTCCGATGGGCTCGCAGCCGTCACTGTGCTTGCAACCATGGGGCGCGGCTCCCGCGTTCGATCCGAAACGGCGCGGAACATAGCGGAGAGCCCGCCGGGCTCCAAGCGGGGAGCGCGGGCGGCGGTCATGCGCCCGGTGAGGGGCGGAAGAGGCCGGCAGGTGCGGGGTCAGATCACCCGCACCAGCGTGCCAACCTTCACGCGGTCATACAGGTCGATGACATCCTGGTTGCGCATGCGGATGCAGCCCGAGGACACGGCCTGGCCGATGGTCTCCGGCTCGTTGGAGCCGTGGATGCGGTACAGCGTCTTGCCGAGATAGAGCGCACGCGCGCCGAGCGGATTGTCCGGCCCGCCGGGCATGACGTTCGGCAGGTCGGGGCGGCGCTCGACCATCTCCGGCGGCGGGCGCCAGTCGGGCCATTCGCGCATGTCTGTGACACGCTCCGAGCCGCTCCAGGCAAAGCCCTCGCGGCCGACACCGATGCCATAGCGCAGCGCCGTGCCGTCGCCCTGCACGAGGTAGAGATAGCGCGCGCCGGTGTCGACGATGATGGTGCCGGCGGGATCGGAGCTGGTGTAGCGCACGAGGTGGCGGTCGAATTTCGGATCGACGCCCTTGCCGCCGCTATTGGCGCGGTAGATCGGCAGCGGCGCGGAATCGTCCTCCAGTGCGGGATCGTCATAGACATCCGCCTCGACCGCGACCGGCTGCACCGTCGCCGCCGGCGAGGGCGCGCCGTTGCGGCTGGCGCCATAGGCGTTGACCGTGATGTTGCCGCGCCCGCGCGTCTTGCCCTGCGGCGCCGTGCCGGGCGGAACCGTGCCATAGACGCCGCCGGCGGACCCATAGGCGCCGCCGACACTGCGCGCGCTGCCGCCGGCGCTGGCATAGGCATCGCCATAGCCGGTGCCGATCCCGGCCGGCGGGCGAGGTGGTTCATAGACTCGGCCGGGCGGATACACGCTGGCCGACCCTGGCTGCCATACGCCGGAGCCGCCGCGATTATAGCGCTGCTGCCCGCCGCCGGCGCCCTGGCCGACAAAAACGTTATAGGACGAGCCGAAGCCGTAAATGCTGTTCTGGGCCGAGGCCGGCGAGGGCAGAAGCCACCCCGCCAGCGCGGCGAGAGCCACGAGCGGCGCGGCGCGAACGGCCAGCGGCCCGTGCCGCCATGCCCGGTTCACCACATCGCCGCCGGCAGAGACCGAATCAGCCTGCATCTCACGCGCCCCGCTATGGTCTGTTAACCATAGGCTGGGGCGGCATGGTTAATTTCCGGTTAGTGGCGGCCGGATACCGGCCGCCCTCTCACGGGCAGCGCACGTAAACCATGGTGCCGTAGCGGCCCGCCACTTCCGGGTCGAGCCATTTGAGCACCAGCACCTGCCCGTCGAAGCGCAGCACCTCGCGGTCGGTCTGCGCGCCCGGAGGCTCATCCGGCAGGCCGATATAGGTCGGTCCGGGCAGCACCTGCTTCGACACCACCTCGGAAGGCTCGGACTGGTCCGCGAGATACATCATGAACCCGCCCGAGGGGCCGGCATTGATGACGTAAGGCTGCCGGCACCCCTGACGGGCCTGCGCCTCGGTGCGCGCCGCATCTTCCGGACGGTGATAGGCGGCCAGACCCCATTTGCCGACGACCTGCTGGGCCGTGATCGGCGAGGTGAACTGCGGCACGGCCGGTGCCACCGGCGCCGGAGACTGGGTGGTGGAGGCGCAGGCCGCGGTCAGCGCGGCGAGGACACCAAGGACAGCCAGGCGCGGAAAACGGTGGGACAGGTTCATGGAGCACTCCGGGACGAAGGGTTGCCGGGCCGGCGACAGCGGCAAGAATATTCCGACAACCTTAAAGAATCGCATTACCAGCACATTGCGCTTTACGCGGGAAGACCGCCTGAACATATTCCGCCCGGGCCCGCGCGTCGAACCCTTCCGGCATCCGGCCGGAAAGGACCGGCAGGGCGGCCGGAGTGACCCGCGTGAATAGCATGACCATCCGACCCGCCACGGACGCCGACGGCGACGCCGTCGCCGGGCTGATCGCCGAAGCCTTCGCCGAATATGAAGGCTGTGTCTTCGACCGCGCCGCCGAATTCCCCGAACTCGACGCACTCGCCAGCCATTTCAACCATCGCGGCGGCATCATCTGGGTTGCCGAAGACGGTCCCGCGATCATCGGCTCGATGGCGATCGCCCCGTGCGGCGACGCCGATGCCCCGGACGGCGCGCTGGAGATCTTCAAGGTCTATGTCGCCCGCGCCGCCCGTCGCCGCGGTGTCGCGCGCGCGCTGTTCGAGCAGGCGCTCGGCCGTGCCCGCCGCCTCGGCGCCCCCGAAGTCCGGTTGTGGACCGACACGCGCTTCACCAACGCGCACCGCTTCTACGAGACATGCGGCTTCATTCGGGTGGGTGAGCCACGTGAGGTGCACGACCTGTCGGCGACATGGGAATATGCCTATCGCCTTGCGCTTTCCCCTTCCTCGGCCGCGCCCGTCCGCGAGAGCTGATCATGTCTCGCTTCGCAGTCGGCCCGGTCCTTGCCGCCGTGCTCGGTATTGGCGTCCTCTCGATCATGGACGCGCTGATTAAATTCGTCGCCGCCAACCACGCGACGCCGCAGATCGCGCTGATGCGCTATTTCTTCGGCGGCATCTTCGCGTTCATCGCCTTCCGCGCCATCGGCACGCCGTGGCCGAAGCTGGCGATGCTGCGCCCGCATATGTGGCGCTCGGTCGTCGTCGCCGGCACGGCGCTGAGCTTCTTCTACGCGCTCGCGGTGTTGCCGCTCGCGGTGGTGCTGGCTCTCTCCTTCACCTCGCCGATCTTCATCGCGCTGTTCGCGGCGCTGATCCTCGGCGAGCGGCCGAACCGGTCCATCTTCATCGCGCTCGCGCTCGGCTTCGCCGGGGTGCTGGTGGTGCTGGGGCACGAGCTGGTGCAGGTCGGGCGGGCCGACAACGCGCTCGGCCTCGCGGCGGCCCTGTTCTCCGCCGTGACCTATGCGCTGTCCATGGTCGTGCTGAAGAGCCGCGCCGCGCGTGATCCGCTGACCATCATCGTACTGCTGCAGAACAGCTTCGCCATGGTGCTGCTGGCGCCGCTCGGCGTGGTCTACTGGACACCGCCATTGCTGAGCGAACTCGCTGTGTTCCTCGGCATCGGCCTGCTCGGCACCGCCGGCCATCTGTTCATGGCCTGGGCCTACAAGCGGGCGGATGCCTCGAAACTCGGCGTGCTGGAGTACACCTCCTTCATCTGGGCGGTCGGCATCGGTTTCCTGTTCTTCGCCGAGGTGCCGACGCTGAGCACCCTCGGTGGTGCGGCGCTCATCGTCGGCGGTGCGCTCATCGTTTCGCGCCAGCCGCCCAAGGTGCGCGAGCCCGAGGTCGAGGTCGGGCCGTAAAAGACCCGCGCCCCGGCACTGGACGCGAGGGCCTGACGCGATACCTTGTGCCCCGCCGGGCAACGGACGGAACCAGATCCCCTATGCGCCACCTCCCCAGTCTTCGACGCCTCTCGCGCGTTGCCGCCCTCGCCCTGTCGCTGCCTTTCGCGGGCATGGCTCTTGCGGGCGCGGCGTCAGCCGCCGAGCCGATCCGCATCGGCGAGCTGAACAGCTACAAGGCGCAGCCCGCCTTTCTGGAGCCGTATCGCAAGGGCATGGAGCTGGCGGTCAAGGAGATCAATGCGGCGGGCGGGGTCGCGGGGCGGCCGATCGAGCTGGTCAGCCGTGACGACGGCGCCAATCCGGGCGATGCCATCCGCGTCGCCGAGGAACTGGTGACGCGCGAGAAGGTGGACCTGCTCACCGGCACCTTCCTCTCCAATATCGGCCTCGCCATCGCCGACTATGCCGGCAAGCGCCGGGTGTTCTTCCTCGCCGCCGAGCCGCTGACCGACAAGATCACCTGGGCCGACGGCAATCACTACACCTTCCGCCTGCGCCCCTCCACCTACATGCAGGTGGCGATGCTGATGCCGGCGGCGGTGGCGGCGAACAAGAAGCGCTGGGCCATCGTCTACCCCAACTACGAATATGGCCAGTCCGCCGCCGCCACCTTCAAGCGGCTGCTGAAAGAGGCGCAGCCCGACGTCGAGTTCGTCGCCGAGCAGGCCACCCCGCTCGGCAAGCTCGATGCCGGCCCGGTGGCGCAGGCCATCGCCGATGCCAAACCCGACGCGGTGTTCAACGTGCTGTTCGGGCCCGACCTCGCCAAATTCGTACGCGAGACCAACACGCGCGGCGCGCTGGAGGGCACTTTCGTTGTCAGCCTGCTCTCGGGCGAGCCGGAATATCTCGACCCGCTGAAGGGCGAGGCGCCAGTCGGCTGGGTCGTCACCGGCTATCCCTGGTACGACATCCCCACCCCGGAGCATCAGGCCTTCCTCGACGCTTACCGCAAAGCCTATGGCGAGCCGCCCCGGCTCGGCTCGGTAGTCGGCTACACCACGATCAAGTCGATCGCGGCCGGCATCGCCAAGGCCGGCGGAACCGATACGGAGAAGCTGGTCGAGGCCTTCAAGGGGCTGGAGCTGGTCGGCCCGTTCGGCCCGTTCAGCTACCGGGCCAGCGACCATCAGGCGACCATCGGCGCCTTTGTCGGCACCACCGCGATCAGGGACGGCACCGGCGTGATGACCGCCCCGCGCTATGTCGACGGCCTCTCCGTGCTACCGAGCGACGCCGAGGTGAAGACGCTTCGCCCGGCCTCGGCGGACTGAGCGCCCGCCCCCGCCGCCCCGTCACTCCCGCTCCGCCCGCGCGGCGACGAGAGCCCGATGCCGTTCGATGCGCTGCTGTCCTCGCCTGTGCTGCCCGCGCTCGCCTTCCAGGCGGTGAACGGGCTTGCCTCGGCCTCGGGGCTTTTCCTCGTCGCGGCGGGGCTGTCGATCATCTTCGGCGTCACCCGCATCGTGAACATGGCCCATGGCTCGTTCTACATGCTGGGGCTCTATCTCGCGGTGACGCTGGCGCCGGCGCTTGGCGAGCAGATCGGGGGCACTCTGGGCTTCTGGGGCGGCATTCTCGCCGCAGCGCTCATCACCGCGGCGCTGGGCGCACTCGTCGAAGTGCTGCTGCTGCGCCGCCTCTATGGCGCGCCCGAGCTCTACCAGCTGATCGCGACCTTCGCGCTGCTGCTGGTGATTAACGACGCGGTGCTGTTCCTGTGGGGGCCCGAGGACATCTTCGGGCCGCGCGCGCCGGGCCTGACCGGCACCCTGCCGCTGTTTGGGCGGCGCCTGCCGGAATATGACCTGTTCCTCGCGCTGGCCGGCCCCGCCGTGCTGGTGGCCCTGCACCTGCTGCTCGCCCGCACCCGCTTCGGCCGGATGATCCGCGCCGCGACGCAGGACCGCGAGATGGTCGCGGCGCTGGGCATCAACGAAGCGCTGCTCTTCACCGCCGTCTTCGCCCTCGGTGCGGGCATTGCCGGGCTCGGCGGCGCGCTGCAGATGGCCCGCGAGCCGGCCAATCTCTCGCTTGACCTGTCCGTGCTCGGCGAAGCCTTCGTCGTCGTCGTCGTGGGCGGCATGGGCTCCATTCGCGGTGCCTATCTCGCCGCCGTGCTGGTCGCCGAGGTGAAGGCGCTGTGCACCGCGCTCGGCGTGGTGGAGATCGCGGGGTTCAGCTTCAACATGTCGAAGCTCAACCTCGTGGCCGAGTTCCTGGTCATGGCCATCGTGCTGGTCGTCCGCCCGCACGGCCTGTTCGGCCGCCCTCCCGTGGCCGCGCGCGGCGGCGCGGCGAGCGAGGCGCCGCTGCGTCCGCTGGGGCTGGGCAGCCGTCGCATGGCCTTCGCGGGCCTTGCTCTTCTTGTCATGCTCCCGCTGACCGAGAGCGTGTTCGCCTATGCGCCCGTGCTGGCGCTGGATGTGCTGATCGCGGCGCTGTTCGCCACATCGCTGCATTTTCTCATGGGGCCGGGCGGTCTCGCCTCCTTCGGCCACGCCGCCTATTTCGGCCTCGGCGCCTATGGTGCCGCCTTCGCCGCCACCGTGCTCGGCCTGCCGACCCCGGCTGCCTTCGCGCTCGGCATCCTCGCCGCCGGAATCGGGGCGCTGGTCTTCGGCTGGTTCTGCGTGCGGCTGGAGGGCGTCTATTTCGCCATGCTGACGCTGGCCTTCGCGCAGATCGTCTGGTCGGTCGTCTACCAGTGGGAAGATGTCACCGGCGGCTCCAACGGCATTTTCGGCATCTGGCCGGACCCGCCCTTCGAGAGCCGCGCCGGGCTTTATCTCGCCGGGCTCGCCATCGTCGCCGCCGGCGTCGTCCTGCTGCGCCGCATCGTGTTCTCGCCCTTCGGCTACGCGCTCCGCGCGGCGCGCGATTCGGCGCTGCGGGCGGAGGCTTCCGGCATCCCGGTGGCGCGGGTGCGCTGGCTTGCCTTTACCATCGCGGGCACGGTGTGCGGCGCCGCTGGCGCCCTGTTCGCCTTCGCCAAGGGCTCCATCTCGCCGGAGACCATCTCGGTCGGGCGCTCGATCGACGGTCTGGTCATGGTGCTGCTGGGCGGGGTGGAGAGCCTGATGGGGCCGCTGGTCGGCGCGGGCGTGTTCACCCTGCTGCAGGACACGGTGATGCGCGAGACCGACTATTGGCGGGCACTGCTGGGCGCCCTCATTCTCCTCGCCGTGCTGGTGTTTCCCGGCGGCATCGTCGGCGGGCTGCGCCGTCTCGGTACACGGCTGCGCGGCACGGGAGGCGGGCGATGAAGGTGCTGGAGGTCGAGCATCTCGCCAAATCCTATGGCGGTGTGCAGGCACTCGCCGGCGTCAGCTTCGCCGTCGCGCCGGGCGAGTTGCTGGCGCTGATCGGGCCGAATGGCGCGGGCAAGTCGACCTGCTTCAACATCATCAACGGGCAGGTGCGCGCCGATTCCGGCCGCGTGCGCCTGATGGGCCGGGACGTTACCGGCTTCTCGCCACGCGCCATGGCCCGGCTCGGTGCCGGGCGCACCTTCCAGATCGCCGCCGTGTTCGGCTCGATGACGGCGGTCGAGAACGTGCAGACGGCCCTCATCGCGGCGAGAGGCGGCCTGTTCCGCCTGTGGCAGCCGGCGCTGGCGAGCCACCGCGCCGAGGCGATGAGGCTCCTCGACCAGACCGGCATGACCGCGCTGGCCGAGCGGCCCGCCGCCACCCTCGCCTATGGCGACGTGAAGCGGCTGGAGCTCGCCATGGCGCTCGCCGCCCATCCGCGCCTGCTGCTGATGGACGAGCCGACCGCCGGCATGAGCGGAGCCGAGCGCGGCGCGCTGATGGCCCTGGTACGGCAACTGAGCCATGCGCATGATCTGGCCGTGCTGTTCACCGAGCACTCCATGGATGTGGTGTTCGGACATGCCGACCGGGTGATCGTGCTGGCTCGGGGCCAGCTGATCGCCGATGGCCGCCCGGACGAAGTTCGCGCCGACCCGCAGGTGCGCGCGGTCTATCTCGGCCGCGCCGCCGGCCCGCAGGCGGTGCCGTGATGCAGGACGAGCGCGCACCCCTTCTGGACATTGAAGGGCTCGACGCCTGGTATGGCGCGGCACAGGTGCTGTTCGGCGCCAGCCTCACGGTCGGGCGCGGCGAGGCGGTCGCCCTTGTCGGGGGCAATGGCGCGGGCAAGTCGACCACGCTCAAGGCCATCATGGGACTGGTGCAGCGCCGCGCCACCCGGCTGGCCTTCGACGGGGAGGACCTGCAGCATCTCCCGACCTTCGAGATCGCGCGGCGGGGGATCGGCTATGTGCCGGAGGATCGCCGCATCTTCACCGAGCTGACAGTGGCGGAAAATCTCGACCTCGGACGTCGGAGCCGGCCCGGCGGCGGGCCGCGATGGAGCGACGACGCCCTCTTCACGCTGTTCCCCAACCTCGCCGACATGCGCGGGCGCCTCGGCGGCCAGATGTCCGGCGGCGAGCAGCAGATGCTCTCCGTCGCCCGTGCGCTGGTCGCCGCGCCCAGCTTGCTGCTGCTCGACGAGCCTTCCGAGGGCGTGGCGCCCCTGATTGTCGAGCAGATGGTCACCGCCCTGCAGGCGATGACGGCCGAAGGGCTGTCCATTCTGATTTCAGAGCAGAATTTTGAATTGTGCGCAGCAATCTGCGGTCGTGCTTACGTGATCGAGAACGGTGAGTTGAGTTCGCAGGGCAGCAAAGATAATTTATCCTTCACTATGCTCGTACAATAACATTGGTGTACGTACGAATTTGTTCTTGTTTCCGATTTACAGACAATTTTGCACCGACTTAATGGCGGCGCGACAAGCGATTATCGGTGAGGCGGGGAAGCATAAATGACGACCGAGCACCGGTCAGCGACCGACGCCGACGCCAAGGCGGTTGATTCATACCGTTTGACCGAACAGGTCGGATTTCTCATACGGGTCGCCAATCAGCGGCACACCGCCATCTTCGCCAACCGGATGATCGAGGGGCTGACGCCGCCACAATTCTCCACGCTGGCGAAGCTGCGCGAGGTGGGGCCCTGTTCGCAGAATCGCCTGGGCCGGCTGGTCCATCTCGACGCCGCGACCATCAAGGGCGTCGTCGACCGGCTGAGCGGGCGCGGCTTCGTGCTTACCGCCGTGGACCCGCTCGACCGCCGGCGACGCGCCGTCGCCCTCACCGAGCGCGGCCATGCCGTCACCGACGCGGCCATCCTGCTCGCACGCGACATTACCGAAGAGACGCTGGAGCCGCTGACGGGCCCCGAGCGCGAGCAGCTGGTCCGCCTTCTTCGCAAGATCAGCTGAAGCCTCAGTCCTCGCGCGGCGCGAAGTCGGCGAGCCGGCCGGCATAGCTCTTCGCGCGCGGCGCGGCATAGGGGCCGGTCTTGGAGGTTCTGAGGCCCGTGCGCACCAGCGCCTCGGCCAGTGTCACGGCGCTCGCCACACCGTCGATTACCGGCACGCCGTGCTCCTGCGCCAAATCGCGTGCGAGGTCGGCCATTCCCGCGCATCCGAGCACCACGGCCTCGGCATGGTCCTGCACGATGGCCCGGCCGATCTCCTGGGAGATGCGGGCGCGGGCATTGGAAGCGGGATCCTCCAGCTCCAGCACCGCGACATCGGACGCCCGCACGCGGGCGCAACGCCGGTCCAGCCCGTAGCGCATCAGATTGGCCTCGATCACCGCCACCGAACGCGACAGCGTCGTCACCACCGCGAAACGGTGGGCGATCAGGCTGGCGAGGTGAAACCCGGCCTCCCCGATGCCGACCACCGGCGCACGCGCCAGCGACCGCGCGGCATCCAGGCCGGTATCGTCGAAACAGGCGATGATGTGCGCATCGACCCCGCCGGCCTCCGCCTCGGCGATGGCGGCCAGAAGGCCGGGCAGCGCCAGCGCGTCGTCATAATGACCCTCGATGGAGGCCGGGCCCATGCTCGACGTCGCCGCCACGATCTCCGTACCCGGCCCGGCCACCGCCCGTGCCGCAGCCGCGATCTTGTCGGTCATGGAACGCGTGGTGTTGGGATTGACGAGATGAATGCGCACGGCCAAGCGAATCCCGAGGGCAATTGGATACAATCGCTTCTAGCATGGGATTGGCTGGGGCGGGAGGATTCGAACCTCCGCATGGGGGAATCAAAATCCCCTGCCTTACCGCTTGGCGACGCCCCATCAGGCCGCAGGCCGATGTGGGCGCGGACATAGACACAGGAACGGGCCGCTTTCAACCATCTCGTCCCGGCCGGGGTGGCCAAAAAAATTCATCCACCGCAAAGCATCATGTCGCGCTTGCAGTTCCTCTCATTCGCATGTTAGAGGCTCGCGCCGCGGCGGAGTGTAGCGCAGCCTGGTAGCGCACCTCGTTCGGGACGAGGGGGTCGCAGGTTCAAATCCTGCCACTCCGACCACGTTTCTCAAGGGTTTCCCGGACCCTGCCCCGACCTAGGGGGACAGATATGGCGACAGAAACCATATCCTAGGTTTTGTTCGCGTCATCGATGAGTATCCTCCCCTCAGGGGAAGGCCCTGCCCCCTGCAGCGCCGCCAGCGCCAACCATGCGCGCCACGCCTCGGTGAAGCCGGCGAGCGCATCGTCGCGGGTAAGCCCGCCGCCACGCCGCGAGCTGCCGCGCTCAGGATCGTAAACAGCGCTGAACGTCCAATACCAGCGGCTCGTGCCCACCCCGAACGTCCGCCCGACGAGCCCGAGCATGACGCCGTTGGTCGCGACGGCATAATCCTCTGAAGGCCCGCCTTCACGAGGATGGAGGGAGAGGGTCGGCGGATCGCGCGGCGGCGCACCCCCCTCGATTTCGCCGAGGCCGGCCAGTGACAGCCATAGGCGCCAGCGGCTGGCGAGCATCGCCATGGCCTCTTCACGGTCGCTGCCGGAGCCATGAGCCGGACCGCGCCCATCCGCAGACAAATTTACGGTGCCGATAGTCCACACCCATGACTTCGCCGGCGCATGGTCCTGATGCTGGATTCCGCCGACCATGAACCCTGAGCATGCTATTCGTCGGGTTCGCGCGGCCGGGCGAGGCCATCGGGGATCTCACCGATTGCTGCGAGGATGGTCGGCGCCGAGTGCTCGCCCGTGTGCCTGTCGATCTTGCGGGAGAAGGCCAGGACGCCGGCGTGCTTCGGCGCCAGCTCGGCCGCCAGCGCCAGAGCACCGCGCTCTCCATTCCTCCCCTGTTCTGAAATGAGAACATAGTGGGAACAAATGGCGTCGAGAGTCAAAGAACGGTGCGCAGGCGAAACGATCGACATAGCGGAGCGAGGACGCAAAAAAGACCCCCGCCCTCCCGAGGGAGAGCGGGGGTAAGCGCCGGGGAATTGGCGCTACAACTATCTGCGCGGCTTGCGCAGGCCTCAGTCGGCAGGCGTGAAGTCGAGGTAATACGACTTGCCGACCTCGAAGGCGTCGATCGCGGACGGGTTCGTGATCGTCATCCGGCACTCGCCATTGGGCGTGTACTGCGACCACGTCTTGTTCTCGGGGCCGTCATTGTAGACCGGCATAAGGCGAACCTCGGCGCAAACCCCGTTGGGATCGCTCGAATGAAACGGTGTAATCACCATCACCTTCATTTTCGCGCGCACGTTCATTGGTCTTCTCCTTGATATGCCCGCCTTGTCCCCGGCGGGTTTGGGGATTGGTTTTGCGCCTCCCAACCGGCCGCCGTGATCTCGGCCGCGAGCTGCGCCAGATCCTCGCGCGAGCCGGAAACGCAGTTTCCACCGCGATCGATGATCAACAGCCCAGTCGGACGGTGCAGGGTCGCGCGGGTGGCGGGATCGAGCGTCGGCAGACGGACGATGTCACTGCCGCTCATACGCCGGCTCGCGGGCGAGGCGTCGGCGCGAACGCCTTATCGAGACGTCCGGTGATCTGGTCGAGGCGATTGAGAATCTCCTCTCGCATCTGCTGCAGGCTGTCATTGCGCGCGTAATGCTCGGCGGCATAAAGCTTGTGCTCGGCAAGCAGCTTGTCGAGCAGGCGAATTTCCGCCTGCATCGCCGCGATCTGCGTGTTGAGCGGACGCACCTGCTCAACCATCCGGTATTCGATCCGCAGCCACACGCCGACGATGGCGCCGAGGATCGTCGCCATCCCGAAGACCATTTCCCACGTCACGACGCCCGTCATCGTCCCACCCCCTCGAAACCCGCCTTCACTTCGCCGTACCAGGCGCGGCCCTGCTCAAGCCGGCCGTTGGCCAGCGCAAGCGCCGCATAGGTCCGCGCCAGCGCCACGCGCGCATCCATACCTACCTTGATGACCGGCGCAGGCACGGGCGCCAGCCAGTCCGGCGCGGCCGGCAGTTGCACCGGCGCCGGCTTAGGGCTTGCCGAGCACGCCCCGCAGATCGTCGCCAGTAAGAGCGCAGCGAGCATCGGGCCTGGTGGCGCGGCGAGTGGCGTCGGCCGCCGCCGTCTGAGAGATGGTGAGGTCGCGCCGGGCGGCAGCCAGTTCCGCGCGCAGCTGCTCAGCCTCGCAGGCATTGGACGCTGTGCGGTAGCCGTGCAGCCATATCCCGGCGAGCACGGCGGCGCCGACGGCCATGGCGATCAGCCAGCGCGCCACGGGGGAGAAAAGAACTGCGAGCATCAGCGCAACCCTTCGAGGCAAAGCTCGCGCTCACCGATCCGCGTCGCGTCGCCGTTCTCCCGGCGCAGCACCAGGCCGCGCAGCACCTTACCGCCGGCGCGGTTGAACGCCGTCATCGCCTCGCAGCTCTCGCGATACTTGCCCTCGCGGGCGAGGCGCGCGGCCGTCGACCGACACACCGCCGCGACGCCAACATTGTAGGAGAGCGAGATAGCCGCCGCCTGCCAGCTCACCGGCTTGAGGTCGAAGCCGGCGATGCACTGGCGCAGCGGCTCGTAGAAGTCGCGCTGCACCCGCTCGGCAAGCATCCGCTCGCACTGAGCCGGCGTTGCGCGCTGGCCGGGCGTCACGCCCTTGGTTTCGCCGTAGCATATGGTGAGGACGCCGATCGCGTCGCGATAGGCGACAAGCTCCTGCCCCTCCCACGGCTTGATGAGGGCGCCAGTCGCCAGCGCGACAGCCGTCGCCGCGCCGGCGAGCGCCATCTTGGCCCGCTTGCTCATTCTCGATTCTCCATTTTGGATTGGGCGGTGAGGCGCGCAACGAAGGCCGCTGCAACGATGAAAACGGTGAGCGCCGCAAGAACGCGGGGCGCTATCGGGATGAGGTCGCCGAAGAGGGGCAGCGCCACCTCCAAGCCGGACAGCAGCCCGGCCAGCAGCATCAGGCGGATGCTCCACGCATGGCGAAGCACCCGTCTCCAATCGGGGACGAGTTGCATGAAGAGGCTCCAAGAGGTTCGGGGTGGGACTGGCCTGCGTAAGCAGAGCCACACACAGCCAGAGGCTGGACGGCAGGTGCGACATAGGGCGGGGCTCCGATCAAACGGTCACCCGCCCCAATTATGCTTAGGAAGGTTGTCTCCAAAAACGGCTCAGGCGGCCGCGATGAAGCTCGCAAAGTCGCCCGAGGTGAGGATCGGGCCGCTGGCGCCGCGCAGGTGATAGGCCTGCATGTCCATATCGATGATGAGTCTCGGCATCACGGTGAGGCCCTTGGCGCGCAGATCCGCCATCGCCCAGGCAACGCTGGCGGCACCGGCGGCGAAGCCATTGGCCTGCGTGGCGCTCGCCGCTGCCGCGTCAGCCTTGGTGGTGGAGAGGCCGGCGGCAGAGGTCGAGGTGCCCGCCGCCTGCACGGCAATCGTGGCCGCGTCCGTGGCCTCGCCGGCCTTGGTGGTGGAGGTCGTGGCCGAGCCAGCAGCAGCCGACGCCGCATTGGATGCGGTCGTGGCGGCCGCCTGCGCTTGCGCGAGGGCGAGCGCCTTCAGGTCGCTCGCTTGCGCCGCCGTCGCCACCAGTCCGCTCGTGCCGATATAGACCGGGGCGGCGGGCTTTTCGCCGCTTCCGCCAATCCAGTCTTTCACCTGCATGACAGTGCGGGGCCCGTCTTCCATCATGGCGAGGATCGGCGTCCAACCGGGCGGGCCTTGCAGCACCGGGCCGAGCACCACCATCTGCGACGCACCCTTGTACTTGCCGGCGCCCATCACCTCGATCGAGGTGGCGCCGATCTTCTCACGCCGCCCGTCGACATGCCGGAACACATCAACTGCGGTGTTCTGGCCCAGCGGCAGCGCCTCCACCATCTCGGACGTGGGATAGAAGCGCAGCAGATTGCTGCTGATGAGATCGAGGCCACCCTCGGTCGAGAGGAAGAATTCCACCGGCGCCGCGCTGATCGGCTGGCCGGTGATCTCGAGGTCGATCAGGGCGCCGTCGAGAACGGCGCCGGGTATTTCCAGCACCACTTCAGGGGCGATCTCGCCGCGATAGAGCGTGATGAGCTGTGCCATGGGATCCTCAGAAGTACCGGCCGCCATTGTATTCGATGCCCGCCACGTCACCGGGCAGGTAGTTCGGGTTGCTGGGCCCGCTCGGATCGCCGATGCCCACGCCCGTGCCGGTGTCGATTACCGCCAGCTTGTGGACGAGGAAGCGCAAACCCGTTGCCGCGCCGACGAAGGTGTTTCCCGGCACCTGAATAAAGCCGGAGGCCACCGTCCCAGCGAAATACGCCGAAAAGTTCGGCGTGCCCGTCAGGAACCCTAGGTGGATAGTAGCGCGGCCTATTCCGGCCAGGCGAAGGGGCAGGCGGCGCCGATCGCGGCGAGGAAGGCCTCGACAGTCGGCACCTCGCGGGTGCCGGCCTGCACCGCCGCCATCTCGGCGAGCGCGTAGCTCCAAAC
>QFQD01000036.1 GCA_003241485.1 Ancylobacter novellus
AATGGTGATGCCGGGCGACAACATCTCGGTCGACGTGGCGCTGATCGTGCCGATCGCGATGGAAGAGAAGCTGCGCTTCGCTATCCGTGAAGGCGGCCGCACCGTCGGCGCCGGCGTCGTCGCCGCCATCATCGAGTGATCGATTAACAATCCCGAGGGGCGCGGGATCGCCTGCGCCCCTTTTTCGTGGAGCTCGTAATAGAGCCCTATTGACGAGCCCTCTGGGAGCCTGAAGTCAATGAACGGCCAGAACATTCGGATTCGCCTTAAGGCGTTCGATCACCGCATACTCGACGCCTCGACGCGCGAAATCGTTTCGACGGCGAAGCGCACGGGCGCCCAGGTTCGCGGGCCCATCCCGCTGCCGACGCGGATCGAGAAATTCACGGTCAACCGCTCGCCCCACGTGGACAAGAAGTCCCGCGAGCAGTTCGAGATGCGGACGCATAAGCGTCTGCTGGACATAGTCGACCCGACCCCCCAGACCGTGGACGCGCTGATGAAGCTCGACCTCGCTGCGGGTGTCGACGTCGAGATCAAGCTCTGAGAGAAGGCGAGGGGACACGGCCATGCGGTCAGGCGTCATCGCCCAGAAGGTCGGCATGACCCGCATCTTTAACGATGCAGGTGAACATGTTCCGGTCACTGTGCTGAAAGTCGATAATTGCCAGGTGGTTGCCCACCGTACGCTCGAGAAGAACGGCTACACGGCCGTCCAGCTCGGTGTCGGTCAGGCGAAGCCTCAGAACACCACGCGCGCCATGCGCGGCCATTTCGCTGTCGCGAAGGTCGAGCCCAAGCGCAAGGTCGCGGAATTCCGCGTCGAGGAAGCCGAGCTGATCCCGGTCGGCGCCGAGCTGACCGTCGATCACTTCGTGGTCGGCCAGTTCGTCGACGTGACGGGCACCTCCATCGGCAAGGGCTTTGCCGGCGGTATGAAGCGCCACAACTTCGGCGGCCTGCGCGCCACCCACGGTGTGTCGGTGTCTCATCGTTCGATCGGTTCTACCGGTGGTCGTCAGGACCCCGGCAAGACCTTCAAGAACAAGAAGATGCCTGGCCACATGGGCGCCGAGACGGTGACCACGCAGAACCTCAAGGTCGTTCTGACCGACGTGGAGCGTGGCCTCATCGCGGTCGAGGGTGCGGTTCCCGGCAACAAGGGCGGCTGGATCCTGGTCGCCGATGCCGTGAAGAAGAAGCTTCCGGCCGAGGCGCCGCAGCCGGGCAAGTTCCGGCTTCCGGGTGCCGAGGCTGTCGACGCGGCTCCGGTCGCCGAGACGGCTGTCGAGGAGAACGTGTGATGGAACTCGCGGTCAAAACCCTCGAAGGAGCCGAAGCCGGTTCCGTGACCCTGTCGGACGAGATCTTCGGTCTCGAGCCGCGCCAGGACATCCTGCACCGCATGGTGGTGTGGCAGCTCGCCCGTCGCCAGGCCGGTACGCACCAGACCCTGTCGCGCGCGGACATCAACCGTACCAAGCGGAAGATGTACAAGCAGAAGGGCACCGGCGGCGCTCGCCACGGTGCGGCTTCCGCTCCGCAGTTCCGCGGCGGCGGTCGTGCGTTCGGCCCGGTCCAGCGCAGCCATGCCAGCGACCTGCCCAAGAAGGTCCGCGCGCTTGCCCTCAAGCATGCGCTCTCGTCCAAGGCCAAGCTGCAGCAGATCGTCGTCCTGGACGACGCCACGCTCGCCGAGCCGAAGACGAAGCTCCTGCGCGAGCGTCTGGCGGGTCTCGGCCTGTCGAACGCGCTGATCATTTCGGGCGCGGAAGTCGATGCCAATTTCGGCCTCGCCTCGCGCAACATCGGTCATCTCGACGTGCTGCCCGTCCAGGGCATCAACGTCTATGACATCCTGCGCCGTCACACCCTGGTGCTGACGAAGGCGGCTGTCGACGCTCTGGAGGCGCGCTTCAAATGAGTCTGGATCCGCGCCACTACGACGTGATCGTGTCTCCGGTCATCACCGAGAAGGCCACGGCTGCGTCCGAGTACAACAAGGTCGTCTTCAAGGTTGCTCTGACGGCTACCAAGCCGCAGATCAAAGAGGCGGTCGAGAAGCTTTTCGACGTGAAGGTCGAGAGCGTCAACACGCTGGTCCGCAAGGGGAAGACGAAGTTCTTCAAGGGCCGCAAGGGCGTGCAGAACGACGTGAAGAAGGCGGTTGTGACCCTCGCCGAGGGACACTCCATCGACATCACGACGGGTCTGTGAGCCGGGACTAGGGGATCAGAGACATGGCGCTCAAAACCTTCAAGCCGGTAACGCCGAGCCTCCGTCAGCTCGTCATCGTCGACCGTTCGGGCCTGTACAAGGGCAAGCCGGTCAAGACGCTGACCGAGGGCAAGTCGGAAGCTGGCGGCCGCAACAACACCGGTCGTGTGACCGTCCGCTTCCGTGGCGGCGGGCACAAGCAGGCCTATCGCATCGTCGACTTCAAGCGCAGCAAGCGCGACGTGTCGGCGGTCGTGGAGCGGATCGAGTACGATCCCAACCGCACGGCCTTCATCGCCCTCATCAAGTATGAGGACGGCGAGCTCAGCTACATCCTGGCGCCGCAGCGCCTGGCGGTCGGCGACAAGGTCATCGCGTCGAAGAGTGTCGACGTGAAGCCCGGCAACACCGCGCCGCTCGGCAACCTGCCGGTCGGCACGATCGTGCACAATGTGGAGCTGAAGATCGGCAAGGGCGGTCAGATCGCCCGCTCCGCCGGCTCCTATGCGCAGATCGTCGGTCGTGACCAGGGTTATGTGATCCTGCGTCTGAACTCCGGTGAGCAGCGTCTGGTTCACGGTGAGTGCTGCGGCACGGTGGGCGCGGTCTCGAACCCCGACCACATGAACACCAATCTCGGCAAGGCTGGGCGCAAGCGCTGGCTCGGCCGTCGCCCGCACAACCGCGGCGTCACGATGAACCCGGTCGATCACCCCCATGGCGGCGGCGAAGGCCGTACCTCGGGCGGTCGTCACCCGGTCACCCCGTGGGGCAAGCCGACCAAGGGCAAGAAGACCCGGTCCAACAAGTCGACCGGCAAGTTCATCGTGTCCAGCCGGCACGCCCGCAAGAAGTGAGCGAGGGGAACTGAATAATGTCTCGATCGGTCTGGAAAGGTCCGTTCGTCGACGGCTACCTCCTCAAGAAGGCGGAAGCCGCGCGCAGCTCGGGTCGTCACGACGTCGTCAAGATCTGGAGCCGTCGCTCCACGATCCTGCCGCAGTTCGTCGGGATTACCTTTGGCGTTTATAACGGCAACAAGCATGTTCCGGTCGCCGTGACCGAGGACATGGTCGGCCACAAGTTCGGCGAGTTCGCCCCGACCCGTACCTATTACGGGCACTCGGCGGACAAGAAAGCCAAGCGGAAGTAGAGGCAGGGTCATGGGTAAGGCAGCTCGTCCGCGCACGCTCGCGGATACGGAAGCCAAGGCGGTTGCACGCAATCTCCGCGTCAGCCCCCAGAAGCTCAACCTCGTCGCGGGCCTCATCCGGGGCAAGAAGGTAGCAACGGCTCTGGCCGACCTTCAGTTCTCGCGTAAGCGGATCGCCGGCGACGTGAAGAAGTGCTTGGAATCGGCTATCGCCAATGCCGAAAACAACCATGAGCTGGACGTCGACGATCTCATCGTCGCCGAGGCCCATGTCGGCAAGGGGCTGGTGATGAAGCGGTTTGCGGCACGCGCCCGCGGTCGCGCCAGCCGTATCGAGAAGCCGTTCTCGCATATCACGATCGTGGTGCGTGAAGTCGAGGAGAAGGCCTGATGGGTCAGAAGGTTAATCCCGTCGGGCTGCGGCTCGGCATCAACCGCACCTGGGATTCGCGCTGGTTCGCCAGCAAGGGCGAATACGGGCAGCTGCTGCACGAGGACATCAAGATCCGTGAAGCGCTGCACAAGCTGCTGAAGCAGGCTGCGGTCAGCAAGATCGTGATCGAGCGCCCGCACAAGAAGTGCCGCGTTACCATCTACTCGGCGCGTCCGGGCGTGGTGATTGGCAAGAAGGGCGCGGACATCGACAAGCTGCGCAAGAAGGTCTCCGAGATGACCTCCTCGGAGGTCTTCATCAACATCGTTGAGATTCGGAAGCCTGAAATCGACGCGCGCCTGGTCGCCGAATCGATCGCGCAGCAGCTCGAGCGCCGTGTGGCATTCCGTCGCGCCATGAAGCGCGCCGTGCAGTCCGCGATGCGTCTGGGCGCCGAAGGCATCCGTATCAACTGCTCCGGCCGCCTCGGTGGCGCGGAAATCGCGCGCCTCGAATGGTATCGTGAAGGGCGCGTGCCGCTTCACACCTTGCGCGCGGACGTGGATTACGGTACGGCCACCGCCTTCACGACCTACGGCACCTGCGGTGTCAAGGTCTGGATCTTCAAGGGCGAGATCCTGGAGCACGACCCGATGGCGCAGGACAAGCGCCAGGCGGAGAGTGAGTCTTCGGGTGGTCGTCCCTCGCGCCGCGACGCGGCGTGAGATTCGTAAAGAAGGAATAAGAGGCGCGTCATGCTGCAACCGAAGCGCACGAAGTTCCGCAAGCAGTTCAAGGGCCGTATTCACGGTGCTGCGAAAGGCGGAACTGACCTCAATTTCGGCCAGTTCGGGCTGAAGGCCCTTGAGCCGGAGCGAGTTACCGCTCGTCAGATCGAAGCCGCGCGTCGCGCACTGACCCGTCACATGAAGCGTGCGGGCCGTGTGTGGATCCGCGTCTTCCCGGACGTCCCGGTGTCTGCGAAGCCGACCGAAGTCCGCATGGGTAAGGGTAAGGGCGCCCCCGAATATTGGGCCGCCAAGATCAAGCCCGGTCGCATCATGTTCGAGATCGACGGTGTGACCCAGGATATCGCGCGTGAGGCGCTGCGGCTCGCTGCCGCCAAGCTGCCGATCAAGACGCGCTTCGTCGAACGCATCGCTGAGTGACGGAGGGACAGATGACGAAGGCTTCCGACATTCGGACGAAGACCGCGGACGAGCTCCAGGACAACCTGCTGAACCTGAAGAAGGAGCAGTTCAACCTGCGCTTCCAGAAGGCCACGGGCCAGCTCGAGAACACGGCGCGGGTGCGTCAGGTTCGCCGCGACATCGCGCGGACCAAGACCATCCAGGCGCAGAAGGCCGCTTCTGCGGCCAAGGCTAAGTGAGGAGACAGCGATGCCGAAGCGTTTGCTGCAGGGCGTCGTGGTGAGCGACAAGCAGGACAAGACCGTCGTGGTCCGTGTCGAGCGTCGTTTCACCCATCCGCTGCTGAAGAAGACCGTCCGTCGTTCCAAGAAGTACCATGCTCACGATGAGAGCAATGTATGGAAGGAAGGCGACACTGTGTGGATCGAGGAGCACCGCCCCTTGTCCAAGCTCAAGAACTGGATCGTTGTCCAGGGCGAGAAGCGGGCTGAAGTCTGAGCTCCCGGTAACACGGGTTTATGGGTGCGCCGTTTAACGGCTGCGCGCAGTTTTTGCGAGAAATAGGTGCGTCATGATCCAGATGCAGACCAATCTCGACGTCGCGGACAATTCCGGCGCGCGTCGCGTCATGTGCATCAAGGTGCTTGGCGGTTCGAAGCGTAAGTACGCCCATGTCGGCGACATCATCGTGGTGTCGGTGAAAGAGGCTATTCCGCGCGGCCGCGTCAAGAAGGGCGATGTGATGAAGGCGGTCGTCGTTCGTACCGCCAAAGACATCCGTCGCGTCGACGGCTCGGTGATCCGCTTCGACCGCAATGCGGCCGTGCTGATCAACAACAACAAGGAGCCGGTCGGCACGCGTATCTTCGGACCGGTTCCGCGCGAGCTCCGCGCCAAGAACCACATGAAGATCATTTCGCTGGCGCCGGAGGTGCTTTGATGGCCGCGAAGATTAAAAAAGGCGACAAGGTCGTCGTCCTCGCTGGCCGCGACAAGGGTCGCAGCGGCGAGGTGTTCGAGGTGCTTCCCAAGGAAGGTACCGCCCGCGTTCGCGGCGTGAACCTCGTGAAGCGCCACCAGCGGCAGAGCGCGAACCAGGAAGGCGGGATCATCTCCAAGGAGGCCCCGATCGACCTGTCGAACATCGCGATCGCCGATCCGAAGGACGGCAAGCCGACCCGCGTCGGTTTCCTGGTGCAGGCCGACGGCACCAAGGTGCGTGTCGCCAAGCGCTCGGGGGAGAAGATCGATGGCTGAGACCAACTACACCCCGCGTCTGCGTTCTCACTATGAGGACGTGGTGCGTAAGGCGATGATCGAGCAGTTCGGCTACGCCAACCCCATGGAAGTGCCGACGATCGACAAGATCGTCATCAACATGGGCGTGGGCGAAGCCACCGCCGACACCAAGAAGGTGCAGACCGCCGCTGGCGATCTGGCGCTCATCGCCGGCCAGAAGCCGGTCGTGACCCGCGCCCGCAAGGCCATCTCGAACTTCAAGCTGCGCGAAAACCAGCCGGTTGGCGCCAAGGTCACGCTCCGCAAGGTGCGTATGTACGAGTTCCTCGATCGGCTCGTGAACATCGCCCTGCCACGCGTTCGTGACTTCCGCGGCCTGAACCCGAAGAGCTTTGACGGCCGTGGCAACTACGCCCTGGGCATCAAGGAACATATCGTGTTCCCCGAGATCAACTACGACAAGGTTGATCAGATGTGGGGCATGGACATCATCGTCTGCACGACGGCGAAGACGGACGACGAGGCGCGCGCGCTTCTGAAGGCCTTCAACTTCCCGTTCCGTCAGTAAGCATCCCCTTCCGGCAGTGGGGCCACGGCCCCAAACGCGGAGACTAGGAGCAAGTCATATGGCGAAGAAGAGCGCGGTCGAGAAGAACGAACACCGCCGGAAGCTCGTAAAGAACTATTCCGGCAAGCGTTCGCGTCTCAAGGCCCTGGTTAGCAACAAGGAACTCCCGATTGAGGAGCGCTTCGCGGCGGTTCTCAAGCTTGCGGAGCTCCCGCGCAATTCGGCGAAGGTGCGCATCCGCAACCGGTGCGAAGTCACCGGTCGCCCGCGCGCCTACTATCGTAAGCTCAAGATGAGCCGCATCGCGCTCCGTGAGCTTGGTTCGTCGGGGCAGGTCCCCGGCCTCGTCAAGTCGAGCTGGTGAGGAGGCCGAGCATGTCCACGACTGATCCGATCGGCGATCTCATCACCCGCATCCGCAACGCGCAGATGCGTCGCAAGGAAAAGATCTCCACGCCCGGCTCGCGTCTGCGCGCCAGCGTGCTGGAGGTTCTGGCCGCTGAGGGCTTCATTCGCGGTTATTCCGCGTCCGAGCCGGTCAATGGCCGCACCGAGTTCGAGATTGAGCTCAAGTACTATGACGGCGAGCCGGTGATCCGCGAGATTTCGCGCGTCTCCAAGCCTGGCCGCCGGGTGTACTCCTCGGTCAAGACCCTTCCCCGCGTCGCCAACGGTCTCGGCGTCGCTGTCGTCTCCACGCCGCAGGGCGTGATGGCGGACCACGAAGCCCGCGAGAAGAACGTGGGCGGCGAGGTCCTCTTCACGGTCTTCTGATCGGGAGGGAGAGAGAGCACATGTCCAAGATCGGTAAAGCCCCCATCACCATCCCGGCCGGCGTCACTGCCGCCATCGATGGCCAGACGGTCAAGGTCAAGGGCCCCAAGGGCGCCCTTGAAGTGAATGTCGTCGAGGAAATCGACGTGAAGATCGAGGACGGGGCTATCCTGTTCGCGCTTCGCGGCGAGACCAACCGCCACAAGGCGATGTGGGGTCTGTCCCGCACGCTGGTGTCGAACCTCGTCGAAGGCGTGACGAAGGGCTTCGAGAAGAAGCTGGAGATCAACGGCGTCGGCTATCGTGCCGCGGTGCAGGGCAAGGTCCTGAACCTCGCGCTCGGTTACAGCCACGACGTGGTTTATCCGATCCCGGAAGGGATCCAGATCGTGACGCCGAAGCCGACGGAGATCGTCGTGTCCGGCATCGACCGCCAGAAGGTTGGCCAGGTCGCCGCCGAGATCCGTGAGTTCCGCGGCCCCGAGCCCTACAAGGGCAAGGGCGTCAAGTACGCTGGCGAGTTCATCTTCCGCAAGGAAGGCAAGAAGAAGTAACGGACCCGAACCATGGCACAGTATCAGGACGCTACCGAGCGCCGTAAGGCGCGTGTCCGTCGTGCGATCCGCGCGACGGCGAACGGGCGGCCGCGCCTCTCGGTGCATCGCTCGTCGAAGCACATCTATGCGCAGGTCATCGACGACGCGCGCGGCGTTACCATCGCCGCTGCGTCTTCGCTCGAGAAGGCTCTGCGGGAAAGCCTCAAGACCGGCGCGGATGTCGCGGCGGCCGAGGCGATCGGCAAGCTCGTGGCGGAACGCGCCGTCGCAGCCGGTGTGAAGGACGTGGTCTTCGACCGCGGCGCCTTCATTTATCACGGCCGCGTCAAGGCGCTCGCCGATGCCGCCCGCGAGGGCGGTCTCAACTTCTGAGATCACGAGCGGGATCCCCCGCAGAACGACGAGGAATAGATCATGGCTCGTGAACGTGAGCGTGAACGCGAAGATCGCGACAACACGTTCGTGGACAAGCTGGTCCACATCAACCGTGTCGCGAAGGTGGTGAAGGGTGGCCGTCGTTTCGGCTTCGCTGCGCTTGTCGTCGTCGGCGACCAGAAGGGCCGCGTCGGCTTCGGCCACGGCAAGGCCCGTGAAGTGCCGGAAGCCATCCGCAAGGCCACGGAAGCCGCCAAGCGCGCGCTGATCCGCGTGCCGCTGCGCGAAGGTCGGACGCTGCACCACGACGTGCACGGCCACCATGGCGCCGGCAAGGTCATCCTGCGCGCGGCTCCGGCCGGTACCGGCATCATCGCCGGCGGCCCGATGCGCGCTGTTTTCGAGACGCTCGGCATGCAGGACGTGGTGGCGAAGTCTTTCGGCTCGTCCAACCCGTACAACATGGTCCGCGCGACCTTCGATGCGCTGAAGAACCAGGACAGCCCGCGTCTCGTGGCTGCCCGCCGCAGCCTGAAGGTGTCGCAGCTGCAGTCCCGTCGCCGCGTCGATGACGCCGAAGCGACTGACTGAGCCGCCTGAGAGGTAGTGGAGCTTATCATGGCGAAAAGCAGCAAGACGGTCACCGTCGAACAGACCGGCAGCCCGATCCGCCGTCCGGAAGATCAGCGGGCGACCCTCATCGGCCTCGGCCTCAACAAGCTCGGGCGTCGTTCGACGCTCGAAGACACCCCGGCCGTGCGTGGCATGATCCAGAAGGTTCGCCACCTCGTCCGCGTCGTCGAAGCGTGACGGCAGGAGATTGGCGATGAGCAGCCTTAAGGACATCAAGGACAACGAAGGCGCGCGCAAGTCTCGCATGCGCGTCGGCCGTGGCATTGGCTCCGGCAAGGGCAAGACCGGCGGCCGTGGCGTGAAGGGTCAGACCTCGCGTACCGGCGTCGCGATCAAGGGCTTCGAGGGCGGCCAGATGCCGATCCATCGTCGCCTGCCCAAGCGCGGCTTCCACAACATCTTCGCGCTGGATTGGAACGAGGTTTCCCTCGACCGCATCCAGGTGGCGATCGATGCTGGCAAGCTCGACGCGAAGGCGCCGATCACCCAGGCCGCGCTGGTCGAGGCGGGCGTCCTGCGCCGCGCCAAGGACGGCGTGCGCGTGCTGGGCGGCGAGCTGAAGACCAAGGTGACGCTGGAAGTGGCTCATGCCACCAAGTCGGCTGTCGCGGCGATCGAGAAGGCCGGCGGCACTCTGACGCTCCCCGCGTCGAAGGCTGAGGCTGGCGAAACGGCGGCCTGACGCTTAAGTCAGGCCTTCCGACTATTTTCAGGGCACAGGTGAGGGAGCGAAGCCCCATGGCCTCGGCAGCAGAACAGCTCGCGGCAAACCTCAATTTCGGTGCTCTGGCAAAAGCCGACGAACTCAAGAAGCGCATCTGGTTCACGCTGGGTGCGCTTCTCGTGTATCGGCTGGGCACCTACATCCCGATGCCGGGCATCAACCCCGACGCGCTGGCCGACGTGTTCCGCACGGCGTCGCAGGGCATCATCGGCCTCTTCAACATGTTCTCGGGCGGCGCGGTCTCGCGCATGGCGATCTTCGCCCTGAACATCATGCCGTACATCTCGGCCTCCATCATCATTCAGCTGCTCACCACCGTCTCCCCGACGCTGGAAGCGCTGAAGAAGGAAGGCGAGTCCGGCCGCAAGACCATCAACCAGTACACGCGCTACCTCACCGTGGTGCTTGCCGTGTTCCAGTCCTATGGCATCGCCGTGGGCCTTGAGGGCTCGGGCGCCGTCGTGTCCGATCCGGGCTGGTTCTTCCGCATCTCGACCGTGATCACCCTGACGGGTGGCACCATGTTCCTGATGTGGCTGGGCGAGCAGATCACCTCGCGCGGCATCGGCAACGGCATCTCGCTGATCATCTTCGCCGGCATCGTCGCGGAGCTGCCTTCGGCGGTCGCCAACACGCTTGAACTCGGTCGCCAGGGCGCCATCTCGACCGGCCTCGTTCTGGCCGTGATCCTGATGGCCGCTGCGGTGATCACCTTCATCGTGTTCATGGAGCGCGCCCAGCGCCGGCTGCTGATCCAGTATCCGAAGCGCCAGGTCGGCAACAAGCTCTATGAGGGGCAGTCCTCGCACCTGCCTCTGAAGCTGAACACGTCGGGCGTCATCCCGCCGATCTTCGCCTCCTCGCTGCTGCTCATCCCGACCACGGTCGCGAGCTTCCTGCAGGGGCAGGGGCCTGGCTGGCTGACGACGGTGACCACGCTTATCGGCCACGGCCAGCCGCTGTTCATGCTGCTCTACGTGCTGCTGATCGTGTTCTTCTGCTTCTTCTACACCGCGATCGTGTTCAACCCGACCGAGACCGCGGACAATCTGAAGAAGCATGGCGGCTTCATCCCGGGCATCCGTCCGGGCGAGCGCACCGCCGAGTACATCGACTATGTGCTGACTCGCATCACCGTCATCGGTGCGGCTTACCTTGCGATCGTCTGCTTGTTCCCCGAGATCCTGATCTCCTACGCGGCAGTGCCGTTCTACTTCGGCGGTACGTCCCTGCTCATCGTGGTGAGCGTGACCATGGACACCGTGGCTCAGGTTCAGGGACACTTGCTGGCGCATCAGTATGAAGGGCTGGTCAAAAAGGCCAAGCTCAGGGGGAAGCGCCGATGAGGCTGATTCTGCTCGGACCGCCGGGGGCGGGCAAGGGCACCCAGGCACAGCGCCTGGTCGCACGTCACGGGATCGTGCAGCTGTCCACCGGTGACATGCTGCGCGAGGCGGTCCGAAACGAGACGCCGATCGGCCTCAAGGCCAAGGCGGTGATGGAGGCGGGGCAGCTCGTCTCCGACGAGATCGTGATCGGCATCATCTCCGATCGCATTGACGAGCCGGACTGCGCCAAGGGGTTCATCCTCGACGGCTTTCCGCGCACCGTGGCCCAGGCCGAGGCCCTCGACGCCATTCTGGCGGAGAAGGGCCTGAAGCTCGACGCCGTGATCGAATTCAAGGTCGACCAGGAAAAGCTGGTCGACCGCATCCTGCAGCGTGCCCGTGAAACCGCCGCGCGCGGCGAGCCGGTGCGCAAGGATGACGATCCGGAGATCTTCAAGACCCGCCTCGAGGCCTTCAACCGCGACACCGCCGTGGTCGCGCCATACTATTCCGGGCGGGGCCTTCTGGTGACGGTCGACGGCATGAAGCCGATCGATGAAGTGACCAAGGCGATTTCGGACGTCCTGGAGACTGTCTGACAAACCGGCCGCGCGGCTTGACATATGGAGTGAATCGCTCTATGTGCCGCGCTTCACTTAAGCGAGCGTCGCGCATCGACATCATTCGCTGATGTCGCGCGGCTTCGTGCGTATCCCTGCAGGGGCCGGCCTCCACCGGACGCGGGGCAATCAATTCCGGTTCGTCCGGTGACATGGAGTGAGCGTAATGGCTCGTATTGCAGGCGTAAACATCCCGACCAACAAGCGCGTCATCATTGCGCTTCAGTACATTCACGGCATCGGCGCGAAGAACGCGGCCGACATCGTGGAGAAGGTCGGCATCCCGCTCGAGCGTCGCGTCAACCAGCTGACCGACCAGGAAGTTCTCCAGATCCGCGAGACCATCGACCGCGACTATCTCGTCGAGGGCGATCTGCGTCGCGAAGTCTCGATGAACATCAAGCGTCTGATGGACCTGGGCTGCTATCGCGGCCTGCGTCACCGTCGTGGCCTGCCGGTCCGCGGTCAGCGCACGCACACCAACGCCCGCACCCGCAAGGGTCCGGCTAAGCCGATCGCCGGCAAGAAGAAGTGATAGGGCGGGCTTCGGCCCGCTTATTTCTGCCGGCGGTGTGAGCCGCCGGCGTCAATGACAATGAATATTGTCCCGAGCGCCTGGTATGACGGGCGCGCCTGAAGGATCGAAGGTCAAATGGCTAAAGAAGCAGCCCGCATTAAGCGTCGCGAGCGTAAGAACATCGCCTCGGGCGTCGCGCATGTGAACGCGTCGTTCAACAACACCATGATCACCATCACCGATGCGCAGGGCAACACCATTGCCTGGTCGTCGGCGGGTGCCATGGGCTTCAAGGGTTCGCGCAAGTCGACGCCGTATGCGGCGCAGGTTGCCGCCGAGGATTGCGCCCGCAAGGCTGCCGATCACGGCATGCGCACCATCGAGGTCGAGGTCTCCGGTCCCGGTTCGGGGCGCGAATCGGCGCTGCGCGCCTTCCAGGCCGCGGGCTTCACGGTGACGTCGATCCGCGACGTGACCCCGATCCCGCACAATGGTTGCCGTCCGCGCAAGCGTCGGCGCGTCTGACGCGATTTGATCTGGCGGCGCGCGGGCGCCGCCAAGGCCGCTGCGTTTGGCATTCCCTCCCGGTTCGACCGGGGGCGGTGTTGGCGGGTGAGGTGCCCGGAGCACCGTCGAAAGCAAGGGTGACGTCGTGATTCAGAAGAACTGGCAAGAGCTGATCAAGCCCGAGAAGCTCGAGGTCGCGGTCGGCAGCGATCCGAAGCGGTTTGCGACCGTGGTGGCGGAGCCGCTGGAGCGTGGTTTCGGCCAGACGCTCGGCAATGCGCTGCGTCGTATTCTGCTGTCCTCGCTGCAGGGCGCGGCTGTGACGTCCGTCCATATCGATGGCGTCCTGCACGAGTTCTCCTCGATTCCGGGCGTTCGCGAGGACGTGACCGACATCGTCCTGAACATCAAGGACATCGCCATCAAGATGGCCGGCGACGGCCCGAAGCGCATGGTGGTGAAGAAGCAGGGTCCGGGCATCGTCACCGCCGGTGACATCCAGACCGTCGGCGACGTGCAGGTGCTGAACCCCGAGCTGGTGCTCTGCACGCTCGACGACGGCGCCGAGATCCGCATGGAATTCACGGTCGACACCGGCAAGGGCTACATTGCCGCCGACCGCAACCGTCCCGAGGACGCGCCGATCGGTCTCATCCCGGTCGACAGCCTGTACTCGCCGGTCAAGAAGGTCTCCTACAAGGTTGAGAACACCCGCGAGGGTCAGATTCTCGACTATGACAAGCTGACCCTCTCCATCGAGACCAACGGCTCGGTCAGCCCGGAAGATGCGCTGGCCTATGCCGCGCGAATCCTGCAGGACCAGCTTGAGATCTTCGTGAATTTCGAGGAGCCCAAGCGCGAGACGGAAAGCCCGGCGATCCAGGAGCTGCCCTTCAACCCGGCGCTGCTGAAGAAGGTCGACGAGCTGGAGCTGTCGGTTCGTTCGGCGAACTGCCTGAAGAACGACAACATCGTCTACATCGGCGACCTGATCCAGAAGACCGAGGCGGAGATGCTCCGTACCCCGAACTTCGGCCGCAAGTCGCTGAACGAGATCAAGGAAGTTCTCGCCAGCATGGGCCTGCACCTCGGCATGGAAGTGCCGGGCTGGCCGCCCGAGAACATCGAAGACCTCGCCAAGCGCTTCGAAGATCACTACTGAGCATTAGACGCGGCGGTCGAGCCGCCATCATCGAAACCCGGCTCGAAGGCCGTCGCAGACAGGATACTCGCCATGAACCACGGCAAGACGTATCGGAAGTTCAACCGCACCGCGGAACACCGCAAGGCCATGTTCGCCAATCTGGCGCAGGCCCTGATCACCCATGAGCAGATCGTCACCACCCTGCCCAAGGCGAAGGATCTTCGCCCGGTGGTGGAGAAGCTGATCACCCTCGGCAAGCGTGGCGGCCTGCACGCCCGTCGTCAGGCGATCGCCGACATCCGCGACGTCGCCGTCGTGCGCAAGCTGTTCGACGTGATCGGCCCGCGCTACAAGGAGCGCAATGGCGGCTACACCCGCATCATCAAGGCGGGCTTCCGCCACGGTGATTCGGCCGCCGTGGCGGTGATCGAGCTGGTCGATCGCGATGAGAGCGCCAAGGGCGCCGCTGACCTCGCCCGCCACGAGGCGGAGAAGTCGGCCGAAGCCGCTGCCTGAGCTAGGCACGCACAACACGTTTTCGGGAAGGGGCGGTTCTTACCGCCCCTTTTCTTTTGTCTGCGGCCGGGCCGCGGTTAGGCGACCCTTTTTCCGCCGCGCGCCGGGGTCTATATCTCGGGCATGAAGCGCTTCGTTCCTGCCCTCGCGGCCACCCTCCTTCTCGTGCTCCCCGCCGCTGCCCAGACGCCGCAACTGGCACCGCAGCCGCGCGTGCCGACCTCGCGTGCCGAGATCGGTCTGAGCTTCGCCCCCATCGTCGCCAGGACGGCGCCGGCCATCGTCAATGTGTACGCCCAGCGCACCATGCCGGCGCGGCGCGGACCGTCGCTGATGGAGGACCCGTTCTTCCGGCGGTTCTTCGGCCAGCCGAACGGGCCGGGCTTCGGCGGCCCCAGCGAGCGGGTGCAGCGGGCGCTCGGTTCGGGTGTCATCGTCGATCCCTCCGGTCTCGTGGTGACGAACAACCACGTCATCGAAGGCGCCGACGAGGTGCGGGTGTCGCTGGCCGACAAGCGCGAATTCGACGCCGACATCCTGCTGCGCGACCCGCGCACCGATCTCGCCGTTCTCAAGCTGCGCGGCGGGAAGGGCGCTTTTCCCTCGGCGGAGCTGGGCTCCTCCGACGATCTGCAGGTCGGCGACATCGTGCTGGCGATCGGCAACCCGTTCGGCGTCGGGCAGACGGTGACGCAGGGCATCGTCTCGGCGCTGGCGCGCACGCAGGTCGGCATCACCGACTACCAGTTCTTCATCCAGACCGATGCGGCGATCAATCCCGGCAATTCCGGCGGCGCGCTGGTGGATGGCGCCGGCCGGGTGATCGGCATCAACACCGCGATCTTCTCCCGCTCCGGCGGCTCGCAGGGCATCGGCTTCGCTATCCCAGCGGACATGGTGCGCGTGGTGCTGCAATCGGCGCTGAACGGGGGGACCTCGGTCCGCCGCCCGTGGCTTGGCGCAACGTTGCAGTCGGTCACTGCGGATATCGCCGAGGGGCTCGATCTTTCCCGCCCCGTCGGCTCGCTGGTGCAGACCGTGCGGCCGGGCAGCCCGGCGGAGAAGGGCGGCCTCAGGGTAGGTGATCTCATCACCGGCATTTCCGGGCAGGAGACCGACGATCCCGACGCCTTCGGCTATCGCTTCGCGACGCGGCCGCTGGGCGGCGCGGTCGAGGTGTCGATCGTACGGCAGGGCCAGCCGCTGAACCTGCGCATTCCGCTGCAGCCTGCGCCGGAGACGGTGCCGCGCGAAGAGGTGACGGTGACCAACCGCTCGCCCGTGGGCGGCGCGACAGTGGTGAACCTGTCGCCGGCCGTCGCCGAGGAGCTGCGCACGGTCGAGGCCGATGCCGGCGTGGTGGTGACGGCGGTTGTGGAAGGCTCACCGGCGGAGATGACTAATCTGCGCGCCGGCGACGTGATCCTTGAGGTGAACGGGGTGAAGATCGAGCGCACGGGCGATCTGGTGCGCGCGACCGCGACGCCCTCGCGCGTCTGGCGCATCACATTGCAGCGCGGCGGGCGCAAGCTCACCGCCATGCTGCCGGGGTGAGTGACATTGGCTGATCTTTTCGCCAGCGCGGGACTGGAAGCGGCCGTTCCCCGGCCGCTGGCCGATCGCCTGCGCCCGCAGCGCCTGTCGGAGGTCGTCGGCCAGGAGCACCTGACCGGCCCCGAGGGCGCGCTCACCCGCATGCTGGCGAACCGCACGCTGGGCTCGCTGATCTTCTGGGGCCCGCCCGGCACCGGCAAGACCACCATTGCCCGGCTGCTGGCGCATGAGACGGACCTGCATTTCGAGCAGATCTCGGCGATCTTCACCGGCGTGGCGGACCTCAAGAAGGTGTTCGAGGCCGCGCGCGGGCGCCGGGCCATGGGGCAGGGCACCCTCCTTTTCGTCGACGAGATCCATCGCTTCAACCGCGCGCAGCAGGACGGCTTCCTGCCCGTCATGGAGGACGGCACGATCACGCTGATCGGCGCGACGACGGAGAACCCGTCCTTCGAGCTGAACGCGGCGCTGCTGTCGCGCGCGCGGGTGCTGACCTTCCGCGCACTGGACGAGGCGGCGATCAACCGCCTGCTGGAGCGGGCCGAGACGCTGGAGGGCCGCCGACTGCCGCTCGACGCGTCGGCACGCGCCGCGCTCTCGGGCATGGCGGATGGCGACGGACGCTACCTGCTCGGCCTGGTCGAGGAACTTCTCTCGCTGCCGGAAGGGCCAGAGCTGGACGTGGCGGCGCTGGCGGCAACCGTGCAGAAGCGGGCGCCGATCTACGACAAGGGGCAGGACGAGCACTACAATCTGCTCAGCTGCTTCCATAAGAGCCTGCGCGGTTCGGACGTGAATGCGGCGATGTATTGGGCCGCGCGCATGATCGTCGGCGGCGAGGACCCCGGCACGGTGTTCCGCCGGCTGTGCTGCGCGGCCTCGGAGGATGTCGGCATGGCCGATCCGCAGGCCATGCCGCAGGTCGTGGCGGCGTGGACGGCGTTCGACCGTGTCGGCTGGCCGGAGGGGCGGCTGTTCCTGGCGCAGGCCATCGCCTATGTCGCCACCGCGCCGAAATCCAATGCCGCCTATTCCGCCTTCAACGCCGCCATCGCGCTGGCGCAGAAGACCGGCTCGCTGGCGCCGCCCAAGCATATTCTCAATGCGCCGACCAAGCTGATGAAGGAACTCGGCTACCACGACGGCTACCGCTACGATCACGATTATCCCGATGCGTTTGCCGGCCAACAGTTCTTTCCCGAAGAACTCGCCGGCGACAAGCGGGCAGAGTTGTACGCACCGAACGAGCGCGGTTTCGAGCGCGAGGTGAAGAAGCGGCTGGACTACTGGGCGCGCCTGCGCGCGGAGCGGCCGGGCAACGGAAAATAGGGCAACGGGCAGGGCGGGATCGGCGGCGTGAACGGCATTCTCATGATCTTCATCGGCGCCGGCATTGGCGGCGTGCTGCGCAACGCGGTCAACATGGCGGCGATGCGCATGTTCGGCATGGGGTTTCCGATTGGAACCATGTTCATCAACGTGCTGGGCTCCTTTCTCATCGGCTGCATCGCCGGCTGGCTGACTTTCAAGGCGGGGCACGCCTGGGCGGTGCACGCCAAGCTTTTCATCATCACCGGCGTGCTGGGCGGTTTCACCACCTTCTCGTCCTTCTCGCTCGACACGGCCCTGCTGGTGGAGCGCGGCGAGATGGGGCTCGCGGCGCTTTATGTCGGCGGCTCGGTGGCCATTTCGCTCGCCGCCGTGTTCGGCGGCCTCGCGTTGATGCGCGCTCTCGCGTGACGTGGCGCCCCGTCTCGGCTATGTGCTGGGGCGAGGAGTAACCAATCCATGGCTGTTGAGATCCGTCGCGTCGTCCCGGACGAAGAGGGCATGCGGCTCGACCGCTGGTTCAAGTCGCATTTCCCCGATCTGTCCTTCGGGCATCTGCAGAAGCTGCTGCGCAGCGGGCAGGTGCGGGTGGATGGCGGGCGCGCCAAGACCAACACCCGGCTGGCGTCCGGCCAGAGCGTGCGCGTTCCCCCGCTGGAGGAGAAGCCGCAGCTTTCCGCCGCCGACCATCTCGACGCGCAGGAGCGCGCGGAGCGGGGCGAACCGCCCGTCCGCGCTGCGCCGCGCGAGGGCAGGGCGGCCGCCGAGCCCGGCATCGCCGCGCCCGCGGTGAAGCGCGCCAGCGCCGACGACAAGGACGCGGCGGCGCTGAAGGCGATGATCCTGTTCGAGGACCGCGACGTTCTCGTGCTGAACAAGCCTTACGGCCTCGCCGTGCAGGGCGGTTCGGGCACCTATCGCCATGTCGACGGCATGCTGGAAGCGCTGCGCGGGGACGACGGCCAGAAACCGCGCCTCGTCCACCGCATCGACAAGGACACGTCGGGCATCCTGCTGGTCGCCAAGAGCCGGCTGGCGGCCTCGACGCTGGCCAAGACGTTCCGCTCGCGCTCGGCGCGCAAGGTCTACTGGGCGCTGGTTCCCGGCGTGCCGCGGCCGGCGCAGGGGCGGATCTCCACCTATCTCGCCAAGGACGAGGCGGCCGAGCGCATGCGGGTGGCGCGCCATGGCGACGACGAGGCCAGCCACGCCATCTCCTACTACGCCATCGTCGATCACGCGGCGCAGAAGATGTCATGGCTCTCGCTCAAGCCGGTGACTGGCCGCACCCATCAGCTGCGCGCCCATGCCGCCCATATCGGCCATCCCATCGTGGGCGATCCGAAATATTTCGACATCGAGAACTGGCCGCTGCCCGGCGGGCTGCAGAATCGCCTGCACCTGCTGGCGCGCCGGCTGGTCATTCCGCACCCGCGCGGGGACCGGTTGATCGACGTTTCCGCACCGCTGCCGCCCCACATGCAGCAGAGCTGGAACGTGCTCGGTTTCGACGCCGGCCAGTATGACCCGATTGTCGACGCGCCGGAGGAATGAAGCCTGCCTTCCCATCGGTAATTGAGGTATGTTTGTCAGGAACGGGGCTCTGTAGATTCGTTGCCGTTTATCCGGCGGCCCGTGAACCGATTGCTGCCGCTCCAGCCTGTGGCGCACGTTATCTCGGCGGAGATTCGTGCCGACATGACAGGCGAGTGGTAGGTTCGGGGCGGCTGGAGTAAGGGGCGGGGAGCGCCGCGAAGCGATCTGAGCCGGGGGGCTTGGAGCAGTCTTCTGAGGCTGTTTGGGAAGGTTGCTATGACGGAGCTCGGATCCCGCAAAGGCCTTTTCCAGGCCGCGGGGCAGGGCAGGGTGCGTCGTTCGAGCGATTTCGTCTGGCGGCACCGCCATTTGCTGCGCGGGGGCGTGACCATCGTGGCGGCGGTTGCCGACCTCGTTGCGATGTTCCTTGCCTGCCTGCTCGGCACATTGCTGCGCCATGGCGACTTCGACGGCGGCAACTGGGTCCAGACCTTCATCCTCGTCGCGCCGATCTATCTGCTCGCCGCCGTCGCCATGCGCGCCTATCGACCGTCGTCGCTGCGCTCTCTGGGACGATCGCTGCTCTCGGGCACGGTGGCCTTCTTCGTCTCCACCACCATCGCGCTCTCCGCGGCCTTCGCGCTGAAGGTCGGCGCGTCGCTCTCGCGCCTGGAGACCGGCTATGCCGTGCTCATCGCGCTCTGTTTGCTGACCACGGTGAGAATCGTCGGCGTCTACGTGCTGCGCCGGCTGTTTCTCTCGGTCATCGAACCGCGACTCATCGTGCTGACCGACGGGGTGGGTATGGCCGGTTCCGACGACCGGCTGACGCGGCTGGTCGATGTGCGCCAGATCGACCTGCGTCCGGCGCTGGGCGATCCGCGCTTCCTCGACCGGGTGAGCCGCACGGTCCGCGATGCCGACCGGGTGATCCTCTCCTTCTCCAATCTCGACGAGCGGCTGAAATGGGCCGAGGCGATGCGCGTCAGCGGCATCGACGCGGAAATCGTCGCCGATCTCGGCGATGTGAAGCCGCTGGCGCTGTCGCACTGGCGCCATCACACGACGTTGGTCATTTCCCGCGGCCCGCTCAAACTCGGCGAGAGGATCACCAAGCGTGGCTTCGATCTCGTTGTCGCGAGCGGCATGCTGCTCGTGGCTGGCCCGATCATCGCCGTGGCGGCCGTGCTGGTGAAGCTCGATTCGAAGGGGCCGGTGTTCTTCATCCAGGAGCGGGTGGGGCGCAACAACCGCACCTATCGCTGCTTCAAGCTGCGGACGATGCGCGTCGACACCATCGACCAGAGCGGCGAGGTGTCGACCTCGCGCAATGACGAGCGCGTCACCCGGCTCGGCTATTTCCTGCGACGCACCAGCATTGACGAGCTGCCGCAGCTGTTCAACGTGCTGCGGGGCGAAATGAGCCTGGTCGGGCCGCGCCCGCACGCGCTGGGTTCAAGGGCCGAGGGCGCGCTGTTCTGGGAACTCGTTCCCGAATACTGGACCCGCCATTCCATGAAGCCCGGCGTCACCGGGCTGGCGCAGATCCGCGGCTATCGCGGCGCGACGCACAACCGGGAGGCCATTGTCGATCGCGTGGCGGCGGACCTTGAATACATCAACAGCTGGTCGCTCTGGCTCGACATCAAGATTCTGGTCAGGACCATAAAGGTGGCGATCCACCCCAACGCCTATTGAGGCACCCGGCCCGCGCGCCGCATGAGTCGCGCCGCAGACATGCGTGAACATCGGCCGGCCATCCCTTTTGTTGCCGCAGTTCAGCGCTCTTTCACGCCGGGGCCGGCGCATGGCCCGACCTTCCATCTCGATCCGGAGCCGTCATGTCTGCCCTGTCCCGGTGCACCGCTGCCCTGCTGCTGGCGTGCGGCCTTTCCGCTTCGCCGGCCTTCGCCGCCGGGTCATGCGAGGGGCGCCTCGGCACGTCGCGGGTGATGGAGGTGCAGCCGGCCGGCCTGCAGGTGGGCACCAAGCATTTCCCGCAGACGCTGGATCTCGCCGAAGGCGAGGTGGTGCTCACCTTCGACGACGGCCCCCATCCCGGCACGACCAACATGGTGCTCGCCGCACTGGCGCGTGAATGCGTGCACGCGACCTTCTTCCTCGTCGGCCGCGCGGCGGCCGCCCATCCCGATCTCGCCCGCCGCATCGTCGCGGAAGGGCACACGGTGGGCCATCACAGCCAGACCCACCCGATGACGCTGGCCGACATGCCGTTCGACAAGGCGGTGGCCGATATCGAGAAGGGCTTTGCGAGCGTCGAGAAGGCGGCCTATGGCAGTGCCTCGCCGCAGCTGCGCGTGCCGTTCTTCCGCTTCCCCGGCTTCGGTTCCTCGCCGCAGCTGCTCGATTATCTCGCCAAGCGCGGTGTCGGCGTGTTCGGGGCCGATCTGTGGGCCGGCGACTGGAATCCGATGACGCCGGACGAGCAATTGCGGCTGGTGATGGAACGGCTCGATCACCAGAAGCGTGGAATCATCCTGTTCCACGATACGCGCGCGCAGACGGCGAAGATGATTCCCGCCTTCCTCGTCGCGCTGCGCGAGCACGGCTACCATGTCGTGCACATCGTTCCCGCTCCCGTGGTCACCGCCGTCGCGCCGAAATAGGGCGCGATCCGGGGGCGCGCGGGCATCCGCGCCTCTCGGCGGGAAAACCAAGGCCGGAAACGACAACGGCGACCCGAAGGTCGCCGTGCGAATTCCACTTCCCAGTCAGCCGGCCAAAGCCGCTGAAGTAGTTGGTGCGGTCGAGAGGACTCGAACCTCCACGGTGTTACCCACTGCCACCTCAAGGCAGCGCGTCTACCAATTCCGCCACGACCGCATCCGCTTACAGGCGATGTCGACGAAGCGACCGCCACAGGAAGCGGGGCATCGTCTAACAGATCGATTGCGGGTCCACAAGGCCCGCCGCGGGCCTGTGGACAGACCTGCGCCCATCGAGCGGGTTGCGGGGCAGACAGAAGCGGCGGGGATGATTATCTCTAGGGCATGAACGATCTTGTTGAGCACCGCGCCACGACACCGGCGCATCTGCGGGACGATCTCGTCGCGGCGCTTCCCGCGCGGCCGGGCAGCGCGCCCGTGCGCTGGCGCGTCGAGCACCAGCCGGTCGAGTACCCGCACGCATTGGCCGAGATGGACCGCCTCGCGCAGGCCATCGCGGCCGGGCACGAGCCGGAGACGGTCTGGCTGCTGGAACATCCCCCGCTCTACACGGCGGGCACCAGCGCGCGGCCGGAGGACCTTGTCGACGCCAACCGCTTCCCGATCTTCCAGACCGGGCGGGGCGGGCAGTTCACCTATCACGGGCCCGGACAGCGCGTGGCCTATGTGATGCTGGATCTCCACCGACGCGCGCCCGATGTGCGCCGTTATGTGGCGGCGCTGGAGGAGTGGATCATCCGCACGCTCGGCGGCTTCAATGTCCGCGGTGAGCGGCGGGAGGACCGGGTGGGCGTCTGGGTCCGCCATCCCACCAAGGCGGGCGAGGGCGAGGACAAGATCGCTGCCATCGGCATCCGTGTCCGGCGCTGGGTGACGATGCACGGCATCTCGCTCAACGTGGAGCCGGAGCTGGCGCATTTCGCCGGCATCGTGCCATGCGGCGTGCGCGAGCATGGCGTCACCAGCCTTGTCGAGCTGGGCCTGCCGGTCACCATGGAGGATGTCGATCTCGTCTTGAAGCGCGAGTTCGAGGCGGTGTTCGGCCCGACGGCGGACGCCTAGGCGCGCAGTCAGACGGTCGGGCGCCGGTCGATGCCGGGGGAGGCTTCGCCCGCCTCGCCGGGCTGGACCGCCAGAATGTCGATATGCGAGACGCGCGCCAGCGGCGGGCCTTTGCGGCAGGCGGCGACAAGTTCGGCCAGTGCGTGCTCCTCGGCGAAAAGCAGGGCCTCGACGCCGCCCGCGCGGCGGTTGCGCACCCAGCCGGACAGCCCGCGGCGCTCCGCCTCGCGCGCAAACCACGCGCGATAGCCGACGCCCTGCACGTGCCCGTGAATGAGGAGCCGCGTCGCCGTGGCGGATGTCATGCCAGCCTCCTGTTGCCGTGGGACAACGCGCAGGCCGGCATGGGAACGCCAGCCCGCAGACTGAATTGCCATGGAGGCCTGCGCTTCATAAGAACGGCTTCTATCCCGGATTCGAATGGCTCCCCCCGAAACCCAGCCGGAGAGCGGCATGCGCGAAGAGACCGAGCTCGCCGCCCCGCCGCCTTCGCGCGGGCCGGATCATGACATCGACCTGATGGAGGCGCCAGGCTTCGTCGAGGCGGTCGTCGGTGCGATCGAGACCCGGCAGGTCGACACGCTGCGCGGGTTGATTATCAACCTGCACGAGAGCGATCTGGCGCGCCTGATCGAGGCGCTGCCGGCATCCGACCGGCCGTTGATGATCGAGCTGCTGGGCAGCGACTTCGACTTCACCGCGCTGACCGAGCTCGACGAGACGGTGCGCCTGCAGATCCTGGAGGAACTGCCGACCCAGACCGTCGTCGACGGTGTCCGCGATCTCGATTCCGACGACGCCGTCTACATCCTCGAGGACATGGACGATGCGGACAAGCAGGAGATTCTCGATAGCCTGTCCGTGCCCGAGCGCGCCGCGCTGCAGCGCAGCCTCGACTACCCCGAGGAAAGCGCCGGCCGGCGCATGCAGACCGAGTTCATCGCGCTGCCGCCGTTCTGGACCGTGGGGCAGGCGCTGGACTACATCGGCGAGACCGAGGGACTGCCGGAGGTGTTCTTCGAGGTCTTCATCGTCGACCCCTCCTACCACCTGACCGGCTCCGTGCCGCTCGACCGGCTGATCCGCACCAAGCGCGGCGTCAAGCTGGGCGAGGTGGTGACGCCCGACCGCCACGTGGTGAAGGCGACCGACGACCAGGAGGACGTGGCGCGCGTGTTCGAGCGCTACAACCTCATCTCCGCCCCGGTGGTGGACGATGGCGAGCGTCTGGTCGGTGTGCTCACCGTCGACGACATCGTCGACGTCATCCAGGAGGAAGCGGACGAGGACCTGAAAGCGCTGGGCGGCGTCGCCGGCGACGAGGAACTGTCGGACAGCTTCTGGTACATCGCCAAGAGCCGCTTCTCCTGGCTGCTGCTCAACCTCATCGCGGCGAACCTCGCCTCCTTCGTCATCTCGATGTTCGAGGGTGAGCTGCAGCGCATGGTCGCTCTCGCCGTTCTCATGCCCATTGTCGCCAGCCAGGGCGGCAATGCCGGTACGCAGACCATGACGGTGGCGGTGCGCGCGCTTGCCACACGCGAACTGCGCGCGAGCAACGCCAAGCGCGTCATCGCCCGCGAGCTGCTGGTCGGCCTGTTCAACGGCGTGGTCTTCGCGGTCATCATGGCGGCGGTGGTCTTCGCGCGCTTCGGCGTCGCCGATCTCGGCGTCGTTATCGGCCTCGCCATGATTATAAATCTGGTGGCGGCCGCGCTCGGCGGCATTCTCATCCCGCTGACGCTCAGCCGGATGAAGGTGGACCCGGCCGTCTCCTCAGGCCCGTTCGTGACGACGATTACCGATGTGGTCGGCTTCTTCGCCTTCCTTGGAATCGCATCTCTCTGGTTCTGACGGGAAATTCAGCCCCTTCCTGCCGCTGTTGATGAAACTGTTTCGCTTCAAGCGGCATTAAGGAAAGGCACCTACTGTGCCGGCGGGGGTAAAATGGGAAGGGGACGGATGAGGGGGCTCTTCGGCCGTCTTGCCGGAATCCGTTCCGCCGCGCCCCTGGAGACGCATCGATTGACAACCGGTCACGAGGGCAGGGGCTCGCTGGGCTATGCCGGCGACAGGACCATCCTTGCGGTGGCGCTGGTCATCGCCGGCGCCATCGTTGCAATGGTCGCGTTCTCCTTCCTGGCTGCCGACCGCGTCGACCGCGCCTCGCGCGCGCGGTGGAGCCAGCTCATGTCGGAATCGCTGGAGCGGCGGGCAAATGGGCTGGAGCGTGACCTCGCCAGCTTCGCGCACTGGGACGAGTCGGTCCTGCGCACCGCCTATTTTCTCGATGCCGAATGGGTGCACGAGAATTTCGGACACTGGCTGTACCAGTCGCAGGGGCACGACCGCTCCTACATCATCCTCGACGGCCGGGTCGCCTATGCATCCATCGACGGCGCCTCGGTAGCGCCGGAGCAGGCGGCATTCGACCCGCAGGCCATCCTGCCCCTCGTGCGTAGCGTGCAGGAGACCTTCCGCAAGCAGGCCGAGGTGGCCGCCGAGCATCCCGTGAACGGCAAGGGCGGGAACGAGCCCCCGCCGGTGTTCGAGGCGGCCTATATGCGGGTGGAGGGGCGCCCGGCACTGGTCGGCGCCATCAGCATCACACCGGATTACGGGCGCGTGGTGTCACCCGAACGTCTGCCGCCCATCGCCGTGACCGTGGTCTTCCTCGCCAATTCGTTCCTGCGGGGCATCGTCGCCGAACTCCACGTCAACGATCCGGAGATCGTCAGCGAGCCGCCATTGGAAAACCGGCTGGCGGTGCGGGTACCGTTCCGCGATCCCAACACGGCTCCGGCGTGGCTGAGCTGGGTGCCGGAGAACCAGGGCGCGGCGCTGCTGCGGGCGCTGCTGCCGGCCTTGCTTGGAACCGCCGCGCTGCTGCTGGCGGCGGCGGCGATCACGCTGTGGTATGCGCGCCGGGCGACGCGCGAACTGGCCGCCAGCGAGGCGCTGACCTCGCGCCTTGCCTATGTCGATTCGCTCAGCGGTCTTGCCAACCGTGCCATGCTCATGCGCGCGCTCGACGAAAGACTCGCCCGCATCAGCTCCGAAGACCGGCTGGCGCTGTTCTTCCTGGATCTCGACGGGTTCAAGGACATCAACGACACGCTGGGCCACCACATCGGCGACCAGCTGCTGGCGGAGATCGGCGCGCGGCTGAAGGAGCTCGCGCTGCCCGGCATGCTGGCCTCACGCTTCGGCGGCGACGAGTTCGTGCTGATCGCCTCGGCCAGCGGGGACAATCATGAGATCGAGGCTATGGGCGCGCTCATCATCGAGGCGGTCCGGCGTCCGGCGACCGTGGCTGGCCATGTGCTCTCGGTGAGCGGCTCGATCGGCGCGACGGTCGCGCCCGATCATGGCGTGGAGGCGAGCCAGCTTATCCGGCTTGCGGATATTGCGGTCTACCGCGCGAAGGCGGAGGGGCGGGGCTCCATCCGCTTCTTCGAGCCGCGCATGGAACGCGAGGTGGTGCGCCGCCGCGACCTCGAACTCGATCTGCGGCGCGCGCTCAAGGACGGCGAATTCACCGTCTATTTCCAGCCGCAGTTCTCGGTCGACGGCGAGGCCGTGGTCGGCTTCGAGGCGCTGGTGCGGTGGCTGCACCCCACGCAGGGCCTTATCTCGCCGGGCGAGTTCATTCCCGTGGCCGAGCAGACCGGCCTCGTCACCGAACTCGACCTGTGGGTGCTGCGCCATGCCTGCACGCAGGCGCGCGGCTGGGGCGACGTGAAGATCGCGGTGAATCTCTCTCCCGTCGATTTCCGCAGCGAGCGGCTCGCGGCCGATGTCTGCGCCATCCTGAAGGAAACCGACTTCCCGCCGGAGCGGCTTGAGATCGAGATCACCGAGAACCTGTTGATCGGCAATCATTCGGAGGCGTTCGCCGCGCTCTCGGCCTTCCGCCAGAGCGGCATCCGCATCGCACTCGACGATTTCGGCAGCGGCTATTCCTCGCTCGGCTACATCCGGCGCTTTCGCGTCGACACCATCAAGATCGACCGCAGCTTCACCCAGAACATCGGCCGCAGCGACGATGCCGCCGCGATTATCGACTGCGTGGTCCGCCTGGCGCGCGCTCTTGCCATAACCGTGACCGCCGAGGGCGTGGAGACACGCGAGCAGCTGCGGTATCTGCAGTCGGTCGGCTGCCATCAGGTGCAGGGATTCTTTCTGGCCAGTCCGGTCGCCGTGGCCAATATCGGCCGCTTTCTGGAACGCGTTCGTCCGGCCAGCCGCGTGGCGGGGAGGCGCGGCGCGCTCTGAGGGGAATGTGAGAGATGTTCTTCAACGCCTCGAAGCTGCTCTGGATGGTCATGGTTCCCTCGACCTTCCTGGTGCTGCTGGCGGTGGTCGGCCTGCTGCTCCTGCGGCGGTGGCGGCGCCTGGGAACGGCCCTCATCACCCTTGGTGTCCTCGGTCTGCTGGCGTTCGGCCTCGGCCCGTTCGGGCGCATGCTGACCGTGGCGCTGGAGAACCGCTTTCCCGTCTTCGTGGACGATGGGCGGCCGGTGGACGGCATCATCGTTCTGGGCGGGGCGGAACTGCCGGAGATCACCGCCGCGCGCGGCCAGCCGGCCTTTCAGGAATCAGCGGAGCGCATGTTTGCGCTGGCGGATCTGAGCCGGCGTTACCCGCAGGCGCGCCTCGTCTTCACCGGCGGCAGCGGCAATCTTCTGGGTTCGACCATGCGGGAAGCGGATGTCGTGCGCATGGCGCTGCCGCAGATTGGCGTCGATCCCGCCCGTGTGACGTTCGAGACGCAGTCGCGCAACACCGAGGAGAATGCCCGCCTGTCGCGTCAGCTGGTGGAGCCCGGGCCCGGCGAGCGCTGGCTGCTGGTGACGTCGGCGATGCACATGCCGCGCGCCATGGGCAGCTTCCGCGCGGCGGGATTTCCGGTCACGGCCTATCCCGTCGATTTCCGCACCACCGGACGCGGCGATCCGTGGCGGCTGTTCGATTCAGTCGCGCAGGGGCTGGATTTCTTCGACGGCGCCGTGCGCCAGTGGGTCGGGCTGGCGGCCTATTACTGGAGCGGGCGCAGCAGCGCGCTGTTCCCCGCGCCGTAGCGGCGAGGCCGCGTCAGCCCTCCGTGGGCGGCAGACCGAGGCGGAACACGCCGCGAAGCTCGTCGGGATTGACCGGCTTGCCCTTGCGATAGATCATCAGCTTGCCGGCCTTTGCCAGCCGGATGGCGGCGCGGCGCACGGCGGGGAGGGTGCCCTGCCATTGCGGCCCCGGCGCCACGGCGCGTGCCACGTCCTCGGCCGAGACGGAGCGCCCCTTCTCGGCCGCGGCGGCGACTTCGAGCACGGCGGCCTCGACGGCCTCCTCGGACGGGCGCAGCGGGCGCGAAGAAAGTTCGTTCATGGCGAGGGGGCGTCCGTCTTTTCGTCGTCGAGGATCCAGTGGGAATCACGGCCGAACTGTCGGTTGGTCATGACGATGAAGATCGCCACCGTCGCGGCCATGAATGCCCATGCATTCACATACCAACCGAGATAGCCGATGGCGAAGAAGAATGAGCGCTGTCCCCGGTTGAAGTGCCGGCCGGCGACGGTCGCCATGCGCGCGACCTTGAGCGCATGGGCGTGGGCGAAGCTCGTTTTCGCCTTGTCCGGCGGCGGCGTCGAGCCCAGCAGGATGGTGGTGTAGTTGAACAGGCGATAGGCCCAGGCGAACTTGAAGAAGGCGTTGGCGAAGATCAGCGTCAGCCCGAGCGTCTTCAACTCCCAGCTGGTGCGGTTCGGCGTCACGAAGGGTAGGTCGGCGAAGATCGCCATGACCGCGTCGGTGGACTGCAGAATGGCCAGCGTGGCGCCGATCGCCAGCAGCGAGGTCGAGGCGAAGAAGGCGGTGCCGTTCTGCAGCGCGGCGACGATCTGCGCATCGACGATGCGGTTCTCGCGCTCCAGCATGCGCTGCGTCCATTCCAGCCGGAAATGGTCCATGCGGCGATTGAAGGAGCGGCGTTCCGACCAGCCTCCCTCCATCAACATGTGATAGGCCGTCCACGCCGCGAGAAAGGCGGCGAAGGCGATCGCGTCGAGGTAGTTAAGTCCAAACATGGTCTTGTGCCATGAATCTCGTGTGGCGCGTGATGCGGGCAGAACGTGTGCCACAGATGCATGGTGGCCTGCGGCCCCTCGGGGTTCAATAGCGCGACGCGACTGTGGAAAAGCGCGCGTGGGCGGCACGCCGCAACGCAGCCTTGCACCGGGCGCGGGGGATCGTGGCGATTTTGCGGTTGCGAACGCGATAACGTTTCATTAAACATCATTTCATCGAGCGAACGCGCTGGAGCGATATTCGGCTGCGACGTGGACTGAACTTCAAGGGATCATCGATGAATACCGTTTCCGAGCACTCCTGTTGGGGAGTTGCACGCTGGTCTGTCATCGCCTTTCTGGCCGCCGTGGCCCTGTTTTACCTGTTTGGCGGCTTCCATGCCGCCGGGGTGACTGCAAGCTGACCCCGCTGCCTGCCGTATGACATTGTCGATCTGAATGACGGTCCGGCCTTCTGGTCGGGCCGTCGTCGTTTGTGCCCGGCGTGATGCATCAAGGCCGCTGATGGCCCGCATCACATCTGCCTGTTTGCACATGCCGCGCCGCTGGCCGATCTTGGCGCGAAACGCGAGGGGAGATCGCACATGGCACAGACCGACAGCGCGCTGAAGCTGGTCATCGGCAACAAGAACTATTCCTCATGGTCGCTGCGGCCCTGGCTGGCGCTGACGGCGTTCTCCATCCCCTTCGAGGAAGTCACCGTCGGGCTGGGTGACCCGGACTTCAAGCAGCGCGTGCGGCTGCATTCGCCGGCTGGCCGCGTGCCGGTGCTGATCGATGGCGAGGCGGTGGTGTGGGAATCCATCGCCATCCTCGAACATCTGGCCGAGCGCTTTCCCGACAAGGCGCTCTGGCCGCGCGATCCGGCGGCCCGCGCCCATGCGCGCTCCATCGCCACGGAAATGCATGGCGGCTTCAGTGGCCTGCGCTCGGCCGCGCCGATGAACCTCTGGCGCCCGATCGATACCCTCCCGCTGCCCGAGGCGGCGCAGAAGGATGTCCGCGCGCTGGAGCGGCGCTGGGGCGAGGCGCGCGCGCGCTTCGGGCAGGGAGGGCCATTCCTGTACGGGGCGTTCTCGGCGGCGGACGCCATGTATGCCCCGATGGCGACCCGCATCCGCACCTATGCCATCGAGGTCGATCCGGAAGCGCAGGCCTATGTGGCGGCGATCCACGACCACCCCGCCTTCATCGACTGGAAACAGCAGGCGCTGCTGGAAACACAGCTTTTGCCGGAAGACGAAGTCGACTGGCCGGTCGTCAAGCGCGTATAAGGCCAGCCGCCTCTGCCCTCGCTGGACGTTCCGCCCATGCCTCTCCATCTCCTGAAGCTCTGCGTCGGTGCCGAATCCGTTCAGGACCTCGAAGAGTGGATCGCGGAGACGCTGGCGGAAAAGGCGGCGCGGGGGCTGTCGGCGGTGCAGTTCCACACCACCCGCATGGTGCCCACCCGCACCGAGGAGCTGCTCGGCGGTGGCTCGCTCTATTGGGTCATCAAGGGCGAGGTCGCCTGCCGTCAGGCGCTCACCGGCATCGAGCCCTTCGTCGATGCGGATGGCATCCGCCGCTGCCGGCTGATGCTCGATCCGCTCGTGCACCGCGTGGAGCCGCGCCCGAGCCGGCCGTTCCAGGGCTGGCGCTACCTCGCCGCCAAGGACGCGCCGGCTGATCTCGATGCGGCGGCGGGCGACACGCCGCTGCCCGAGAACCTGCGGCGCGAATTGCGCTCGCTCGGGCTTCTGTAAGGTTCGCAGGGAACCCGAACCCGCCCTTTGAACGTTGTCCCTACGTCAGGAAAAGAAACGGGAGACAGCGATGACCCAGGATTCGGACGACCGCCGCGTGGTGGAAAATGGCGAAGTGGTCGTCAAGGCGAACACTGAGGAGCGTCAGGCCGTCGAGGTGCGCCCGATGCGCTACGTGCTCGGGATCGGTCTCGCGCTGGCGATCATCGGCCTGGCCGCCAGCTATATGGGCTTCGTCTAGACCGCGAGATTGTCGATGAGGCGGGTCGAGCCGATGCGCGCCGCCACCAGCAGCCGGATCGGACCCTCGCCCAGCGAGGTGACCGGCGCCAGCGTCGCCGCGTGGCGGGCGTCGAGATAATCGAGCGCGAAACCCGCCGCGCGCACGCTGGCGCGGGCCTCTTCTACCGCCGCTTCCACCTCGTGACCGCTGCGGATGTCGGCCGCCGCCTTGGAGAGCGCGCGGTGGAGCGCGGGCGCAGCGGCGCGATCCTCCGCACTGAGATAGATGTTGCGCGAGGAGAGGGCGAGGCCGTCCGCCTCGCGCACCGTCGGCACCCCAATAATGGCAACGGGAATATCGAGGTCGCGCGCCATGCGCGTCACCACCTGCAGCTGCTGGTAGTCCTTCTCGCCGAACAGCGCCACATCCGGGCCTGCCTGAAGCAGCAGCTTGGCCACCACCGTCGCCACCCCGGCGAAATGGGTGGGGCGGAAATCCGTCTCCAGCCCGAGGGCCGGGCCTGTGAGAGTGACCGTGGTGGCGAAGCCGTCCGGGTACATCTCCGCCACATCCGGCACGAAGGCGACGTCCACGCCGGCACCGCCCGCCTTTTCCAGATCGGCGGCAAGGGTGCGGGGGTAGCGGCTGAGATCTTCCGTCGGGGCGAACTGGGTCGGATTGACGAAGATCGAGACGATGATTCTCTCGGCATGCGCCCGCGCCGCTTCCATCAGCGTGACATGGCCGGCATGCAGCGCCCCCATGGTCGGCACCAGCGCGACACGCTCGCCCGCCGCGCGCCAGCGACGGACCTGCGCGCGCAGCTCAGCGACTGTGTGAAGGGGGACGATGGTGGAGGAGGGCGCGCTCATGATCGTGGTTCCCCTGGTGGGCCGGCGGGCTGGTCTAGCAAAGCGGGCCGCGCGGTCAACCTTGCGGGAGGGTGCTATGCGTGGCCGATGAGGCGGCTAAACTCGCGCCGAATCCCGCCACGCCTGCTGTGAAGGCCTCCATGGGCTCCGACAAGACCGTGCCGAAAACCTCGTCCGTCGCCTCCTCGCCGGATGTCGCCCGCTTTCTCGCGGAGGTGAAAGCGCGCGCGCCGGTGCCGGCGGAACGGCGCGGGCGCCTCGTCTTCGCGCTCGATGCCACGATGAGCCGCCAGCCGACCTGGGATCTCGCCTGTTCGCTGCAGGCGGAGATGTTCGAGGAGGCCGGCGCGGTGGGCGGCCTCGATATCCAGCTCGTCTATTATCGCGGCCTCGGCGAATGCCGGGCCTCGCCCTGGATCGCCGATGCGGCGCGCCTCGGGGCACTGATGGCGAAGATCGACTGCCGGGGCGGGCGCACGCAGATCGGGCGCGTGCTGCGCCATGCCGCCAGCGAGGCGGGCAGGGGGCCGGTCGGGGCGCTGGTCTTCGTCGGCGACGCGATGGAGGAGCATCTTGACCATCTCTGCGCCGAGGCGGGGCCGCTGGCGCTTCGCGGCATTCCCGTCTTCATGTTCCAGGAGGGGCGCGACCCCTCGGTCGAGCGGGCGTTCCGCGAGATCGCGCGGCTGACGCATGGTGCGTGGTGCCGTTTCGATGCCGGCGCCGCGGCCGAACTGCGGGCGCTGCTGCGCGCGGCGGCGAGCTACGCGGCCGGCGGCCGCGAGGCGCTCACCGCGCTGTCCAACAGTTCCAGCGGCGCGCGCCAGCTGCTCGCCGCCATGCGGGATACACGATGATAAATCTGCTTGTCGGCGCGGCCATCGTCGCGCTGGTCTATTACGGCCTGAAGGCCTTCGGCCGGGCCGACGCCAAGGCGCTGGTGAAGCTCGGTCGCTCGGTCGGCGGCACTGTCCTGCTGCTGCTGGCCGGCTTTCTCGGCATGCGCGGCCATTTCGAGACGGCCCTTCCGCTCGGCTTCTTCGGCCTGTCGCTGATCGGCTGGAACATCGGGCAGGCGGCGCCGTGGAACCGGCTGCGGACCGCGAAGGGCCGCAAATCCTCGGTGCGCACCGCCGCGCTCGACATGGTGCTCGACCACGACAGCGGGCGGCTGAGCGGCACTGTCACCGCCGGCTCGCTCGCGGGGCGGGAGCTGGACACGCTCGACGTGCCGAGCGTGGCGGCTCTTGCGCTGCAACTGGACAATGAGAGCCGGCAGCTACTCGAAGCATATCTGGACCGCCGGGCGCCCGGCTGGCGTGAACACGCTCAGCGCGACGCGGGCGGGCGGGGCGCTGACACGGCGCGCCGCGGCACGATGACGAAAGAGGAGGCCTACCAGATCCTGGGGCTTGCGCCGGGGACGGGGGCGGAGGACATCCGCAAGGCTCACCGAACCCTTATGAAGAAACTCCATCCCGACCAGGGCGGGTCGAATTATCTCGCCGCCCGGGTGAATGAAGCCAAGGATATCCTGCTCGACCGGCATTGAGGCCTCCCACTCAATTCCGGAAGACCATGCAGCTGAAGTCGTTGCGCTTGAGGGCTTGGCAGGCCTTCTGAGCGGCGGCCTCGGCATCGAACCCGGCGAAGCGGGCGCGCACGATCTTGGTGGAGCCCTTCACCGCCTGCTCGACATAGGAATCGGCCTTGGAGAGCGGGGCGCCGGCCTTGGCCTTCGCCTTGGCGAGCTGGGCCTGCGCGTCGGCGACGCTGCCATAGGCACCAATCTGGATGCCCCAGCCGCCGGCGCGGGGATGGGCGGTCACGTCGGCGGTCTCGGCTTCCTGACGCGGAATCTCGGTCGGGCCGGCGCTGGCGAGCTGAACCCGCTTGATGGCCTTCTGTGCCGGCGACTGCTGCACGGGCGCCTGGGCGACCTGGCCGGCGGTCATGTCGCCATTGGTGAAGGAGAGCGTGCCGAGAATGCCCGGCTGGTTGCTGAAGGTCGCGGTCGGCGCGGCGGGACGGGCGACGGCGACGGTCTTGACGGCGACCGGGGTGATCGGCTGGGCCGAGCCCACCTGGGCGGCGGCCGGCGCGGCCTCGGCAACGGCGCGGGCCGGAGGCGTCGGCACGGAAGCCGTCGTCATGCTGTCGGTCTCTTCGGCCGCGACCGGCGCGACGGCGGACGCCATGGCAACGCGGGGATTGGCGGCGGGAACCGGGATGACCTGCGGCGCGCGGGCAACGACCGG
>QFQD01000037.1 GCA_003241485.1 Ancylobacter novellus
CCAGTTCACGGAGAAGGCATGGCAGACGCCACGCGCCCGCGCCTCTATCTCGCCGGTCCCGAGGTGTTCCGGCCTGACGCCGCGGCAGAGGGCGCGCGGCTGCGGCGCCTGTGCGAGGAGGCGGGCGCCGAGGGGCTCTATCCCCTGCAAGCCGAAGGGGCCGACATACGTCACGGTTGCATCGCGCTCATTCATGAAGCCGATGCCGTGGTGGCGAACATCTCGCCCTTTCGCGGCGCGCATATGGATCCCGGCACGGCCTTCGAGATTGGCTATGCCGAGGCGCTGGGCAAGCCCGTCTTCCTATGGTCGTGCGAGCGGCGCACGCTGGCCGAGCGCATCCCGGCCGTGAGCGAAAACCGCGATGCCGACGGACATCTGATCGAGGACTTCGGCAAGCCAGAAAACCTGATGATCGTGCGCGATGGCGCCACGGTGTGGGCCGAGCCGGCCGCGGCCATAGCGGCGGCCGCTGGCATGCTGGCATTCGGCGTGAAGAATCGCGCCCTGCAGCGCCAGACCCGCCGGTCCGTCATCATCGCGGCGCTTGTGAGCCTGTTTGCCGCACTGCTCGCGGGCATGCTGGCGAACTGGCTGGTGGGCTGGTGAGAGACGTTCCGACACCGGAGGGACGTAGCGGAAAGCGTCTCGCAAGGTTCGGGGCCGGGTGATAAAAGGAACACAGGCGGCAGGCGCGCGTTGGCCTGTCGTTCGGCCATTCCGCGGGAATGGCATCTCTCCGCGCAGGAGGAGTGTTCACCATGCGCCATCTGCTGCTCGCATCCGCCACGGCTGCGGTCCTGACCGGTCTCGCCGGAGGGGCGCAGGCGATCGAGGCGAAGATCCCAGCCCCCTACAATCCGAAGATGGCCTTTACGGGCCCCGTCGTGGCCAACATCCACACGCGCACCGACGTGCTGCCGCAGGGGCGTCCCTGGTTCCCCTCGCTCGGCCCGAATTACGGGACCTATGAGGATCCGTGGTTCCCGCCAGTGGGCACGGTCATCGTTCGCCCGATCAACAACGTGATTCGCAAGTAATCTGAACTCTCTTGCGGCTGATCGAGCTGGCCGGCCCGGAACGGCAACGGACACCGGCTGGCTTGACGGCCATGCGTGCCGGTCTGTTCAATGGGCCGCGAGGCGATCCCTGCGCCGCCCCTATTCGGAGACGGACATGACCAAGCACGCCGGTATTCCCGAGACCCTCTCGCACGAGGAACGGCTGGATCGTCTCGGGCAGGTCGCGGTTCAGGTCGGCCTTGGCCTGCGTCCGGGCCAGGAACTGGTGATGACCGCGTCCATCGACGCGCTGCCGCTCGTGCGCCGCATCACAGACCAGGCCTACAAGGCGGGGGCCAGTCTGGTCACCACCCTGTTCAGCGACGAAGAGGCCATTCTCTCGCGTTTTCGCAACGCGCCCGATGGCAGCTTCGATGCCGCCAGCGGCTGGCTCTATGAGGGTATGGCGGCGGCGTTCAAGAACGGCGCGGCGCGGCTCGCCATTTCCGGCGAGAATCCCTCCTTGCTGGCGAATGAGGATCCCGAGAAGGTCTCTCGCGCCAACCGGGCGCGGTCCAAGGCGTATATGCCTGCGCTGTCCCTCATCGCCGGGTTCGATATCAACTGGACCATCGTTTCCTACGCTTCGCCGGCCTGGGCGAAGGCGATGTTTCCTGACGACCCCGAGGACATCGGCGTCGCCAAGCTCTGGCACGCCATTTTTGCTGCCTCCCGCGTGGATACGCCGGATCCCATCGCGGCATGGGACGCGCACAATGCCGAGCTTCAGACGCGCACGGCCTATCTCAATGGAAAGCGTTACGCTGCCCTGCGCTTCCGCGGCCCCGGCACCGACCTCACGGTGGGGCTTGCCGACGAGCATGAATGGGCGGGGGGCGCTTCCACAGCCAAGAACGGTATTGTGTGCAACGCCAACATCCCCACTGAGGAAGTCTTCACCACGCCGCATAAGGATCGCGTGGACGGTTATGTCGCCAGCACCAAGCCGTTGTCCTATCAGGGCACACTCATCCAGGACATTGCCGTGCGCTTTGAGAATGGGCGTATCGTCGAGGCAAGCGCACGCACCGGCGCCAATGTGCTGAACAAGGTGCTGGAGACCGACGAGGGCTCGCGCCGGCTCGGCGAGGTGGCGCTGGTGCCTCACTCCTCGCCCATCTCAAAGAGCGGGCTGCTGTTCTACAACACGCTGTATGACGAGAACGCCGCCAGCCACATCGCGCTCGGCCAATCCTATTCCAAGTGCTTCATTAACGGTTCCTCGCTCTCCCCGGCGGAGCTGGCCGCGCGCGGTGCCAATTCGAGCCTCATCCATATCGACTGGATGATCGGATCGGGTGAGGTGGACGTCGACGGCATCACCGCCGCCGGGGTCGCCGAGCCGGTGATGCGCAAGGGCGAGTGGGCGGCGTGATCGACGCACCCGCCGTACCGATCTGCGCTTTGCCATGCCGCTGAATCGTGATGAATTCACCCCGCGCCGTGGCCGGGGGCTCCGAGAAAAGCTGGCGCGCGTTCGGGGGGCGTGTCTCATGTGCCGTTGGCAGGCCTGGTGGAAGGGATTGCCGTTTCTGGCGCTACTCGTGGTCGCGGCGATTGTGTTCTCCCGTGGTCCCATCGAGGAGACGCTGGCTGCCCGCGCCGACTCCCTGTTGGTCAGCATTGGCGAGTCTTGGGCCCGCGCCAGCTTCGATGGGCGCGATGCGATCCTCGAAGGCGAGGCGCTCTCGGAGGAGGCGCGCGTCAAGGTGCGCGCAGAGCTCGCCCAAATGTCAGGCGTGCGTGTGGTGGACGATCACACGACGCTGCTGCCCGAGAGGCGCCCTTTCACCTTTGCAGCCATACGCGACGGCTCCAAGCTGCGGCTTGAAGGCTATGTGCCTTCCCCCTATGCCCGTCGCCGTATCGTTGAGGCGGCCAATCGCATGGCGCCCGGCGTGGTAGTGACCGGCGAAAAGGAGCTGGTGCGGGCGCGTGGCGTGCCGGCGGGTGACTTCATCGGCATGGTTACGTTCGGCATCAACCAGCTCGCGCGAATGCCGGCAGGGCGCTTCACCATCTCCGACGATGCGTTCTCCCTTGAAGGGCGAGCGCCGGACTTCACAACCTATGACGAGCTGGAAGTGACGGTGCGCAGCGAATTGCCGGCCGACTTCAAGCTTGCGCGTTTCGCGGTTCTGCCGCCGACCGTCTCGCCCTTCGTCTGGTCTGCGCGGCGCGAGGCCGACGGCGATGTTGTGCTCGCCGGCTACATTCCTCTCGGCGATGCCCGCCGCGCACTGCTCGATATCGTCCGTTCGGCGGTGCCGGGCGCGGCGATTTCGGATCAGCTCCGCCTCGCCGACGGTGCACCGCCGACCGAGGGCTGGCTGAAGGCCGTGGCCTACGCGCTGGCCCAGCTCGGCCGCCTGCCGGAGGGCAAGGTGTCGCTGTCAGGCACGACGATCTCGATCGAAGGTGCGGCGCCGGACTTCGCTGCCTATGATGCGCTCGCTGGCGCGCGGCGTTCCGTTCCCGAGGGCTACACACTCACGCGCTTTGCTGTGGAGCCGCCGGCCGTCGCGCCCTTCGTCTGGGGCGTACAGCGCGGTGCGACAGGGCTTCGCCTGACAGGCTATACTCCGTCGGAAGATGCCAAGCGGGCGCTTCTCGATTCCCTTCGCGCGGGCTTTCCTGGCGTGCCGATCAGCGACGAAATGCGGATAGCGGCGGGCGGCCCCACGGCAGAGGCCTGGGCCGGCGCCACCGTGTTCGGCGTCACGCAGCTTGCCAAGTTGCGGACAGGCGCTGTGCGCGGGCGCGGCGCCAACCTTTCCATCACGGGCGAAGCGCTCGATTCTGCGGCCTACAACACCGTCCAGGCGGCGCTGGGCGCGCCTTTGTCGGGCGGCTTCACCCTTGAGCGCGATGTCCGGCCGCCCGTGGTCTCCCCTTATGTCTTCAGCCTGCGCAAGGATGGCGACGGACTTACCATTTCCGGCTTCTACCCATCGCTGGCAGACCATGAGGCCCTGGCTGCGTCGGCCAAGCTGGAAATGCTCGGGGCGCCCGTGAATGACGTTTCCGCCATTGCTCTCGGGGCGCCGGCCGGCTTCGCCGCCGCGGCGCAGGCGGCCCTGAGTGAGCTTGCGCGCCTGGCTTCGGGTGAGGCCCGTTTCGACGACAACAAGCTGCGCGTGACCGGCACGGCGCTCTACCCCGCGGCGGTCTCCTCGATCGATGCCAAGCTCCGCGCCGCCCTGCCGGCCAACTTCACGCTCGAACTGGCGCTCGACGTTGCCGCACGGCCGGCGGGGTCGGACAATGCTGCGTGCCAGAGGGCCATCGACGACCTTCTGTCGCGGGGCTCGATTCGGTTCACCGAAAACGGCACTGCCATCGCGCCCGCCAGCCTCGGCCTTCTCGACCATGTCGCGGCAGCTGCTGCGGGTTGCTCCGAGGCTTTGCTCGAGATCAGCGTCGAGCCGTCCGGTGAGGATGCTTCGCTGGCGGCCATCCGGGCCAAGACGGTGACGGATTATCTCGCTTCTGCCGGCATTTCGTCTGAACGCCTCGTCACCGGAGCGCAGGCCGCCATCGCCCAGACACATCCGGAGGGCGGTGCCGCCGGTGCGGGGGACCTGCGGGTTATCGTGCGATGAGGCGAGAGCAGATGCGGCGCACCCGCGAGGTCACATGTGGTTTTTGACGTTCGAGCTCTGGCCCTATCTTCTCGGTGCGCTGGCCCTTGGGCTGGTGACCGGCTGGCGGAGCGGTTGCGCGCGGCCTCGCCCTGAAATGGCCGATGAGGATGAGACCGAGGTGGCCCAATGACGCCCTTCGCCATAGAGACGGGTGTGCTGCTGCTACTGGCCTATGTCGCTGGGTGCGTCGGGGGCTGCTGGCTGCGCCGCGCGTGCACGCGGCGCCAAGCACGCCAGAACTAAGGTCGGCCCCTCAGAGCCGCGAGCCGCGCAGGTCCGCCTCGATCTGCAGCGTGTTGCGGCTGCCAAAGCGCGCCTTGTAAATCTGCGCATTCTCCATCACCCGCTGCACATAGTTGCGGGTCTCGGAGAAGGGGATGCGCTCGACCCAGTCGATCGGGTCGACCGAAGGGTCCCGCGGGTCGCCATAAGCGGCAATCCACTTGGCGACATTGCCCCGGCCGGCATTGTATCCGGCGAAGGTCAGAATGTAGTTGTTCTGGTAGTTGTCGAGCAGGCTGCGCAGCTCCGCGGCGCCGAACTGCACGTTGACGCTCGGATTGCTGAGCTGAGCCGGATTGAGCGACACACCCGTGCGCGAGGCGATGGTGCGGCCCGTGGCCGGCATGACCTGCATGAGGCCCGTCGCACCGGCACCCGAGCGCGCGGCCGGATTGAACATGCTCTCCTGCCGGGCGATTGCGAACACCAGCGCCCGGTCCACTTCCGTGGTGATCGGGCGATAGTTCGGGATACCGATGGTCGGGAACGCCTCGGCGGCGAGCGGGAAGCCACGATTGAGCGCGATCTTGCCGACCGTTGTCATGGTGCGTGCATCGCCATCGGCGCGCGCCAGTTCCGCCAGCATGCCGAGCTGGGCGGCGTCGGGCAGGCGCTCGGCGAGATCGTAGGCCAGTGCCAGCTGCAGGCTCGACTTGTCGAGCTTCTGCAGCAGCTTGAAGATCATCACGCCCTCGTCGCGGGCGAAGGCGGCGCGCTGTGCGGCATTTGCGGTCGGCGCGGCAGGAACCTTCACGGTCGGCTGGCCGAGCCGGGCGGCGGCGAGCTGGCCGTAATAGGCCGTGCCGAAATACGAGGCCTGCTCATATTGCTGGCGCGCATTCGCCGTCGAGCCCAGCGCCTCCCAGGCGCGGCCCTGCCAGTAATAGCCGCGCGAGATGGTGGCGGGGTGCACCTGATTCTCGGGCACCTTGGCGAAATACTGCAGGGCGGTCTTCGGATCGTTGAGGAAGCGCAGCGCGATCCAGCCGGAGGTGAACAGCTGGTCTGCCCGCTTGTGCTCGTCATCGGGGGTAACCGCCTCGCGGGCGACCTTGTAGGCCGTGCGTGCGTCGCCCTTGTCGAGCAGCCCACGCGTGACGAGGCGGCGCTCGACCCACCATTCGTCGGTGTCGACGAGCAGATCCGGATCCTTGGGCGCAGACGACAACGTCCGCGCAGCGGCGGCGTGGTCGTCATTGCGCCGCTGCATCTTGGCGAGCGTGTAGAGATAGGCCGGATCGGAACGCAGCGAGGCCGGAACGGCGGCCAGCAGCTTCGACACGTCGCTCTTGCCCGAGAACAGGGCGATGCGGGCGCGGGCGAGGGCCGTTACGTCATCACCCGCACGCTGCGCCGCGCGCAGCCCGCGCTCGGCGTCCTCGCGATAAAGCAGCTTGTCGGCCCGGTACTTGTGGTCCGCCCGCGTCAGGACGCCGCCGAACTCGACCATGACAGTCGATTCGGTATCGGAGGACAGCGCATCCTCCCGCCACGCATCACGAAGCCACGCCGCACCCGCCTTCTGGTCGCCGGCGGCGAACAGCGCACGCGCCAGCGCGATCTTGCCCTCACCGGAATAAGGGCGCTGTTCGGCGAAGAAGGCGAGGATGGTCTGCGGGTCCTTGTTCTCGGCGAACAGCAGATATTCGAGCCGTCGGCGCAGCACGACGGGGGTGGGCAGAGTCGGGTGGGCGCGCAGGATCGCGACCGCACGATCGAAGCCGACGTCGCGTGCAGTCACACGCAGGGCCAGCCAGCGAACCAGCGCCTGCGCGCCCGGATCGCGCATCGAATCGGCGATCGCCAGCGCGTCGGCCGAATTGCCCTGCTCGACGAGCGAGACCGCGCGCTGCAGATCGGCTGGCGCGCCGCCGAGGCTCGGGACGGGCAGGGCGGCACCGGCGGCAGCCGCCGCAGCAGCCGCGACTGGCTTGGCGGACGTCGCAATCGTCGGCTTCGCGGCCGACTTGGCGGAGGGTTTGGCCGCGGTCTTGCTCTCCGGCTTTTTGGCAGCAGCCTTCGGCGCCGGCTTGGGAGCAGGCTTTGCCACCGTCTTGGGGGCAGGTTTGGCGGGCGGCTTTGCAGGAGCCGTCTGGGCGATCGCCATAGCGGTGCCGCCGAGCAACAGGGCGGTCATCAGGGACAAGGCGGTCGCCAAACGGCCCGCCCGCCTGCCGGACATCGTTCCACGAATGCCGGCCACGCCGGGCACAAGGGTGATGTCCAGATCAGATTTGCCCGAGATCATATCGCTCATCGGTTGTTCAACTCCCGGCAAGCCGGCGATGCCTGCATTCCGTCGCAGTCCCGGCCAGGACTGTTCGGTTCCTTTGTCGCGCGATCTTCTTGACGAATTGCTAACCACAACCGGATGCCGCCAATTCCGTTGTGAAGCCACCCCTGATTGGTATCCTCCCAACCCGGCAAAACAGGGGCAGGGTGCCGCAGCGGCGCAGCTTTGCCAAGAGAAGCGGCAAATCGCCCTTTCTTCCGAGCCGCCGACGCGATATCTGATGGCCCCTTCGCCGCATCGCGCGATCCGCGACGCGCGACAATGATGAGAAATCTCCAGGAGCGCACCATGCCTCATCCGCTGCCCTTCCGTGGATCCTTCACGGCGCTCGTGACGCCGTTCCGCGATGGCAAGCTGGACGAGAAAGCGTTCCGCAGCCTCGTGGACTGGCAGATCGAGGAAGGCATCCACGGCCTCGTGCCCGTCGGCACGACCGGTGAGAGCCCGACCGTGTCGCATGACGAGCACAAGCTGGTGGTCGAATGGACGGTCGCCCAGGCGGCCGGCCGCCTGCCGGTAATCGCCGGTGCCGGCTCGAACAACACCATCGAAGCCATCGACCTTGCCCGCCATGCCGAGAAGGCCGGGGCGGACGCGGTGCTCGTCGTCACGCCTTATTACAACAAGCCGGGCCAGGAAGGCCTGTACCAGCACTACAAGGCGATCAACGACGCAATCGGCATTCCGATCTACATCTACAACATCCCCGGCCGGTCGGTGATCGACATGTCGGTGGAGACGATGGCGCGGCTGTTCGAGCTGAAGAATATCGTCGGCGTGAAGGATGCGACCGCGAACCTTGCGCGTGTCAGCCAGCAGCGCGAGGTTCTGGGCCCGACGTTCAACCAGCTCTCGGGCGAGGATGCGACGGCGCTCGGTTTCATGGCGCATGGCGGCCACGGGTGCATCTCGGTCGCCTCCAACGTTGCGCCCAAGCTCTGCTCGCAGCTGATGAACGCCTGCATCGCCGGTGACTACAGCGCGGCGCTGGAGATTCAGGACCGGCTTTTCCCGCTGTTCCAGGCGCTGTTCGTTGAAACCAACCCGAGCCCCACCAAATATGCCCTGAGCGTGCTCGGCAAGATCGCCGACGAAGCCCGCCTGCCGATGGTGCCGGTGAGCGAGAAGACCAAGCTGGTCGTCCGCGATGCCATGCGGCATGCGGGCCTGATCAACTGAGGGCAGGGGCGGAACCTCTTTCCGTCCCGCATGGAACGATATGGCCGAAAAGAAAACTCAACCACGCAAGGTCGTCGCCGACAATCGCCGAGCGCGGTTTGATTTCGACATTGGCGAGGTGTTCGAGGCGGGGATCGCGCTCAGCGGCACGGAGGTGAAGAGCCTTCGTGCCGGCAAGGCCACCGTGGGCGAGAGCTACGTCTCGGCCAAGACCGGCGAGGCGATCCTCTACAACTCCTTCATCCCGGAATATCTCCAGGCGAACCGGTTCAACCACGAGCCGCGCCGCCCACGCAAACTGCTGCTGCACAAGCGGCAGATTGCCCGCCTGTGGCAGGCGGTCGAGCGTGAGGGCATGACCGTGGTGCCGCTCAAGATATTCTTCAACGAGCAGGGGCGGGCCAAGGTCGAGATCGCCATTGCCCGCGGCCGCAAGGCGCATGACAAGCGCGAGGCTCTGAAGGAGAAAGACTGGGCGCGCGACAAGCAGCGGTTGTTGCGCGACAGGGGCTAAGTCATCCGCTTTGTCAGAGACTTAGGATTATTTCTTCTCATCCAGATTGAGCTGGTACTGGATAAAGCCGGAGCGCCCTCCGGTGACGCTGTCATACAGCGTCTGCGCCGTCTCATTGCTGGAATGGGTCAGCCAGTGCACCGCCGGGGCGCCGATGCTGCGCGCCTGCTCCGCCACATAGGCGATCAGCTTTCGGCCGAGACCCAGGCCGCGCGCCTCCGGGCTGACAAAGAGGTCTTCGAGATAGACCGAACGGGTGGCGACCCATGTCGAGCGATGCTCGATGAAATGCACGAACCCCAAGGTGTCGCCATTTGCCGGATCGACCGCGACCGCGCCGTGCACCGGCTCGGTCGGGTCCAGCAGGCGCTGCCAAGTCAGCGCCGTCGTCTCGGCGGGAATGTCGACCTCATAGAAACGCTGATAGGCGTTCCAAAGCCTCATCCAGTCCGTCTGGTCCGCCGGACGGAGCGGCCGGATGACCGGTTGCGGCGAGGCAGCGGTTCCAGCGCTCACGTTACGATCCTTCCGGGTCAGTCCTTGGCCCGCTCGACGTAGGAACCGTCGGCGGTCATGACAACAATGCGGGTGCCGACACCGATATGCGGCGGAACGGCCGAGCGCACGCCGTTCGACAAAATGGCAGGCTTGTAGGACGACGAGGCGGTCTGGCCCTTCATCGCCGGCTCGGTTTCGACGACTTCCAGCGTCACGCGCTGCGGCAGCTCGATGGCGATGGCATTGCCTTCATGCACCGACAGCATGACCTGCATGCTTTCCTGCAGATAGGCCGCCTGGTCGCCGATCACGTCCTTGGAGACGGCGACCTGGTCGTAATTCTCCGGGTTCATGAAGTGGAAGCCTTCCGCATCGGAATACAGGAAGGTGTAGGGTCGATCCTCGACATGGGCGCGCTCCACCTGCTCGGTGGTGCGGTAGCGCTCGGAGATCTTCACGCCGTCGGAGATGCGGCGCATGTCGAGCTGCGTCACCGGCGTGCCCTTGCCGGGGTGGATGTTGTCGGCGGTGAGCACGACATAGAGCTTGCCGTCGATGTCGACGACGCTGCCCTTGCGCAGCGAGCTGGCGATGACCTTGACCATGGAGGTCCTCTGGCTGTTGGGTGCGCCGCATCGCGCGGAGGCACCGGGGGATTCCTTTGGCGCCTCCTATACTCGCGCGCCCGTCATCCGCCAACCCCAGGCGGTTCGCTGGAGTTTGCGTCATGTCGCTTACCGTTTCGCCCTGGTGGTCACCCGCCCGCCACGCCGACCGGCGGCCCTTTCTCCTGGCCCGCCAGCGCGTACAGACGGCGCTACGCGGGTTTTTCGGAGCGCGGGACTTCGTGGAGGTCGAGACGCCGATCTTGCAGGTGTCGCCCGGCAATGAGACGCATCTGAAGGCGTTCGCGACCGAACTGGAAGGACCGGACGGCGTGCGGGCGCCGCGTTATCTCCATACCTCGCCGGAATTCACCGCAAAGAAGCTGCTGGCGGCAGGCGAGACGCGCCTCTTCACCTTCGCCCGCGTTTTTCGCAACGGCGAACGCACGGCGCTGCACCATCCCGAATTCACCATGCTCGAATGGTACCGGGCCGAGGCGACCTATGACGCGCTGATGCAGGACTGCGCCGATGTGCTCGCCGTGACGGCGGAAGCTGTCGGCGCGCATGTGTTCAGCTTCGGCGGCCATCGCTGCGATGTCGCCTTGTCACCGGAACGCCTCACCGTGGCGGAGGCCTTCGCGCGCTTCGCCGGCATCGACCTGATGGCGACCGTAGGCATCGAGAGCAATGACCGCGACGGGCTCTGGCGGGCGGCGCGCACCGCCGGCATACGGGTGGCGGACGACGACACATGGGCGGATGTGTTCACCCGCGTCATGGTGGAAAAGATCGAGCCGTTCCTCGGCATCGGTCGCTCCACCATCCTGTGTGAGTACCCCATCTCGGAGGCGGCGCTGGCGCGACCCAAGCCGTCCGATCCGCGCCTGGCGGAGCGCTTCGAGCTTTATGTCTGCGCCGTAGAGCTGGCTAACGCCTTTGGCGAACTGACCGATGCTCAGGAGCAGCGCCGACGCTTTATTCAGTGGATGGACGAGAAGGAGCGCATCTATGGCGAGCGTTATCCGCTCGACGAGGATTTCCTCGCTGCGCTAGCGCTCATGCCGGAAGCGTCTGGAATAGCACTCGGCTTCGACCGGCTGGTGATGCTCGCCGCTGGCGCGCGCCGGATCGAGGACGTGTTGTGGGCGCCGGTTGCGCCCTAAATCAGCCCAGCGTGTCGATATGGGCGCGCACCTTGGCGAAGACGGCGTGGAACATCTCGGTCGTCAGCACGCCGGTATTCGTGTTGTAGCGTGAGCAGTGATAGCTGTCGAAAAGCACGAGGTCGCCAATCCGGTGGACCGCGCCATGGGCGAATTTGTGGTGCGACAGCTTCTCGCCATGCGCGGCAAGCACCTGGTCGTGGGCAATCTTGCCCAGGGCGACGATGGCGCTCAGCGCCGGCAGCAGGCCGATCGTGGCGGAGAAAAACGGCCGGCAGTTGCGGATCTCGTCGGTCGTTGGTTTGTTTTCCGGCGGCACGCAGCGCACGGCATTGGTCAGCCGCGCATCGCACAGTTGCAGCGTGTCATCCGGACGTGCCTCGAAGACGCCTGTGGCGAAACCGAATTTGATGAGCGTCGAGTAGAGCAACTCGCCGGCGTAATCCCCGGTAAAGGGGCGGCCGGTTCGGTTGGCGCCGCGAACGCCGGGCGCGAGCCCGACGATGAGCAGGCGCCCGTCCTGCGGCCCGAAGGATGGCACGGGCGCGTTGTGCCAGGCGGGCTCCCGCGCGCGCCACTCTTCGCGGAAGGCGACGAGGCGCGGGCAGAGCGGGCAGTCATGCGGCGGTTCCGCCGGCGCGGGCGTCGGCAGAACGCTCATGCCGGCCTCACGGCTCGCCCGCATCTTCGTCGTCACCTGCCGGTGCGGCCGGGCGACGTTCGAGGAAGCGTGGCGGCTCGTGCATGCGGCCTGACCGTTCGGCGGGATCGCGGCCGATGCGGGCCTGCAAGTCGACAAGGTCGATGAAGATATCCGCCTGGCGGCGCAGTTCATCCGCGATCATCGGCGGCTGGGTGTGGACCGACGACACCACGCTCACCCGAACCCCCTTGCGCTGGATGGCTTCGACCAGCGACCGGAAGTCGCCATCGCCCGAGAAGATCACGATGTGGTCAACATGGGAGGCGAGCTCCATGGCGTTGACCGCCAGCTCGATGTCCATATTGCCCCGCACCCGCCGACGCCCCTGGCTGTCGGTGAATTCGCGGGCGGGCTTGGTGACAACGGAGTATCCATTGTAATCGAGCCAGTCGAGGAGGGGGCGGATCGACGAATATTCCGAATCTTCCACGAGCGTGGTGTAGTAGAAAGCGCGAAGTACATAGCCGCGCGCCTGGAATTCCTTCAAAAGTCGCTTGTAATCAATGTCGAAGCCAAGAGATTTTGTGGCGGAATACAGATTGGCGCCATCGATAAAAAGGGCTGTCTTTTCCATTCCCTGAGCCATAATGGGCAAGTACCTGAAACGCAGTTATAATAGGATGCGGTGTCGCCGAAGAGACGCCGCGGCTCGTGCCCCATGACTACTCATAGCTCATTTGTGGCGAGGGCAGGACAAGGCGGCCGGGCTACACTGATTTTTGTCAGTCGGACCGATCCGCGCCCGATCCGGAGCGGAACCAGAGCCGCGATACTTGCCCCCGAGCCCTCATTGGTTTAAGGCACCCGCTTTACGGATAAGCAGACAGGAGTGCCGAGGCATGGCTCGCGTCACCGTCGAGGATTGCGTCGACAAGGTCGACAATCGCTTCGAGCTCGTTCTTCTCGCCGGCCATCGTGCGCGCATGATCGCGTCCGGGTCGCCGATCACTATCGACCGCGACAACGACAAGAACCCCGTCGTCGCTCTGCGCGAGATCGCGGACCAGACAATCTCGCCGGAAGACCTGCGCGAGGAGCTGATCCATTCGCTGCAGAAGTTCACCGAAGTCGACGAGCCCGAGCCGGAGACCGTTCCGATGATCGCGTCCTCGTCTTCGAGCGGCGCAGACGATTCCGACGTCATGCTCGATCGCATGACGGAAGAGGAACTGCTCGCCGGCCTTCAGGGCCTCGTGCCTCCGGAGCCGAGCGACGACGACGAGGGCTGAGGGCGACACCGCCTGGCTTGACGACGCGAACGGTTGAGAAAACGACATTTGTGCCGGCGAAAGCCGGCACAGCTGTTTCTGGCGGGCAATCAGCGTTTCACGATCCGGACCGGGACGCTGCAGCGGGTGCTGGGTCGTGAAGCCGCTTTATTGCATCGCCCGTGAAATTTGCGCCTCCAGTTCCTGATTGCGCTTTCTCAGCTGCTCAAGCTCCTCGGCGAGGCCATTCTTGAATGACGCGCACGAGAGTGCCGCCGCGATGAACCCCGCAAGTCCCCCGCAAATATAAGCCGCGATATAGCCGAGCCACGGCAGCACATTCATGAATGTCTCTTTCCTGAAGGTATTTAGTCGATTGTAATTTTAAAATCGAACTAATTCAATTGCGAATTGTGTTCATGAATGCGCCAGCGCCTTATGGCGCGCGCGACGCTGCGGCTTGCGCCGGACTGGAAGCACGATGATATTTGGCGCACCCGGCACGAGACGAGTCGGGCTCTCGAGAGTTGACCTGTCATGATGCGGCAGTACGAGCTCGTCGAGCGCGTCCGCCGGTACAATCCCAACACCGACGAGTCGCTGCTTGACCGGGCCTATGTTTATGCGATGCGCGCCCACGGAACGCAGAAGCGTGCCTCCGGCGATCCGTATTTCTCGCATCCCCTCGAAGTCGCGGCGATCCTGACCGATCTGAAGCTCGACGACGCGACCATCGTCGCCGCGCTGCTGCACGATACGATCGAGGACACCAACGCCACCCGCGACGAAATCGACCGCATCTTCGGTACGCAGATCGGTGCGCTGGTCGAGGGCCTTACCAAGATCAAGAAACTGGATCTGGTCTCCAAGCAGGCCAAGCAGGCGGAAAACCTGCGCAAGCTGCTCCTCGCCATTGCCGACGATGTGCGCGTGCTGCTGGTCAAGCTGGCCGACCGCCTGCACAATATGCGCACGCTCAAATGGGTGCCGGAGGAGAAGCGTTCGCGCGTCGCGCAGGAAACGCTGGACATCTACGCGCCGCTTGCCGGCCGCATGGGCATGCACGACATGCGCGAGGAGCTGGAGGATCTGTCCTTCCGCCAGCTGTCGGCCGATGCCTATGAATCGATCCGCGCCCGCCTTCAGACGCTGAAAGAGAGCAATGGCGAACTCGTCGCGGCGATTGAACGCGAACTGAGCGATGCCGTGGCGCAAAAGGGCATCGCCGCACAGGTCAAAGGCCGCGAGAAGCGCCCCTATTCCATCTGGCGCAAGATGGAACAGAAATCGATCGCCTTCGAGCAGCTCTCGGACATTTACGGATTCCGCATCCTCGTCGACCGGCTGGAGGACTGCTACGCCGCGCTTGGCGTCGTGCACACCAAGTGGCCTCTCGTGCCGGGTCGCTTCAAGGACTACATCTCGACCCCGAAGCAGAACGACTACCGCTCGCTGCACACCACCGTCGTCGGTCCCGGCCGCCAGCGCGTCGAGCTGCAGATCCGTACACGCGAAATGCACGAGATCGCCGAATACGGCATCGCCGCGCACGCGCTGTACAAGGATTCCGTGGGCAGCGCGGCGGCGCCCGGCGACCGCGATTCCAACGCCTATGCCTGGCTGCGCCGCACCATCGAGCTGCTGGCGGAAGGCTCCAGCCCCGAGGAGTTCCTTGAGCACACCAAGCTCGAACTCTTCCACGACCAGGTGTTCTGTTTCACCCCCAAGGGCCGGCTCATCACGCTCCCGCGGCGTGCGACGCCGATCGACTTCGCCTATGCCGTGCACACCGGCGTGGGCGACCGCGCCGTCGGCGCGAAGGTGAACGGCACGAACGTTCCGCTCGTTTCGGAGCTGCAGAACGGCGACGAGGTGGAGATCATCACCGCCTCGGGCCAGACGCCACCCGCGGCCTGGGAATCCATCGTGGTGACCGGCAAGGCGCGTGCCGCGATCCGGCGCGCCACCCGTGCGTCCGTGCGCTCGCAATATGCCGGCCTCGGCAAGCGAATCGTCGAGCGCGCCATCGCGCGCGCAGGCAAGGTGTTCTCCGAGGACAAGCTGGCCGGGGTGATGGGGCGGCTGGCGCGCTCGTCCCTCGACGACATCTATGCCGCTGTCGGGCGCGGCGAGATGCGCGCCGACGACGTGGTGAAGGCGGTTCATCCCGAATGGACCGGGCCGCGTCCCGAGGAACGCGCCGCCCCGCAGGGCGAGGGGTGGTTCGAGCTTGAACAGGGGCAGAGCCTGAAGTTCAAGATCCCCGGCATCGAGAGCGATCCCGATCCGAAGACGGCCATCCCCATTCGCGGCATTAACCGCGAATTGCCGGTGCGCTTCGCGCCGAATGGCGGCGCTGTGCCGGGCGACCGCATCGTCGGCATCCTCACGCCGGGCGAGGGGATCACCATCTACCCGATCCAGTCGCCCGCGCTGCAGGAATTCGAGGAGGAGCCGGAGCGCTGGCTCGATGTGCGCTGGGACATTGACGAGGACGATCCGCAGCGCTTCCCCGTTCAGATCGTCGTGATCGCGACGCATGAGCCGGGCTCGCTGGCGCAGATCGCCCAGGTCATCGGCGAGCGCGACGGAAACATCGAGAACCTGCGCATGTCCTCGCGTTCAGCCGATTTCACCCGCATGGTGATCGACATCGGCGTCTACGATCTTCGCCATCTGAACGGCATCATCGCCGATCTGCGGGCCCGGCCGGTGGTGTCCAGCGTCGAGCGCGTCAACGGATGATCTTAGGGAACCGGTAACCCTATCAAGGCGTTGCTGGATCGGCGCGACGCGCATGATTCATGTCGACGACGGGGAGACCGACAATGACCGAACAATTCCAGGGCGCCTTCCGCATTCTCTCCGGCGGTGCCAAGGCGCTGTGGGGCCGGCTGCTGCGCGACGGCGCGCTTGTGGCCACCGGCCGTGTCGAGCAGGTGGCCGGCGAAGCGGCGTTCGCGTGCGGCAGAGCCCGCGCCCGGCTCGCCTCGCGCTGACCAGCGCGCCGACCCGGTGACGTGGCGGGGAGGATCGGCTATCACGGCGCCCATCAGTAACAGGGTCCGGGCATCGAGATGACGCAAGACGAGGTTGTGGCCGAATTCCGCGCCGCCGGCGCACTTCTTGAGGGGCATTTCATCCTCTCATCCGGCCTGCGCAGTCCCGTCTTCCTGCAGAAGATGTTCATCTTTCAGGATCCGGTGCGGACGGCGCGGCTCTGCAAGGCCCTGGCCGAGAAGGCCGAGGCCGCATTCGGCAAGATCGACTATGTCGTGTCGCCCGCCATTGGCGGCATCGTTCCCGGCTATGAGACCGCCCGGCAGCTTGGCGCCAAGGCGGTGTTCGTCGAGCGTGAAGCCGGCACGTTCCAGCTGCGGCGTGGTTTCGCCATTCCGCCCGAGGCGCGCGTGCTGATGGTGGAGGACATCATCACCACCGGCCTGTCGTCCCGCGAGTGCCTCGCCGCCATTGCCGAGCACACGGACAAGGTGGTCGGCGCGGCCTGCCTGATCGACCGCTCGAATGGCAAGGCCGATCTCGGCGTTCCCATGATCTCGCTGGCGAAGCTCGATATCCCGACCTACCCGGCCGATGCCCTGCCACCCGAGCTCGCGGCGCTCCCTCCGGTAAAGCCGGGCAGCCGCAGCACCCAGGGCACGAAGGCCTGACGCCATGACACGCATCGTGCCGCCCATTCGCCTCGGCGTGAACATCGACCACGTGGCCACGGTGCGAAACGCGCGCGGCGGGACACTGCCCGATCCGGTGCGTGCGGCCCAGCTGGCCTGCGCCGCCGGCGCGGACGGCATCACCGCGCATCTGCGCGAGGACCGTCGCCACATCCGCGACGCGGATATGCGCCGTCTCAAGGACGTGCTGCTGGTACCGCTGAATTTCGAGATGGCGGCGACCGCCGAGATGGTCGCGCTCGCCCTCAACCTCAAGCCCCATGCCGCGTGCCTGGTGCCGGAGCGCCGCGAGGAGCGCACCACCGAGGGCGGGCTCGACGTCGTCGGCGGGGGCATCGAGCTGGCGCACAAGGTGGAGAGCCTGAGCCGGGCCGGCATCCGCGTCTCGCTTTTCGTCGCGCCGGATGAGGATCAGATCGCGCGTGCGGCCGACATCGGAGCCGCGGTGATCGAACTGCACACCGGCGCCTGGTGCGATTTCATCGCCGCCGGCGAGCACGAGGCGGCGCGCGCTGAATTTGCACGGCTCACCGCTGCGGCGGAGCAGGGCGCGGCGCTCGGCCTCGAAATCCACGCCGGCCATGGCCTCGACTTTGTGACGGCAGAGGCCATCGCCGCGCTGGAGCCGGTGCGTGAGTTGAACATCGGCCATTTTCTCATCGGCGAATCCATCTTCGTCGGTCTGGAGGGCGCGGTCCGGCAAATGCGCACGGCGATGTCGCACGGGCGGGCGCGCATCGGAGCGGGCAAGGCGGCATGATTATCGGCATCGGCTCGGACATCACCGACGTCCGTCGCGTCGCCGAGGTTCTGGAACGCCACGGCGAGCGCTTCCTCGATCGGGTCTTTACCGAAGTTGAGCGCACGAGGTCCGAGCGGAGGGCGCGTCGGGCGGAGAGCTACGCCAAGCGCTTCGCCGCCAAGGAGGCCTGCGCCAAGGCGCTTGGCACCGGGCTGGCCCAGGGCGTGTTCTGGAGGGATATGGGCGTTGTGAACCTGCCCTCCGGGCGCCCGACCATGCATCTGACCGGCGGCGCCCGCGCGCGGCTGGACGCCATCACCCCCGAAGGCTTCGAGGCCCGGATCGATCTGACCATCACCGATGACGGTCCCATCGCACAAGCCTTCGTCATCATCAGCGCGGTTCCGAAGGGCACGACGGTCTGACGGTTCGTCACCTCGTGCGATCGTGACTTGCCTGCGTTGCCGCCAGCCCGGCGAGCGGCTATAGGAGCGCACGGCCCGGCGGGCGGAACTCTCCGCGCGGCACAGCGGAAAGCGATATGAGCTCGACGACAGCACCGAAGAAGAAGGAAGGCGGCCTCGGCGAAACCGCCAAGGTGATCCTTCAGGCGTTCCTTATCGCCATCATCATTCGCACCTTCCTGTTCCAGCCTTTCAACATCCCGTCGGGGTCGATGAAGGAGACGCTGCTGGTCGGGGACTATCTGTTCGTCTCGAAGTTCAGCTACGGCTACAGCCGCTTCTCGCTGCCTTTCTCGCCGCCCCTGTTCAGCGGACGCCTGCTGGGATCGACGCCGAACCGCGGCGATGTGGTGGTGTTCAAGCTGCCGCGCGATGAGAGCACCGATTACATCAAGCGCGTCATCGGACTGCCGGGCGACGAGATTCAGATGATCGGCGGCGTGCTGAACATCAATGGCGTGCCGGTGAAGCGCGAGGACGCCGGCTACTGGATGGACGACGAGGGCGGCGGGCGCGTGCAGCGCGTCAAGGTGTGGCGCGAAACCCTGCCCAACGGGGTCAGCTACCAGACGCTCGATCTTGTCGAGAACGGCTTCTACGACAACACGCCGGTCTACAAGGTGCCGCCGGATCATTACTTCATGATGGGCGACAACCGCGACAACTCCACCGACAGCCGCGTGCTGAGCCAGGTCGGCTACGTTCCCTATGAAAATCTGATCGGCCGCGCCCAGCTCATCTTCTTCTCGGTGAAGGAAGGCGATGCGGCGTGGCAGTTCTGGAAGTGGCCCTGGACGGTCCGGTGGGACCGCCTGTTCTCTTTCGTGCGATGACGCGCAGTCCACGGCCCACGGCCGGTGATGCAGGGCTCGATACGCTGGAAGAGGTGCTGGGTCATCGCTTCACGGACCGCGCGCACCTCGTTCTGGCGCTGACGCATATTAGCGCCGTCACCGGCCTGCAGGGAAGTCGCGCGCGGGTGCGCTCCTATCAGCGGCTGGAATTTCTCGGCGACCATGTGCTGGGTCTCGTCGTCTCGGACATGCTCTACCGCGCCTATCCGCAGGCCGAGGAGGGCGAGCTGTCACGCCGTCTCGCCGACCTCGTCTGCGAGGAAAGCTGCGCCGAGGTCGCCCGTGCCATGGGTGTCGGCGCGCATATCAGGCTCGGCTCCGGCGAGGACCGCGACGGCGGGCGCGCCCGCACGGCGATCCTCGCCGACATCGCGGAATCGGTGCTGGCCGCCGTCTATCTCGACGCCGGTTTTTCGGCCGCCGAGGCACTGGTCGAGCGCTTCTGGCGCCCTCGTCTGAAGAAGGCCGGCGCCACCGCCCGCGATCCCAAGACCGCTCTTCAGGAATGGTCGCAGGCGCGCGGCTTCCCCCCGCCCACATATCGGCTGGTGGAGCGCTCCGGTCCGGATCATAATCCGCATTTCCGCATCGCCGTCGAGGTGCCGGGCTTCGATCCTGTCGAAGGTTCCGGCTCTTCAAAGCAGAACGCGCAGAAGGCCGCTGCGGCAGCCTTCCTCGAACAGGTCAACGCATGATTGATATCGCCCAGGACGTCGGCGCCGACACACGGTGCGGCTTCGTCGCCCTCATCGGCGCACCTAATGCCGGCAAATCGACACTGACCAATGCCCTGGTCGGCACAAAGGTCTCCATCGTTTCGCACAAGGTGCAGACCACGCGCTCTCTGGTGCGCGGCATCGCCATCGACGGCAAGACGCAGATCATCCTTGTCGACACGCCCGGCATTTTCGCACCCAAGCGCCGGCTGGAGAAGGCCATGGTCCGCTCTGCCTGGAGCGGAGCTGGCGATGCGGATGCCGTCGTGCTGTTGATCGACGCCCGCGTGGGATTAAGCGAAGACGTCACGGCGATCATCAAGGGGCTCGCCGATGTGCGCCGCCCGCGCGCGATCCTGCTGAACAAGATCGACCTCGTGAAGCGCGAGAACCTGCTGGAACTCGCCTACAACATCGGACAGCTCATCTCCTTCGATCGCCTTTTCATGGTCTCGGCCCTGACCGGCGACGGCCTCGCCGAGCTGCGCGAATGGCTGACCGGCATGCTGCCGCAAGGTCCCTGGCTCTATCCCGAGGATCAGATCTCCGACGCGCCCATGCGCTCGCTGGCCGCCGAGATCACCCGCGAGAAGCTGTTCCACCGCCTGCATGAGGAGCTGCCCTACCGCTCGACGGTGGAGACGGACAGCTGGCAGGAGCGCAAGGACGGTTCGGTGCGCATCGAGCAGACGATCTTCGTCGAGCGCGAGAGCCAGCGGAAGATCGTGCTCGGCAAGGGCGGCGACACCATCAAGGCCATCTCCACCGCCTCCCGCAAGGAACTGGCGGCGATCCTCGAGCAGCCCGTTCATCTGTTCCTGTTCGTGAAGGTGCGCGAGAACTGGGCCGACGACCCCGAACGCTATCGCGAGATGGGGCTCGAATTCCCATCCTCCGACTAGGCGGCCGGCGTCGATGGAGTGGGTCGATGACGGCATCATCATCGGTCTGCGCCGACATGGCGAGGCGAATGCCATTGTCGAGGTGATGACGGCGGCACATGGCCGCCATCTCGGCCTGGTGCGCGGTGGCGGCTCGCGTCGTCAGGCGGCGGCGCTGCAGCCGGGGAACACCGTCCACGCCACATGGCGCGCACGGCTCGACGAGCATCTCGGCGCGTTCACCCTGGAGGTGACCGCCGCGCGGGCCGAGCGGCTGATGGGGCAGCCCGTTTCCTCCTTTGCCTTCGCCCATGTCAGCGCGCTGCTGCGCCTGCTGCCCGAGCGTGACCCGCATGCCGAACTCTATGTACTGCTGGACATGATGGCTGCGCATCTCGACAAGCTGCCGCTGGCCGGAATGCTGGTTGCACGCTTCGAGCTGATGCTTCTCACCGAACTTGGCTTCGGGCTCGATCTTGAGAGCTGTGCGGCCACCGGTGGGCGGAACGACCTGCTTTACGTGTCGCCGAAATCCGGCCGTGCGGTCAGCCGGGACGCCGGCGCGCCGTGGCGCGACCAGCTGTTCGAGCTGCCCTATTTCCTCGTGGGCGAAGTGGCAGAGCCGCCCTCAATCGACAATGTCCGCGCCGCTTTCGCCCTGACCGGGCATTTTCTGGAGCGCCGGGTACTCGACCCGCGCGGGCTTCCCATGCCGGACGCAAGGGAATCCCTGCTGACGGCGCTTGCGCGCCTCGCCGCCCGCTAGGGAACAACGCTTTCGAGCGGCGCCAGAAAGCCCGGATCGGCGTAGTATATCCCGTCGCGGAGGTAGCGCCGGCCCACCCATACCTCGGTGCACATAGGCATCTGATACTGCAGGAGCCGACCGCGTGCGTCGCGGCGGAAGATCTGCCGTTCGCGGCAAACATTCTGCCATTGCACGGGCAGAATCTGCGCGGTCGAGGCCGCCGCATTGACGCTGCCGGTTTCCGTCCCGATCGGCGAAGCCTGCGCGGTGGTCAGCGCGGCCAGACCAACCACAGAGGACACTGCGAGAGAGATTGTCGAGCGTGTCATGTCGTCACCTTGGATTACGCCAGTAGCTGAGAGCTGACATATCCATCTAAAACGCCACAGAAATAGAATCAATCTTGAATTATTTTCGTATCGAATGATACGAAACCCAAACGAAACAATGGGTTGTATACAATCCGGCAAGCCGTTGAAAATGTTCGACACCGGGCAAGCGGTGGCCAACCGCACGGGCGCGTTTCGATAAAACGCGACAACCCAGCCATGCGGACGCGGTAGAACGCCCCGCTTCCGCGGCGCGTTACGACAAGCCTGTGCAAGTCTGGCGCGGAGTGCGTTCGCGTCTTGTTCCTGTGACTGATTCGCTGTAGCCAAGGACCATGGGTGAGGGACCGATTCCAACAGGCGAAGGCGCGATCGAACCGATCGGGCTCAAGGCAGCGCTGGAAGAGCGCTATCTTGCCTATGCGCTCTCCACCATCATGCACCGGGCCCTGCCGGACGCGCGCGACGGGCTGAAGCCTGTCCATCGGCGCATTCTCTATGGCATGCGCCTGCTCAGGCTCGATCCGGGCGGCGGCTTCCGCAAGAGCGCGAAGATCGTCGGTGACGTGATGGGTTCCTTCCACCCGCACGGCAATCAGGCGATCTATGACGCCATGGTTCGCCTGGCGCAGGATTTCGCGCAGCGCTACCCGCTGGTCGACGGTCAGGGCAATTTCGGCAATATAGATGGCGATAATGCCGCCGCCGAGCGTTACACCGAGGCGCGCCTGACCGAGGTGGCACGCCTCATCCTCGATGGCATCGATGAGGACGCGGTCGATTTCCGCCCGAACTACGACGGCACCACCGAAGAGCCGGTGGTCATGCCCGGCGCGTTCCCGAACCTGCTGGCCAACGGTTCCACCGGCATCGCCGTGGGCATGGCGACGTCAATCCCCCCGCATAACGCGGCCGAGCTGATCGACGCCAGCCTCTACCTCATCGAGCACCCTGCGGCGACGACCGACGAACTCCTGCGCTTCGTGAAGGGCCCGGACTTTCCGACCGGCGGCGTCATCATCGAATCGCCGGCTTCCATCGCCGATGCCTATGCAACGGGACGCGGCGGCTTTCGCCTGCGCGCGCGCTGGGAGAAGGAAGAGACCGGACGCGGCACCTATGTGATCGTCGTCACGGAGATTCCCTACGGCGTGCCCAAGTCGCGGCTGGTCGAGAAAATCGCTGACCTGCTTAACGAAAAGAAGCTGCCGCTGCTCGCCGACGTGCGTGACGAATCCGCCGAGGATGTACGCCTCGTGCTGGAGCCGCGCGCGCGCAATGTCGACGCCGAGCTGCTGATGGAGAGCCTGTTCCGGCTCACCGAGCTCGAAACCCGCTTTCCCCTGAACATGAATGTTCTGGTTGGCGGGCTGGTGCCGAAGGTCGTCAGCCTCCTGGAAGCGCTGCGCGAATGGGTCGACCATCGGCGCGACGTCTTGTTGCGCCGCTCCCGCCATCGGCTCGGGGAGATCGAGCATCGTCTGGAGGTGCTCGGCGGCTATCTGATCGCCTTTCTCAATCTCGACGAGGTGATCCGCATCATCCGGGAGGAGGATGAACCCAAGCCCGCGCTGATGGGGCGCTTCGAGCTGACCGACGTGCAGGCCGAGGCGATCCTCAATATGCGCCTGCGCAGCTTGCGGCGGCTTGAGGAGTTCGAGATCCGCAAGGAGCACGACGCCCTGTCCAGCGAGAAAGCCGAGATCGAGGCCCTGCTCGGCTCCGAGGACAAGCAGTGGAAGGCTGTCGCCTGGCAGCTCGGCGAGACGCGCAAGCTGTTCGGCCCCGACACGCCGCTCGGGAAGCGCCGCACCACATTCGGCGAGGCGACGACGCACGATGCCGGCGCGGTGACGGAGGCGCTTGTGGAGCGCGAGCCGATCACTGTCGTCGTTTCCGACAAGGGCTGGATCCGTGCGCTGAAGGGACATGTCGCGGACCTGTCCTCGCTCGTCTTCAAGGGCGACGACAAGCTTCGCCTCTCCTTCTTCACCGAGACCACAGCAAAGCTGCTGGTCTTCGCCACCAATGGCCGCTTCTACACGCTGGAGGCCTCGAAGCTGCCCGGCGGGCGCGGCCATGGCGAGCCGATCCGCCTGTCGCTCGACCTTGAGCAGGAAGCCGACATCGTCGACGTTCTGCCCTATCAGGGCGGCCGCAAGCTGCTTGTCGCGGCGAAGGAGGGCAGGGGCTTCCTGGTCAATGAGGATGACTGCATCGCCAATACCCGCAAGGGCAAGCAGGTGCTCGGCGCGGACAAGCAGGATGCGGTGAAGGTCGTTCCCGCAATCGGCGATTCGGTCGCGGTCATCGGCGAGAACCGCAAGCTGCTGGTGTTCCCGCTCAACCAGATCCCGGAGATGGTGCGCGGGCGCGGCGTGCGCCTGCAGCGCTACAAGGACGGCGCGATGTCCGACGTGAAGGTGTTCAGCGCCGCCGACGGGCTGACCTGGCGCGACACGTCGGGCCGCACATGGACCGTCACCGATCTCACGGAATGGCGCGGCGAGCGCGCGGGCGCAGGCCGCCTGCCGCCCAAGGGCTTCCCGCGCAACAACCGGTTCTGACCGACCGCGTCCGACGGGAAATTACGCCTCGACGCGCTCCCAGCCGGCCGGCATCAGCCGCTCCTGAGGCAGGAAGCGGCGCTTGTACTCCATCTTGTCCGAGCCTTCGACCCAATAGCCGAGATAGACGTAGGGCAGCCCCAGTGCCTTGGCCTTGGCCACATGGTCGAGGATCATGAAGGTGCCGATGGAGCGCGCCGGCTCGTCCGGTTCGTAGAAGGAGTAGACCATGGAGAGCCCGTCCGCGAGCACGTCGCTCAGCGCCACGGCATAGAGCGCGCCCTGGCCGCGCCCATGCACCGCGGTGCCCGGACCGCGGCGTCGATATTCAATCAGGCGGGTACGCACATGGCTGTCCTCGACCATCATCGCGTAGTCCAGCACGGTCATGTCCGCCATGCCGCCATCGCTGTGGCGGCTGTCGAGATAGGCCCGGAAGAGGGAGTACTGTTCGGCGGTCGGCACGGCGGCACGCATGTCGCCGATAAGGTCCGCATTGGCCTGACGCACCCGGCGGAAACTCCGGGTTTCGCGGAAATCATCAACACAGATGCGCACAGAGACGCAGGCACGGCAGTGCTCGCAGGCCGGGCGGTAAGCGATGGACTGGCTGCGGCGGAAACCGCCATGGGTCAGCACGTCGTTGAGCTGCGTCGCCCGCTCGCCGACCAGATGGGTGAACACCTTCCGCTCCTCCCGGCCCGGCAGGTAAGGGCAGGGCGAAGGCGCGGTCAGGTAGAACTGCGGTGTGTCGCGCGGATGTTCTGTCACGGCTCGATCACGGTCAGCGGGCCTCAATGATTGCCAGAGCCGGTGTCCGCGTCAAACCCGCGTTTTCAGGACCGGCGTCGGCATCACCGGCGATAGCGGCCAAGCGCGGCGGTGCGCTCGTCGCTATTGGTGACGACAGTGCCGAGAATGAGGTCGTGCAGCAGCCGCTTGCGGGCGTTGAACAACCCCACCAACACCACGAACGGCGTCAGCACGCTCAACAAAACCCAGAACAGCACGACGCTGAGCACCGCCAGCAGCGTGTTCATCGGCGCGCCAGAGGACTGGCGCATCTCGATCCCCATAGCCCGCATGCCCACCGTTGCCGAGCGCGGGCCGCCGAGCGTGAGGCCGGTATAGGCGAGCGCCCAGATGACAAAACCCGGGCTCAGCAAGCTGAAAAGGAACCACCCGAAACCGAAAGTGAGGAAGCCGAAGACGAAGATGAACACAGCCGCCGCACCGATCGGCGCGCAGATCAGCACCGCGTCGATCAGGAAGGCGGCGAATCGCCGTCCCAGCACGCCGTCGAAATATTCCGGCTCGGCGATGGGATCGAAGGCATCGCGCCTCGGCTCGCCATACTGCGTCTCGCTCATGCAGGTTCCTCCACGAACGTTCAGGTGGTATCCGCGGGACAGGGGCACAAGGCCGGCGCTCACGCGCCGGAGTGCCAGTCGACCCGCACCACATCCATGCCGTGCTCGATCAGCGCCTTGTAGACGTCCTCGGCGTGCTGCCGGTCGCGCGTCTCCACGGTGACATCCAGGCGGGCGCCCTTTGCGTGCACGTCGAGGAAGTGCCGCTTGTGCTCGACCTCCAGGATGTTGGCACCGAGCGATCCGAGCAGGGTCGAGATGAGGCCGAGTTCGCCCGGGCGGTCGAGCATGGAGAAGCGGAAGGAGACGATGCGCTCCTCGCGCTCCAGCTCGCGCATCATGATCGAGGCGACGATGCGCGGATCTATGTTGCCGCCGGAGACGATCAACCCGACATTGCGTCCGCGATAGCGCTCCGGCTCCGCCAGCAGCGCGGCGAGGCCGGCCGCGCCCGCGCCTTCCGCCAGCGTCTTCTGCTGGGTGAGGAAAAGGTTCACGGCCCGCTCGATGGTGGGCTCATTGACGAGCACGACGTCCGACACGAGCGCCGAGACGATCTCGCGGGTGAGGGAGCCGGCCTGCTTCACCGCGATGCCTTCGGCAAGCGTCGCGCCTTCGCAGGGCAGGTCCTGCTGGTGCAGCGCGTTCCACATGGAGGGATAGAGCGTGGTCTCGACGCCGACGATTTCGATCTGCGGGCGGGCGGCGCGAGCGGCCAGTGCCATGCCGGAGATGAGGCCGCCGCCGCCAACAGGCACCAGCAGCGCATCGAGGTCAGGCGCGTCCTCCAGCATCTCGGCGGCAACCGAGCCCTGGCCCGCGATCACATGAGCGTCATCATAGGGGTGAACCCATACCAGGCTCTCCTCACGGGCGATGCGGTCAGCCTCGACGCTGGCATCGCCAACCGACTCGCCGTGCAGCACGACGCGCGCGCCATGCGCCTCCGTCGCCGCCACCTTCACGATCGGCGTGTGCTTGGGCATGACGATGGTCGCGCGAATGCCAAGGCGCGCCGCGTGATAGGCCACGGCCTGCGCGTGGTTGCCGGCGGACATGGCGACCACGCCGGCCGCGCGTTCTGCGGCCGACAGGCTGACGAGCTTGTTCAGCGCGCCGCGCTCCTTGAAGCTCGCCGTTACCTGAAGGTTCTCGTACTTAACAAAGACATGGGCGCCCGTAATCGCCGACAGGCGCGGCGCCGGCAGCGTGGGCGTGCGCAGCACCGCGCCGGCCAGCGCTTCGCGGGCGGCAGTGACGTCGGCGGGGGTTACAGGCAAGGTCATCGAAGCACTCAGAATTCTCGCGGCGAAGGTGCCGCACGATTGAGGACGCCACCCGGCCGCAACACGAGGAAGCCGACGAGCAGCAGATAGATCACGACGTCCCGGTATACGATGTCGAAGGCCGAAGACCACACGGTTTCGACGCCGGCGACCAAGGCGGCGCCGAGAAAAGCGCCCGGCACGGAGCCAATGCCGCCAATAACCGCCGAAATCAAGGCTTTGAGCGTGATGGCCAGTCCATCGCCCGGCGAAATGGTACCATAGGCAAGAACCACGATGGTGCCGGCCAGTCCCGCCGCCGCGCCGGAGACGATGAATGTTGCCGCCCGGAGCATGGGCACGGGCACGCCGAGAAGCGAGGCCATCAGCGGGTCCTGCGAATAAGCACGCCAGGCGCGACCGAAGCCGGAGAAGGCGATGAGCCCCAGAAGGATCGAGGCGCCGGAAAAGCCGAGCCCGGCGCCCAGCAACTGCGCCGGGGTCGCCGTCGCGATGAAACCGTCCTGACCGGCAATGTAGATCGGCCGGTTGAGCAGCGCCGGGAACCAGTTCACACGATCCGGCGCGGTGAGGCGCAGCCCCTCCGCCAGCACGACGGCAAGGGCCGTCGTGGCGATCAGCACGGGCTGGGGCGAGGTTGAGCGCGAGATCACCGGCATCACCACGCTTCGCCCGATCATCCAGCTCAGCAGCCCGGCGCCGAACGTGCCGGCAAGCAGGGCCAGCGTCAGTGTCACCGGCGACATTCGGCCGATGTCGGCTACTATGCCGACGACAACGAGCATGTAGGTGCCACCGACGACGGCTATCTCGCCGAAGGCCAGGTTTATGCGCCCGAGAAGGCCGTAGATCAGCGAGAAGCCGGTCGCGATGAGGCCGTAGACACCGGCTGTGACGATGCCGTTCAGTGTCTGCTGCAGCCAGTAGGAAAACCGTGCGCCGAGCGTGAAGAGTGGCCGGCGCGCGGGCTCGGGCCCGGCTTCCTGCAGCCACCAGCGCTTGAGGAAGAACATCTTGATATCGCTGACCGAGCCGCGATCCGTATCGACGGCGATCAGATTGAACCGGCCCAATCCGGTGCCGGCGGCGAAGCTGCAGATCAGCCAATGAGGCTCCGCCAGCGAGCCGCGTCGCGCCCTGTAGCTCAGCTTCAGTGCATTCGGAGCGCCGACGACCGGAGAGATTGCGGTCTCGACGATCTCGGCATCGGCCTCGTGCAGGGCCGGAACGACGGCACGGCAGAGGCGCGCCTGATCCGCATCAATTACAGAGCCGCAGGCGGCCAGTGCGAGCCCGCAGGTGAGCAGGGCCAGAAAAAGGCGAGCAAAGCGGACGATGCCGGCCCCCCGAAACCGCTGACCGAAGTCGGTCAGCCCTCGCGCGCGAGCTTTTCGGCGACGCGCGGCGCGAAATAAGTGAGGATGCCGTCGGCGCCGGCACGCTTGAAGGCCATCAGGCTTTCCATCATCGCCTTTTCGCCGTCGAGCCAGCCGTTGCGGGCGGCAGCCTCGATCATCGCATACTCGCCTGACACCTGGTAGGCGAAGGTCGGCAGGCCGAAGGTCTCCTTCAGCCGATAGACGATATCGAGATAGGGAAGGCCGGGCTTGACCATCAGCATGTCCGCCCCTTCCTCGATGTCGAGCGCCGCCTCGCGCAGCGCCTCCATGCCATTGGCCGGATCCATCTGGTAGGTGCGCTTGTCGCCCTTGAGGCAGCCATTGGAGCCGACCGCGTCGCGGAACGGGCCGTAGAAGGCCGAGGCGTATTTGGCGCTGTAGGCGAGAATCTGAGCGTCGAGATGGCCCGCAGCGTCGAGCGCGCGGCGGATGGCGCCGACGCGGCCATCCATCATGTCGGACGGGGCGATGACATCCGCGCCTGCATCCGCCTGCACCAGAGCCTGCTCGACGAGCACGGCGACCGTCTCGTCATTGACGATGCGGCCGTCGTGATCGAGCAGACCGTCATGGCCGTGGCTCGTATAGGGGTCGAGCGCGACGTCGGTGATGAGGCCGATGTCCGGCACTTCCGCCTTGATGGCGCGCAGCGTGCGGCAGACCAGATTGTCGCGGTTGAGTGCTTCCCGCCCGTCAACGGTGCGCAGCGACGGGTCGGTGTAGGGGAAAAGGGCAAGGGCCGGAATGCCGAGCAGTGCCGCCCGCTCCGCCTCTCGCACGGCTTCGTCCACAGTCAGCCGCTCGACGCCGGGCATGGAACCGACGGGTGTGCGCGTCTCTTGGCCATCCATCACGAAGATCGGCCAGATCAGGTCCGAGACGGTCAGCGTGTTCTCGCGCATCAGCTGGCGCGCCCACTCCGACTTGCGGTTGCGGCGAGGGCGCTGGACAAGATCCAGCTTCGACGACACATCCGGCCGCCCCGACGGCTCGGGGAAGACAGGACGGGGACGGGCGAAGGGGATTGTCATGAGCACGCTCACATCGGCCAGTTTCGAATACTTATAACGTCATAAAGCCGTCAGCGCGACCTGTTCAGCAGGACGATTGCGTATCTGCCCGTCATTCCTCGCGGGTCACGTTGACGCGGGCAGGTGCGGCTCGTCGCCATGTTCGGGTTTTCGGAAGCGGGTAAAGCGATTATGGGCGAGGGGAGCATCGCGGGAGGCGGCATGACGGACACGATCGGCATACGATTCGAGGTGCGGGGCGCGGCTGGCATCGTCACACTCGACCGTCCGCGCGCCTTGAACGCCATCGACCACGCCATGGTCCGCGCCATGCGCGACACCCTTGAAGGCTGGAGCGAGGATCCTGCCATCGCGCATGTCGTCCTGCGCTCGGCGCATGAGCGCGCCTTCTGTGTCGGTGGCGATGTGCGGCACATGGTCGAACTCGGCCTAGCCGGCCGGCTGGAGGCCGCCCGCGACTACTGGCGCGACGAATATGCGCTGGATCTCCTGATCGCCCGCTATCCCAAGCCCTTCGTCTCGCTCGTGGATGGCTTCTGTTTCGGCGGCGGATTTGGCGTGTCGGGGCACAGCCGCTACCGGATTGCGGGCGAGAACCTCGCCTTCGCCATGCCAGAGGTCGCCATCGGCCTGTTCCCGGACGTGGGTGCAACTTATGTCCTGCCGCGCCTTCCCGGCTGGAGCGGAACGTGGCTCGCCATGACGGGCGCGCGCATCGGAATGTCGGATGCCGTTGCGCTCGGCCTTTACACCCACCACGTCCCGGTCGCCCGCTGGCCGCAACTAATGGACGCCCTTGCCGCCGGCGAGCCGGTGGAGCGCAGCCTGGCGCAACTGGCTGCCTATCCGCCAGCGCCCGGCCTGCTGCATCTGTTCCCCCATATCGACCGCATCTTTGCTGGTGGAAGTGTCGACGCGATCCTGACCGCTCTCGATCACGCCGCTGCCGGAGAGGGGGATGTCGCGGACTTCGCCCGGGCCCAGCGCGAGACTCTGCGCCGCTCGTCACCGACCAGCGTCCATATTGCCTTCCAGATGATGCAGCGGGGACTGGCGCATGATCTTGCCGGCTGCCTGACGCTCGAATTCCGCCTTGTTTCCCGCCTGCTCGACGGTCATGATTTCTATGAGGGGGTGCGCGCGGTGCTTGTCGACAAGGACCAGAAGCCGAAATGGCAGCCCGCACGGCTTGAGGATGTCGACCCCCGCGCCATCGCCGCGCTTATCGACGAGCCGCTTGCCGACGAATTGGTGCTGACCTGAGCGCGAATTCGGGTATGTGAAGCGTCATGAGTTCGCCCTACGACCCCATCGACGCGACCCTGGGCCCTGCCGGCGCGGAAATGCCGCCTTGGCAGCGGCGCGTGCTGATCTATCTGCGCGGCCTTGCCGGCTTCCTGCTGCTCAAGACCATCTACAGCTGGACGCTGATCTGTGGCGTCTGGGATGGCGATACCAGCCGTTTCGAAGGGCTCTCCATGGCGGCGCAGGCCGCGGTCATCTGGGCGGCGATCATGAACCCGGTCGCAGCCATCGGCCTGTGGCTCGGCGCCTCATGGGGTGTCGTGCTGTGGTTGGTGACGGCTATGGTGCAGATCATCATCAATGCATCGGCGCCCGAGGGCGTCGGCCGGCTGTTCATCCTTGCCGCGGTCGAGACCGTGCTGGTCGCCGTCTACGCCTTCCTGACTTACAAAGCGGCCCGCGAAATCGAGGACTAGCCACATGGCCGACTGTGGCTCGCGGGACACGAGCGGGGTCGTTAAGATTTGATTCAGGCTTCCGCTTAAAGCGTTCTTAGAGCCCGCCCCCGAAACTCGCCTGCATGAGAGGGATCAATCCCCCAAGCAGAGACCGGGGTGTGCCGATGAAGTCCGCAGTGCAGACGGTGAGCCGCGTTTCATTCGAGCCGCGCGCCGATGCGCCGGGCGATGAGATCACGCGGCTCTATCATGAGTCGCTCACCCTGCTGGAACGCCTGCACCGTCGGCTGCTCGATGTCGTAAAGGACGAGTTCGACCGGCGCGGCCGCGACGACGTCAACGCGGTCCAGGCGCTGCTGCTGTTCAACATTGGCGACGCGGAGCTGACCGCAGCAGAGTTGCGCACGCGCGGCTATTATCTCGGTGCCAATGTCTCGTACAATCTCAAGAAGCTGGTCGAGACCGGCTATCTCGACCACCGCCGCTCGCGCATCGACCGGCGTTCGGTTCGCATCAAGCTGACGCCGAAGGGCGAAGAGGTGCGGGTCATCGTGGATGGCCTCTACACCAAGCACATCGCGACCATCGAACAGATCGGCGGCATCGGCGCGCAGGACTTCCAGCAGCTGAACAAGGCGCTGAACCGCCTGGAGCGGTTCTGGACCGACCAGATTCTCTACCGTCTGTAGACGAGGTCGCTGGGAAAGGTCGTTTCACGGCGACGCAGCAATCTGATACCAAGCCGCGCGAGTCACGCCTTCTGCGTGTCTCGACCGCTGGTGGAGGATCGCGCGGCTGTGAGCCCAATCCGCCTGCTCGCTTTGGTTAATCCGGTGATCGGCCTCGTCTTCGCGGTCGTGTTCGGAGTGCTGTGGCTCAACCATCGCGGCCGGCCCCACATTCTGCTGATGGCGGGCGCTGCCGCCAGCTACGCGGTCGCCGTGAGCGCACAGATTTTCCTGCCCTCCGTGCCGGGGTTGGGCATCAATACGCTGGTGTCGGGCTTCCTGTTTCTGCTCTGCATCAGCCTGTTCGTTGAAGCGATGCTGGTGCGGGTCGGCGTGCAGGCCGCGCCGATATTCCTTGGCGCGACCGCGACGTTCATTTTCGCCCTGCTGGTCTATTTCACCTTGATCCAGGATGATCTCCGGATCCGTGTTTACATTCTCAACAGCGGCGCAGGACTGCTTTTCTGCTGGGCCGCCTACCATCTGCGCCGCGCGGCCGACCCCAAGCCGATCGATCAGGCGATGTTCTGGATCGTGCTGCTGATCGGCCTGCACTTTCTTCCGCGCACCATCCTCAGCCTTCTCGCGGATAGCCCGCAAGCCACGGCCTCTCCTCAGGAATTCGCCCGTTCCATCTTCTTCCAGGTGATGAATTTCACGCTCATCGTCCTGACGCTGCTGCTCGGCCTGCTCTTCCTGCTGGCCGTGGCGCTGGATATCTTCGACGACCTCCGGGCGGATCGTGACCGTGACAGCATCACCTCGCTGCTGAACCGAAGGGGTTTTGAAGAAGAAGCCAGAAGGCGCCTCGGGGGCCAGCCGACGGGGTCCTTCAGTCTTGTCTTTGTCGACATCGATGGCTTCAAATCGATCAACGACCGCTACGGGCATGCCGCCGGCGACGAAGTGATCCGCACCATCGGCCAGCTCATCGCCTCTCAATTGCGGCGCGAGGACTTGGCCGCACGAATCGGTGGCGAGGAATTCGTCGTGCTGCTCGAGCGTGCCACGCTGTCCGACGGGAAGCTCATGGCGGAGCGCCTGCGTCTGGAGGTCGCCACCGCCCGCCTCGAAGCACTGGGCGGCGCGTCTATCACGGCCAGCTTCGGCGTTGCGGAGGCTGCGCCGGGCGAGGGCCTCGAGCAGGTGATGAACCGCGCAGACGAGATGCTCTATCGCGCCAAACGCAACGGTCGAAATCGCGTGGAGCCCTAGCGGCTGTT
>QFQD01000105.1 GCA_003241485.1 Ancylobacter novellus
CGGCCGACGATGCGCTCCACCAGCTTCGCATCCAGCGGATGGCCGGTGGAGAACAGGCGCAGCGGCGCGGGGCTCGCCGCGAAGGCGACAGGCCCGATCAGCGAACTCAGCCGGCGGGCAATGGCGGGAGCCGGGTCGATCCAGCGCACCGGCCAAGGCGCGACCTTCTTCAGCCGTTCGAGCACCAGTGGATAATGCGTGCAGGCGAGCACCACCGTGTCGGTGCGCTCGCCCGCCTCGCGCACGAAAGCCGGGGCGATCTCGGCCGCGAAATCCTCGTCCGGCACCGTCTCACCCGCCATGACCGCCTCCACCAGCGGCGCGAGCCGAGTGGAGCCCACCAGCGTGACATGGCAATCACCGGCGAAATCGCGGATCAGCGCCTGCGTATAGTCGCGCTTCACCGTGCCCGGCGTGGCAAGCACGGTGACCCGCTTGGTGAGCGAGCTCTCGCAGGCCGGCTTGATGGCCGGCACGGTACCGACGAAGGGAATGGAATAGCGCGCCCGCAGAGCCGGCAGAACCAGCGTCGAGGCGGTATTGCAGGCGATGACCACGGCATCCGGTGCCACACGTGCGATCAGCGCGTCGATCACCGTGACCAGGCGGGCGAGGAGCGCGCCCTCCTCCCATTCGCCGATTGGAAAGGCCGCGTCGTCCGCCGCATAGACAAAGCGCGCATCCGGCCGGGCGCGCGCCAGTTCGCGAAACACCGAGAGCCCGCCAAGCCCCGAATCGAACACCAGGATTGTGGGTGGGCGCAAGGCGGGAGCGGCAGCCAGGGTCGAGAGCGGCACGGCGGATGGTCCCGTTGCGCGAGGGTGCGAGACATCGGGCATGCTGCCGTGAACGCTGCCGGAACCGTGGCCCTCGGCGCCCTGAGAGAGCGCCGGAGAACCAGAAGCAGAAGCGGGCGAAGCCTCGATACGCATCTGATGTCCTCCATCCCGGGCAGCATTGTGGCGCATCAAGGTGAACGGATCGTTGCCGCCGTCAGGCACCCTCCTCGCCCTCGCCCTCGCCTACGCCCCGTCCTCGCCCGGCTTGGCCGTCTTCGCGCTCAGCCGGGCGGCGGTACGGGCTTCACGCGTCTGCCGCCCCTCCACCAGCGCGGTGATCATGCCGTGCAGCGTCGCGACATCCTGCCGGGTCAGCCCCACCCGGTGGAAGATGTTGCGGATGTTGCGAATGGTGACCGGCTTCTTCTCCGGCGAGCGGAAGAACAGCGCCTCGTCGAGCTCATGCTCGACATGGTCGAAGAAGGCGAGCAGATCGGCCTTGTCGGCCAAGCTTGAACCACTCATAGCCGACGACCGCGACCGCCATGCCGAGATTGAGCGACGCGAAGGCGGGATTCACCGGCAAGGTCAGGATCACGTCGGCGAGCGAGACTTCTTCCGTGTAGAGCCCGGTGCGCTCGCGCCCGAACAACAGGCCGACATTCTCGCCTGACGCGATGTGACCGGCCATCTCGACCGCCACCTGATCCGCGCCGAGCACGGTCTTCTGCATGCCGCGCTCACGCGCCGTGGCGGCGGCAACGAAATTGAGGTCGGCAATGGCCGAACGCAGGTCCGGGAACAGCTCGGCGTTTTCGAGGATGCGGTCGGCGCCGGAAGCGAAGGTCACCGCCTTGGGGTTTGGCCAGCCCTCGCGCGGGTTGACGAGGCGCAGGCGCGACAGGCCGAAATTGCCCATCGCCCGCACGGCCGAGCCGATATTCTCGCCGAGCTGCGGCTCGACGAGGATGACAACCGGCCCGCCCTCGGGCCAGGATTTGGTGGTGTCGGTGCCGGCGCCGGACATGTTTCTCCCTCTGATAGCGCGCCCGTATAGCGGGACGCGGCCCGGTTGCGAAGCCTGTCGTCAAAGGAGATCGCCGGGCGGGACAACGCTTCACCACGGCGACAAATCGCTTGGCGACGCCCTCGCGCCCGCGCATGCTCGCGCACGGTGGTTGGCACGATCGGCGCGTGCGGACTGGAATGGGGCCGGGTCTATGAGCGTAACGCAGTCCGACGCGCCAATAGTGCCGGACGAGAATATCGACGCGACAGCCTTCGACAAGAAGGCCTGGCTCGAGTCCCACGAGCAAGGGCTGCATCAGGGACTTGGTCGCCGCCACGTCCAGATGATCGCCATTGGCGGCGCCATCGGCACCGGCCTGTTCCTCGGTGCCGGCGCCCGCCTGCAGCAGGTTGGCCCGGCTCTGGCGGTGATCTACCTCATCTGCGGCGTGCTGGCCTTCCTCATCCTGCGTGCGCTGGGCGAGTTGGTCGCGCATCGCCCGAGCAGCGGCAGCTTCGTCTCCTATGCCCGCGAATTCCTCGGCGAGGAGGCCTCCTATGTCGCCGGCTGGCTGTATTTCCTCAACTGGGCGATGACCGGCATCGTCGATATCACCGCCGTCGCCCTTTACATGCACTACTGGCAGATCTTCACCGACGTGCCGCAATGGGTTTTCGCGCTCGTTGCCTTATGCATCGTCACCGGACTCAATCTCGTCAACGTGAAATATTTCGGCGAGATGGAGTTCTGGTTCGCGGTTGTGAAGGTCGCCGCGCTCAGCCTCTTCCTCATCGTCGGCGTCGTGCTTCTGGGCTCGGGCCAGGGCGTTGCCGGCCACCCGACCGGATTCTCGCTCATCGGCGACAATGGCGGCATGTTCCCGAACGGCCTGCTGCCCGCACTCGTGCTCATCCAGGGCGTCGTCTTCGCCTATGCCGGAGTCGAGCTGATCGGAATCGCCGCCGGCGAGTGCAAGGACGTGAAGGAGATACTGCCGCGCGCGGTCAACGGAGTGATCTGGCGCATCGCGCTGTTCTATGTCGGCTCAGTGCTGCTGCTGGTGTGCCTGCTGCCTTGGACGGCCTACAGCGCGGATGAGAGCCCGTTCGTCACCTTCTTCGCCGCGCTGGGCGTGCCCGGCATCGGCACTGCGATGAACATCGTGGTGCTCACCGCCGCGCTTTCCAGCCTCAACTCCGGCCTCTACTCAACCGGCCGTGTGCTCCGCTCGCTGGCAATGGGCGGCTCGGCGCCGTCCGTGCTGGCGAAGCTCAACGCGCATTCGGTACCGTTCGCCGGCATCATGGTCACCGTATCGATCTACGCGGTGGGCGTCGTTCTGAACTATCTTGTGCCGAGCCAGGTGTTCGAGCTGGTGCTGAACGTCGCCTCCCTGGGCGTGCTCTCCACCTGGGCCTTCATCCTCGTCTGCCAGATCCAGCTGCGGCGGGCGATCGCCCGCGGAGATGCCGAGCCGGTGAGCTTCCGCATGCCCGGCGCGCCCTTCACCAGCTGGATCGGCCTCGCCTTCCTGCTCGGCGTCCTCGTGATGATGGCGTTCAATTACCCCACAGGCACCTATACCGTTGCAGGGATACCATTCATAGCCGCTCTGCTGGGGCTGGGATGGCATCTGCTCCGCCGCCGGCGTGAGGCCTAGCTTGTTCCCCCGCGTGGCGGCAGAAGGAGCGAGGCCAGCGACAAACGGGTGGCATCAACGGAAGTTATGCGCCTGCGGCATGTCGTCTCGCCGAAAGTCGCTCCGACCGTGACTTCCGCTTGACGTTGCGGCGCTGTATCACGCCTTCGCCGGTGCCCGCCGCGCGGACGGACGCCGAGGCCCCATTACGATCTGCAATCCGCGCGAAGGTGGAACCCCATGGCGAAAATCAAGGTCGCGAATCCGGTCGTCGAACTCGACGGCGATGAGATGACGCGCATCATCTGGCAGTACATCAAGGACAAGCTGATCCATCCCTACCTCGACATCGACCTCGAGTATTACGACCTCGGTGTCGAGAACCGCGACGCCACCGACGATCAGGTCACGATCGACGCGGCCGAGGCGATCAAGCGCGTTGGCGTGGGCGTCAAGTGCGCCACCATCACCCCGGATGCGGGCCGCGTCACCGAGTTCAACCTCAAGAAGATGTGGCGTTCGCCCAACGGCACCATCCGCAACATCCTCGGCGGCGTGATCTTCCGCGAGCCGATCATCTGCAAGAACGTTCCGCGCCTGGTGCCGGGCTGGACCCAGCCCATCATCGTTGGCCGCCATGCCTTTGGTGACCAGTACCGCGCCACCGACTTCACCGTTCCGGGCAAGGGCACGCTCACCATCAAGTTCGTCGGTGACGACGGCACCGTGATCGAACATGAGGTCTACAAGTACCCGGGCGCCGGCGTCGCGCTGTCGATGTACAATATCGACGAATCCATCGTCGAATTTGCCCGCGCCTCGCTGAACTACGGCCTCATGCGCAAGTACCCGGTGTACCTCTCCACCAAGGACACCATTCTCAAGCAGTATGACGGCCGCTTCCGCAAGATTTTCCAGGACATCTACGACGCCGAGTTCAAGACCGAATTCGAGAAGAACAAGATCTGGTACGAGCATCGCCTGATCGACGACATGGTCGCCTCGGCGCTCAAGTGGTCCGGCGGCTATGTCTGGGCCTGCAAGAACTATGACGGCGACGTGCAGTCGGACATCGTCGCGCAGGGCTTCGGCTCGCTCGGACTGATGACCTCCGTGCTGATGACACCCGATGGCAAGACCGTCGAGGCCGAAGCGGCGCACGGCACCGTCACCCGCCACTACCGCGAGCACCAGAAGGGCAAGGAGACCTCGACCAACTCCATCGCCTCGATCTTCGCCTGGACCCGCGGCCTCGCCCATCGCGCCAAGCTCGACAACAATGCCGAACTCGCCACCTTCTGCGCCACGCTGGAGAAGGTCTGCATCGACACGGTCGAGAGCGGTTACATGACCAAGGATCTCGCGCTGCTCGTCGGCGCGGACCAGAAGTGGCTCTCCACCACCGGCTTCCTCGACAAGATCTCCGAGAACCTGCAGAAGGCGCTCGCCTGATCTCCTCCCTTCCGGGGCGCGGCGCCGCTGCGCCCCGGACATCTGCCTCAGCCGTCATCGTCCCGCGCCGCGAGTTCGTCGTCGGCAATGTCGGCACTGCGTCGCAGCGCATGCGGGCCGTCCGTATCCGTTGCCATGGCGCGAATGCGCTCGCCGATCTCAGGATGGCGCTGGATCACATCGGCAAGATCATCGGCATCCAGCATCAGCAGCATCGAACGCACCCGCGCACGCGCCGTCGCCGCGCGCTTGGTGGATTGCAGCAGCGCCATCTCGCCGAAGAACTGCCCCTCATTGAGCACGACTGTCTTGCCGACAAATTCCAGTGCCACCTCGCCCGACGCGATGAAATACATCGAGCGCCCCGCCTCGCCGCGCCGCACGATGATCTCGCCGGGATGCGCCGTATGCGCGGAAAGCACCTTGTGGATCTCGCCAATGCCGGCAGCGTCGAGATCGGCGAAGAGCGGCACGCGCGCCACCATGCCCCAGGTGATGACAAAATCACGCCGCTTGATCACGTCCACGAAGGCGGTGGCGATGATGCCGACCGGCAGCGCTATCATGACGATGCCGGTAATCATGGTCAGACCGGCGATGATCCGGCCCGGGACTGTCACCGGGTAGACGTCGCCATAGCCGACCGTGGTCACCGTCGCCATCGCCCACCACATCGCGGACGGAATCGACCCCATATGTTCGGGCTGGACATTGCCCTCGGCAACATACATCGCCGAAGCCGAGATCAGCACCGCAGCGGCCAGCAGCCAGAAGCACGCCGCGAGTGACTGCCGCTCGCTGCGCAGCACTTCAAACAACGACTGCATGCCGGGCGAATAGCGCGCCAGCTTGACGAAGCGGATGAGCCGCAGGATCGCCAATGTCCTTAGATTGACGCCGATGAAGGCGGAGACGACAAATGGCAGCCAAGCCACGAGGTCGATGATCGCTACCGGCGTACGGATATAACGCAGCCGCGCACGCGTCGCCGACAGACCGCGATAGCGCGGATTCTCCGGCGCGACCCAGATACGCAAGCCATACTCAAGCGAGAAAATCGCCAGCGAGAAGATCTCGAAGGCGCGAAACAGCAGCAGATCCCGCAGATAAAGGCTCGGCACGGTCTCAAGAACCGCCGCGAGCACATTGAGGAAGATGAGTGCGATCAGCGCGAAATTGATCTGCTCCGCGAGCCGATCATGCGCGGAATCACGCTCCAGCACCTCATAGCAGCGCCGGCGCCGTTCCCGACGCCAGGCCGCAGAGAGCCAACCCGAACTGTTCCGGCCTGCCATGGCGGTCGCCCCCTGCGGCGCGCCGCCGCGCGCTCAGCCTGCCAACGCCGCTTCGATGGCCGCCAGCGCCTCGGCAGCGCGGGCACCATCCGGTCCGCCGGCTTGCGCCATGTCCGCCCGGCCACCGCCGCCCTTGCCGCCGAGCGCCTCGGCGCCACGACGCACCAGAGCCACGGCGTCATAGGTGCCCGTCAGATCGTCCGTGACGCCAACGACGAGACCTGCGCGCCCGTCATCCGTCACGCCGACGATCGCCACCACGCCGGACACCAGCCGCTTCTTGCCCTCATCCGCGAGCGCCTTGAGGTCCTTGAGGTCGATCCCCGACACCTGCCGCGCCAGCAACTTGACCGAACCTACGGTGCGGGTCGGTTCCTCGCCTGCCTCCGCGCCGCCCATGGCCAGCTTGCGACGGGCCTCGCCGAGCTCGCGCTCCAGCTTGCGCCGCTCCTCCACGAGCTGCGCCACCCGCGCCTCGATCTCGACCACTGGTGCCTTGAGCAACCCCGCGGCCCCGCGCAGCGCTCGTGTCTGCTCATTGAGATGATGGCGCGCCACATCGGCAGTCATCGCCTCGATACGGCGAACCCCGGCCGCAACCGCGCTCTCGCCCAGCACCGAGACAATACCGATGTCACCGGTACGCGCGACATGGGTGCCGCCGCACAGCTCGACGGAATAGGGCGCGCCGTTGCCGGGATCCGTACCCATCGAGACGACGCGGACCTCCTCGCCATATTTCTCGCCGAACAGCGCCCGCGCGCCGGAGGTGATGGCGTCATCCACCGCCATGAGACGCGTCACAACCGGCTCGTTGCGCAGTACGATCCGATTGGCAATGTCCTCCACTGCCTTCAGCTCGCTCTCCTCAAGCGGCTTGGGATGGCTGAAGTCGAAACGAAGCCGGTCCGGCGCAACGAGCGAACCCTTCTGCGCCACGTGATCGCCGAGGACACGGCGCAGCGCTTCATGCAGCAGATGGGTCGCCGAATGATTGGCGCGGATGGAGGCGCGGCGCTCGCGATCAACGCTCAGCGCCACCGGTGCGCCCACGGAAAGCGTGCCGCTCTCCACCTCGACCTCATGGGCGAAAATCTCGCCGAGCTTCTTCTGCGTACCGAGAATGCGAGCGACAAGGCCCCCCTCTCCGGTCAGCCGGCCGGTGTCGCCGACCTGGCCGCCGGATTCGGCGTAGAATGGCGTCTGGTTCAACACGGCAAGGCCGCGCGCGCCGGCCGGCAGTTCATTGACCCGCCGCCCATCGCTGATCAGCGCCGTGATCGCGCCCTCCGCGCTTTCGGTCTCGTAGCCAAGGAACTCGGTCACGCCGACATCGTCGCGCACGCCGAACCACACGGCGTCGGTCGCAGCCTCGCCCGAACCCGCCCAGGAGGCGCGGGCTTCGGCGCGCTGACGTTCCATCGCGGCACTGAAGCTCTCGACATCGACGGAAATGCCCCGCGCACGCAGCGCATCCTCGGTCAGGTCGAGCGGGAAGCCATAGGTATCGTAGAGCTTGAAAGCCGTCTCGCCGGAGAATTTGGCGCCGCTGCCGAGCCCCTCGCTCTCACCCTCGAGAATCGCAAGGCCGCGCTCCAGTGTCTTGCGGAAGCGCGTCTCTTCCAGGCGCAGCGTCTCGCTCACCAGCGCCTCGGCCCGCACGATCTCAGGGTAGGCGCGGCCCATCTCGCGCACCAGCACCGGCACCAGGCGATGCATCAGCGGGTCGCGCGCACCCAGCAGCTGCGCGTGGCGCATGGCGCGGCGCATGATGCGGCGCAGAACGTAACCGCGACCTTCATTGGAGGGCAGTACCCCGTCCGCCACAAGGAAGGTCGCGGCACGCAGATGATCGGCGATGACACGATGACTGGCCTTTTGCGGTCCGTCGGCGGGAACGTCGGTCAGCTCCTCGACAGCGCCGGTCAGCGCACGCATCAGGTCGATCTGGTAGTTGTCGTGGGTCCCCTGCAGCACGGCGGAGATGCGTTCCAGCCCCATGCCGGTGTCGATCGACGGCCGCGGCAGGTTGATCCGCTCCCCGCCCGGCAGTTGCTCGAACTGCATGAAGACGAGGTTCCAGATCTCGATGAAGCGGTCCCCATCGGCATCCGGCGAGCCGGGCGGGCCACCGGGAATATGAGCGCCATGATCGTAGAAGATCTCGGAACACGGGCCGCACGGACCCGTATCGCCCATCTGCCAGAAATTGTCCGAGGTGGGTATGCGGATGATCTTGGAATCCGGCAGACCGGCAATGCGCTTCCAAAGGCCAAAGGCCTCGTCATCCTCGGAATAGACGGTGACGAGAAGTTTCTCGACCGGCAGCTCGAATTCGCGCGTGATCAGGTTCCACGCGAACTCGATGGCGTTCTCCTTGAAATAATCGCCGAAGGAGAAATTACCGAGCATCTCGAAGAAGGTGTGGTGCCGCGCGGTGTAGCCGACATTGTCGAGATCGTTATGCTTGCCGCCGGCGCGGACGCATTTCTGCGAGGTCGCCGCGCGCGAATAGGGGCGCTTCTCGATGCCGGTAAAGACGTTCTTGAACTGCACCATGCCCGCATTGGTGAACATCAATGTCGGGTCGTTGCGCGGCACGAGCGGCGAGGACTCGACCACCTGGTGACCGTTCTTCGCAAAATAGTCGAGGAAGGTCGATCGTATCTCGTTAACGCCGCTCATCGAAACAGGTCCGCCGAATAACCAGACAACCGGCGCTGGGCAGCCACCGGCCCGCGCCGCGGGGCGCGAGAGCACGGTTCTAGCGACGCGCCAAGGGCTTGTCCAGAAACGCCCTGTCCGGTTCGCAGT
>QFQD01000136.1 GCA_003241485.1 Ancylobacter novellus
TCTCGCCAGCGCTTCGCACGCCTATGGCGGAGCGGAGGGCGAAGCCTTCGCCGCGGGCGAGGCCTTCACCGCGCGCGTCGCGGCGGCGGACCTGCTGGTACATGGCGGCGACGATCCCGGCCGCGATCTCCTCGAAGGCACGGCCGACCTCGCCTTCATCGGCGGTTTCGCCGCGGCGGCGGAGCGGCTGGGTCGCGCGCCGGACCTCATCGTGCTGGACACGGCCGATCCGGCGCGGCCGACCGCGCGCCCGCTCGATCAGGCCCTCGCCCGCGTCGTGCGGGGGCGCACCAGCCCGCGCTACATCGCGGGACTGCTGCGCCACGGCCCGCGCGGCGCGGCGGAGATGGCCGAGACGGTGGACCGGCTGATTGGTTTTGCCGAGGCGACGCGTGCCGTGCCGGACCATCTCATCGACGCGCTGCACGGCGCCTATGTCGGCGACGAAAGGGTGCGTGATTTCCTGATGCGCGCCTCCCCCGAGGCGGCGCGCTTCATCGCCGCCCGCTTCGAGGGTGCGCAGGCGCGCGGCCTCTGGCATCCCCGCCGCAATGATGCGGGTCTTGATCTCGCCACCCTTTCCGGGGAGGCGGCGGAATGAACGCGGCAGCCTCCCTGCGGCGCGGCGCCTGTCCCTCTCTGCCCGAGCCGATGCAGACCGGCGACGGGCTGCTGGCGCGCCTCCAGTCCCTGGCGCCGCTCACGCTCGACCAGCTCGCCGGGCTGGCGTGTCTGGCGCGAACCCTTGGCAATGGCATTGTCGAGGTGACGGCGCGCGGCAAGCTCCAATTGCGCGGCCTCGGCCCGACGAGTGCGGCGCGCCTTCCGCCGGCCGTCGATGCGCTGGGGATCGAGGTGCCGCAGGGCTTTCCCACCGAGGCGAGCGCTCTGGCGGGGCTCGACCCCGCCGAGCGTGCCGATCCGCGCCCGCTGGCCCGTGCGATCATGGACGCCGCCGCGCCGCTGGTGCCGCAGCTCGCACCGAAGGCGTCGGTGGTGATCGACGGCGGCGGCGCGCTTCATCTTGAGGCGCTGAAGGCCGACATCGGCGTGACGGCGATCGCGGTGGAGCGCTGGCTCGTCTCGCTGGCCGGCGTGCCGGCCGGAGAGGCCGCGCCCGGACAGGCGGCCGGGCGCCGTTCTCGCTTTGCTGCAACGTATGGCCGCTGCGGGCCGGACGGCGCGCATGGCCGATCTCGTCGTCGCGCACGGCGCCTCCGTCCTGGCGCAACAGGCCGGCCTGTTGCCGGCCTCCCCCACCACTGCGCGCCCGGAAGCGGAGCCGGTGGGGATTCATGGATTGCGGGACGGCAGCGTCGCGCTGGGGCTCGGTCTCGCCTTCGGGCAGGCAAGGGCCGAGGCGCTGGAGGCTCTCGTCGTGGCG
>QFQD01000106.1 GCA_003241485.1 Ancylobacter novellus
CGTGCCAAAATCACAAGCGCCCCGCTAAAGGACACTTCCGTGCACGCAACCTAAGCCGTTCGAGGTGGAGGTGAAGGTGCCGATGGTCGCCATGGTGCTTGTCCTTTTCCAAAGTCTCGGGCTGCGCCCTCCGCGGCCTCGATGGCTGTCGACAAGACCGGTGACGATCGGACCGCACCCACCGGGGTCCCCGGCGCGCCTGCGCGATGGGGTGGTCCTTAGGGGCTGGAATGCAATGGAGGGCGGCAACAAGCGGTTTTGTTAGCGGGTGAGGAATGGCGGCGCCCGCAGGGTCCGCCAGGGGTCAGAAAATCGCCTGATGCCGTTGCAGGAAGACGATCGAGGCGAAGCCGGTCTACGGTCAGACATGCCCCATCGAGCCCGCAGGAGGGCCGGCCGGTACAAGAGAGAAGGGCGGGCCGTGGCTGAACCAGAACCTCGGCACTCTCATCCTCGCCACCACGCGGACGAGCGATCAGGCCACGGCCCTACCGAATTCGAGCACCGGCGGGTTCTGACGAATATCCCTCCAGGCAGGCGCATCACGAACCATCGTCGCGGCCGCCTGAGAAGGGATGCCCTCGCCGGACAGTACGCCGATCGCCGCGGCGCCTTCTCCAACGAGGCTCGCCCGGATGGTGCCCGTCAGCCGACACCCGAGCCAGTCCCTCCTCGTCGAGACCCGTGGCGCTAACGTCAAGCCTCAGGCAAGGTCTCCGGCCATCGCTGCGCGCCATGCAGGACGCGAAGGATACGGACCGTCGTTTCCGTCACGACATAGGCCGCGACATAAGGCGTGCCGGGGATCACCAGTTCGCGCGTCCCGTCGATCCGTCCGGGACGGCCGCTTTCGGGAAAATCACACAGCCGGCGCGCCGCACCGGCTATACGTTCATCGATGGAAACAGCGGCGGACGGATTATCCGCCTCGATATGAGAGAATATGCCGTCGCGATCAGAGAGCGCCCAGGCTGACCAAACGAGCTTCACGATTGAACGTCACCCGCGCGGCGCCGTGCCGCCGCCCGGCGCGCCGCGAAATGCACCTCGGCCTCATCGTCGGAAATATCGGGCCGGGTGTCGCTCAGCGCTTCCAGCACCTTGGCCCGAAACCAGGCATCATGCGCCTCGCCGTTCGCCATCAGTTCCAGCGGAAGCGCACCCTCATTGGCAGTCCGGGTGAGCAGGATGCGCACGGCATCGGACACCGTCAGGCCCATTCTTTCGAGCACGGCCGACGCACGGTCCCGGATGTCAGCATCGATGCGGGTTTGAACGAGAGCATTTGCGACCATCGGCGCCTCCTCTATCAGCCAATGTAATGCGGTTGAATGACGATTGCCAGCTTTCTCCTGGCCGCGCATCCTTTGCCTGCGCTGGCGGGTGCAATGATCGGCCGTCAGAATGGAGGCTCTCCAGATCGCGGAAAAGATCGGCATTCAGGGCTGTCCACGACGCTGACGCCCGGCGCCAGGCGGAACTGGCCCGAAGTCACGACGCGGTCGCCGGGGGCGAGACCGGAGGTAGTGACCGCGCCGCAGGCGATGCTCTCGCCCTGTTGCCGTGGCGCGTGGCTCGCGTCATGCGCTATGTCGAGACGCATCTCGATCGGAGAATCAGGCTCGCAGACCCTGCAAAAGAGGCGCCTCTTTCAAGGATACATTTCGCGGCTCAGTTCAACGTGGCCACTGGTTTCAGTCCGCTCGAATATTTGATGCACCGACGCATAGCAGAGGCAAAGGACCTGTTGCGCCGCACAGACGAGTCCATCGTGTAGATCGCGTTAAGTTGGTTTCCAGAACCAGGCGCATTTTACCACCGTGTTCCGCCGTCTCGTGCATCAGACACCGCGAAGATGGCGCCTCTTGGGTGATGCGGGCCAACGCGATGCTTTGGGCTCAGACTACCGGCTGGCTGGCCACCTCTCCGAGGTTTCGCAACAACGTCTCTAGCTCGACCGCAGCCACCGCCCCACGCAGGCCATCGTAGTGAACTCGCTCAAACTGCGGGCGGGAGCAGGAAACAATGGAGCAGTCATGTCGGCGAGGGCATGACCGGGGCCGAGTTCGAGGAAAGCGGTCGCGCCTGCTTCCCGGCAGGTCTGCAGGCAGGCGGACCAGCGAACGGTCTGACTGATCTGAGCCGCCAGCTTGTTCCACACCAACCTCAGCTTCTCCGAATGGGCCACGGTCTTCGGCGATGCCAAGATGACCACGGCCCTGCTCGACCGGCTCACCCACCACTGCCATATCCCCGAGACCGGCAACGACAGGTTCCGCTTCAAGAGCAGCTCGGCAAGGCCACCCAAACCCACCAGGGAGAAGCCGCGAAACTTGACCGCCACCTGACCCAACACCACCATTAGCCCGGATCACTTCTCAGTGGAAATCCAGGGTCACTTCTCGACGGAAATCAACAGGCGAAGGCTTTGAGGTCGCTCGGAAGCAAGGTCGAGGAATTTGTGGCGAAGATCGTGCTGCCCGGCGCGAGCCCCGCCAGCTTCTCGTAGAGCGCCTGCTTGATCGCCAGCACTTCGGGCACGGCCTCGATCACGAGGTCCGCGTCCCCGACGGCCGAGCCGAGATCGGCGGACAGGGTGATGCGCTGCAGGGACTCGACGGCCTTGCCGTCGTCGGCACCGGCCACCTCCTTGCCATAGGTCTCGACGAGCATGGCGAAACGCTGCCTCGCCTGTTCGAGCGCTTCCTCGCTGATGTCATAGTCGGTGACGTCGAGGCCGCTATAGGCCGTCTGGAAGGCTATCTGGCTGCCGAGCACCCCAGTACCAAGAACCGCCACTTTCCTGATATCGCTCATTCAATTTCCTTCTGCGTGGTATCGTCAACGAGAAACGGCGCCGCGACCTCCACCGGGACGCGGGCCAGCTTGCCGGTTTCCCGATCGACCAGGGCCCATTGGGTCAGCGAGGCGACAATCGTCCGGCCGTCTTCGTCATGGAATTCGACACGTCTCACATAGCGTGCACCGCGTGGTGCTCCGACGACCCATGTAGTAGCGCTGACCGTGTCTCCCGCCCGGACATTCCCGCGATAGTCGACCTCATGGCGCAGCACGACTGCAACGAAACGGTCGCGATCCTGCGGACGCGCGGCCGTCAGCCAGTGCGCCACCGACGCATCCTGAATCCAGATCACCCACACCGCATTGTTGACATGGCCGAGTTCGTCGATGTCGGCGTCCCGGGCGCGGAAGCGGATACGGAAGCGACGATGCTCATCCACCTCGCCAACGAGTGGATGTCCGTGCTCATCGCAGCCGATACGTCGGCGATCTGACACCCTCCCGCTCACGAACAAGCCTGCTCCTGATGCGACGCGCCCAGTCCTGCCATGGCGCGAAAAAAGCCGACCAACATCTCGTCGCGCGGCATGGCGCCTTCGACATCGCCTTGGACCGCCAGTCCCATCCAGAGCGCGTAAAGGCCGATACCGGTCTGCATCGGCGGCAAGGTGGGACGCAATGCGAAGCGCTGCGTCAGGTCGGCCACCAGCTCGCTGAACATCCGATAACAGGCGGCCTTGCCCTCCCGGTGCCGCTCGGCGAAAGCCCGATCTCGCCGCGCATGCAGTTGCAACTCTATCGAGAGCAGCGACCATTGAGCCTCGTCGGCCAGCTTCGCGAGCCGGGCGGCGAGCACCTGCAGTGTGGCTTCGATATCGTCACCGGAGCAGTGCGCGACTATGTCGCGAAGAAGCGTGACCTCGTCCTGGATATGGCTCTGCAGGATCTCGACCAGGAGATCGTCCTTGCTCGCGAAGTTCGAGTAGAAGGCGCCCTGCGAATGCCCCGCCGCGCTGCAGATGTTGCGGATGGACATGGCGGCGACACCCTCCTCGACGATCGAGGAGTGCGCAGCGGCGATCAGTTTGTCGCGGGTCTGTCGCTGCATATCCTTGCGCGTGAGCCGCATGGGTTCGTTCTCCAACCAATGGGCGAGACGCTGAAACCTTTTCGGGAGTTCAGCGTTCTCCATAAAATCAGATATCATCTGATATTCGAAATCCAGGAAGATTTCGACCCGAAATCGTTCATCGGCAATGAAATTCGAGCGTGAAGGAGTGCCCTTGGCTCAGACCTACATTGGTTATTCCCCGGACGTGGAGGTTCTCGGAGAGGACGAAGAGCGACTGACCGCCGAAATCCTCGAGATCATGGCGAGCACGAACGGCAGGGCGTTCGAACGCCATCGACATGCGGTGCGTGACGCCCATGCCAAGAGTCACGGCTTCCTGAAGGGCGAACTCATTGTTCCCGAGTTGCCCGCGCATCTGCGCCAAGGGCTTTTCGCGCGCCCCGCCACCTATTCGGTAGTGATCCGCCTGTCGTCGGCGCCCGGCGACATCCATTCGGATACGATCCCGGCACCTCGAGGCATGGCGATCAAGGTGATCGGCGTCGAAGGAGAGCGGCTGCTGCCCCGTGATCAAGGCGGCAATCAGGACTTCCTGCTGGTCAATATCCCGATCCTGAGCTTCGGCACGATCGGCAAATATCGCCAACTCATCGGCCTTCTGGAGAAGAATGCGCAGAATCCCGCTTTCCTCCAGCGCGCCATGGCCGGTGTGGCGCGCGGCGTGGAAGCCGCGGTCGAAGCGGTTGGCGTCGAGCCCGGCGCCACGCTGCGCGGCCTCGCACGCGACAACGACCATCTGCTGGGCGAGACCTATCATTCGATGGCCGCGATCCGCTTCGGCGACTTCATCGCCAAGATCAGCGCTGCGCCGCTGTCCGACAATGTCCGCGCGCTCACCGGCAAGGATGTCGGCACGGTCGGGGATTCCACCATGCGCGACCTGGTGGTCGAGCATTTTCGCGAGCAAGGCGCCGAGTACCAGATCCGGGCACAACTCTGTACCGATCTCGAAAAGATGCCGGTCGAGGATGCGGCCGTGCTCTGGCCGGAAGAGCTGTCGCCGCACCAGCCGGTCGCGACGCTGCGCATTTCGCCGCAGGACGCCTATTCGCCGGCGCGGCGCGTCTATGGCGACGATGTCCTGTCCTTCAACCCCTGGCATGGCATTTCCGAGCACCAGCCGCTCGGATCGATCATGCGGGTGCGTATCGCCGCCTATGAGCGGTCTGCCCGCTATCGCCACGAGATGAACGCCCAGCCCCGCGTCGAGCCGGCGAGCATCGATGCCATCCCGGACTGACGATCCGATCATCACCCGTCATCACGAAAGGAGGCCAGCCATGGCCGAGACCGACGAAACTCCGCAGATCGACGAGACTCGCCTCCAGGCCATCCGGCGCCGGATTGAGGAAGTGGTGGGCGACGCACCGCAGCTCGCCAAGCTCGCCCTCGAGCAGATGGTGACGAAACACAATCCCGACCTGAAAGGCACGGCAGGGTCCGCAGGTCGTGTCGGCGCCCAGTCGGGCAACGTTTCCGAACTCACCGCCATCGCCAACCTCAAGCCCGGCGGCGCGGACCGGCTGAAACGCATCTTCGGGCTGGTGAACGGCAATTTCGACGGCGCTCAGAAGGTCGGCACCCTCCACAACATGCGCTTCGTCTTCTTCGACAATGACACGCGCATCCTGTTCGCCACCGCCTATGACGGCGACTGGGACACCTATATCAACGACTTCGCCACCAAGATTCCCGACCTGATGGACCTGCTTTTCGCATCGGTCGAGGGCTGGCCCGGCATCGCCAGCCCGAAGGTCAAGGACTTCATCGCCGAGCATCAGATCACAGCCGCCGGGTGGTTCGTCGCCAACCCGCAGGTCACCGTCGTCGATGTGCGCCGGCTCCAGCGCATGGAGCACGCCGTCAACGAATTCCTCGACAAGGTGGGCTGAACATGACGCTTCTCCAGAAACTCAAGCAGCGCTTCCGGCGCGACAGCGTCACGCTCGATCTTCACGACATTCAGGCATTGATCCTGAGGAGCCGGCCGGAACCCTATGTCGGTGTCCACGCCATGCTCCATTTCAACGAGGCGGAGGGCGCGCGCGCCCTGCTCGGACGGCTGGCGCCGCATATCGCCTCCGCCGACAACTGGAGCGAGGATCTCGATTTCTGGATCGGGGCCGCGCTCAGCTTCGAGGGGCTGAAGGCGCTCGGCGTTCCCGAAGCCCAGCTCAAGACCTTCCCGCTGCCTTTTCAACAAGGCATGGCCGCGCGCTCGGAGCAGCTTCGCGACTTCGGGCCCAACGCGCCGGAGAACTGGGACGAGGTTTTCAAGGCCGGCAACTGCCATCTCGCGCTGACCATCTACGCGGTCGACGATACGGCGCTGGACAAGGCTCTGGCGACGGCGCGCGCCGAACTGGACAAGAGCAGCGGTGTGACTTTGCTCGGCGAGCATCGCTTTGGTGCGCCAGATGGCGCGAAAAACCCGTTCGGCTTTCGGGATTCGATCTCTCAGCCCGCCGTCGATGGCAGCGGCGTCGACCCGCTGCCCGGCGAGGAACGTGCGATCAAGGCCGGCGAGTTCATCCTGGGATACGAGAGCGAAAACGGCCAAGCGCTTGGCATGCCCGAGCCGGCCGCGCTCGGGAAGAACGGCACTTTCGTCGTCCTGCGCAAATACAACAGCCGGGTTGGCTGCTTCAACGCCTTCCTCAAGGCACATGGCGAGACGCCCGATGAGCGCGAGCATCTCGCCGCCAAGATGTTCGGCCGCTGGCGCTCCGGCGCGCCCTTGACGCTGGCGCCTGACCGCGACGATCCGGACCTCGGCGCCGACCCGCAGCGCAACAATAATTTCAGTTTCAAGGGTGATTCCAAGGGACGGGTCGTCCCGCTCGGCTGCCATATGCGGCGGCTCAATCCGCGCGATTCCGAGCTCACCCTGCTCACAGACGTCAATATCCACCGGATCATCCGACGCTCCTCGACCTTCGGACCGCCCTATTCCGAAGACGTCGCCCCCCAGGACGACGCTCAAGGCGATCGCGGCTTGTTCTTCATCTTCATCAGCGCGCGCGCCTACGACACGATCGAGTTCATGCAGCAGGAGTGGATCAACCGCGGCAATTTCGTCGACCTCGGCGAAGAGCGCGATCCAATCGTTGGCCTGCACGACGAGGATGGGCGGTTCACGATTCCGCAGGCGCCAGCACGCAAACGGATCGACGGCGTGCAGACCTTCAACGTCATGAAGGGCGGCGAGTACCTGTTCATGCCGAGCCTATCAGCACTCGAATGGCTGGCGGCCGGGAACTGGAGTTAGGAATCCGCTCGTCGATGTCAGTCTTTGCGAAGATAAGCGTGCAGTTCGTCAGGATAGCTGCGCTCGGCCTCGCCATGATCTTCGCGAGTCGCGTCTGACCCGATCGGACATTCCTAGGTGTGCCAAAACTGCCTCGAACGCACGACCCGCGAGGATGCTTCGGTCATCTAGATCGCTTCAGCGCGGGTGTTTCGGACCCCGGGTGGTTTTTGCTCTTCATAATAGCTTGTCCTTCAGGAGCGTCTCAAGCCAATCGGTAAATACCTGCAGCCGGCGTGAAAGGTGCTGGCGGTGGGGATAGAGTAACGTCATAGGCATCAGC
>QFQD01000038.1 GCA_003241485.1 Ancylobacter novellus
ATAGCGCGGGACGACGACTGAGGGAGCGCGTGTCGTCGCCCCGCGCGGTTCACGAGACTTGCCGGGATAGAGCCTCGTGAAGACCTTGCTGACGAGCTGTTGTCGAATGTCGTGTATTCGCGGGGGCCTGTCAGCCGTTGACGAGAGAATTAAGCGCGGCCCGCGGGGTGTGCAACAATTATCTTTCGGTATTATTATAGTTCTAAACTAATTGCGCCTAGATTTACTTGCGGGATCTGGCGCTCGCCCGCCCGCCTTGCGCCGCAGCAGGAGCGGGCGTAATCCGTGGGGCGGGGGCGGATGGAGCCCGAGGCACGTCATGGCGCGACTTTTCTTTCGCCGCGGAGCGGCAACCGAGGCAGCGCCGGATGCGGCGCGCGAATTGGCCGACAAGGCCCGCGCGATGCTCGGTGCCGGCGAGGATACGACGGTGTCCATCACCGAGATAGCGTGCGGCGATCCCGCCTGTGGCGGCGCCGAGACCGTGGTGCTCATCATGCGCCCGGGGCGCCGCACCGAGGCGGCGAAGGTGCTGCGCCCGCTCGGCACCGTCACCGACGAGGATCTGCGCGACGCCCTGCTGCCGTTCCTTGACGCTACGGCATGATCGTGGCGAAGCGTTCAAGTAATTCTGCGAAGCCGAAAGAAATGCCGCGAACTGCCAGCAGGTGTTCTACCGTAAAACGGTTCTAATGTATCTCCGTTCACTTGCGAATGCTTGATGCACTGGCGTAGGAGTCTCCCGCCACAGATGCCGCGCAGGCGGTGGGAGGAGATATCATGCGAGCCAGATCACTGTTCGCCGCGCCGCTGCTCGCGGCAGTCGCGCTTGGAGCCATCATCGCCGCCGGCCCGGCGAGTGCGCAGGACGCGCCGAAGGTGCGCGACATCGTCGTCACCTATGCGAACATTGCCGAGGCCATCTACGGCGACAGTCTGGCCACGGCGAAGGAACTGCAGAAGGCGGTCGACGCTTTCATCGCCGATCCCACGGAGGCCAATCTCGACAAGGCCAAGGCCGCGTGGAAGGCCGCCCGCGTCCCCTACCAGCAGAGCGAGGGATTCCGGTTCGGCAACAAGCTGGTCGACGAGTGGGAGGGGCGCGTCAACGCCTGGCCGCTCGACGAGGGTCTCATCGACTATGTCGACAAGAGCTACGGCACGACCTCTGACGAGAACCCGCTCTACACCGCCAATGTGATCGCCAACACCAAGATCCGCATCGGCAAGAAGACCATCGACACCAGCAAGATCACGCCCAAGCTCTTGGACAGCCTGCAGGAGGCCGGTGGGGTCGAATCCAACGTGGCCATCGGCTATCACGCGATCGAGTTCCTGCTGTGGGGCCAGGATCTCAACGGCACCGGGCCGGGCGCGGGCAAGCGTCCCGCCACCGACTACGACGTGAAGAACTGCACCAACGGCAATTGCGACCGTCGCGCCGCCTATCTCAAGGCCGCGACCGACCTCTTGGTCACCGATCTCGAAGACATGGCCAAGGCTTGGAGCGCGAAGGGCAAGGCCCGCGCCGTCGTCCTGAAGCAGAAGGACAAGGCCGCGCTCGGCACCATCCTCACCGGCCTCGGCTCGCTCTCCTATGGCGAACTCGCGGGCGAGCGGATGAAGCTCGGTCTCATCCTGCACGACCCGGAGGAGGAGCATGACTGCTTCTCCGACAACACGCACAACTCGCACTATTACGACGAGGTCGGCATCGCCTCGATCTATCGCGGCAAGTACACCCGCGTGGACGGTTCGGTGGTCGAGGGGGCGTCGGTTGATGCCTATGCCAGCGCCAAGGCGCCGAAGGCGGCCGAAGAGGCCAATGCCAAGGTCGATGCCGCGCTGGCCGCGCTGAAGGCCATCAAGGACGAGGCCGACAGCGGCAAGGAAGCCTATGACCAGATGATTGGCGAGGGCAATGTCGCCGGCAATGCGCTGGTGCAGAAGGGCGTGGATTCGCTCGTCGCCCAGACCCGTGCCTTCGAGGGCGTGGTTTCGGCGCTGAAGCTCAAGATCAAGGTCGAGGGTTCCGACAGCCTGGACGATCCCTCCAAGGTCGGCGAGTGACGGCGAGGCCCTCATGAAAAACAGCGGCGCGAACCTATCGCGCCGCGCCTTTCTCGGCGCGGGCGCGGCGCTTGGCGGGCTGGCGCTTCTGGCGCCGACCCGCACGGGACAGGCGCGCGCCGCCGCCCCCTTCGTGCCGACGCAGAGCCTGACCCTGAAGGCGGGCGAGATGGAGCTGAAGCTCCTCGGCCCGGACAAGCCGGCGACCCGCATTCTCGCCTATGACGACACGCCCTTCCAGACGCTGCGCCTGCCACGCGGCACCCGGCTGCAAGCTACGTTCGAGAACGGCTTGCAGGAGGGCTCGACGCTGCATTTCCACGGCATCCGCATGCTGAACGAATATGACGGCGTGCCGACGCTGACCCAGCCGCTGGTCCAGCCCGGCGGGCGCTTCGTGCACCTCCTGCCGCTGGACGACCCCGGCACCTTCTTCTTTCATCCCCATTGCGACGAGACCGGCCAGGCGGGCAAGGGCCTCGCGGGCGTCCTGATCGTCGAGGATCCGCGCGATCCGCATTTCGACGCCGAGCACGTGCTCTGCCTGAAGGACTGGCGGCTTGCCGAGGACGGCAGCTTCCTGCCGCTGACCGAGCCGGACGGCGCCTCCAAGGCCGGTACCTTCGGCGCGACCCGCACGGTGAATGGCGCGGCGTCTCTGCAACTGACCGCGCCTGCCGGCGGCGACGTGCGGCTGCGTATCCTCAACGTCGATTCCACCCGGATCATGGATATCGGCCATGAGGGCGGCGAGGCGTGGCTGATCGCGGTCGATGGTCATGCGCTCAAACCCGTGCGGCTCGACGATCTGCCGGACGGCATCTGGCGCATGGGCCCGGCTCAGCGCATCGATCTGCATCTGCGCATGCCGCGCGACGGTGGCACAGTGGCCCTCGGGGACTATCGTACGTCCGAGATCTATCCGTTTGCCACGCTCAGGGCCGAAGGCCGTGCGGCCAGGCACGGCAAGGGTCCGCTGGCGCTGCCGCGCCCCGATCTGCCACGCCCGGATATGAAGAAAGCCGAGCGCTTCTCCTTCACCCTGCAGCAGGCGACAGATGCGGCGGTGAGCGATATCGGCCTGCCGCCGGACGACCCGCTGGCCAAGGCGCTGCTCGACAGCCTCTGCGTCGGCTCGACCACCTATTGGGGCATCAACCGCGAATCCTGGCCCACCGGCACCCGCCGCAACGTGCCGCCGCCGCTGGCGGCGATGCGCGAGGGCGCCAGCTACCGCGTCGAGATCAAGAACGAGACACGCTTTCCCCATCCCGTGCACCTGCATGGCCATGCCTTCGAGGTGCTCACCTCCAGCCTCGGCCGCCTGCCGCGCCACTTCGCCGACACCGTGCTGGTGCAGCCGGGCGAGGCGGTCGAGATCGCCTTCGTTGCGGCGCGCGGCGACTGGGTGTTCCACTGCCACATCCTCGAGCATATGGAGACCGGGATGATGGGCTATTTCCGGATCGTATGATGGGTAGGGGGGACTCGCCGCGGCCGGCGCGCGTGCCGTGCCGCACACGTGGCCCGGGCAGAGTCGCGTCGGTGGCGATTGCTCTTCTCGCCGCGATGGCCATGCCGGCGGCCGCCGCCGATTCAGGGCTGGATGCCGCCATAGGCAAGGCGCTGTTCGAGCGTCCCTGGGTGCCGGCGCCGAGTTCCACCCGCGCCAATGACGGGCTCGGCCCGCTGTTCGACGCCCGCTCCTGCTCGGCCTGCCATTCCGGCGCGGGGCGCGGCGCCACGGCGCTGGATGCCAATGGGCGGCCGGTGGGCATCGGCCTCGTGCTGGCGCTGTTCCGCGAGGATGGCGCGGGCGACCCGGTTTATGGCCATCGGCTGGAGACCATGACGCTGCCCGGCGTGCCGGCTGAAGGCGTCATTGGCGTGGCGGTCGAGAATGGCCGGCGCGTGCCGCGCGCCGATGATCTCGGCTACGGGCCGCTCGACCGTGCCACGCATATCGCGCTGCGCGCGGCGCCGGACCTGCGCGGACGCGGCAAGCTGGAACTGGTGGACGACGCGACCATTCTCGCGCTGGAAGACCCCGAGGATCTCGACGGCGATGGCGTGCGCGGCCGGGCGCGCCGGCTGGAGCATCCCGAGGGAGGCTCCTCGATCGGCCGCTTTGGCTGGAAGGCGAGCCATGCCACGCTCGCCAGCCAGGCATCGGAGGCGTTCCAGCTCGATCTCGGCCTGTCGACACCGCTGCGCCTCGAACCTTGGGGCGACTGCACGCCCTCGCAGGCCGCCTGCCGCAACGCGCCGCATGGGCAGGACGCCGAGGGCGAGCCGGAAATCTCGCCGGAGATTGTCGACCGCATCGTGGTCTATCTCCGCAGCCTGAAGGTTCCCGTCGCCGAGCCGGACCGGCACGGCGCGAAGCTGTTTGCCACTACGGGCTGCGCAACCTGCCATCGGCCCGCCCTGCCGACCCGTGCGGGTGGTTCCGTCGCGCTGTTTACCGACGTGCTGCTGCATGACATGGGCGCGGGGCTGGCGGATACCGGCGGCGTTCCCGGCGCCACCGCCGCCGAATGGCGAACCGCGCCGCTCGCGGGCGTTTCGCAGGCGCTGGCGCGCGGCGAGGGGCTGCTGCACGATGGCCGGGCCGGAAATGTCGCGCAGGCGCTGCATTGGCACGACGGCGAGGCGTCCGGCGCCCGCACCCGTTTCAATGCGCTCGCCCCGGCCGACCGACAGACCCTTATCGACTACGTCTCTTCCCTTTGAGTGAGGCCCAGAATGAACCGCTCCCCTTTCGCACTGGCCTTGGCGCTGGCAGGCCAGATCGGGCAGGCGGCGCAGGGCGTGCCCGCCATCGCTGCTGCGACCACGCTGATTTCCGGCATCTTCGTCGGCCGGGCGCAGGCGGCGGCAGTGTCGGCGCCGGATGTGGTCGAGAACTGGTTGCTGCCGCGCTATGACGCGCTTCAAGCCGCGGCTAAGTCCCAGCAGGACGCCTGGGCCGCCTTCTGCAAGGCGCCGACCGCCGAGGGCGTGAAGGAGCTGAAGGCGCACTTCGCCGCTGTGTCCGATGGCTGGTCGGCGGTGGAGTTCATTACCTTCGGCCCGGTCATGCTGTCGCTGCGGCCGGACCGGTTCAACCTGTTCCCCGAGCGGCGCAACGCGGTCGGCCGCTCCGTCACCGAGATCATCGCCGACCCGACGGATGAGCGCCTGCAGCCTGAGCGGTTCTTTCGCCTGAGCGCGGCGGTGCAGGGCCTGCCGGCGCTGGAGCGCGTGCTCTACGACGAGGGCGCCGAGGCGGCGCTGGTGCAGGGGCCCGAATCCGCCCGCCGCTGCCAGCTCGGGCTCGCCATCGCCACCAATCTCGCCGCGATCGCCGGCGAACTTCGCGCCGGCTGGGGCAGCCGCACCGAGGGACTGTTGGCGCAGCTTGAGGCCGGCAAGGCGGACCCGGTCTATTTCCCCGATCCGAATGCGCTGCTCAGCCAGATCGTGACCGATCTGGCCGGCGCCTATCAGCGCGTGGTCGACCAGCGTCTTCTGGTCGTGCTTGGCAAGACGCCGGACGAGGCCAAGCCAATGCTGGCGGACCGGCGCCGCAGCGGCCTCTCCAAGCAGACCATCGTCGCGATCATCGACAGCGCCGGCGCCCTCGCCACGGAACTCGCCAAGGGGTTGGACGACAAGGGGCGGTCGAGCCTGGCGAAAACGCTGGATGCCGCGCAGGTGGCCGCGGCGAAGCTGCCGGAGGATATCGGCGAGGCGGCGACCACGGCCTCGGGGCGCAAGACGCTGGAGGCCACCGTTGTTGCGTTCAAGGCGGCGCAGGCCGGCATTGCCCGGCCGTTGGCGGCGGGGCTGGGCGTGCCGCTCGGCTTCAATGCGCTGGACGGCGACTGAGGAGAGCAGGATGGGACGGCTCGCTCTTTCTCGGCGCTCGCTGCTCGGCAGGCTTGGCGGGCTCGTCGCCGCCCCGCGCGTGCTTTTCGGCGGCGTCGCCCATGCGCGCGACCACGCGCTTGAGGCGCAGTGGCTGGCCACTGCCGGCGTCGAGGGGGGCTTTGCGCCCGTCGTGCTGTCGCCCGATTATACGGCAACGGCCGTCGGCACGGGCGGGCAGCGCCTCCATTGGGTCGAGCCGAGCCCGGATGGGCGTACCGCGGTCGCGGTAGCGCGGCGTCCGGGCACCACGGCCGTGCTGTTCGACCGGCAGGCCGGCGCTGTGCTCGCGACATTCGAGCCGGGCGCGGGACGGGTGTTCTCCGGCCATGGCCGTTTCATCGAGGGCGGGCGGCGCTTTCTCGCGGTGGAGATCGAGCGCGCGAGCGGGCAGGGCGTCGTCACGCGCCGCGTGGTCGAGGCGGATTTCGCCATTGATGCGGAGTGGGCCTCCTCGGGTCTGGGGCCGCACGACATGCTGCCGGCCGGAGGCGCGCTTGTCGTCGCCAATGGCGGCGTCGAGCCGCACACGCCGGAAGCTGTCGGTGCGGAGATCGCCGGTGCCAGCGTCGCGCTGCTCGATCCGGTGACGGGTGAGACGCGGTCGGTCGCAGCACTCGGGGACGACCTTGCCTCGCTGTCGCTGCGCCATCTCGCATCCGGCCCGGGCGGTCCCACGGTCGTCGCCGCGCAGGATCTGCTGTCCGACGGCGTGGCCCGCCCGCTGCTCTACGCGGTCGAGGGCGAGAGCCTGCGTGCCTTCGACGCGCCGGAGGAGGAGTGGCGCGGTTTGCGCACCTATGTCGGCTCCGTTGCGCTCGATGCCTCCGGCCGGTTCGTCGCGGCGGCGAGCCCGCGCGGAAACCGCATCGCCATCTGGCAGCATGACGGGCGCTTCGTCGGCTCGCTTCCCCTGGTGGACGGCTGCGGGCTGGCACCGACACGCGAGCCCGGGCAGTTCCTGGCCACCAGCGGCCTCGGCGAGGTGGTGCTGATCGGCGTCGATGAGGGCGCGGTAGGCGTCATCAGCCGTTGCCAGCGTCCCGTGCGTTTCGACAATCACGCGACGCTGGTGAGCGGGTCGATATGATTTAAAACCGGAAGTAAAATGCGGCTTAATCCGCTCGGTTTTTTCTGCTACGGAGCAATCCGCTCGAGAGTTCAATTCAGAATCGACCCATAAGCTCTGGCACCGGCATGTCTGGTCCGCCGGCCGGGTCTCGGATGCAGTAAGCGTGGGAAGGGACAACATGACAAGGCCTGTCCTTTCCGCTGGGGTCGCCGTCTGCCTGCTGTCTGCCGCTGTCGCTCTTGCGGTTCCTGTCTCGGCCGCCGATATGGGCTACCCCGTGAAGGCGCCCCCGCCGGAAGCCGCCACCGGCTTCAGCTGGACCGGCTTTCACGCCGGTGCCAATCTCGGCTATGGCGGTGGCGATTTCAGCTACCCCTTCAACATTTCTGCCTTTGGCGGGCGGATCGCCGGCGACCTGGCACTGAGTTCGGGCGGCATGGTCGGCGGCGGGCAGTTCGGCTACGACCATCAGTTCGACAATGGTCTGGTTCTGGGCCTGGAGGCGGATCTGCAATGGTCCGGAGTCGATGGCGACCTGGTCGCCAACGGCAATTATGCGGCCTCGATCGGCATTCCCGCGCTGGCCGACGTCGACGCCACCACCTCCATCGACTGGTTCGGCACGCTGCGTGCCCGCGCCGGCTATGGCTGGGACCGCGTCCTCGTCTACGCGACCGGCGGCGCGGCCTATGGCAAGGTGGCATGGCAGGCGGACGTTGCGCTGTCGGCCCCGGGCTTCGGCTTCGTCGACACCATCCGTGCCGATGACATCCAGTGGGGCTGGACCGCGGGCGCCGGCGTCGAATATGCCCTGACCGACCTCTGGGTATTGCGGGCCGAGTACCTCTTCGTCGATCTCGGCACCCAAACGCTGTCGTTGTCGCCGAACCCGATCCTCACGGGCAGCGTCGATGTGCAGACGGGCCTGCATCTCGGCCGCGTCGCAGTGAACTACAAGTTCTGATCGGTATTTCCGTCCGTGCCGGAAGGGGTCGCGTGCGGCCCCTTTTCTTTTGGCTCGGCCGGGAGGATAAGAACGTTCTGGTGCCGTTCGATGTCGGCCTATACGTTCCGGAACTGTGAAATGAACTCGATCTTCGCCGGCCTGCCCACGACCGTGTTCGAGACCATGTCGCGGCTCGCGCGCGAGCATGATGCGGTCAATCTGGGGCAGGGCTTCCCGGACGATCCCGGTCCGCTCGATGTGCGGGAGAAGGCGGCGGAGGCGGTGCTTCACGGCTGGAACCAGTACCCGCCGATGATGGGCGTGCCGGAGCTGCGCCGGGCCGTCTCGGAGCACTATCGCGAATGGCAGGGGCTCGACCTCGACCCCGATGCCGAGGTGATGATTACCTCCGGCGCGACCGAGGCGATCGCCGGCGCGCTGCTGGCGCTGATCGAGCCGGGCGACGAGGTGGTGCTGTTCCAGCCGCTCTATGACGCCTATCTGCCGCTGGTGCAGCGTGCCGGCGGCATACCGCGCCTTGTCCGGCTGGTGCCGCCGCACTGGCGCCTGACCGAGGAGGCGCTGGCCGAGGCCTTCTCGCCGCGCACGCGCCTCGTGCTGTTCAACAACCCGCACAACCCGACCGGCCGCGTTTTCGGGCGCGACGAACTGGAACTTCTCGCCCGTCACTGTGAACGCAACGACGCCGTGCTGGTCAGCGACGAGGTGTGGGAGCACGTGATCTTCGACGGACTGGAGCACCAGTCGGTGCTGTCCCTGCCTGGCCTGCGCGAGCGGGCGGTGAAGATCGGCTCGGCCGGAAAGATCTTCGGCATGACCGGCTGGAAGGTCGGTTTCGTCTGTGCGGCTCCGGGCCTCATGCGTGCCTTGTCCAAGGCGCACCAGTTCCTGACCTTCACCACGCCCCCCGCATTGCAGCACGCGGTCGCCTATGGGCTCGGCAAGGACCGGGACTGGTTTCTCGACACGCGCGAAAACCTGCAGCGTTCGCGCGACCGGCTGGCGGCGGGGCTTGCCGGGATCGGCTTTTCGGTGCTGCCGTCCTCTGGCACCTATTTCCTCAATGTCGATCTCGCGCCCTTCGGCACGCATATGCGGGACGAGGCGTTCTGCCGTTCGCTCGTCGAGCAGTTTGGCGTCGCCGCGATTCCGGTGTCGGCCTTCTACGCGCAGGACGCGGTGGAGAGCGTTGTCCGCTTCTGCTTCGCCAAGACGGATGCGACGCTCGACCGTGCCGTCGCGCGGCTGGAGGCGGTCCGCTCGCGCGCTCTCGCGGGCTAGGACGCCCCTGTATACAAATCCGCCTTTGGTCGTACGCGGATCGTGCACGATACGATGACGGTGCTCAATTGATGGGCAATCGATAGTTCGAGATTTGTTTTATTCCGAAGATGTCCGCCTGTGGCGGCGCTTTCCACTTCTGGCACACGCATTGCAACCATTTCCTCCGGCACGCGGACGGGGGTCCTGCGTGTGTACTCCAGAAGGGAACAACAATGCTCAACCTGTTCACTCAGGCGCGGCGTGTGGCCGGTCGCGCTGCCATCGGGGCGGCGGCGCTCGCGCTGGCTGGCGCCAGCCTGCCGGCTCACGCCCAGGAAACCATCAAGGTCGGCGTGCTCCATTCGCTCTCGGGCACGATGGCGATCAGTGAGACGACGCTGAAGGACACCGTCCTGTTCATGGTGCAGGAGCAGAACGCCAAGGGTGGCGTGCTCGGCAAGAAGCTTGAAGCCGTCGTGGTCGACCCGGCCTCCAACTGGCCGCTCTTCGCCGAAAAGGCGCGCGAGCTGATCTCCAAGGACAAGGTTGCGGTCGTGTTCGGCTGCTGGACCTCGGTGTCCCGCAAGTCCGTGCTGCCGGTGTTCAAGGAGCTGAACAGCATCCTTTTCTACCCGGTGCAGTACGAGGGTGAGGAAAGCGAGCGCAACGTGTTCTACACCGGCGCCGCCCCGAACCAGCAGGCGATCCCCGCGGTCGACTACCTCATGGAGAATGAGGGCGTGAAGCGCTGGGTGCTCGCGGGCACCGACTATGTCTACCCGCGCACCACCAACAAGATCCTCGAAGCCTATCTGAAGTCCAAGGGCGTCAAGGCCGAGGACATCATGATCAACTACACGCCGTTCGGTCATTCCGACTGGCAGACCATCGTCGCCGACATCAAGAAGTTCGGTTCGGCCGGCAAGAAGACCGCCGTCGTATCGACCATCAATGGCGACGCCAACGTGCCGTTCTACAAGGAACTCGGCAACCAGGGCATCAAGGCGACCGACATCCCGGTCGTGGCCTTCTCGGTGGGTGAGGAAGAACTCGCCGGCATCGACACCAAGCCTCTCGTCGGTCATCTCGCGGCGTGGAACTACTTCCAGTCCGTCGACACGCCGGAGAACGCCGAGTTCATCAAGAAGTGGCGCGGCTTCATCAAGAACGACAAGCGCGTGACCAACGACCCGATGGAAGCCACCGTCATCGGCTTCAACATGTGGGTCAAGGCGGTCGAGAAGGCCGGCACCACCGCGCCGGATGCGGTCATTCCCGCTCTGATCGGCGTCTCGGTTCCGAACCTGACGGGCGGCTTCTCCACCATGATGCCGAACCACCACATCACCAAGCCGGTGCTCATCGGCGAGATCAAGGATGACGGTCAGTTCGACGTCGTCGAGAAGACCCCGGGTCTGATCGTCGCCGAAGAATGGTCGCCCTATCTCGAAGGGTCGAAGGACCTGATCGCCGATTGGCGCTCGCCGATGAACTGCGGCAACTTCAACGTCAAGACCGGCAAGTGCGGCGGCGCCGGCCAGTGAGGCCGCGCCGGGCCGGGAGCGCCGCGCGCGCTCCTGACCCTTTGATTGCGAAACGGCCGGCCGCCCATGGGTGGCCGGTTCCGTCCGCGCCGCCTCGCGTTTCCTAGAAGTCTTCCGCGAGACTGCGCGGAGCGGGGCCTCGCCCTGCCGTCGCCGCCGGAACTCGTCCGGCCATCCGCAGCGCCACATCGACGGACGATGATGATCTCCTGCGCTCGACTTCGCCGCCTCGCCGGCACATTGCTCGTCGCCCTCTTCGCCCTGTGCGCGGCGGCCCTGTCCGGTCGCGCCGTCGCCCAGGACATCAGCGCACCGCTGGCCCAGCTCGCCGCCGACAATTACGGCGACACGGAAACCGCGCTCGCCGCGCTGGCCCTGAGCGGGAGCCCGGCCGCCGCCGGCATCGTTTCGGCGCTTGCCGATGGCAAGCTGGTCTTCTCCGCCGCGTCGCGCCAGCTGTTCATCCGTGGCGATGCCGGCCTTGTCGATCCGCTGACGCTCCAGCCGGTGGCCGATCCGCCGGCGGTGAAGCCCGTGCGCGTGAACAACCGTGTGCGCCGCGCCATCGAGGCGGCCAATGGCGCGCTTTCCCTCGTCAATCCCGATCCGGCCAAAAGGCTCGATGCCGCCGTTGCCGTCGCCCGTTCGCGCGACGTGGCGGCGCTCCCGGCGCTGGACCTCGCGCTGGGCAAGGAGACCGACGCGAAGGTGAAGACCGCGCTCACCCTGGCGCGCGCTTCCATCGTGATCGGCCAGCCCGGCGTGTCGGATGCCGAGCGCATCGCGGCCATCGGCGTCGTCGGCGCCGAGGGCAACCAGGACGCGCTGGCGATCCTGCGCGGCGTGCCGGCCGATGCGTCTCCGGCGGTAAAGGATGCCGCCGCCGCCGCGATCGCAGGCATCGAGCGCAGCCTTGCCATGTGGAGCATCGCGCAGAATGTCTGGTACGGCCTCTCGCTCGGCTCGGTTCTGCTGCTCGCGGCGATCGGCCTTGCCATCACCTTCGGCGTGATGGGCGTCATCAACATGGCGCATGGCGAGATGGTGATGCTCGGCGCCTACACCACCTTCGTCGTGCAGGAGGCGATCCGCAGCTACAACCCCGCTCTGTTCGACGTGTCCCTGCTCATCGCCATCCCGCTCGCCTTCCTGTTCACCGGCCTGATCGGCGTCATCATCGAACGCACGGTGATCCGCTTCCTGTATGGGCGGGCGCTGGAGACGCTGCTGGCCACCTGGGGTATCTCGCTCATCCTGCAGCAGGCGATCCGCACGATCTTCGGCCCGACCAATCGCGAGGTCGGCGCGCCGAGCTGGATGTCCGGCTCGTTCGATATCGGGCAGCTGGCGATCACGTCGGGCCGGCTGTGGATCATCATCTTCGCCATCCTCGTCTTCATCGCGCTGCTGGCAACGCTGCGGCTGACCCGCATCGGGCTGGAAATGCGCGCGGTGACGCAGAACCGCCGGATGGCGGCCTCCATGGGCATCCGCACCAACTGGGTCGACGCCATGACCTTCGGCCTCGGCTCGGGCATTGCCGGCATCGCCGGCGTCGCGCTGAGCCAGATCGACAATGTCTCGCCCAATCTGGGCCAGAGCTACATCATCGACAGCTTCCTCGTCGTGGTGTTCGGCGGGGTGGGCAATCTCTGGGGCACGCTGGTCGGCGCCATGTCGCTCGGCGTCGCCAACAAGCTGCTGGAACCCTATGCCGGCGCGGTGCTGGGCAAGATTGCCCTGCTCGTCATCGTCATCCTCTTCATCCAGAAACGGCCGCGCGGCCTCTTCGCCCTCAAGGGGAGGTCGATCGAAGCATGAGCACGACAGACACCCGCCCGCCCGCTCTGCTCTCGACCAGCGGTCTCGTCTTCCTCGGCATCCTGGCCCTCGTCGCGGTGCTGGTGCCCGCGCTGAACCTGATGGTGTCGCCGGAATCCTCCCTCTACGTGCCGACCTATGTCGTCTCGCTGCTCGGCAAATATCTCTGCTACGCGCTGCTGGCGCTCTCGGTCGATCTGATCTGGGGCTATGTCGGCATCCTCTCGCTCGGCCAGGGCGCGTTTTTCGCGCTCGGCGGCTACGCGATGGGCATGTACCTCATGCGGCAGATCGGCACGCGCGGCGTCTATGGCGACCCGGTGCTGCCGGATTTCATGGTGTTCCTGAACTGGAAGGAGCTGCCCTGGTTCTGGTACGGCTTCGACTGGTTCCCCTTCGCGGCACTGATGGTGCTGCTGGCGCCGGGCGTGCTCGCGCTCGTGTTCGGCTGGTTCGCCTTCCGCTCGCGCGTCACCGGCGTCTACCTGTCGATCATCACCCAGGCGATGACCTTCGCGCTGCTGCTGGCCTTCTTCCGCAACGACATGGGCTTTGGCGGCAATAACGGCCTGACCGATTTCAAGGACATTCTCGGCTTCAACATCCAGTCCGACGGCACGCGCGCCGTGCTGTTCGTCCTGTCAGCGCTGGCGCTGGCGCTGGGCTACCTGCTGTGCCGCTTTCTCGTACGCTCGCATTTCGGCAAGGTGCTGGTCGCCATCCGCGATGCCGAGACGCGGGTGCGCTTCACCGGTTATCGCGCGGAGAACTACAAGCTCGTCGCCTTCGTCGTCTCCGCCATGCTGGCAGGCGTCGCCGGCGCGCTTTATGTGCCGCAGGTCGGCATCATCAACCCGTCCGAGTTCTCACCGGCCAATTCGATCGAGATCATCGTCTGGGTGGCGGTCGGCGGGCGCGGCACGCTGGTCGGCGCGGCGCTGGGTGCGGTGCTGGTGAACTACGCCAAGACCTATTTCACCTCCGGCATGCTGGCACCCTACTGGCTGTTCATGCTCGGCGGTCTGTTTGTCGCCGTCACGCTGTTCCTGCCCAAGGGGGTGCTCGGCACCTTCTACGACTGGCGTGAGAAGCGCCACCCGCCCGTTGACGAGGCGGACGCGCCGCTCGCCGAAGCCAGGCCGGCCGAGTGAGGACCAAGAGATGAGCGATACTCACACGCTTGAATCCGAGAGCGCGCCGGTCGATGCCATCGCAAAGAAGGACCTGACCGAGGCGCTGCTCTATCTCGACGGCGTCACCGTCACCTTCGATGGCTTCCGCGCACTCAACGCGCTGTCCTTCACCGTCGATCCCGGCGAGATGCGCGCGATCATCGGCCCGAACGGTGCCGGCAAGACCACCATGATGGACGTCATCACCGGCAAGACCCGCCCCGACAAGGGCGACGTGTTCTTCGCCGGCGGCACCACCGACCTCACCAAGCTCGACGAGACGCAGATCTGCACCCTCGGCATCGGCCGCAAGTTCCAGAAGCCGACCGTGTTCGAGAGCCACACCGTCCTGGACAATCTGCGCCTCGCGCTGAAAGGCCAGCGTTCCGCGCTGCCGAACATCTTCCGCCGCGAGACCGCCGCCGCGCGCGAGCGCATCGACGAGATCTTCGAGACCATCAAGCTGACCGAGCACCGAAACCGGCTCGGCGGCGCGCTCTCGCATGGGCAGAAGCAGTGGCTGGAGATCGGCATGCTGCTGGCGCAGGACCCCAAGCTCCTGCTGGTCGACGAGCCGGTGGCGGGTATGACCGACGCGGAGACCGCGCAGACCGCCGAGCTGCTGCGCGCGATCAACGCGAATGGCCATTCGGTCGTCGTGGTCGAGCACGACATGACGTTCGTGCGCGACCTCGATGTGCGCGTCATGTGCCTGCATGAAGGCTCCGTTCTGGCCGAGGGCACGCTCGATCAGGTCAGCGCCAATGAGCGCGTCATCGAAGTGTATCTGGGGCGCTGACGGATGCTCGAAGTTCAGGACATCAACCTTTTCTACGGCGCGGCACAGGCTCTGCGCGGGGTGTCGCTCAAAGCCGAGCCCGGCAAGGTCACCTGCGTGCTCGGGCGCAACGGCGTGGGCAAGACGAGCCTGATGCGCGCCATCGTCGGGCAGGCGCCGGTCGCCAAGGGCGCGATCCGCTTCAATGGCGAGGACATCACCACCATGGCGCCCTCCGAGCGGGCGCGCCGCGGCATCGCTTTCGTGCCGCAGGGACGCGAGATCTTCCCGCTGCTCACCGTCGCGGAGAACCTGGAGACCGGCTTCGCCCCGCTGAAGCGTGCCGAGCGTTTCATCCCCGACGACGTGTTCTCGCTGTTCCCGGTGCTCGACAGCATGATGCGCCGGCGCGGTGGCGACCTCTCGGGCGGCCAGCAGCAGCAGCTCGCCATCGGCCGCGCCCTCACGATGCGTCCCAAGGTGCTGGTGCTGGACGAGCCGACGGAAGGTATCCAGCCCTCGATCATCAAGGATATCGGCAACGCTATCCGCTACTTGCGCAGCAAGGGCGATATCGCCATCGTGCTGGTCGAGCAGTATTTTGACTTCGCCAAGGAACTCGCCGACCATTTCATCGTGATGGAGCGGGGCGCCGTGGTGATGTCGGGCGACGGCGCCGCCCTTGAGGATCCCGATGTTCGCAACCGCATTGCCGTCTGAAGCCGCTTCCTCGATCCCGGTCGAGCGGCGAGGGAACGGGCGACTGACGGTGGAGGCACTGGCGCTGGGTGAGCGCACGGTGCGCGGTTCTATCGAGGAGGCGGGGTTCGCACGCGTGCGCTTTCCGCGCTCCGGTCGCCGCGGCGCGGCGCTTGAAGCGGTGCTCATCAATACGGGCGGCGGACTGACCGGTGGCGATAACGCCCAGACGATCATCCGCGCGGCAGACTTTGCTCAACTCGTGGTCACGACGCAGGCGGCGGAGAAGGTATACCGCTCCGACGGCGCGCTCACGCGGATCGCGGTCGCTCTCAAGGTCGAGGCGGGCGCGCGCCTCGACTGGATGCCGCAGGCAACCATCGTGTTCGACGGCGCGCGGGTGGAGCGCTCGATCGCCGCCGATATCGCGGCCGACGCGCGCCTGCTGCTGGTCGAACCCGTCATCCTCGGGCGGACGGCGCGCGGCGAGCGTTTTTCCTACGGCCAATTGCACGACAGCTGGCGCATCCGGCGTGGCGGTCGCCTTGTCTATGCCGATGGCCTGCAGCTCGACGGCGACATTGCCGGGCTTCTGGACCGCCGGGCGAGCGCGGGTGGGTGGGCCGCCTTCGCCACCGTGCTTCTGGTGGCGCCCGATGCGGAAAGCCGGCTGGAGGCGGTGCGCGCGGCGCTGGGGCTGCCCGACGAACTCGCCGACTATCTCGATGCCGGCGTCAGCGCCTGGGACGGCATGCTCGCGGTGCGGCTGCTCGCCCGCGACGGCGCCCCGCTGGAGGTCGCCATCCGCCGTGCCATCGCAGCGCTCGGTGTGGCCGAGGTGCCCCGCATCTGGCATTCCTGATGCAAGTGACTCACCCCCTATCGCCTGCCTTCGCCGTTATGTGTCCGGAGACTGCCCGATGAATCTCAGTCCGCGCGAGAAAGACAAGCTGCTGGTCGCCATGGCCGCGCAGGTGGCCCGCCGCCGCCTGGAGCGCGGCGTGAAGCTCAACCATCCCGAGGCAATCGCGCTGATCACCGACGTGGTCATCGAGGGCGCGCGCGACGGCCGGTCCGTCGCGGAGCTGATGACGCTGGGCACGCAGGTGTTGACGCGCGAGCAGGTGATGCCGGGCGTCGCCGAGATGATCCACGACATCCAGGTCGAGGCCACCTTTCCCGATGGCACCAAGCTCGTCACGGTGCACGAGCCGATCCCGTCCGCGCATGAGGGCGGCGCGCCGGGCGAGATGCTGGTGGAGGAGGGCGAGATCGAGCTGCTCGCGGGCCGCGAGTTCATCGCGCTCACCGTCGCCAATACCGGCGACCGGCCAATCCAGGTGGGCAGCCATTATCATTTCTTCGAGACCAACCCGGCGCTGGCGTTCGACCGGGCAAAGGCGCGCGGCATGCGGCTGGCCATTCCCTCCGGCACGGCGGTTCGCTTCGAGCCGGGGCAGAGCCGCGAGGTGATGCTCGTCGCGCTCGCCGGCAAGCGCGAGGTCTACGGCTTCCGCCAGGAGGTGATGGGCGGATTGTGAGGCGGCTTGCCCACGACAGCGCCTGTCTCTCCAACACAGTCTCCTGAACGGAATTTCCCGATGTCGATCAAGATTTCCCGCGCCAGCTATGCCGAGATGTTCGGCCCGACCACCGGCGACCGCGTCCGGCTCGCCGATACCTCGCTAATCATCGAGGTGGAAAAGGATCTCACGGTTTATGGCGAGGAGGTGAAGTTCGGCGGCGGCAAGACCATCCGCGACGGCATGGGCCAGTCGCAGGTCACGCGCGCCGACGGGGCGGTCGACACGGTCATTACCAACGCGCTGATCCTCGACCACTGGGGTATCGTGAAAGCCGATATCGGCCTGCGCGACGGGAAGATCCACGCCATCGGCAAGGCCGGCAACCCCGACATCCAGCCGGGCGTCGACATCGTCATCGGGCCGGGCACCGAGATCATTGCCGGCGAGGGCAAGATCGTCACGGCGGGCGGCTTCGACAGCCATATTCACTTCATTTGCCCGCAACAGATCGAGCATGCGCTGATGAGCGGCGTCACCACCATGCTCGGCGGCGGCACGGGCCCTGCGGCCGGCACCAACGCCACCACCTGCACGCCGGGCGCCTTTCACATCGAGATGATGCTGCGCGCCTTTGACAGCTTCCCGGTCAACCTCGCTCTGTCGGGCAAGGGAAACGCCTCGCTGCCCGGCCCGCTGGTCGAGCAGATCGAGGCCGGTGCCTGCGCGCTGAAGTTGCATGAGGACTGGGGCACGACGCCGGCCGCCATCGACAACTGCCTGTCGGTCGCCGACGACTACGACATTCAGGTGATGATCCACTCGGACACGCTGAACGAGAGCGGCTTCGTCGAGGACACCATCGACGCCTTCAAAGGCCGCACGATCCACGCCTTCCATACGGAAGGGGCGGGCGGCGGCCATGCGCCGGACATCATGAAGGTCGCCGGCCTGCCCAACGTGCTGCCGTCTTCCACCAACCCGACGCGCCCGTTCACCGTGAACACGCTCGACGAGCATCTCGACATGCTCATGGTGTGCCACCATCTCGACCCGCTGATCTCCGAGGACCTCGCCTTCGCCGAGAGCCGCATCCGCAAGGAGACCATCGCGGCGGAGGACATCCTGCACGACCTCGGTGCCATCTCGATGATGAGTTCCGACAGCCAGGCCATGGGCCGGTTGGGTGAGGTGGTCACCCGCACCTGGCAGACGGCGCACAAGATGAAGCTGCAGCGCGGCCTGCTGCCGGGCGACAGCGAGCGCAACGACAACGCCCGCGCCAAGCGCTATGTCGCGAAATACACCATCAACCCCGCCATCGCCCATGGCGTGTCGCGCCATATCGGCTCGGTTGAGACGGGCAAGCTGGCGGACCTCGTCATCTGGACGCCGGCCTTCTTCGGCACAAAACCGGACATGGTGCTCAAGGGCGGCGTCATCGTCGCCGCGCAGATGGGTGATCCCAACGCCTCCATCCCCACGCCGCAGCCGGTGCATTACCGCCCGATGTTCGGCGCCTATGGCAAGGCGCGCACCGCGACCTGTCTCACCTTCGTCTCGAAGGCGGCGGTCGAGCTTGGCGTCGGCGCCCGCCTCGGGCTGGAGAAGCGGCTGGTGGCAGTGGAGAATGTACGTGGCGGCATCTCGAAGGCCTCGATGATCCACAACGGTGCCACGCCGCATCTGGAGATCGATCCCGAGACCTATGAGGTGCGTGCGGACGGCGAATTGCTGACCTGCGCCCCCGCCACCGAACTGCCCATGGCGCAGCGCTACTTCCTGTTCTAAGGATCGGTAAGGAGCCGCATTCGCCGCCGCCCGCGTGGCGAAATGCGGAAACAGACATCCGGGGCATGGTATCGCCGCAGAGGCTCCCCACCTTTGCGCAGACAGTCCCCCGAGGAGAGCCGATCATGATCCGTGCCCGTACGCTTCTGCCTGCCGGAACCTGGGACGTCGCCACCGCGGCGGACCGCGTGGTGCTGCCGCATGACGGCCGGCACCGGCGCCGCATCGCCATGCGCGGTGAAGGCGACGTGGCGTTCCTGCTCGACCTGCCGGAAGCCACCCGGCTGAAGCAGGATGACGGGATCGCGCTCGAAGACGGGCGCACCGTGGCGGTGGTTGCGGCGGAAGAGCCGGTGGCCGAGATCGTGGCGCAGGACGCCCATCATCTCGCGCGTCTTGCCTGGCACCTCGGCAACCGCCATGTGCCGGCCGAACTGCTGGCCGACCGCATCCGCATCGCCCGCGATCCGGTTCTGGAAGAGATGGCGCGCGGCCTCGGCGCCAGCGTCGAGGTGGTCGAGGCGGCGTTCGAGCCCGAGGGCGGCGCCTATGAAGCCGCCGAGGCGCATGGGCACGCCGCTCATGACCACGGCCATGACCATCACGCGCATGGCGAGGCGTGCGGCTGCGGGCATGATCATGGCGAGCATGCCCATCACGATCATGGGCATCATGGTCACAAGCATCACGACCACGAGCATGGTCACGACCACGATCATCACGAGCACAAGCACCACGACCACGAACACCGCGCCCGCGACGTGCTGAACGTTCAGGCCGCGCCGGGCCATGAGCACAAGCATGGTGCGGAGTGCGGCTGCGGACACGATCATGGTCACGACCACGACCATCATGAGCACGGGCACGGGCATCACGGCCATCGCCATGAGCGCTAAGTCCCTGACATGACGGCAGCCGACCTCGGGACCGAAAGCGCCGGGCCGGATCTGCTGCCGCTGTTCGTCTGGCTGTCGCCGGCCTATCCAGTTGGCGCCTTTGCCTATTCGCACGGCCTTGAATGGGCGGTGGAGACGCAGGACGTGCGCGATCTCGCCTCGCTCTCCCGCTGGGTCGACGATCTGCTGCGCCATGGCGGCCCGTTCGCGGATGCGGTGCTGCTCGCCCATGCGTTTCGGGCGACATCGGCGGGGGCGGACGAAGTGCTGGTGGAGGTTCTCGAGCTGGCGGCGGCCTTCGCTCCGTCGCGCGAGCGCCAGATGGAAACGTTGAACCAGGGCGACGCCTTCATCGCCGCGACGCGCATCGCCTGGCCCGCCCCGATTTTCGAGCGCGTGGCGCAGATCTGGCAGGGGCGCGTCGCCTATCCCGTCGCTGTCGGCATCGCGGCGGCCGCGCATGGCCTGCCCTTGCCGGCGACGCTGGCGGCCTATCTCAACGCCGTCGCCGCCAATCTGGTTTCGGCGGCGGTGCGGCTGGTGCCGCTCGGTCAGACCGATGGCAATCGGGCGTTGGCGGCGGCGACCGTGACGGCGCGTGAGATAGCGCCGCTGGCACTGACGGTGCCGTTGGAGCGCATGGGCGGGGCCGCGCTGCGCTCCGACATTGCCTCCATGCGCCATGAGACGCAGTACACGCGCCTGTTTCGCAGCTGAGGTGAGGAGAGTTCCATGGCAGTCGAGAGCAGCGGACCGCTCAGGGTCGGCATTGGAGGCCCGGTCGGTTCGGGCAAGACCGCGCTGATGGAAGCGCTGTGCCGCATCTTCCGCGACCGCTACGACCTCTGCGCCATCACCAACGACATCTACACCAAGGAGGATGCCGAGATCCTCACCCGTGCCGGTGCGCTGCCGGCGGAGCGGATCATGGGCGTCGAGACCGGCGGCTGCCCGCACACCGCCATCCGCGAGGACGCCTCCGCCAATCTCGCCGCCATCGCCGAGATGCGCGGGCGTTTTCCTGGCCTTGACCTGATCCTGATCGAGTCCGGCGGCGACAATCTGGCGGCAACCTTCTCGCCCGAGCTTGCCGATCTCACCATCTATGTCATCGACGTCTCGGCGGGGGAGAAGATCCCGCGCAAGGGCGGGCCCGGCATCACCCGCTCCGACCTCCTGGTGATCAACAAGATCGACCTCGCTCCCTATGTCGGCGCCTCGCTGGAGGTGATGGACCGCGATTCCCGCCGCATGCGCGGCCGGCGCCCCTTCGTTTTCGCCAATGTCCGCGCGGGCGACGGCGTTGCGGAAGTGGCCCGTTTCATCGTGGAGAGCGGCGGTCTCGTCCCGGCAGAGGTGGCCGGCGCTGCCGAGTGACGGCAAGTTATTGCCTGTTCTACCTATTGTCGTTCACCGACATTGATGCTGATATTCTCCCCAAAGGTAATGGGCGGCGCTTCATCGACCGTTTCCGCCCTGTGTGAGCCTTTCCGTCGTGCTTGCGGGTTCCCTTCGTTCGGCCGGCCTTTGCCGTTCAACATCAAGGTGGGAGATGTCATTTCCGATTCCGGAGAACGAGGCTGAAAGGCTTGCCGAGCTTCATTCGCTGGAGATCATGAACAGCGGCGTCTCCGCGGCGCTCCAGGGGGTCTGCGAACTCGCCCGCCAGGCGCTTGACGTTCCTTTCGTCTGCGTCGGCCTCGTCGACCGGGACCGCCAGTGGTTCAAGGCGACGGCGGGCTGGGAAGGGGGCGAGGGAACCTCGCGCGAGCATTCGTTCAGCGCCTGGACGATCATGCAGGCGCCGCCGCTGGTGGTGCCGGACGCGAGGCGCGACCCGCGGTTCGCAGACAACATTTACGTCACCGGCGCCCCGCACATCCGCTTTTACATCGGCGCGCCGATCGCCCTGCAGGAAGGGCTGAACATCGGCTCGCTCTGCGTTTTCGGGCCCGAGCCGCGCGAGCCGACGACGGCCGACATGGAGGCCGTCGACCACTTCGTCCACATCATCGTCGACCAGTTCCGGCTGCATCAGGCGACGCGGCGGGCCAAGCGCGAGATCGAGCATCGCCGCACCAGCCAGAGCCTTCTGGAGATGCAGAGCCGCGAACTCTGGCGCCGGCAGACCTTGCTGGCCCAGACCGAGCTGCTCGCCAAGGTCGGTGGGTGGGAGTTCGACGTCGCGACGCAGCGGCTGAACTGGTCGGACGGCATCTATCGCATCTACGGGCTGCCGCCGGGGCGAGGGGTCACGGTCGAGCAGTCGCAGTCGCATTTCCCGCCCGAGGCCCGGCATCAGTTTAAGCGGAAATTCATGGCGGCGCTGCGTAGCGGCGACCCGTTTGAAATCGAGCTTCCCTTCGTCAATGCGCAGGGCCAGCACCGGCTGGTGCGCAAGACCTGCGAGCTGGAGAAGGACGGCGACAAGGTCGTGCGCGCCTTCGGCATCTTCCAGGACATCACGGAGCAGAAGGAAGCCGAGCAGCGCATGTGGCACATGGCCAACCATGATGCGCTGACCGACCTGCCCAACCGCGGATTGATGCGTGACAAGCTGGAGGTCGCGCTGCGGCGTGCCCGGCGCAACGGGCATCATGTCGGCGTGATGCTGGTGGATCTCGACCAGTTCAAGGATGTGAATGACACGCTCGGCCACGATGCCGGCGATGCGCTGCTTGTGGAGGCGGCCCGCCGGCTCATGGGCTGCGTGACTGATCTCGACACCGTCGCGCGCCTTGGCGGCGATGAGTTCATCGTGCTGTTGTCGCGGCTGGAGAGCCCGACAGATGCCATGGTGACCGCCCAGAGCATTCTGTCGGCGCTAAGCCTGCCCTTCGTCTACAGGCGCTCCTCGCTGTCCTGCCGGGGCAGTGTCGGCGTGACGGTGGCGCCCGACCACGGAACCGACCCTTCGACCCTGCTGAAGAACGCGGACATTGCGCTCTACCGCGCCAAGGCGGCCGGCCGGGGCATCGCGGTGGAATACGATCCGCGCATGCAGCAGGCGACGGAAAGCCGCATCCAGCTCGCCGCTCGCGTCCGCCTCGGGCTGAAGAACGGCGAGTTCATGCCGTATTACCAGCCGAAGGTTTCGCTGACCTCTGGCGAAATCGTCGGGTTCGAGGCGCTCATGCGCTGGCGTCACCCGCGCAAGGGGCTGCTGGGGCCGGCCGAGTTCGGCCAGGTCTTCGACGATCCCCATCTGGCGGTCGAACTCGGCGAGCGGCTGCTCGAACTGACCACGCGCGATATGGCGGCGTGGACGGCGATGGGTTGTGACTTCTGTCATGTCGCGATCAACGTCACCTCGGCGGAATTTGCGCGTGGCGAGCTGCCCGAGCGCATATTGGCGGCGCTGGACGCGATGCAGCTGCCGCCGGAGCGGATGATGATCGAGGTGACGGAGACGGTCTTCCTCGGTCGCGGCACCGAGATGGTGCGGCAAAGCCTGCAGTCGCTGAGCCAGGCGGGCGTGAGTATCGCGCTCGACGATTTCGGCACCGGCTACGCCTCGCTGACGCATTTGAAGCAGTTCCCGGTAGACCGGATCAAGATCGACCGTTCCTTCGTGCACGATATCGAGCATGACGTGGACGATGCCGCCATCGTGCGAGCGGTCATCAACCTCGGGCGCAGTCTCGGCATCAAGACCGTGGCGGAAGGCGTCGAGACCCGCTCGCAGGCCGCCTATCTGCGCTCTAATGGCTGCGACCTGGCGCAGGGCTATCTCTATTCCAAGGCGCTGCCGGCCTCGCGCGTGCCGATCCTGCTGCGGGGCTGGAACGCGGAAGAAGCGGCGTACCGCTCGTCTGAGCCGCTCGATGTGACAGGTTGAGGCGCGCCAGCGTCCATTACGGCGGGTCGCTGCCGGGTCGGCTCTGATATGGTCAGCGCGTGTCGAATCGGACGAGCGTGATGAATTCCAGGGCAGAATGGGGACGCAGGCCTACGGCGCCGTCCCCCGCGAAGAGCAGCTGGCGGGTCGCCAACCGGATCGGCGACATCTTCGACCGATGCACCCAGTCGAACCGGCGGGCGGTTGCCCTACTGCTGCTGGTGAGCCTGTTTGCCTTCCTGCCCGGCACCTTCGCCATTCCTGTGCTCGACCGGGACGAGGCCCGCTTCGCGGTCATCTCGCAGCAGATGGTGGAAACCGGAAATCTCGCCGATGTGCGGATCGGCACCGAATGGCCGCGCACGCGCCCGCTCGGTCAGCACTGGCTGCAGGCCGCGGTGGTCGCGACAGCCGACGCGCTCGGCGTGCGGCACGCGACGCGCGTCATCGGGCTGTACCGGCTGCCCTCGCTCGGCTTCGGCCTGGCGGCGGTTCTGCTCACATTCTGGGCGGCGCTGGCGTTCGTCGGTCGCCGCGCGGCGCTGTTTGCCGCTCTGCTGCTGGCCACCTCGGCCGCCGTGGGCGTGGCCGCGCGGGTGGCGGTTCCCGATGCCGCGCTGCTGGCCGCGAGTGCGGCGATGATCGGTGCGCTTGGGCGGCATTACATGCGCCAGGGCGCGCCGGCGGAGACGGGCGGGGCGCCGGCGTACCCGGTCGACTGGCGGCTTGCGGCTATCTTCTGGGGCGCGCTGGCCGGCGCGTTCTTCATAAAGGGGCTTATAACGCCGTTCTATCCCGCGCTCGCTTTGGCGACGCTGATCGCGCTCGACCGGTCGCCGCGGCTCTTGCGGGGCTTCGCGCCCTTGCAGGGCCTCGGCGCCTGCCTTGCGGTCGGCCTCGTCTGGTTCCTCATCCGGCACTACGCCTCCGGGGCGGACTGGCCGGTGCCGGAGAACATCATCGGCCGGGTCACCCCGGCCTTTCCAGGGCTTGGCATCCCACCCGGCAGTTATTTCTTGATGTTCTGGGGCCTTTTCTGGCCGGCGGCACCGCTGGCGGCGCTCGCGGTTCCCGTCATCTGGGCGGCGCGGCAGCTGCGCGCGGTGCGCTATCTGCTGGCGTGGCTGCTGCCGGCCTGGGTGGTGATGGAGTTTCTTCCCGCCAAGATTCCCGGCTATGCCGTGCCGCTCTTCCCCGCCATTGCCATCCTCGTCGCGCTGGCGATGGAGCGCGGGGCGCTGGCCCTGTCCAACACCCGTCTCGTCCGCCTGCTGTGGCTGTGGCCGGTGATCGGGGCGCTGATCGCGGTGCTGGCGTTGCTGGGGCTGGCGCTGTTCGACCGGACGACGAGCCTGCTCGCCTGGCCGCTGCTGCTGGTGGGTTTCTTCGCGCTTGTGGCGGCGGCCGGTGCGGTGCGCGAACTTGGTCTGGAGCGCGCGGCACTGCTGGCGATGGCCGGCATGCTGGTCTCCGGCTTCGGCGTGATGCAACTCATCGTCCCGCAGATGCGCTCGGTCTGGATCTCGCCGCGCCTCGCGAGCATCGCCAATGCGATGACGTGCGCGCCCGAGGCCGGGCCGGTGACCATCGGTTCGGCCGGCTATAACGAGCCGAGCCTCGCCTTCCTGCTGCCGGGGCGGCTGCGGCTGCTCGACGGCGCGGCGGCCGCCGATTTCCTCAATGAGGGCGGCTGCCGGCTGGTCTTCGTCGAGCGCCGGCAGGAAGCGCGGTTCGTGCGCCGCGCCGAATCGCTGGGCATGCGCATCGAGCGCGGCGTCGACATTGACGGCTTTGAATATACCGATGGCCGACGCCTGCGCATTTCAGTCTACCGCAAGCCCGGCAGCTGAGATCAGCTCGCCGCGCGCAGGTGCGCGAGGCCCTGTTCGAGGTCGGCGATGAGGTCGCCGGTATCCTCTAGCCCGATGTGCAGCCGCACGCCGGGCCCGCCCGGCTCCCATGCCGTCGCCGAGCGATAGGACGAGCAGTCGAAGGGAATGGCGAGGCTCTCGAACCCGCCCCAGCTATAGCCGAGGCCGAACAGCGCGAGATTGTCGAGGAACGCCGCCACGGCTGCCTTCGGCACCGGCTTGAGGATTATGCTGAACAGGCCGGACGAACCCTTGAAGTCGCGCTTCCACAGGGCGTGCCCGGTGGCGTCGGGGAGGGCGGGGTGCAGCACCCGCAGCACCTCCGGCCGTCCCGCCAGCCACTGCGCGACCGTGAGTGCCGATTGTTGGTGCCGGGACAGCCGCAGCGCCATGGTGCGCAGGCCGCGCGCCGCGAGATAGGCGTCCTCCGGCGCGACGGTGATGCCGAAATCGCCATGGGTGAGCTTCACCTGCTCCCATACCGCTGCGCTGGCGGAGACCGTGCCGATGTTGATGTCGGAATGGCCGCTTATGTATTTGGTGCCGGCCTGGATCGACACATCGACGCCGAAATCGTGCGGCCGGAAGAACAGCGGCGTCGCCCAGGTGTTGTCCATCAGTGTGACGATGCCGCGAGCGCGGGCGACGTCGACAATGGCGGGAACGTCCTGGATCTCGAAGGACTGCGAGCCAGGGGATTCCAGGAAGATGGCGCGGGTGTTGGGGCGGATGAGACTTTCAATGCCGGCGCCGACCAGCGGGTCGTAATAGGTGGTCTCGATGCCAAATCGCTTGAGCTGCTCGTTGCAGATGCGGCGGGTCGGCTGGTAGGCCGTGTCGACGACCAGCAGGTGATCGCCGGCCTTCACCACCGAGAGCAGCGCGATGCCGACCGCCGAAAGCCCGGACGGCGTGACCACGACGCCCGCGCCGCCCTCGAGCGCCGTCAGGGCCTGTTCCAGCCCCTCCACCGTCGGATTGCCACGGCGGCCATAGCTGTAGCGGCCGGTATGGCCTTCGAGGTCTGCCACGGTGGGGGACAGGACGGTGGAGCCGCGCACGATCGGCGTGTTCACGAATCCGTCGAAACGCTGTGGATCGCGACCCGCGATGACGAGCTCGGTCTCAATGGCCAAAGCGGGATGGCCGGGGGATTTCGGATGTCCTGACATGCGTGCTGACTGCTTCGTGGAAAGTGGGGAGGCCATTGAGTGGGGGAGGGTCGGTGGCGTCAAGCGCTTGACCCGATGATAATCCGGCGTTCTGATGACCTTACGTCTGGGAGAGCCGCGCGCTGGGGGTCTCTGTCGCAGCCCTCAGACGAAGGACGCATCGCATGTTGCGCCGAGTTTCCCCATTGCGGCATGCGAATTGCTTTAGCATTCCACCCGTGCCGCCCGCCTTTGTGGGCGTTACGTCAGCTCAAAACCGATGAAGAAGGCTGCAAACATGAAACGCCTCCTCTCCACGTTCGCCCTTGCCGGCGCTTTCGGCCTCGTCGCCGTCGGCGCCCAGGCGGCCAAGCTCGACCAGATCAAGTCGAAAGGCTTCGTCCAGTGCGGCGTCAGCCAGGGCCTTCCCGGCTTCTCCACCCCGGACGACAAGGGCAACTGGACCGGCCTCGACGTGGACTTCTGCCGCGCTGTCGCCGCCGCCGTCTTCGGCGATGCGACGAAGGTGAAGTTCACCCCGCTGTCCGCCAAGGACCGCTTCACCGCCCTGCAGTCGGGCGATATCGACGTCCTCTCGCGCAACACCACCTGGACCATCACGCGCGACACCTCGCTCGGCCTGAACTTCACCGGCGTCACCTATTATGACGGCCAGGGCTTCATGATCCGCAAGGACAAGAAGGTGAACTCGGCCATGGAGCTGTCGGGCGCCTCCGTCTGCACGCAGACCGGCACGACGACCGAGCAGAACCTCGCCGACTTCTTCCGCGCCAACAACATGACCTATGAAGTCATCGCCTTCGCCACCAATGACGAGGTGGTCAAGGCCTATGACGCCGGCCGTTGCGACGTGCTCACCACCGACCGTTCGGGCCTCGCCGGCGAGCGTCTCAAGCTGACGAACCCGGACGACCATATCGTTCTCCCGGAGATCATCTCCAAGGAGCCGCTCGGCCCGGTGGTCGCGCATGGTGACGACCAGTGGTTCGACATCGTGAAGTGGGTGCTGTTCGCGCAGCTCAACGCCGAAGAGCTCGGCGTCACCTCGAAGAATGTCGACGACCAGCTGAAGTCCTCGGCCAATCCGGAAGTGAAGCGCCTGCTCGGCACCGAAGGCAAGTTCGGTGAGGGCATGGGCATCGGCAATGACTGGGGCTACCAGATCATCAAGAACGTCGGCAATTACGGCGAGATGTACGACAAGAATGTCGGCCCCGACACCCCGCTCAAGCTCGCCCGCGGCGTGAATGCGCTGTGGAACAAGGGCGGCCTGCAATACGCCCCGCCGATCCGCTGATCGGCAAGACAAGCGCGGGCTCCCGGCGATAGCCGGGGGCCCGTTCGTTCCGGGCAAGCTGACAGAAGTTCGGCGCCGGAAGCTGCAGCTGGCCCCGCAATGGGGCGAGGGGGAACATGTCGGATCTGGTTGAGCCTGTCTCCGGGCGTTCGAAGACCTCTTTCATCAACGACCCGAAAGTACGCAGCATCGGGCTGCAATTGATCGCGCTGGCGCTGGTCATCTTCTTCGGCTGGATGTTTGTCGAGAATGCACGCCAGAATCTGGCGGCGCAGAAGATCGCCACCGGCTTCGGCTTCCTCGACAACACCGCCGGCTTCGGCATCAGCCAGACGCTGATCCCCTATTCCGAAACCTCGACCTATGGCCGGGCATTCGTCGTCGGGTTGTTGAACACGATCCTTGTCGCGGTGGTCGGCATCTTCTTCGCGACGATCATCGGCTTTCTCGTCGGCGTCGGCCGGCTTTCCAAGAATTTCGTCATCCGGCTGCTCTCGACCGTCTATGTCGAGTTGATCCGCAATCTGCCGCCGCTGTTCCAGATTCTGTTCTGGTACCTCGCGGTGCTGAGTGCGATGCCCAATCCGCGCCAGAGCATCAATGTGTTCGGCGAAGTCTTCATCTCCAATCGCGGCGTGGTCATGCCGCGCCCGATCTTCGATGCGGGAACGGGCTATGTGCTGTGGGCCACGGGCGCCGCGCTGCTGGCGGTGATCCTGCTCAGCCACTGGTCGCGCGACCGGCGGGCGGAGACCGGGCGTGGGTTTCCCATGCTGCCCATTGGCCTGGCTATCCTCATCCTGGTGCCGCTCGCGGCGATGTTCTTCACCGGCTTTCCCATCAGCTTCGAACATCCCGAGCTGAAGGGTTTCAACTTCGTCGGCGGCATGCGGGTCATTCCCGAATTCGTTGCGCTGACCGTGGCGCTCGCAACCTATACGGCGGCCTTCATCGCCGAGAATGTGCGCGCGGGTATCCAGTCGGTCAGCCATGGTCAAACCGAAGCGGCCCATTCGCTGGGGCTGCGCAACGGCCAGACCTTGCGGCTGGTGGTCATTCCGCAGGCGATGCGTGTCATCATCCCCCCGCTGACCAGCCAGTATCTGAATCTGACTAAGAACTCGTCGCTCGCCGTTGGCATCGGCTATCCCGACCTCGTGGCAGTGTTCGCCGGCACCTCGCTCAATCAGACAGGCCAGGCGATCGAGATCATCGCGATCACGATGGGCGTCTATCTCCTGCTGTCGATCATCACCTCCATCATCATGAACAACTACAACAAGCGCGTCGCGCTTGTGGAACGGTGAGGGGGCGGCCATGAGCATGACGTTTGACGACGGCACCTTCATCCGCTCGGAGCTGATCACGCCGCTTCCCCCGCCGGTGCGCAATGTCGGCGTCATCGGCTGGATGCGGGAGAACCTGTTCTCCGGCTTCTTCCACACCATCCTCACGCTTGTCGGCCTCGGCCTGCTGCTGCTCATTGCCCCGCCGTTGATCCGCTTCCTGCTGATCGACGCGGTGTGGACCGGCGAGAACCGCGAGGCGTGCCTCGGGCCGGAGGTCGGCGCCTGCTGGCCGTTCATTCAGGCAAAGTTCGGCCAGCTGATCTACGGCTTCTATCCGATCGCGGAACGCTGGCGACCCAATGTCGTCTTTGCGACCGGGGCGATCCTGCTGGTGCCGCTGCTGGTGCCGAGCTGGCCGATGAAGCGGCTGAATTCGTTCCTTTTCTTCGTCGTCTTCCCGATCGGCGCCTTCGTGCTGCTGACCGGCGGCAACATCGATGCCTCGGCCTTCCTGTTCGAGCATTTCGGCCTCATCCACGCACTGGTCGGCGACGCCCATGTCGCGGGGGTGAACATCGTCTTCTGGCTCGATTATGTGCTGACCGCGCTGCTGGTGATGGCGCTCATTGGCGGGTTCATCGGCGCCATCGGCGGCAGCGGATGGGCCGCCGCGCGCACCACCGGCTGGGTGTTCCTCGCCTTTGGCCTGCTGGTGCTGGCCTGGGACATCGACTTCGGCCTGTCGCATGTCGAGACGCGGCAATGGGGCGGCCTGCTGGTCACGCTGGTCATCGCGGTGACCGGCATCGTCGCCTCTCTGCCGCTCGGCATCCTGCTGGCGCTCGGGCGGCGTTCGCAGATGCCGATCGTGCGGCTGCTCTCGGTGGCGTTCATCGAGTTCTGGCGCGGTGTGCCGCTGATTACCGTGCTGTTCTTCGCGACCTACATGCTGCCGCTGTTCCTGCCGCAGGGCGCCAATCCCGACGGGCTGCTGCGTGCCCTCGTCGGCGTGGCGCTGTTCTCGGCCGCCTATATGGCCGAGGTGGTGCGGGGCGGTCTGCAGGCCATCTCCAAGGGGCAGTATGAGGGCGCGATGGCCGTGGGGCTGACCTGGAGCCAGATGATGCGCCTCATCATCCTGCCGCAGGCGCTGACGCTGGTCATTCCGGGCATCGTCAACAGCTTCATCAGCCTGTTCAAGGACACCACGCTGGTGCTGATCGTGTCGATCTTCGACTTCCTCGGCCAGCTCCGCGCGTCCTTCACCGATCCCAACTGGGCGAGCCCGGTCACGCTCTATACCGGCTTCGCCTTTGCCGGCATCGTCTACTTCCTGTTCTGCTTCGGCATGTCGCGCTACTCGCTCTTCGTGGAGCGCCGGCTGAACACCTCCCACAGACGCTGAACGACGGAGACACTCATGACCGACACCCATTCCATCGTTCCGAGCGACGAGTTGCCTGCGGTGCACACGCCTCCGGGCAAGGACGTCGCGGTCGAGCTGGTCGGCGTCCACAAATGGTACGGCGAGTTCCACGTCCTGAAGGACATCAACCTGAAGGTGCAGCGCGGCGAGCGCATCGTCATCTGCGGGCCGTCCGGTTCGGGCAAGTCGACCATGATCCGCTGCATCAACCGGCTGGAGGAGCACCAGCAGGGCACCATCGTGGTGGACGGCATCGAGTTGACCAACGACCTCAAGCGGATCGACGAGATCCGCCGCGAGGTCGGCATGTGCTTCCAGCACTTCAACCTTTTCCCGCACCTCACCATTCTGGAGAACCTGACGCTGGCGCCGATCTGGGTGCGAAAGATGCCCAAGAAGGACGCCGACGAACTGGCGATGCACTTCCTCAAGAAGGTGAAGATCCCCGAGCAGGCGAACAAGTACCCCGGCCAGCTCTCCGGCGGTCAGCAGCAGCGTGTCGCCATCGCCCGCGCGCTGTGCATGAAGCCGAAGATCATGCTGTTCGACGAGCCGACCTCGGCGCTCGACCCGGAAATGGTCAAGGAGGTGCTTGAGACCATGGTGAGCCTCGCCGAGGAAGGCATGACCATGCTGTGCGTGACGCACGAAATGGGCTTTGCGCGGCAGGTGGCGAACCGGGTGATCTTCATGGACTCAGCCAGATCCTGCACTGAGGCGAACGTCGACCCGCGGCAGGCCCCCGCGCCATTGCAAGACGGTCTGGTCCCCCTCGCGCCCTAGACTGGCGCGGGGGCACGCCGTCGACTGCCTTCTCCGCATCAACGACGCCTGAGCCGGGCCTGCGCTAAAGCGCGCGCCCCTGAGAATGGCGTGGCAGGATGCCTCTTTTAAATCCCGGTTTTCACGACAGACGCCAGTGGAAACTTGTGACGACTTACTACAATCTGTCGCCGGTGCGCTGTATCGATCATGTTCAACGCATTGGCGAC